>NZ_DASREO010000097.1:0-92191 GCF_035652035.1 Bradyrhizobium sp.
TCGAGATAGCGGCCGAGCGCATCGGCATCGATTGACGATGCATCGCGCTTGCCTTCCGCCACTTCGACAGCGAGGCGCTGCGCGGCGCGGGCGATTTCCTGCCGCGATCCATAATTGAACGCGACGATCAGATGCATGCGATCATTGCCGCGCGTCAGATCCTCGGCCTCCTTGAGAAGCGCGCAAATATCCGGCTCAAGGCCCTCGCGCTCGCCGACCACGCGGACGCGGACGCCGTCGCGATGCAACGTCGCGAGGTCATTGCGAATAAATCGCCGCAACAACCCGAACAGGTCGCCGATTTCGGAAGCCGGCCGCGACCAGTTTTCCGAGCTGAAGGAGAAAATGGTCAGATAACGAATGCCGAGTTCGCCGGCGGCGCGGACGACATGACGCAAGGCCTCGACGCCGCGGCGATGACCTTCCACGCGGGGAAGGCCGCGCGCCGCGGCCCATCGTCCGTTGCCATCCATGATGATCGCAACGTGCAAGGGAGCGCCCCCTCGATCCGGTCCTTCTGTCACGGGCGCTGCGGCATTCGACATCAATCAATCCCTCAAGGCGCGACTTCTAACATGAATGTTTTGGCCGATCGCACCCGAACAAAAGGCTAAACGGTAAGGATTTCTTTTTCCTTTGCCGCCAGCAGCTGATCGATTTCCGAGACCGTGCTGTCGGTCGCCTTCTGCACCTCGTTTGCATGGCGCTCCTGATCGTCTTCGGACATCTCGTGATTCTTTTCGAGCTTCTTGAGCACGTCGAGACCGTCGCGCCGCACGTGCCTGACCGCGACCTTGGCGGCCTCCGCATATTTGTGAGCGACTTTGACCAGTTCCTTGCGGCGATCCTCGTTCAGTTCGGGAATCCGCAAGCGAAGCACCTGCCCCTCGGTTGCCGGACTGAGTCCGAGATTGGAATCGACGATCGCCTTTTCCACCGCCTTGACCATCGATTTGTCCCACACCTGCACCGACAACAGGCGCGGCTCGGGCACGCTGATGGTCGCCAGCTGATTGAGCGGCATGTGCGAGCCATAAGCCTCGACCTGGACCGGTTCCAGCATGGAGGCGGCGGCGCGCCCCGTTCGCAGGCCGCCGAGTTCGTGCTTGAGCGATTGCGTGGCGCCCTGCATGCGGCGCTTCAGTTCATTGATGTCAAAATTACCGGCGGACATGACGCTCTCCTCCTGAATACGATTGCCGTGGCGCTGGGCCTGCCTGTTTTGCGCTGCAAAACAACAAAGACGGCTAACCGGCGACGATCGTGCCGCGACCGGTACCACTCAGAATGGCGCCGATTGAACCCGGTTCGGCAATCGAAAACACGATGATAGGCAGCGACGTCTCCCGGGCAAGCGCAAATGCGGTCGCATCCATGACCTTATAACCGCCGCCGATGGCCTCCGAATGGGTCAGGCGATCAAATCGCTTGGCGGACGGGTCCTTTTTCGGATCGGCGCTGTAGACGCCATCGACGTTGGTGGCTTTCAGCACCGCCTCCGCGCCGATTTCGGCCGCGCGCAACACCGCGGTGGTGTCGGTCGTAAAAAACGGGTTTCCGGTTCCACCGCCGAGCAGGACGATACGTCCCTCGGCGAGGTACTTGTGCGTCGCACTGCGGGTGAAAAGCTCGGCAACCTGCGGCATGACATGCGCCGAGAGAGCGCGCGCCGGCGCGCCCTGGCGCTCGATCGCAGCCTCCAGCGCCAGGCAGTTCATCACGGTTGCCAGCATGCCCATGGTGTCGCCGGTTGGCCGCGAGACACCACGCGAGGATACGTCCACGCCGCGCACGAGGTTGCCGCCACCAACGACGACGGCAATTTCGACCCCGAGACCCTTGGCCGCGATCAGGTCTTTGGCAACACGGTCAATCGTCGGTTGGTCGAACCCCGACGGGTTCGCCCCGGCAAAATATTCGCCGGACAGTTTGATCACGACGCGACGATAGACCGGCCCTGCCATCTGCTAATCGCTTTCCCTATCCCGCCTAGAACTCCGATTCCGAAGTTCGCAAACTATCATGGCGACCTCCGATGCGAACTTCGGAATCAAAGGAGCTCTAGCAAGTCAATCACTTCTAGTGCGGCTTTGAATTTGAAGTTCCTGCGACGAGCTCGCTGTGAAACTGATTTGAACTTCAAATTCGCCGCACTAACAGCTCCCGGCGCAAACAGGCCGCAAGCACTATTCCCAGGCGGTTATTTCTGGCCGCTGGCGGCCGCAACTTCGGCCGCGAAGTCGGTTTCCTGCTTCTCGATTCCTTCACCGAGAGCATAGCGCAAAAATCCGGCAACCTTGACCGGGCCGCCGACCTTACCCTCAGCTTCCTTCAGCGCCTGGGCAACCGACTTGCCGCTGTCGTGAATGAAGGCCTGCTCGAGGAGGCAAACCTCCTTGTAGTAGGTCTTCAAGCCGGACTCGACGATCTTTTCGATCACGTTTTCCGGCTTGCCCTGCTGACGATATTTGTCCGCGAGCACGTCCTTCTCGCGCTTGACCGTCGCCGGATCGAGCCCGGCCGGCTCGATAGCAAGCGGGTTGGCGGCTGCGACATGCATCGCAAGCTGCTTGCCGAGCACGGCGAGTTCGTCGGTCTTGCCGGACGATTCCAGCGCGACGATCACACCCATCTTGCCGGCGCCTTCGACCACCGCATTGTGCACGTAGCTCGACACAACGCCCTTGGCGACTTCGAGCGAAGCGGCACGGCGCAGCGTCATGTTCTCGCCAATGGTGGCGATCGCATCCGAGATCGCCTGTTCGACCGTGACGGCGCCGACCTTGGCCGCCTTGATCTTTTCGACATCAGCGCCGACGTCGAGCGCAACCTGCGCGACCATCTTGACAAGGCCCTGGAAGTGCTCGTTGCGAGCGACGAAGTCGGTCTCCGAGTTGACCTCGACGACGACGCCCTTGGTGCCTTTGGTGACGGCTGCAATCAGCCCCTCGGCTGCGACGCGGCCTGCTTTCTTGGCAGCTTTCGACAGGCCCTTCTTGCGCAGCCAATCCTGCGCGGCCTGCATGTCGCCACCCGTCTCAGTCAGTGCCGCCTTGCAATCCATCATGCCCGCGCCGGTGGATTCGCGCAGGTCCTTCACCATCGCCGCCGAGATTGTCGCCATGTCGCTATCGTCCTTTGCCTGTGACGGCGGTGGCAGTCGGATCGACCTCCGCTACCTACCGTCACCGATGCCGTAAACTGGAATATGCCTGTCATGCCGGCCGGTTTTTCCGGCCGGCATCTTGTTATTCCGCTTCAGCGGTCAGGGCCTTGGCCTGGGAAACCCAAGCGTCGGCACGGGCCGGAAGACCGACCTCTTCGCCGATCTTGTGGGCCGTATCGTGATCGAGCTCGGCAAGCTGCCAGTAGTGGAAGATGCCGAGATCGTTCAGCTTCTTCTCGATGGTGCCGGACACGCCGGTGAGCTTCTTGAGATTGTCCGGCGCGCCGCGCGGACCGGCCAGGCCCTGGAAACCAGCCGGCGCAGCAGCCGGAGTTTCCTCACGTGCCGGATGAGCCGAAGCGCCGATATCGATGCCGGCATCGCCCTGTGCACGGGAAATGCCGTCGATCGCCGCGCGTGCCACCAGATCGCAATAGAGCGAGATCGCACGCCCAGCGTCGTCGTTGCCGGGCACGACATAGGTGATGCCCTTCGGATCGGAATTGGTATCGACGATCGCCGCCACCGGAATGTTCAGCCGCTGGGCTTCCTGGATCGCGATGTCTTCCTTGTTGGTGTCGATCACGAAGATCATGTCCGGCAGGCCGCCCATGTCCTTGATGCCGCCGAGCGAGCGGTCGAGCTTGTCGCGCTCGCGCTGCAACGTCAGCCGCTCCTTCTTGGTGTAGGCGTTGGCATCGCCGGAATTGAGCACCTCGTCGAGGTGCCGCAGGCGCTTGATCGAGGCGGAAATCGTCTTCCAGTTGGTCAGCGTGCCGCCGAGCCAGCGCGAGTTGACGAAATACTGCGCCGAACGCTTCGCAGCCTCGGCAACACCGTCCTGGGCCTGCCGCTTGGTGCCGACGAACAGGATGCGGCCGCCCTTGGCGACGGTGTCGCTCACGGCCTGCAACGCGCGATGCATCATCGGCACGGTCTGCGCGAGGTCGATGATGTGGATGTTGTTGCGCGCACCAAAAATGTAGTCGGCCATTTTCGGATTCCAGCGGTGCGACTGGTGGCCAAAGTGGACGCCAGCCTCAAGCAGCTGACGCATAGAAAAATCGGGTAGTGCCATGACTTAAGTTCTCCGGTTGGTTCCTCCGGAAACGTGTGAGCAGGCGAGCCTAATGGCCCGGCTGCCACCGGACGGCCTTGTGAGCCATGTTTCCGTGTGAGATGGCGCGCTATATAGCCGGATTTTCGCGAGAAGCAAGGAAATACGGGGCTTTTCGAACCCAAATCGGCGGCCAAACGGCCGGAAACCGCCCAATTGGCATTTCACCGCCTAAATCGGGCCGAAACCGCCCTTGGCGCCGTTCGTCAGCTCAAGAAGACCCCGGCTCGAGCTCAGCAAGCGCGGTTCTCGCCGTGGATTCGTCCAGCGGAATGAGCTGGGCCGGCCCCTGCCCCTCCTTGTCGGAGGTCGCCACGGTCGTCACCAGCATCCCCGCCAACCCCGCCACGACAGCGCCGCCGGTCACCGCATCGTGCCGCTCGCTCGACCGCACGAGGAAATAGTAGGTGCGGCCGGGAGCCGTCATGATCTCGCGTCTGGTCTCACCCGGAAACAGAGCCTCGGTAGCAACCAGCTGATGCCGGCCCGCCGGACGGTCAGCGTAGACGTAGGTGCCGACGATCACCTTCCCGATCGGATTTCCATCGATTGCGATTTGGCAGGCACAAAGCGCCATACTAAGCCCCTGGCGCTTCTCCTGAAACACCACGACCCGCGATTGCCCTGCGCGCGGCGGTCCCACCTTCTGGGCGACGGACATATAGTCGGTGCCAACGCCATCGCTCACACAGCCCGACAGGAGCACCGTTCCTGCCAACATCACCGCACGTCTCAACATCACGCCCCCGAAACATCACCCCCTAGCAAATAAGCAGATGCTCCTTCTGGTTGCAACCGCTTCGAGCACACCGTGGACCCCGCGCAACTACGGAGCAGGCTGTAAGGTCAAAAATCAGCGCGTCGTTTCGCTCGGCTTGATTTGACGGCGGTCCGCATCGAGATCGGCCCTGAGGCCGGCAACGTTTTTGAAAAAGACGTCCGGCGTGCGCAGCGGCACGGTGCGAAACTCCGGCGGCAGCATGAGGCGGGCCGTGGTTTGCCGCCCAATGTCGGAGAAGGCCTCGGAGCGCTGCAGCGTCTGCGCGCCGATCGCGAGAACGAGAACGACCACCACGATGGTGGCCTTCAGCCAGGCCCCCCGCGCACTGATGGCGCGCAAATGCAGGAAGCATGCGGCAGCCAGGATCGTCCATGTCGCCGCATACTCGTAGTCGCCCGGCACCGGCAAGGTCAGTCCGAAGGCGGCGTATTTGGCAAACTCGTTGTAGAGCAGCGAAACCAGCACGGCCACGAGCGCGATCATGAGGTTGCGCAGAAACTGCGAGCGCCCGGCAAGCAACCGTGAGACCAGCGCCCAGATGCCGACCCAGACCAGCAGCACGCCGGCCATCGTCAGCATTGGCGTCATGTAATTCGACAACCGCGGCTCGCCCGTCTGGGCGAGCCAGACCCGCAGCACGATGAATGCAAACACGATCACCGTCATGGCGGCGACCATGACCGTCGACAGCGCGCCGCGCTCTGCGATCACCTTGCGTTCGGGCTCGACGGCATGATCGCGGTCGCGAACTCGCAGCAGCGTCTGGCCAATCCGGAACGGCGCATCCCCGTCGATCGCAAGGCGCGTGAGCGGACCTTTGCCGCCGTCGAGGAAAATGCCGTTGGCGGTCCCTAGGTCCTCTGCGGTCAATTGTCCCGCCTCGTCGCGCGATATACGCAGATGACGGGCGGCGACATAGGGGTCGTCGATGATGACATCGTTGTCATAGCCGCGGCCGATGCTGGCCGCCTCGCCAGCAATCCGGGTTCGGCTGACGACGTCGCGATGACGAGAGAGAATTTCGACCCAGATCATTTGTTCACCCGAACCGCGTCGAGGAACCGCCGGCCGATGTCCATCGCATCGTCGTAGGCGACGGCCTGCATGCTCAGCCGCGAGACCAGCGCCTCGTTGCCGTCGTCCTGGGTGACGGCGACCAGCGCCACGTCGTAGAGGCCGTCGAACTCGCGATAGGCTTGGGCGCACCACATCACCCGCAGCGCCGGACGATCCGGCGCCGCAGCGCTGCCAACGAAATCCTCACGGCAGCGCTCCGGCGTGTACCATTTCCGGTAAGGCCCACCACCCACCAGACTGGGTTGGCTGAGTCGGGCGAGATAAGTTGCAAACTGAAACTCGTTGAGCTCGGTAGAACTGACATATGAGTGCTTGGTCTGAATTGACCCGGTGTTCAGGTCGGAAGCAACGAACAGGCTGGTCTCGCTGGCACAGCTCGTTGACTTCTCGGCAAAGCGCGGCTTGGGCGCGACGCCGGAATTGGTCTGCGACCAGCAATTGAACCACGGCGCGTCCGTCTCCGGTCCCCGGTACGGACCGAGCGCAACCGAACGGAATCCCCGTTCTCGGAGGGATTTGTAGAGCGCCGTGCGCTCATCGGTGATTTGCCGACCGATCTCGGCGCGGAAATCCGGCGTTACCTTCTGATCGCGGACCCGCGCGAGCAGCGCTTCGGCGAACCGCGCAGGCACGAGAAAGCTGATGAGCTGTCCGCCGCGGCGCGTCGCGACATTGACGCCGACGACCGCGCCGTCGACGGTGACCGCAGGCCCGCCACTCATTCCGGGATTGAGCGCGCCGGTGAAATGGATGCGATCGATGTAGCTGTGTTCGACCAGACCGTTATAGGTCCCCTCGACGATCGTGAACCCGAGCTCGAGCGGATTGCCCATGGCGTAGAGCCGCTCGCCCTTCGACACCTCGCCGCGGATCGCCGCGGGATCGAACGCGAAGAACGGCGCATCGTGCTTGTCGATCCGCACGATCGCGAGGTCGTTGGGAAGATCGACGCCGAGGAGATGCACTTCGCCATGCGTGCCGTCCGCCGCGGTGTATTCGAGGCGGTAGGTGTTCGGCTCAAGCACGACCTGGGAGACGACGTGATAGTTGGTGACGGCAAGGCCGTCGGCGGAGACGAGGAATGCGGAGCCGTTGGAGGTCTGCTGGCCGGCACCCGTCACCAGCGTGCGAATTTGCAACAGCCGTGGCGGCGCGCTGGCATAGACCGCTTCCGCGCCCGGAATCTGACCGGGCGCCGCATCCGCAGCAGCGCAGCCAAGCGCTGCTGATATCAAGAACCAGAGCACGCGCATCGGGATTGCAAACCAAGCCGTCACAACGTCACCGCAATCCATTCAGGCTGAATAGCGCCCATTGCTGTCTGCTGGCAGCCGTTTAGCCAAAACACCGTTTGGTTGCAACAATCCGGCCCGAGCGCCGCGCCGAGCCAGCGAGAAGGAAACGAATGGCGGCGCGAAACGCTCCCTTTTCGATCGCTTACGCGACCATATCGACCTTGCCGTCCTTCAGCCGGTAGATGCCGCCAACCACCTTGAGTTTGTTCTGTTCGACTGCCGCGCTGAGGATGGGCGTCGCCGCTTTCAGCTTGGCGACATTGTCCAGGACGTTCTGACGGATCGCATTGTCGAGCACATTCCCCGCCTGGCCTGTAACCGCCTTGACCGATGGGCTGAGGCCGGTCACCAGCGAGGGCATGTGGCCCGGCAGTGGCTTGTCGTCCTTGAGAGATTTGATGGTTGCATCCACCGCGCCGCAGGCATCGTGGCCGAGGACGAGGATCAGCGGCGCCGCCAGGATCGCGACGGCGTATTCGAGGCTCGCCACGGTTTCCTCGGTGGCAAAATTGCCGGCGACGCGGCAGACGAAGAGATCGCCCCTCCCGCTGTCGAAGGCGTATTCGGGGGCGATGCGCGAGTCGGCGCAGCTCAGGATCGCGGCGTAGGGATTCTGGCCGCCCGCAAGCGCTTCGCGCTCATGTCTGAAATCGTGGCGCCGTGCGATGCCTTCAACATAGCGGTGATTGCCTTCCATCAGACGCTTCAAGGACGCATCCGGCGAGATCACGTTTTCGGGCTTGGGCGGCGCCTTGGTTTCCTTGGCGTCAGTGGCGCTGGCCCAGAACAAACCCGCGGCCGCAGCACCCAGCAGTAAATTTCGTCGCGTCGGCGCGAACGAATGATACGAGTCCTTCCGGCACATCTGGCACATCGAAAAGCTCCGTCGTTTGTCTGCCCAGCTTCCGATTTTCCGATATCTCTGGGAAGCCTCCTTGATACTCTCTTGCCTAGAGCGTCTCCACCATTTCCACGCCGGCGACCGCCTTGATGGCGCCGGCAATCTGCGGCGACACCTGGAAACGGCCTTCCAGCTTGAACTCGATCTCGGTTTGCATATCGAGCCGCAGCACCAGCGCGATATCGCCGCTGCCCGACTGACCGGCCGGCGGCGAAAGCCGCCGCGCGATCGACTCCAGCGGTTTGGTATCGCGCAGGAAAATGCGCAGACCTTTTTGGGTCTTTGCGGCGGCAGCATCGAGCGCTTCGGCATGCAGCACACGCGCGCGCACGTCCTCGCCCTGCAATTCCGCTCCCAGTTGCAGAAGCACGGCTGCGCCTGGCTCCAGAATATCCCGGTACTGAGCGAGGCCTTCGGAGAACAACACCGCCTCGAAATGACCGGTCGGGTCCGACAGCCCAATGATGCCCATCTTGTTGCCGGTCTTGGTGCGCCGTTCCATGCGCGAGACCACCGTCGCGGCGACCTTGCCGGCGGTCGCGCCCGTCTTCACCGCGCGCGAGAACTCAGCCCAGGATTGTACGCGCAGCCGCTTGAGCACCGTCGCGTAGTCGTCGAGCGGATGGCCTGACAGGAAGAAGCCGATCGCATCATATTCGCGACGCAGCCGCTCGGCCGGCAGCCATGGCTCGACCTGCGGCAGTATGATCGTTGGCGCATCGGCCGCCCCGCCAAACATGTCGTTCTGGCCAGAGGTTGCGGCTTCATGGCTGCGCTGGCAGGCGGCGAGGATCGCATCGGCGCCGGCAAAGACCCGCGCGCGGTTCGGCTCGAGCGTGTCGAACGCACCGGCGGCGGCAAGGCTCTCGATGATGCGCTTGTTGATCGCGCGCGGGTTCACGCGGGAGGCAAAATCCGCAAGCGACGTGAATTGCCCGTCGCGGCGCGCTTCGATGATCAGTTCGACGGCCTGCTGGCCGACGCCCTTGAGCGCCGCAAGCGCATAAAAGATCGTGCCGTTTGCGACCTCGAACACGGCGCCGGAGCGGTTGATATTCGGGGCCTCGACCTTGATGCCGAGCCGCTGCGCCTCGGCGCGAAATTCGGAGAGCTTGTCAGTGTTGTTGAGATCGAGCGTCATCGACGCTGCGATGAATTCGACTGGATAATGCGCCTTCATATAGGCGGTGTGATACGAGACGAGCGCGTAGGCCGCCGCGTGGCTCTTGTTGAAGCCGTAGTCGGCAAATTTCGCGAGCAATTCGAAGATCGTTTCCGCCTGCCCTTTCGGCACGCCGGTCTTGACCGAACCGGCGACAAAGACCGCGCGTTGCTTCTCCATCTCGGCGCGGATCTTCTTGCCCATCGCGCGGCGCAGCAGGTCGGCGTCGCCGAGCGAATAGCCGGCCATCACCTGCGCGATCTGCATCACCTGTTCCTGGTAGATGATGACGCCGAACGTTTCTTTCAGGATCGGCTCGAGCAGCGGATGCAGATATTCCGGCTCCTCGTCGCCATGCTTGCGCGCGCAATAGGTCGGGATGTTCGCCATCGGGCCGGGGCGATAAAGCGCGACCAGCGCGATGATGTCCTCGAAACGGTCCGGCCGCATGTCGACGAGCGCCCGCCGCATGCCCTGACTTTCCACCTGGAACACGCCGACCACGTCGCCACGCGCCAGCATCTGGTAACTCGGCGCGTCATCGAGCGGCAGCGTCGGCAGGTCGACTTCGACGTTGCGCTGCTTGAGCAGTTTGACGGCGACGTCGAGCACGGTGAGCGTCTTCAAACCCAGAAAGTCGAATTTGACGAGGCCCGCGGGTTCGACCCACTTCATGTTGAACTGGGTGACCGGCATGTCGGATTTCGGATCGCGGTAGAGCGGCACGAGTTCGCTGAGCGGACGATCGCCGATCACGATGCCGGCGGCGTGGGTCGATGCATGCCGCGTCAGGCCTTCGAGGCGCTGGGCGATGTCGAAGGCGCGCGCAACCACCGGATCCTCGTCGCGGAACGCCTGGAGTTTTGGTTCACTTTCGATCGCGGCGGCCAGCGTAACGGGAGCGGCCGGGTTTTGCGGCACGAGCTTGGTCAGCTTGTCGACCTGCCCGTAGGGCATTTGCAGCACGCGCCCGACGTCGCGAAGCACGCCGCGCGCCTGAAGCGTTCCGAAGGTGATGATCTGCGCGACCTGATCGCGGCCGTAGCGCTGCTGGACGTAGTTGATTACTTCGCCGCGGCGGTCCTGGCAGAAGTCGATGTCGAAGTCCGGCATCGAGACGCGTTCCGGATTGAGGAAGCGCTCGAACAGCAGCCCAAAGCGGATCGGATCGAGATCGGTGATGGTGAGTGCATAGGCGACCAGCGAGCCGGCGCCGGAGCCGCGGCCAGGGCCAACCGGAATGCCGTGCGCCTTGGCCCATTTAATGAAGTCGGCAACGATCAGGAAATAGCCCGCATAGTTCATGCGGGTGATGACGTCGAGTTCGAAGGCAAGCCGCGCGCGGTAGTCCTCGTCGGAGCTGCCTTGCGACATGCCGTGAACGGAAAGCCGGCGCGACAGCCCCTCCTCGGCCTGGCGGCGCAACTCGGCGGCCTCCTCCTTGGCCGCATCGTCGGCATGGGAGCCGGCGCCAACCGTGAAGCGCGGCAAAATCGGCTTGCGCGTTTTGGGACGAAACGCGCAGCGTTCGGCGATCTCGATCGTCGAGCTCAGCGCTTCCGGTATGTCGGCGAACAGCACCGCCATTTCCGCGCGCGTCTTGAAACGATGATCTGGCGTGAGCTGCTCGCGCTCGGTTTCGGCGATCAGTCGTCCGCCGGCGATACAGAGCAGCGCATCGTGCGCCTCGTAGTCGTCCGACGTCGCGAAGTACGGCTCGTTGGTTGCGACCAGTGGCAGGCCCTTCGCATAGGCAAGGTCGATCAACCCGGCTTCGATGCGACGTTCCTTGTCGATGCTATGCCGCTGCAATTCGACATAGAGCCGATCGCCAAACAAGCTCGCAAGACGCTCGCAGCGCGAGGTCGCGAGCGCGGCTTGATCGGCGGCGAAGGCCAGCGAGATCGGACCGTCCGGACCACCTGTGAGCACGATCAAGTCTTCGGCTTGTCGCTCCAGCCAATCGAACTTGATGTGTGGCGTCTGGTGAACCGGCGTCTCCAGAAACGCCCGGGAATTGAGGTTCATCAGGCTGCGGTAGCCGCGCTCACGCGCCGCGAGCAGCACGATCCGGCTTGGCGCCGCCGCCAGCGCGTTGCGGGCGTTCGGATCCTGGTCGCCGAAGTCGACGGCAAGCTCGCAGCCCACGATTGGCTGGATGCCGTAGCCCGCCATCTTGTCGGAGAATTCCAGCGCCCCGAACATGTTGTCGGTGTCGGTGAGCGCCAGTGCCGGCTGGCGATCGGCCTTGGCCAGCTCGCCCAGCCGCGCGATCTTGATCGAGCCCTTCAGCAGCGAATAGGCAGAATGGACGTGGAGATGGACGAATCCAGGATTGGAGGATGGCGCCACGGGCTTTGACATATCGCTATTGGCACTTCACGGGCTTTGAGAGGGAAAGCGCGGCGCTCGGTCAGCGACTCGCGTCTGCCTCATGGTGAAGGCTTGCAGCAGCCAAGTCCACGGCTCTGGCCAGCCCGCCCACCGCTGTCAGGCTTTTCCCCAGGGGGACGCGGCTCGATCGCCCGGCATCGCTGGAAAGGCGCGCCAAAGCCTACAATTGGGGAATCAATTGCGCCCATACCGCGATCATCCCGACGAACAGCCCGATCGATGCCAGCGCCGCTGCTTCCTCAACAAAAACCCTCAACATGACAGCCTCCCTTCACCAGAACGTAAAGAGAACATAGTTCCTCTTTTGTTCTATGGCAAGCGGCGTGTCGCCGGGCAGTCCGGAAACAGGGATCGTTGGTTAATCGGGCTCCGGGGCAGTGCCCGCCACAAACAAAAACCCCGGCCAATCGGGCCGGGGTTTTCGGAAGTATCGGGAGGATAGAACTCAGTAACGCGCGACGACCGGTCCGCCGAACTTGTAGTTCACGCGAGCCGTGAAGAGGTCGACGTCTTCCTTGATGTGGTCGGCGATGAAGCCAGCGTTCGAGACGACGTCGTTATTGCCCATGAACAGGTGATCGTACTCGAGGCCGAACGACCAGCTCGGAGCAAAGGCATATTCGAAGCCGACACCGACCGCGGCACCCCAGCGGGTTTCGTTGGCCGTATCGATCCCTCCGCCGACACCTGTCGTAATGGAGGTGTACTTGTTGTCGGTAACCGCGGCGCCGCCCTTCACGTAGAACAATGCGCGGTCCCAGGCATAGCCAATCTGGCCAGTGAACAGGCCGAAGGAATCGACCTTGGTTGAATTGGTTGTGTTGAGGAATTGCAGGCTGGAGTTGCTGCCCGTGAAGTCTGCCCAGTTGCCCTGCGCTTCCAGGCCGAACACCCAGGACGCCATCTGCCAGCGATAGCCGATCTGGCCACCGACCGTGCCGCCAGAAAGATTGTGGCTTCCTTCATCACCGAAGCCGTCAGCATTCCAATCAACGCGGCCGGTCGCGCCACCGCCGTTGATACCGACGTAGAAACCGCTCCAGTCATAGGCGGCTTGAACGATCGCCGGCGCCTTTGTGTAAGTCGCAGGCGCTTGAGCGGGAAGGTCCGCGGCGACCGCCGGTGCAGCGGCGCCAACCGCGATCGCTGCCGCCGCGAGAATGGTTGCTCTTTTCATTTCCGATATCCCTGCTTTCGAAGCTGTCTGTGCCCCAGTGCCCCTGTACCGACTCTTAGCAGCGTTCCGTCGAAATGCTGTAACTCGGACGCCACATCTGAGCGGAAATCCACATTACAAAAGTTTTAGAAACCCTTGTTCCACAAGGGTTTCTCGAAACATTTGGTTACAAATAAGCGCCACATTTTCGCCCAAGAATCCGCGCGCCCCGGTTCCGTAAAACCGAGGCGCGCAATCAAAACTTTCTTCGCGTGATTCGAAGCAGTCGGGCAGCTGCCCAGCCGCGATCGCTAGTTGGACCTGAGCGACGTTTCGAAGGTTTTTTCCGGCTGAACCGTCAGACGAATCGCAACATCGGTCGAACCATCGAACGTCTCGAGGACCTCGTTGCAGAGCAAGCAGCGATACTCGCCCTTGGCGCCACGCTGGGTCGTCAGCTCGATACGCCGATAGCCGGCATGACACACGGGACAGGTGAGATCTGATTTTTTCATGCGGAGATACTGTGGCTTGTGGGTCCCTCCCAGGATAATGCCCCGCGCCGAGGAAGCTTTCCAGCCCCCGGCCACATCACATTTCCTTCTTGGAACATTCATCCCGCGTGGGAACATCTTTGGAAGCGGTTTCGCCGCTGATCTGATGTCCTCAGTCGAGTTCGACGACCTCGCCGTTGACGAGCGACACGCGGCGGTCCATGCGGCCGGCCAGTTCCATGTTGTGGGTCGCGATCAGCATCGCCACCCGCGTTGCCTTGACGAGCTGCATCAAGGCCTGGAACACGTGATCGGCGGTATGCGGGTCCAGGTTGCCGGTGGGCTCGTCAGCCAGAAGCGCTCGCGGCGCATTGGCCACGGCGCGGGCAATCGCCACCCGCTGCTGCTCGCCGCCGGACAGTTCCGCCGGCCGATGTTTGATCCGGTCGCCGAGCCCGAGATAGGACAGAATCTCCGTCGCGCGCTTGACGGTCTCGGATCGCTTCAAGCCGCGGATCATCTGCGGCAGCATGACGTTTTCCAGCGCCGAAAACTCCGGCAGCAGCCGATGCGACTGATAGACAAAGCCGATTTCGGTGCGGCGAATCTGCGTCCGGTCGATATCGGGCAGACCTGAGGTCGGCGTTCCCCCGACATAGACCTCGCCATCGTCGGGCGTCTCAAGCAGGCCCGCAATGTGCAGCAGCGTCGATTTGCCGGTGCCCGAGGGCGCCACCAGCGCAACCGACTGGCCCGCCCACAGTGCGAGTTTGGCACCGTTGAGGATCACCAGCGGCGTTGCGCCTTGCATGTACTGTCGCTTGATCTCGTGGAGATAAACGACCGGTACCTCCTCAGCCCCCTCACCCATCTTGTCCCTCACTCGTACCGCAGCGCTTCGACAGGGTCGAGGCGGGCGGCACGCCAGGATGGATAGAGCGTAGCGAGGAACGACAAGGTCAGCGCCATGATCACGACGGCGCTGGTTTCACCGAAATCGACCTCGGCCGGCAACTTGGAAAGAAAATACAGCGTCGGGTCGAATATTTCGGTCGCGGTGACCCAGGACAGAAATTGCCGGATCGATTCGATGTTGAAGCAAATCAGCATGCCGACAAAAAAGCCGACAACGGTGCCGACCACGCCGATCGATGAGCCCGTAATCAGGAAGATTCGCATGATCGCACCTTGCGAGGCGCCCATGGTGCGCAGGATCGCGATGTCGCTGCCCTTGTCCTTCACCAGCATGATCAGGCCGGAGATGATGTTGAGCGCCGCGACCAAAACGATCAGGCTCAGGATCAGGAACATCACGTTGCGCTCGACCTGCAACGCATTGAAGAAGGTCGAGTTGCGCTGCCGCCAGTCGACCAGGAATACCGGCCGCCCGGCCGCCTCCGTCACGCTCTTGCGGAAGGCGTCAATTCTGTCGGGGTTGTTGGTGAAGACCTCGATCGCGGTCACGTCGTTGTTGCGGTTGAAGTAGGCCTGCGCCTCCGTCAGCGGCATGAACACGAATCCGGCGTCGTACTCCGACATGCCGATCTCGAAGACGGCCGTGATCCTGTAAGGCTTGATGCGCGGCGTCGTACCCATCGGGGTCACCGCACCGCGCGGCGCGACGAGCGTGATACTGTCGCCGGCATGCAGCGACAGCGTATCGGCGAGCCGGCGGCCGATCGCCACGCCCTGCCCTTCGTCAAATCCTTCCAGCGTGCCTTGCTTGATGTTCTTGGAAATCGAGGTGAGGTTGTTGAGGTCGTCGGCGCGAATACCGCGAACCAGGACGCCCGAGGCGTTGAACGGCGAGGACGCCAACGCCTGCCCGTCCACGACCGGCGCGGCAAGGCGAATGCCCTGCACCTGATTGATGCGGTCGGCGACGTCCTTCCAGTCGGTCAAAGGCGATTCCAGCGGTTGCACCAGAAGATGGCCATTGAGGCCAAGGATCTTGTCGAGCAGTTCCTTGCGAAAGCCGTTCATCACGGCCATCACGATGATCAGCGTCGCCACGCCCAGCATGATGCCAAGGAACGAGAATCCAGCGATGACGGAGATGAAGCCTTCGCGGCGGCGCGCCCGCAAATAGCGTCCTGACAGCAGCCACTCAAAGGGCGCGAAAGGTCGGGTTTGAACTGGCTCGCTCATGGCTTTGTCCATGTCCGATTTTCACACGATTCGGGCCAAATGTGGCCACAACGGGCTAATTTCCCGTGCGGCCTGCGGTGGATAATCTCAATAAACTAAGCCAACCGCGCCAGCACGTCCGCGGCGCTCAGGTTCTCGCGCGTCCCATCGCTTCGGCGCTTGAGCTCGAACTTGCCCTCGGCAAGACCCTTCGGACCTACGAGGATTTGCCAGGGAATGCCAATCAAATCAGCGGCCGCAAACTTCGCGCCGGCTCGCTGGTCGGTGTCGTCGTAGAGCACCTCGACGCCCCTGACGGTCAGCTCACGATAGAGCTGCTCGCAAGCGCCGTCGGTATCTTCGGAACCCTGCTTCAAATTCAGGATCACCGCCTTGAACGGGGCCACGGCTTCCGGCCACTTGATGCCGGCGTCGTCATGGCAGGCTTCGATGATGGCGCCCAGGAGCCGTGAGACGCCGACGCCGTACGAGCCGCTGTGAACAGCGACCTCGGCGCCATCGGGACCCGCCACCAGCGCCTTCATCGGCTCGGAATATTTGGTGCCGAAATAGAAGATCTGGCCGACCTCGATGCCGCGTGTGTGCACGCGCTTCTCCGCCGGCACTTCATGCTCGAAGCGCGCCGCATCGTGAACGTCCTCGGTCGCCGCATAGACCGACGTCCACTGCTTGATGATCGGCGTGAGGTCGCCGTCGTAATCGACACTCTCGTCGGGCACCGGAAGATCGAGCACATCGCGGTCGCAGTAGACGCCGGATTCGCCGGTCTCCGCCAGCACGATGAATTCGTGGGAAAGATCGCCGCCGATCGGCCCGGTCTCGGCGCGCATCGGGATCGCCTTCAACCCCATGCGCGCAAACGTGCGCAGGTAAGCCACGAACATCCGGTTATAGGCGCGACGCGCGCCGGCCTCGTCGAGGTCGAACGAATAGGCGTCCTTCATCAGGAATTCGCGCCCGCGCATGACGCCGAAACGCGGCCGCTGCTCGTCGCGGAATTTCCACTGGATGTGATAGAGGTTGAGCGGAAGGTTGCGGTACGACTTGATGTAGGCGCGAAAAATCTCGGTGATCATTTCCTCATTGGTCGGCCCGTAGAGCAATTCGCGCTTGTGCCGGTCGGCGATGCGCAGCATCTCGGGGCCATAGGCGTCGTAACGGCCGCTCTCGCGCCAGAGATCGGCAAGCTGCAACGTCGGCATCAGAAGCTCGAGCGCGCCGGCACGGTTCTGTTCCTCTCGAACGATCTGTTCGATCTTCTTCAGCACCCGCAAACCCAGCGGCAGCCACGCATAAATGCCGGCCGCTTCCTGCCGGATCATGCCCGCGCGGAGCATCAGGCGATGCGACACGATCTCCGCCTCTTTCGGATTCTCCTTCAGGATCGGGAGAAAAAAACGTGACAGTCGCATGAGCCTTGCCTCAGAGGAATCAGCCGAAGTTACAGGAGTTTGCGGCAGTCAAACCGGATCGGTCGCCAAAACACAAGGGCGCGAACGGGCGAAAGCTGCGATTTGGAGCGGATTTCCGGCCGTTTTGCAGCTCGATCATCCTACATCTTCATGCCGGAATGATCCGGCATCTTCTTCATGTCCATCTGGCCTGCACCCGCAGGGCCCATCGCGCCGATGCCTCCGACGTCGAACGTCACCGAAACCTTGCCGGCCTTTTCAAAGTCCAGCGTGACCGGCAGCTTTTCGCCCTGTTTCAGCGGGCCCTTGAGATCGAGCAGCATCAGGTGGAAGCCCCCCGGAGTCAGCTTCACGGTCTTGCCTGGCTCGATCACCAGGCCTCCGTCGACCGGGCGCATCGTCATGACGCCGTTGTTCATGCTCATCTCGTGCACCTGCACCTTGGCGGCGATGTCGGCCGAGCCGCCGAGCAAGCGGTCCGGCACGGTCCCCTTGTTCTCAATGGTGAGATAGCCACCGCCGACCTTGGCGCCGCCGGGCGTCGCGCGGCTCCAGGCCTGGCTGATGACGAGGTCGCCGGCCTTGACGTCCTCAGCGCACGCCGGCGTCGCCGCGACGATCGCCACGAAGGCAAGACTCGAGAGCGCAGTGATGATCCGTTTCATGAGGTATTCCATGTCTGCCGATTTTTCTTTTGGTTTGCGCTACCGCAAAGAGCGTTGTAGCCGGGGTTGCTACGTTGACCCCGCCTACTATACTGACGCGCGGGAACCGATCCACGTCCTGACCATCAAATACGCTTGTGAGCACGCCAACCGGATCAAATCAAGGATGTGTGAGGCTGCGCCTGTTCTGGCGCAGGCTGGTTGGCGCGCTTGCGATCTATGCCTTGGTCATGCAGCCGCTGCTGCTGACGGTCGCGGGAAGCCAGCTCGCTCAAGCGTCGGTCCTGGACGAATTAACGCTCTCCCAGCTTTGCCTGCATGAGGCGGACGGCAGCCCGGTTGCGCCCGCCGACCAGCAAAAGCACCCTGCACATCAGCATTGTCTGCAATGCTTCTCCGGCGCCTTTGTCCTTCTCGGCGCCCCACAATCCGTAACGGTTGCGTTCGCCGATCGGGAGTTCCGCAAGCTGCGGCTGTCCGGACGCGACTTGCGCCTTTCTCCGGCTTCCAGATATTCGGTCGCCCGTCCGAGAGGTCCTCCACTCAGCGTGTGATGCAATGCAGCCCTTTGGGCTGTCCTCATCTTGCGTTCACATTTTCTGACCGGAGAAATCCCGATGTCTCGGCTCTTGCCGTACACCGTCGCGGTTGCAGGCGTTATGGCGCTGACCTGCACCTCGCAAGCCCTTGCACACTGCTTCGTCGGCGCCCGTTTCTTTCCTGCGACGCTCGCGACCGACGACCCCTGCGTCGCCGACGAGCTGTCCTTGCCAACCGTTTCCTGGTCCAAAACTGGCGACTTCCCGCCTGCCACCCAATGGGACGTTTCCGGTGAACTGTCCAAGCGTATCACCGAGAATTTCGGCGTATCGATCGGACAGGACTGGACCTCCATTCGGCAGGCCAACGGAACGCTGACGCAGGGTTTCGATAACTTCGAGACCACGTTCCAGTATCAAATCCTCAAGAACCGCGAACATGAGCTCGCGATCCTCGCGGGCCTGATCGTCGATTGGGGACGCACCGGTTCCACGGGCTCTGGGCTCGCGACCGATTACAGTCTTGTGACGCCAACGGTCTATGTCGGGAAAGGCTTTGGCGATCTGCCGTCCGACTTTGGCTGGTTCCGTGCGTTCGCCGTGACAGGTCAGGCCGGCTATCAGATTCCGACCAGCTCGTTCGACTTCACCCAGAACGCCTTCATTCCGCAGCAACTGGTTTACGGCGCCTCACTGCAATACAGCATGCCGTACCTGAAATCTGAGATCGTCGATCTCGGACTGCCTGACTTCATCAACCATTTGATACCGATCGTCGAGTTGAGCCTGACGACGCCAGTCGCCAACAATTTCGGCAATCCCTACACGACCACCGGCACCGTTAATCCCGGCCTCATCTATGTTGGAAGCTCGTTTCAGGTTGGGCTTGAGGCCATGATACCCGTCAACCGCGCGAGCGGAACAGGCGTCGGCGTTCTCGGTCAATTGCACATCTATCTCGACGACATGTTCCCGACGACCATCGGTCAGCCGCTGTTCGGCGGAACGGCAACGACGACTCCCCGTAAACTCTGAGGTCACACCATGCGCATCCCACTCCTTGCTAGCGCGGCTTTCCTCGCCGTGTTCGCGGCTTCTGCCGCCTACGCTCACGCCTTTCTCGACCACGCTGAGCCGCGGGTCGGAAGCACGGTATCGACAGCACCGAAAGAGGTGGTGCTTACCTTCAGTCAGAAAATCGAGCCGGCGTTCAGCTCGGTCGAGGTGAGCGATGGCAATGGCGCACGGGTAGACCAGGGCAAACCGAACGTCAGCGCGACCACCATGCGGGTCGGCCTCAAACCATTGCAGCCGGGAACCTACAGGGTCCGTTGGCAAGTTCTGTCGACCGACACCCATTCGACCGAAGGCAATTTCACCTTTCAGGTCGGGAAGTAGATTGATCGTACGATTGGGGTTGCCATGAGCACGCCGGCCGCTTTTCGTTCGAAGCTGCCGGCTCGCCTCTGCCCTCGATGGAGAGCATGTTGATCGATCCGCTTGTCATTGTGCGGGATATTCACCTGGCGTCGACGCTGATCGTCGCGGGCATGATCTTTTTTGATCTCTTTATCGTCGCGCCGATCTGGAAAACGCTGCCGCCCTCCGGGGTGGCGCAGAAATGCTTTCAATCATCCAGCCACAAGATTCTTTGGGCCAGCCTTGCATTGTCGATCGCATCCGCGCTCGCGTGGCTGAGCCTGCTGTCGATGCGGATCAGTGGAAAGGGCTTAGGCGACATCGTCACCGATGGCACGCTCTGGCGCGTGTTGTCGCAGACGCAATTTGGGTTCGCCTGGCAAATACGCCTGTTGCTCGGCGGCCTCCTCGCGCTGTGCCTGTGGTTGCGCAGGGCAAATGCCGGCGTGTTTGGCCAACTTGGCTACCTTGGCCTGACCATCCTCGCCGCCTTGCTCGTGGCCGCCTATCTGGGCTCCCTTGCCTTTGCAGGTCATGGCGCTGAGGGGCTGGACGCGGCGCAGAACATCCATCTGGTCGCGGATTTTCTGCACCTCAATGCAGCCGGCCTGTGGCTCGGCGCTCTCGTTCCCCTCGTGCTGCTGCTCGTCTATCTCGCGCGCTTTCGGGAAGACGGCTGGGCGCTGGCCGCTGCGGGGGCGGCAAGCCGCTTCTCCACATCCGGCATCCTCGCCGTCGGGGCTCTGCTGGTCAGCGGAACCATCAACGCCGCATTCCTGCTGGGCGGAATGCACAGTCTGATCGATACGGCCTACGGCCGTCTGCTGTTGCTCAAGATCGTGCTGTTCGCCGCCATGGCGGCGCTGGCCGGCTTCAACCGGCAATACCTGTTGCCGCGCCTTCACGCTGGAACGGACCAGACATCCCTGACGGTCCGAAAGCTCATTCGCAGCACGCTGGCCGAAATCGCGTTGGGACTTGCTGTCGTTTGCATCGTCGGCCTGCTCGGCATCATGCCGCCGGCGACCGAGATGATCGGCCACGCGCACTGACGAGAGGCTGGTTTTCGCGTTGGCTGCGCCCGCATCGGTGCCGAGCCACGGGTCCATCAGGGTTAACGCGCGGGTCGCAGGATTATTCCGGACCCCCATCACGTTTTCGCGTCAATCATGTGAGCGGCGGATCGGCGTCACCGGCCGATCGCCGGGAATATTGCTCCGCCGCGCTGGGTCTGACCTGCAGCAGTTCAACAGTGGCAGGAGATCCCGGTGCGACCCGACAAAACCAACATCATCATTTTAGTGTTTACGGCCGCCCTGGCTTTGTCGTGCGATGCGAGCTTTGCACAATCCGGTCCGACCATGTTGCAAGGTGATCCCGCGCGTGGGCAAGTCCTCTATCAGGGCTGCATGGACTGCCACTCCATCGACAAGGATGATGTGGGACCGAGACACCGTGGCGTCGTTGGCCGCCGCGCCGGAAGCATCCCGGATTTCGACTATTCGAAGGCGCTCAAAAATTCCGGGCTCGTCTGGGACGAAGCGACACTGGATCGCTGGCTGATCGACCCCAGTGCCTTGGTGCCGGGCACGCGGATGTTCTACGCCGTCGACAAAGCGCAGGATCGCGCAGACCTCATCGCTTATCTGAAGGAACAGAAATAGCCGTCATTGAAGCGACGAATGTTCGCCCCTCTTCCAGTCCGAGCTCACACCTGAGGTCGGTCGGCAAGCCCTTCAATAGACTACTGAAATACCACTATTTGAGTTTCAAATGCCGAAATTCCATTCATTTCACAGCGTGCAGCAATTTTGAACATTCGTTGCCGGAATAGATGACAGGGCCAGAATTATAGTCTAGGAATGCAGCCCTCAGACCGGCTGAAAGGTCGACGTCTGGTGGTCCAAGTCTCGGGAGGAGCCCTGGCGCGCAAAAAGCAGCGTCGCCCCGTCAATCAAGATCAATCACGGATACGGGAAAATAGGGACGACACAATTTTAGGAGCAGGACTTGGTCCTGCTCCTTTTTTATTCGCCACGTTTTGTTTTCCGCGCGCCGGTTTTCTATTTCCACGGGCTGGAAATCTCACGCGCGACAAGCAAACGCGATGGGTTCGCGCTGTCGCGACAAACGCAAGGGCGCAGACGCGACAAACGCCAATGCGTTTGCGCTGAGATCAGTCGCGCTCGAGAAAATTCGATCCGATGTTCGCCTTTTTCCTGATCGGATCGAAATCGCAAAACACGCCATCGGCGAACAACGTGTAGCTCGGGACAATGTTGTATTTGTCGAGCTTCACCGCGTTCAGGCCAACCACCCGCGTACTGGCGCCGCCATTCCACTTGAAAGGCGTCGAACTCTCGGCCTTTTCACAGGCCGCAACGGCGTCAGCGAACACATAGCCTTCGACAAAACTCTTCATGGTCTGAAGCTGGGTGTTGAGCTTCCAGTCGATATAGGCCGTAACGCCCAAGCCAATGATGGCGAGCACCAACAACCCGGCAATGATCCGCTGAAACCACATCTCTTCCCCCGATGCCAGCGCTGAAATCTCAGAACGGCAAGCCCATCATCTTCGACAATCGATCGATATTCAGAAAACCTTCGTAGTAGGCGGCCATGCCAACGGCATAGATCACAGCCGACAGCAGTGTGGTCCAGATCAGCTTGCGGCCCATGCGGCTTGCGACCGGCGCGCCTGGATCGGTGCCCGGAGTGCCACCGCCGTCTTCGTGCTGGCTGCGCACGCCGAACGGCAGTGTCACAAACAGCGTGACCCACCAGAGGACGAAGTAGATCGCAAAGCCTGTTGAGATCGTATAGGCCATCGTGGGTTCAAGCCTGTTCGATTTCGACAAGTGCGCCCGAAAAATCCTTCGGATGCAGGAACAGCACCGGCTTGCCGTGCGCGCCGATCCTGGGAACGCCATCGCCAAGCACGCGCGCGCCTTCCTTGATCAGCCGGTCACGCGCGGCAACGATATCGGGCACGTCGTAGCAGATGTGATGGATGCCGCCGTCGGCGTTTCGCTCCAGGAACTTTGCGATCGGCGACGTATCGCCGAGCGGCTGAATGAACTCGATCTTGGTGTTCGGCAAGGTGACGAAGACGGTGATGACGCCGTGTTCCGGCAACGGCACCGCGGCCGACACCTCCGCGCCGAGCGCGCCATAGATTTGGGCCGCCTTTTCGGCGTCCTTGACTGCAATTGCGACGTGATTAAGCCGGCCGAGCATCCTAGTGTCCCGATTCCGAAGTTCGTATCCTCTTGCGGCCCCACGATTACGAACTTCGGAATCGAAGGGACGCTAGCAAACCTATTGATCCAGTGTGGCTTTGGTTCAGCAGTCCCGCATGATGAACTCGCCGCGACGATGATGCGGACTTCTGAACCGCCACACTAGTGTTCTGTCCCGTAAGTTCGTAGCATAATTATTGCATCGGTTTCGGGTATCCTTATCGAAGGAGATACCCGATGCGCACCGGACGGCCGAAGGCGACGCTGACGATTTCGAGTGACGAACGTACGCAACTCATGGCCATCACACGGTCGCGCTCGCTCCCTGCGGCGCTGACGCTGCGGGCAAAGATGGTGCTGGCCTGCGAACGTGAACCGAGCAATGCCATCGTGGCGACGCGGCTCGGTGTCGGCCCTCATACGATCGGCAAATGGCGCAATCGCTTCGTCGCAGATCGGATCGAGGGGCTCTACGACGAGATGCGTACCGGCAGGCCTCGCACGGTTGAGGATGAGGCTGTGGCCGAGATGATCACCAAGACACTCGCTCGCAAGCCCAAAGCCGCAACCCATTGGAGCGTGCGCGCCATCGCCAAAGAGACGGGCATTGCCAAAAGCACCGTTCATCGCTTGTTCCAACTCTTCGGGCTGCAGCCTCACCGCACCCGCAGCTTCAAACTCTCGACCGATCCCTTCTTTGTCGAGAAGCTGCGCGACGTGGTCGGGCTCTATCTCAATCCGCCTGACAAGGCCGTGGTGCTTTGCGTCGATGAGAAGAGCCAAATTCAGGCCCTCGAACGAACCCAGCCCATGCTTCCTATGGGGTTCGGCTACATCGAAGGCGTCACCCACGACTACGAGCGTCATGGCACAACCACTCTGTTCGCCGCCCTTAACGTGCTCGACGGCGCAATCATCGCTCAATGCAAACCCCGCCATCGTCACCAGGAGTTCCTCGCCTTCCTGCGTCACATCGAAGCTAACGTGCCGCCCCAACTGGACATCCATCTCGTCGTCGATAACTACGCCACCCACAAGCATCCCAAGGTTAGGATCTGGCTCGCCCGACGCCCGCGTTGGCACATTCACTTCACGCCAACCTACGCCTCCTGGCTCAACCAGGTCGAACGCTTCTTCGCGCTCATCACCCAGCGTGCGATCCGGCGGGGATCGTTCGATTCCACCGCCGACCTCGTCAAAAAAATCGACCGCTTTATCCGCACCCACAATGCAGACGCTCGTCCCTTCGTCTGGACCGCAACTGCCGACTCCATTCTCCAGAAACTCGCGCGACTTTGTCAGCGAATTTGCGGGACAGAACACTAGCGCCTCCCGCGTTCGTTATAGCTTGGGGCTACCGCTCCGCCTAGACCATGAGCACGTGGACGAAGCACAGCGGCTTCTTGCCCCAATGCTCGTTCACGGACGCGCGAACCGCCCTGCGCACCGATTCCGCCAGTGCATCCGGATCGCGCCGCCGCGCCCGCGGCAGGCCTTCCACCGTCGAGACGATGACGTCGAACACGATGTCGTCGAGGACCTCGCCCGCTGCGTTCTTTTCGGGAATACCGATCAGCTCGATCTCGGGGTCATCGGCAAGCTCGCCCTTTTCGTCCATCGCCAGCGCCACGAAGGCGCAGCCGGCAAACGCCATGCGCCGCCTTTCGACGACGGCGCGTGATTTGGAATCCTCCAGGATCGTGCCGTCCTTGTAGAGCCGCCCCGACGGCACCTCATCGATGATGCCGGGCTCGCCGGGTCCAAGCTTGACCTGGTCGCCGTTGCGGCAAATCAGCACCTTTGGAACGCCGGCAGCGCGCGCCAGCTTCGCGTGCTCGAACAGATGCAACGCCTCGCCGTGAACCGGAATGAGCAGTTGCGGGCGCACCCAGCCGATCAGGTCGCGCAACTCGTCGCGGCGCGGATGACCCGATACATGCACGAGATGGGTTCGGTCGGTAATGACTTCAACGCCTTGCGTGATCAGGCCGTTGATGATCGACCCGACAGCCTTCTCGTTACCGGGGATCGTTCGCGAGGAAAAGATCACGCAGTCGCCCTTGTTGAGGGTCACCTGCGGATGATCGTCATTGGCGATGCGGGCGAGCGCCGCGCGCGGCTCGCCCTGGCTTCCCGTGCACAGCGCCAGCACCTTGTCCGGCGGGAAATGACCGTAAAGCTCGGCGCTGCGGAAATTCTGCACGCCGTCGAGATAACCGGTTTCGCGCGCAACCTGGACGACGCGATCCATGGCGCGCCCGACCACCACGACCTCGCGTCCCGATGCGCGCGCGGCATCCGCGACCGCGCGAATGCGGGCGACGTTGGAGGCAAAGGTCGTCACGGCAACCCGGCCTTTGGCGGCCTTCACGAGCTCGATAATGGTCTTGGCGACTTCGGTCTCTGACGGCGAGCGGCCATCGCGGACCGCATTGGTGGAATCGCCGACCAGCGCTAGCACGCCGGCGTCGCCCAGCTCGCGCAGCCGCCGCTCATCGGTCGGCGGCCCCGTCACCGGCGTCGGATCGAGCTTCCAGTCACCCGTATGCAGCGCCGTTCCCGCAGCCGTGTGAATGGCAAGCGCATGCGATTCCGGAATCGAGTGTGCGACTGGGATGAACTCGACGCCGAACGGCCCGAGTTCGATCCGGCCGCCCGAGGGCACGACGGTGACCGGAATCTTCGGCGGATTGCGCTCGGCGGCGCATTTCGCCTCGAACAACGCGGCTGAGAATTTGGTCGCATAGATCGGGCATTTCAGCCGCGGCCAGAGATCGATGATGGCGCCGAAATGATCTTCGTGGGCATGCGTCAGCACGAGCCCAACCAGATTCTTCCGCTCTTTCACCAGAAAGCTGATGTCGGGCATGATGGTGTCGATGCCCGGAAGGTGTTCCTCATCGCCGAAGGACACACCGAGATCCACCGCCAGCCACGATCGCTGCCGCGGGTTGGCGAAACCATAGACCGACAGGTTCATGCCGATCTCGCCGACACCGCCCAGCGGAGCAAAGGTGAACTCGCCTGCCTCTGCCATCAACCGGCCCCTGCGGACGCGGCTGCGCCGAAATGCACGTCGCCGGCTGAAATCGAAACCCTCTCTCCGGTGGACGTTTTGACGATCATGCAGCCCGTGTCATCGATGGTGTCAAAGATGCCCGACACCGTGGCATTGCCGGTATGGACCGCGACAGGCTGTCCGAGTCCGGTCGCGAACGCCAGCCAGCGCCGGCGGATTTCGCCAAATCCCTTGCCCTGATCCCAAATCGCGCGGCATTCGGCCCAGCTGTCCGATAGCGCCGCAAACAGCGCCTCGGCGCTGGTATCGACGCCAAGTGCCTTGAGCGATATGGCGGGCGTTGGCATGCCCTCGGGCGCGGCAACGACATTGGTGCCGATCCCGACCACGACCGCCAGGCGAGCGCCGCCCACAGCCTCCGCTTCCAGATTGATGCCGACGATCTTCATTCCGTTCGCCAGCACGTCATTGGGCCATTTCAGGGAGAAGTCCGGCTGGCTCAGCCCCGCCGCCTTCGGTCCCGCCTCAGCACTCACCCGGCGAAGCGCCGTCCCGGCGGCGAGACCGGCGGCAAACCCCAGGGTCGCCGCAACCGCCGGCGCGACGTCCATCACTTCCATGATGCTGCTTGCGAGGTTGCCTCGCGGTGCGATCCAGGGGCGATTCCGCCGGCCGCGCCCCGCTGTCTGCTCCGTCGTCACGAACCACATCGGCCCGCACTCGCCCTCACGCGCCCGTGCCATGGCTTCCACATTGGTGGAGCCGGTCTTGTCGAAGGCAGCGAGACGGTAACCTTGAGATGTTGCGCGTGGACCGAGCGTGAATGCCATCTAAAAAAGTGATTTGGCCGCTGCCGAGGCGATGCTCACCAGCGGTCCGGGATAAACGAAGAAAAGCAGATTGAAGAAACCGGCAACCGCCAGCACCGTGCCCACTTCAACGCGGACCGGGTCAAGCTTTGCGAGCGGCTCGTCGAAATACATGACCTTGACGATCGAGAGATAGTAATAGGCACCGATCACGCTGGTGATCACGCCGATGACCGCAAGCGTAAACAGGCCCGCCTTGATGGCGGCGACGAACACGTAAAATTTGCCGAAGAAGCCCGCGAGCGGCGGAACGCCGGCCAGCGAGAACAACAGCATCGCAAACAGGAAGGCCAGCAAGGGATTGGTGCGGGACAGTCCGGCAAAGTCCGAGATGTTCTCGACGTGCTGACCGTTGCGTTTCATCGCCAGGATGACCGCGAAGCTGCCGAGCGTCATCGCAACATAGATGGCCACATAGACCAGAACGCCTTGAGCGCCCTCAGCCGTGCCCGAAGCGAGGCCCACCAGCGCAAAACCCATGTGACCGATCGACGAATAGGCCATCAGGCGCTTGATGTTCTTTTGGCCGATCGCAGCAAACGAGCCGAGCGCCATCGAGGCGATCGAAACGAACACCACGATCTGCTGCCATTGCGGAACGATGCCGGGAAACGCGGTCAGCGTCACGCGGGTGAACACCGCCATGGCCGCGACCTTCGGGGCGGAGGCGAAGAAGGCCGTCACCGGGGTCGGCGCACCCTCATAGACGTCGGGCGTCCACATATGGAACGGAACGGCCGAGACCTTGAAGCAAAGCCCGGCGAGCAGGAACACGATGCCGAAAACAATGCCGATCGAGCCGGTTTTTGCGGCCGCCGCGATGCCGGCAAAGCTGACCGTGCCGGTGAAGCCATAGATCAGCGAGGCGCCATAGAGCAGCATGCCGGAGGAGAGCGCGCCCAGCACGAAATATTTCAGTCCCGCTTCGGTTGATTTGGCGTTGTCGCGGTTGGAGGCCGCGACCACGTAAAGCGCAAGGCTCATCAGCTCGAGGCCGAGATAGAGCATGATCAAGTCGCCGGCCGAGATCAGCACCATCATGCCGAGCGTCGAAAGCAGCACCAGAATGGAATATTCGAAGATGCGCCGGGACGGGTCGGCGAGAAACTCGGTCGACAGGACAAGCGTCGCGCCCGAACCGATAATGGCGAGAACCTTCAGGAAGCGGGCGAAGTCGTCGACGATGAAGCTGCCGTTGAAGGTGACGAGCTTTCCGGCCGGCAGCGTCAGCTCCAGCACGGCGACGATGACGAGAAGAACGAGCGCGAGGCCATTGATCAGGCCGGTGGTGCGGATGCCCTGATAGGCTCCGACCATCAGCAGCACCATGGCCCCGACCGCCAGAACGAGTTCCGGCAGTACCGGCAGCAACTGATAACCTGCGCTTTCAAAGCTCATCGTACGTCGTCCAGTTTTATGGCGCGAGCGACGCCGCCTTCACGGCGGTCACTGCGGTATTGTAGTTGTTGACCAGTTGCTGCACCGAGGTCGCCGACATATCGAGCACCGGCTTCGGATAGAAGCCGAACAGGATGGTGAGGGCCACCAGCGGCACCAGCGTCAGGCTCTCGCGGAACGTCAGATCCTTGATGGTGGCGAGCGACGGCTTGACCAGCGCGCCGAACACCATCTTGCGATAGAGCCAGAGCGCATAAGCCGCCGACAGGATCACGCCTGATGTTGCGAACACTGTGGTCGGCAGCGACACCTTGAAGGTGCCGATCAGGGTCATGAACTCGCCGACGAAGCCTGACGTTCCGGGCAGACCGACATTGGCCATGGTGAAGACCATGAACACCAGCGCATAAAGCGGCATGCGGTTGACCAGCCCGCCATAAGCGGCGATCTCGCGGGTATGCATGCGGTCATAGACGATGCCGACGCAGAGGAACAGCGCACCCGACACGATGCCGTGCGAAATCATCTGGAACACGCCACCGGCAACGCCCTGGGTGGTGCCGGCGAAGATTCCCATGGTGACGAAGCCCATGTGCGCCACGGAGGAATAGGCGATCAGCTTCTTCATGTCCTCCTGCATCAGCGCGACCAGCGAGGTGTAGATGATCGCGATCACCGACAGCGAGAAGATCAGCGGCGCAAAATACTGCGAAGCCAGCGGGAACATCGGCAACGAGAAGCGCAGGAAACCGTAGCCGCCCATCTTCAGCAGGATCGCCGCCAGGATCACCGAGCCTGCGGTCGGCGCCTCGACGTGCGCGTCCGGCAGCCAGGTATGCACCGGCCACATCGGCATCTTCACCGCGAAGGAGGCAAAGAATGCCAGCCACGCCCAGGTCTGCAGGCTGCGCGGCACGGCCGTATGCATCAGCGTCGGGATGTCGGTCGTTCCGGCGTTCCAGTACAGCGCCATGATTGCGAGCAGCATCAGCACGGAACCGAGGAACGTATAGAGGAAGAACTTGAAGGAGGCGTAGACCCGGCGCGGTCCGCCCCAGATGCCGATGATCAGGAACATCGGGATCAGGCCGCCCTCGAAGAACAGGTAGAACAGCACGAGGTCGAGCGCCGAGAAAGTGCCGACCATCAGCGTTTCCAGGATCAGGAACGCCATCATGTATTCGCGCACGCGCACCTTCACCGACTTCCAGCTCGCCACGATGCAGAACGGCATCAAGGCGGTGGTCAGGATCACGAACGGCAGCGAAATGCCGTCCACGCCCATATGGTAGGTGATGGCGTTGGCAAGCCACGGCGCCTTCTCGACGAACTGAAAGTCGGCAACCGACGGATCGAACCGCGCCACCAGGATCAGCGACACCGCGAAGGTCACGACCGTCGTCCACAGCGCGATCCAGCGCGCATTGCGCTGTGCCGCCTCGTCGTCGCCCCTGACGAGATAGACCAGAAGCGCGCCGAGCGTCGGCAGGAAGGTAACGACCGAAAGAATGGGCCAGGTCGTCATCGGTTAGCCTCCCACACCGAACATGAACCAGGTGATGAAGCCGGCGACGCCGATCAGCATGGCGAAGGCATAGTGATAGAGATAGCCGGTCTGCAGTTTGATCGCGTTACGCGTGACGTCGAGCACCCGCGCCGACACTCCGTCCGGGCCCAGGCCGTCGATGATCTTGCCGTCGCCGACCTTCCACAGCGTGTAGCCGATCCACTTCGTCGGGCGGACGAGGATGAGGTCGTAGAGCTCGTCGAAGTACCACTTGTTGAGCAGGAACTGGTAGAGCAGCGGCTGCTGCCTCGCCAGATCAACCGGCAGATAAGGCCGGCTGATATAGAACAGCCACGCCACGAGGAATCCTCCAGCCATCATGAGCGTCGGCAGTTGTCCCAGGAGCGCCGGCATATGCTCCATATCTTCGAGGATATGAGGGTTCATCTTGAGCGATTCGCGGAAGAACTCCTCGACGCCGTGCGGGCCGGTGAAGATTTCCTTGAAGGGAAGACCGGCCGCGATCGATCCGAATGCCAGCAGGCCGATCGGAATCAGCATCGTCAGCGGCGCTTCATGCGCGGCCTCGTAGTGCTCCTGATCGTGCGGCTCGCCATGGAAGGTCTTGAAGATGAGGCGCCAGGAATAGAACGAGGTCAGCCCGGCCGCGACCACGGTCGCGAGGTAGCCATAGGTCGCGAACGGATTGTGCGAGGCAAAGGCGGATTCGATGATCGCATCCTTCGAGAAGTAGCCTGCGGTGAGCGGAAATCCCGTCAACGCCAGCGTGCCGATCACCATCACCAGATAGGTGTAGGGAATCCGGTGCCGCAGGCCGCCCATGTTGCGGATATCCTGCTCGTGATGCATCGCGTAGATCACCGAGCCCGAACCCAGGAACAGCAGCGCCTTGAAGAAAGCGTGGGTGAACAGGTGGAACATGCCGACCGAATAAGCGCCCGCACCCATCGCGACGAACATGTAGCCGAGCTGCGAACAGGTCGAATAGGCGACGATGCGCTTGATGTCGTTCTGGACGAGGCCAATGGTCGCCGCGAAGAATGCGGTGGTGCCGCCGATGAACATCACAAAGGCCTGCGCGGTCGGCGCGAGCTCGAACAACGGTGAGAGGCGCGCCACCATGAAGACACCAGCGGTGACCATGGTCGCGGCGTGGATCAGCGCGGAGACCGGCGTCGGACCTTCCATCGCATCGGGCAACCAGGTGTGCAGCAGGAACTGCGCCGATTTGCCCATCGCGCCCATGAACAAGAGCAGGCAGGTCAGGGTCAGCGCATCCGGATGCCAGCCAAACAAGTTGATCGTTTTTCCGGTCAGGCCGGGCGCTGCGCCAAAGATGGTTTCGAAATCGGTCGACCCGATCAGCATGAACACAGCGAAGATGCCGAGCGCGAAACCAAAGTCGCCGACGCGGTTGACCACAAAGGCCTTGATGGCGGCCGCGTTCGCCGACGGCTTCTGGTACCAGAACCCGATCAGCAGATAGCTGGCGAGACCCACGCCCTCCCAGCCGAAGAACAGCTGCACGAGGTTGTCCGATGTCACCAGCATCAGCATCGCGAAGGTGAACAGCGAGAGATAGCCGAAGAACCGCGGCCGGTACGGGTCTTCGTCCATGTAACCCATCGAATAAAGATGGACGAGCGAGGACACCGTATTGACCACGACCAGCATCACGGCGGTCAGCGTGTCGACCCGGAGCGCCCAGGACACCTGAAGATCCCCGGAATTGATCCACGGGAACAGCGCGATGCGGGCATCGTGGTGCTCGAAACCGACTTCGATCAGCGTCCACCACGACAGGATCGCAGCGACAATCAAGAAACCGGTCGTGATCCATTCGGCGGCGGCCGATCCGGCGGCCGGTGGCTCGGCGGCGTGATGATCGTCATGGCCATGATCGTCGTGAGCGTCCGCCGCATGCACCTCCGCGCCGTGAGCGTCACTGTGATGCTCGACTTCGTCGCCGCTCGGGTTGCGCCCATGCGCGCCGACGATCGAGATGGCTCCCGCAATGATGGCGCCGATCAGCGGCAGAAAAACGATTGCCTGAATCATGTCGCGCGCTAGCCCTTCATCAGATTGACGTCTTCAACCGCGATCGAGCCGCGATTGCGGAAATAGACCACCAGAACCGCAAGGCCAATCGCGGCTTCAGCGGCCGCCACCGTCAGCACCAGCAGCGCGAACACCTGGCCGACGATGTCGCCGATGAACGTCGAGAACGCTACCAGATTGACGTTGACAGCGAGCAGGATCAGCTCGATCGACATCAAGATGATGATGATGTTCTTGCGGTTCAGGAAAATGCCGAGAATCCCGAGCGTGAACAGGATAGCGCCGACCGCGAGATAGTGCCCCAGACCGATGGTCATTTCACCCACTCCGCCGCGTCCGCGTCCTGCAGGCCCTGGCCCGAAGCGACCTTGCGCACGGCCATCGCCAATTCAGGCGTCCGCGCATTCTGCACGTTGATGTCCTGCCGCTTGACGCTCGCCTTGTGGCGCAGCGTCAGCACGATCGCACCGATCATCGCGACCAGAAGCACCATGCCGGCAAGCTGGAAGTAGTGGATGTACTTCGTATAGAGCACGAGGCCCAACGCTTCGGTGTTGCTGACATTGGTCGGGATCGCCGAGGTGATCGACTTGGCGACGTTGGGGCTGATCACCCAGCTGCCCCCGATCAGAAGCAGCTCGACCAGGAAGATGCCGCCGATCACGATACCGACCGGCAGATATTCGATGAAGCCCTCGCGCAGCTCGGCGAAATCGACGTCGAGCATCATGATCACGAACAGGAACAGCACCGCGACCGCGCCGACATAGACGACGACCAGGATCATCGCTAGGAACTCGGCGCCCATCAGCACGAACAGGCCTGACGCGTTCACGAAAGCGAGGATCAGAAACAGCACGGAATGCACGGGATTGCGCGAGACAATCACCATGACGGCGGAGGCCACGCAGACCCCTGCAAACAGATAGAAGAACAGAGCCGGAAGGATCATCCCCTTAACCTCACCGGTATGGCGCGTCTTGCGCGATCGACTTGGCTATCTCGCGCTCCCAGCGGTCGCCGTTCGCGAGCAGTTTTGCCTTGTCATAATAGAGCTCTTCGCGCGTCTCGGTCGCGAATTCGAAATTCGGCCCCTCGACGATCGCATCGACCGGGCATGCTTCCTGGCAAAGCCCGCAATAGATGCACTTCACCATGTCGATGTCGTAGCGCACCGTGCGGCGCGTGCCGTCGTTGCGCCGCGGACCGGCTTCGATCGTGATCGCCTGCGCCGGACAGATCGCCTCGCAGAGCTTGCAGGCGATGCAGCGCTCTTCGCCGTTCGGATAACGGCGCAGCGCATGCTCGCCGCGAAAGCGCGGTGAGATCGGGTTCTTCTCGAACGGATAATTGATGGTCGGCTTCGGCTTGAAGAAATAGCGCATGGCGAGAAAGAACGCCGAGACGAATTCCGTCAGCAGAAGCGAGCGCGCGGTGGCGTTGATATTGATGCTCATAGCGACCTCATTTCGGCGCGATCCCCGCGAGTTGCAGCACGCCCGCCACGATCACCACCATCGCGAGCGACAATGGCAGGAACACCTTCCAGCCAAGCCTCATCAACTGGTCGTAGCGGTAGCGTGGGACGATGGCCTTGGCCATCGCGAACAGGAAGAACATGAAAAACAGTTTGAGTCCGAACCAGATGATGCCGAGCGGCGCCCAATTAAGGGGAAAGATGTCGATCGGCGAGGTCCAGCCGCCGAGGAACAGGATCGTCGCCATCGCGCACATCGTGGTGATCGCGACATATTCGCCAAGCATGAACAGGAGGTAGGGCGTTGAGCCGTACTCGACCATGAAGCCGGCGACGAGTTCGGATTCGGCTTCCACCAGATCGAACGGCGGACGGTTGGTCTCTGCCAGCGAGGAGACGTAGAACACCACAAACATCGGAAACAGCGGCCACACATACCAGTTCAGGATGGTCAGCCGCGGCAGTCCGATCAGAGAGGCGAAGCCGTGCAGCTTCTGCGCTTCCACGACGCCGGAGAGATTGAGCGTGCCGGCGCACAAGAGAACGGTGATGATCACAAAGCCGATCGAGACCTCGTAGCTCACCATCTGCGCCGCCGATCGGAGCGCCGCGAGGAACGGATATTTCGAATTCGACGACCAGCCGGCCATGATGATGCCGTAGATCGACAGCGAGGAAATCGCGAAGATGTAGAGAATGCCCACATTGATGTCGGCAATCGCCCAGCCGAGATTGGTTGGGATCACCGCCCAAGCGGCGAGCGCGAGCACGCAGCTGACGAGCGGCGCAAGGAGAAACACGCCCTTGTTGGCTCCGGCGGGAATGGTCGGCTCCTTCAGCACGAACTTGAGAAGATCGGCGAAGGATTGCAGCAGGCCCCACGGCCCGACCACGTTCGGGCCGCGGCGGATCTGCACCGCCGCCCAGATCTTGCGGTCGGCGAGCAGGATGTAAGCAATCGCAATCAGGAGAACGACGAGCAGCAGCAGGCTCTCGGCGACCATGATGATCAGCGGCAGCAGGGTACTGTTCCAGAATTCGACCATCACGTCACTCCGCCGCCGTCAGCATGTGCCCGTGGGCAAGCCGCGAGCACTCCGCCATCACGGCAGAGGCCCGCGCGATCGGGTTGGTCAGATAAAAGTCTTCGACCTGCGCCTTGAACGGCACCTTTTCAAGATTGCCGCTCTTGCCCGCAAGCGTCTTGATGCTCGCCGCATCGCCGGCTGCGATCTGGTCAAGCCGCATCAGGTGCGGCACCGCCTTGAAGATCGCCTGCCGCAGGCTGGCAAGGCTGTCGTAAGGCAGTTTCTTGCCGAGAACTTCCGAGAGCGCCCGAATGATCGCCCAATCCTCGCGGGCCTCGCCCGGCGGGAAGCCGGCGCGGTTCGCCATCTGCGCCCTGCCCTCGGTATTGACGAAGATGCCGGACTTTTCGGTGTAAGCGGCGCCGGGCAGGATCACGTCGGCGCGGTGCGCGCCGGCATCGCCATGGGTACCGATATAGACCACGAACGTCCCATCCGGCACCTTCACCTCGTCGGCGCCGAGCAGAAACAAGACATCCAGCGTTCCAAACGTCGTCATCTGCGCCGCGTTCAGACCGCCCGCTCCGGCCGTAAAGCTGATATCGAGGGCACCGGCGCGCGACGCCGTATCCTGCAACACGGCAAAGCCGTTCCAGCCATCCTTGACCGCACCGACGTCGAGCGCGAGTTTCGCGGCCGTCGCCAGCACTGCGGCACCATCATGGCGGCCAAATGCGCCGGCGCCGACCAGCACGATCGGGTTCTTGGCGTTCTTCAGGACATCGGCAAAGGAGTGCTTGCCGCTAGCGAGATCGGCTAGCGAGTCCGGCCCCGCACCGACATAGTCGTAGTCATAGGTCAGATCGGGCTTGGCGCCGACGACGCCGACCTTGAGTTGACCGGTGCGCCAGCGCTTGCGAATGCGGGCGTTGAGAACGGCCGCTTCCTTGCGCGGGTTCGACCCCACGATCAGAAGCGCATCGGCTTGATCAATGCCTGATATCGTCGGGTTGAAGATGTACGACGCGCGGCCGGCTTTCGGATCGAAGGCGTCGCCGCCCTGCACGGCGAGATTGACTGAACCGAACTTCGCCAGCAGCTCCTTCAGCGCGAACATCTCTTCAACCGCGGCAAGATCACCCGCAATCGCGCCCATGCGTTTGCCGTCGGTCCGCGAGACCTTGGCGGCAATCGCGGCAAAGGCCTGCTGCCATGACGCCGCCTGGAGCTTGCCGTTTTCGCGGATATAGGGACGGTCCAGCCGCTGCGTGCGCAGGCCGTCGACCACGTGTCGGGTCTTGTCGGATATCCATTCCTCGTTCACCGCCTCGTTGACGCGCGGCAGGATCCGCATCACCTCGCGGCCACGCGTATCGACACGGATCGCCGATCCGACGCCATCCATCACGTCGACCGACTGGGTCTTGCCCAGTTCCCACGGCCGCGCGGCGAACGCATAAGGCTTCGAGGTCAGCGCGCCGACCGGGCAGATGTCGACGAGATTGCCCTGCAACTCCGAAGTCAGTGCGCTCTCGAGATAGGTCGTGATCTCCATGTCCTCGCCGCGGCCGGTTGCGCCCATTTCCGGCGCGCCGCAGATTTCGGCGGAGAAGCGGACGCAGCGCGTGCACTGGATGCAGCGGTTCATCGAGGTCTTGACCAGCGCGCCGAGATACTTGTCCTCGACCGCGCGCTTGTTTTCGGCAAAGCGCGAGGTGTCGACGCCGTAGCCCATGGCCTGATCTTGCAGGTCGCACTCGCCGCCCTGGTCGCAGATCGGGCAATCGAGGGGATGGTTGATCAAAAGGAATTCCATCACACCTTCGCGGGCCTTCTTCACCATCGGCGAGCGGGTGGAGATTTCCGGCGGCTCGCCCTTCGGGCCCGGACGGCAATCGCGCACGCCCCAGGCGCAGCTTGCCACCGGCTTCGGACCGCCCTTCACCTCGACGAGGCACATCCGGCAATTGCCGGCGATCGAAAGCCGCTCGTGGTAGCAGAAGCGCGGAATTTCGGCGCCCGCGGCCTCGCACGCCTGCAACAGCGTGTATTCGGCAGGCACATCGATTTCTTTGCCATCGACAATGAGTTTGGTCATTGCTGTCTCAAGTCTTTCCCAGCTTGCAGTCCGGCGGCGTGACGCTGGCGGTTTTCAAGGATGTCTTCACCCATTCCTGGGTGACGGTGCCATAGGTCGCGAGATAGCCGGGCGCAGCCTGGTTTTTCTCGCAGAGAAACGGCAGATGCGGCTTCAGGTCGTAGTCGCAGGAAGCGAGCCACTCGCGCTTGTCGGCAAATGCGCCCATCGCTTCTTCGCAGGCATTGAGGAAATACGAGACGAAGCTTTCGTACTGCACCACAACCTCGCGGCCGCCGGCCTTGATTGCCTCGTAGTCCGGCGACGAGAACTTCGGATTTTTGAATGCGAGATCGGTATAGGCGAGATAGGCTTGCCGCGCGGCGACGGCACGATTGTTGGAGCGGATTTCGCTGACCTGGAACAGGATCGCCAAAAAGCCGAGCAGCGCTACGCTCGCCTGCGCCATCTGCGCGAGCGTTCCGAACTTCTGCCAGAATGTAGCGGGCAGCGCCATCAATCCTACTCCGCCGCGACCATGTGTGCGGGATCGAGAACACCCTGATCGTCGAGATCCGCCTGGCGTGAATACTGATCGATGCGTTCTTCGATCTCATGACGGAAATGCGCGATCAGGCCCTGGATCGGCCAGGCGGCAGCATCGCCGAGCGCGCAGATGGTGTGGCCTTCGACCTGCTTGGTGACTTCCAGCAGCATGTCGATCTCGCGCTTGTGGGCGCGGCCTTCCGCCATACGGGTCAATACCCGCCACATCCACCCGGTTCCTTCACGACAGGGGGTACATTGGCCGCAGCTCTCATGCTTGTAGAAATAGGAGATGCGGGCGATCGCGCGGATCAGGTCGGTCGACTTGTCCATCACGATCACCGCCGCCGTTCCGAGGCCGGAACGCAGCTTGCCGAGGCTGTCGAAATCCATCGGCGTGTCGATGATCTGCTCCGCCGGCACCATGCGCACCGACGATCCACCGGGGATCACGGCCTTCAGATTGTCCCAGCCGCCGCGAATGCCGCCGCAATGCTTCTCGATCAATTCGCGAAACGGAATGCCCATGGCTTCTTCGACGTTGCAGGGGCGCTGGACGTGGCCGGACACACAAAACAGCTTGGTGCCGACATTGTTCGGCCGGCCGATCGCCGCAAACCAGGACGCGCCACGGCGCAGGATGTCGGGCGCGACGGCGATGGATTCCACGTTGTTGACGGTGGTTGGGCAGCCGAACAGGCCGACATTGGCCGGGAATGGCGGCTTCAGCCGCGGCTGGCCCTTCTTGCCTTCGAGGCTTTCCAGCAGCGCGGTCTCCTCGCCGCAGATATAGGCGCCGGCGCCGTGGGTGACGTAGAGGTCGAACGGCCAGCCGTTGACATTGTCCTTGCCGATCAGCTTGGCCTCATAGGCCTGATCGACCGCGGCCTGAAGATGCTCGCGCTCACGGATGAACTCACCGCGCACATAGATGTAACAGGCATGCGCGCCCATCGCGAAGCTTGCGAGCAGGCAACCCTCGACGAGCAGATGCGGATCGTGCCGCATGATCTCGCGATCCTTGCAGGTGCCGGGCTCGGACTCGTCGGCGTTGACCACGAGATAACTCGGACGCCCGTCCTTGGATTCCTTCGGCATAAAGGACCACTTCATGCCGGTCGGGAATCCCGCGCCGCCGCGGCCGCGCAGGCCTGAGGCCTTCATCTCGTTGATGATCCAGTCCCGCCCCTTATCGATGATCGTCTTGGTGCCGTCCCAGGCGCCGCGACGCCGCGCGCCCTCGAGGCCCCAATCATGCAGGCCATAGAGGTTTTTGAAGATGCGGTCCTTGTCCTCGAGCATCAGGTCACTTCCTTCAGCGTCGTCGGTCCGCCGACAGGCGCGGAGAACTGGCGATCGATTTGCGGTCCTGGCTTCGGCGGATTGCCGGAGGCAAAGCCGTCCAGCACCTTGCCGAAACTGTCCTTGGTCAGGTCCTCGTAGGTGTCCTTCCAGATCAGGACCATCGGCGCGTTCACGCAGGCCCCCAAACACTCGACCTCTTCCCAGGAAAAATTGCCGTCCTTCGACAGCTGGAAGGGATCGTGGTGAATGCGGCTCTGGCAGACCTCGATCAGATCGGCCGCGCCACGCAGACGGCACGGCGTGGTGCCGCAGACCTGCACATGCGCCTTCTTGCCGACCGGCGCCAGCTGAAACATCGTGTAGAACGTCGCGATCTCCAGCACGCGGATGTGGGGCATATCGAGGAGGTCAGCGACCGCACGGATTGCGGCTTCCGACACCCAGCCCTCATGCTGCTCCTGGACCCGCCACAGGATCGCAATCGCGGCCGAGGCCTGACGGCCTTCCGGATATTTGGCGATCTCTTTCTTGGCCCACGCCAGATTTTCCGGCGTGAACGCAAAACTCGCTGGCTGGACTTCCTTGGGTGCAAGGCGGCGAACGGACATCGTATTCAGTCTCTCATTGCATGCGGCGGCCGGCGCTCGCGTTCATGGCAGCAATCCGCTGCTGCCAGAAGCTACTTGCCGTGCCGAAGACGTTGTAGCCGATGTGGGTTGAAACCTTGATGCGATCGAGGATCGAGAGCTCGGTCACGGTTTCAAAACGGTTGGAGCGGGGATCATAGACGATAAGTTTGAGCGGCGTCTGGTCGAGAATGTAGCGCGAGACGGTATGATCCGGATCGTTGCCGTGCTCCTCGCACATGATCACGCTGTCGCCGGCCAAGAGCCCGGCGCCGCCCTTGATGGCCTCGATCTCGACACCCTCGACGTCGAGCTTGATCAAATACTTTCCACCGGACGAAATCTTTCCCTCGCTGAGAAGATCGTCGAGCGCCATGACCGGCACGTCCTCGCCGCCACCAGCCGTGCCGCCGGCGATGCTGAACGCTTCGTGCTTGGTCCCCGACAGTCGGGCGGTGCCCTTGGCGGAGCCGATCGCGCATTTCAACGTCTCGAAGCGATTGCCGTTGACGCGCGCGTTATTGGCGAGCTTGGAAAAGTTTTCCGACGACGGCTCGATCGCGATCGCACGGTGCGCGCCAAATGGCTTGCTTGTCACCAGCACCGACCAGTAGCCGAAGTTGGCCCCGCAATCGAGCAGCATGTAGTCGACGTCACTGGAATGACGAAACAGCAATTCGAGTTCGTCTTCGTAATGGTAGGAGCGATCGAGCAATTTGCTCCAGTAGCCCTCGCCATAGGGAAACTCGAACGTCGCATCTTCATTCAGTTTGATCGCGATATTGCGCTCGGGCAGCGTCTTGCGCAGCAAGTTGGCGCAACCGATGTAGCCGCGGTGCGAAAAATGCGACGATACTTTTGCTCCCGTCGCCAGCGCCAGCGCAGCCGTCCGCTCCCACAGGTTGGCCCCTTCCAGGGCCCCCGAGGCGCGGTCAAACTGGATTGGCGGCGGTGCGATCACCGATCGACCTCTCCGAACACGATGTCGAGCGAGCCGAGAATGGCCGACACGTCGGCGAGCAGGTGGCCGCGGCAGATGAAGTCCATTGCCTGCAGATGCGCAAAGCCCGGCGCGCGGATCTTGCACTTGTAGGGCTTGTTGGAGCCGTCGGAGACGAGATAGACGCCGAATTCGCCCTTTGGTGCTTCCACCGCGGCATAGACTTCGCCGGCCGGCACATGGAAACCTTCGGTGTAGAGCTTGAAGTGATGGATGAGAGCTTCCATCGAGCGCTTCATCTCGCCACGGCGCGGCGGGAAGATCTTGTTGTCCTGGATTGCAACCGGGCCCTGCCCGTCAGGCGCGCGAAGCTTGGCGATGCACTGCTTCATGATCTTCACCGACTGCCGCATCTCTTCCATACGGATGCAGTAGCGGTCGTAGCAGTCGCCGTTCTTGCCGATCGGAATGTCGAAATCCATCTCGGCGTAGCATTCATAAGGTTGCGCCTTGCGCAAATCCCACGCCGCACCGGAGCCGCGCACCATCACGCCCGAGAAACCCCACTCCCAGGCCTGCTGCAACGTCACGACGCCAATATCGACATTGCGCTGCTTGAAAATGCGATTGCCCGTGAGCAGCGTTTCGAGATCGTCGACCACCCTGGGGAAAGCATCGCACCAGGTGTCGATATCGTCGATCAGTTTCGGCGGCAGGTCCTGATGCACGCCGCCGATGCGGAAATAGGCCGCATGCATGCGCGAGCCCGAGGCGCGCTCATAAAACATCATCAGCTTCTCGCGCTCTTCAAAGCCCCACAGCGGCGGGGTGAGCGCACCGACGTCCATCGCCTGCGTCGTGACATTGAGAAGATGCGAGAGAATGCGGCCGATCTCGCAATAAAGCACGCGGATCAGCTGTCCGCGGCGCGGCACCTCGATGCCGAGCAGCTTTTCAGCCGCCAGACAAAACGCGTGCTCCTGATTCATCGGCGCGACATAGTCGAGCCGGTCGAAATACGGGATCGCCTGCAAGTACGTCTTGTGCTCGATCAGCTTTTCCGTGCCGCGGTGAAGCAGGCCGATATGCGGATCGACGCGGGCGACCACCTCGCCGTCAAGCTCCAGCACCAGACGCAGCACGCCGTGCGCCGCTGGATGTTGCGGGCCAAAGTTGATGGTGAAGTTGCGAAGGTTTTGCGGTTGCTCGTTCATGGCTTCGGCTCCGCTTTTGCTTTTTCATCGCCCGGCAGCGGATAGTCGGCGCCCTCCCAGGGTGACATGAAGTCGAACTTCCGGAATTCCTGGTTGAGCCGCACAGGCTCGTACAGCACGCGCTTTTCCTGGTCGTCGTAGCGGACCTCGACGAAGCCGGTGAGCGGGAAATCCTTGCGCAGCGGATGGCCGTCGAAACCGTAGTCGGTCAGAAGGCGCCGCATGTCCGGATGGCCGACAAAGATCACGCCGTAGAGATCGTAGGTCTCGCGCTCGAACCAGTCGCAGCCCGGAAACACAGAGATGATCGACGGCACCTGCGTGGTCTCGTCGGCCTCGCCGCGCAGACGGATGCGCGTGTTCAGCGTCGGCGACAGCATGTGATAGACCACGTCGAACCGCTTCTCGCGGCCCGGATAATCCACCGCCGTCACGTCGGTCAGGTTGACGAAGCGGCACGCGGGATCGTCGCGGAGATAGCGGACCACATCGACGATGCGTTCGAGCTTCACATCCACCGTGAGCTGGTTGAACGCCACCGCATGGCCCGTCGCCGCGCCGGCCAGCGCGCCAACGATCGTGTGCCCCAAAGCGTCAAGCTTGCCGTCGTCCATCCCAAAACCCTAGCTAGCGTTCGATGGTTCCGGTGCGCCGGATCTTCTTCTGCAACAAGAGGACGCCGTAGAGCAGCGCCTCCGCCGTGGGCGGGCAGCCGGGCACGTAGATGTCGATGGGCACGATGCGGTCGCAGCCGCGCACCACCGAATAGGAGTAGTGGTAATAACCGCCGCCGTTGGCGCATGATCCCATCGAGATCACGTAGCGCGGTTCCGGCATCTGGTCGTAAACCTTGCGCAGCGCCGGCGCCATCTTGTTGGTGAGCGTGCCCGCCACGATCATCACGTCGGATTGCCGCGGCGAAGCGCGCGGCGCAAAGCCGAAGCGCTCGACGTCATAGCGCGGCATCGACACCTGCATCATCTCGACCGCACAGCAGGCAAGACCGAAGGTCATCCACATCAGCGAACCCGTGCGCGCCCAGGTGATCAGGTCATCGGCGGCCGCAACGAAGAAGCCCTTGTCGGAAAGCTCGTGGTTGACCTCGAGAAAAAAGGGATCGTTGGCGCCGACCGGCTTTCCCGTGGACGGGTCGATGATGCCGGCCGCGGCGGGGGCAACCGCCGGCGCGAACCCTGGCTTGACGGGAGCTGGGCTCAATCCCATTCGAGAGCGCCTTTCTTCCATTCGTAGGCAAACCCGACCGTAAGCACGGCCAGAAATACAAACATCGACCAGAAGCCGGTCCCGCCCAGCTTTCCGTAGGCGACCGCCCACGGAAACAGGAAAGCAACTTCGAGATCGAAGATGATGAAGAGGATGGCGACGAGATAGAAGCGGACGTCGAACTTCATGCGGGCGTCGTCGAAGGCGTTGAAGCCGCACTCGTAGGCCGACAGCTTTTCCGGGTCCGGCTGCTGGAACGCGACCAGGAACGGCGCGATCAAGAGCACCAGACCGATCAGGCCGGCGACGGCGATAAACACCACAAGGGGAAGATAATTCTGCAGGATGCCGGTCATCGGCGGGGCCTTATTTTTGCTGCGGTCATCGGGGTCCGCAGATTCGTTCATGAGAATTGTTCCGAGGCTTAGCGCAGCGCACCAAGGGGCGCAAGACAAGGTATCTTGACGCCCTTTCCGGCCCCTCGCGGCGTGGAAAACCGCCCTCGTGTCTCACCGACCGCGCCCGAATTTCGCGGCTCAAAAATCCCTTGAAGGCCGGCCACACCGGCGGGGCCGCTCCGGGCATCCGAGACGGGAATGAAACCATTTTCCGGAGTCGACGAAACCAGCTGGAAACAATTGGAGGGTACATCGGGAACCAACAGACGGCGCCAAAGACGCCTCGGAGGCTTCCATGAACCACTCCATTCACTCGGCTGACCGTGCGACCCACCTGAAGATCGTGGTGGTGGCGCTGATCGCCGGGATCGCCGTTGCCGCGTTTGGCATTTCAGCCCGCGTGAGCGCCGACTACAGCCAGACCGCCGGGGTCATGAAGGCCGGCAAGCCGGTCGTCCTGACCAGCTCGGACACCGTGACCGTTCGCTAGTCCCCCCTCGTCCCCCCACGAGGACCTCGTCCCCCCAACGAGGATGTGAAAGGGCCGCTTCCCCCAGCGGCCCTTTTGCTTTTCTGCAGGCAGAAAGCGCGCCGGGACCGGACGCGCCCGGTCCGCAGTGTCGTCAATATGCTGAAAAGCCAACCCCTTAGGCCGGTTTCCGGTCAAACCGCTTCCTTCAGCTCCTTGGCTGCGCGGAAGGCGACTTTCTTGCTTGCCTTGATCTGGATCTCCTCGCCCGTGGCGGGGTTGCGGCCCATGCGGGCGGCGCGCTTGCGAACCTGGAGGATGCCGAGGCCAACGATGCGGACCCGCTCTCCCTTCTTCAGATGCTTGGCAATGCGGTCCACGAGGTCGGTCAGGATGGTTTCCGCCTGCTTCTTGGACAACTCCTGCGCCTCGGCGATGTCAGCGGCGAGGTGTTTGAGCGTAATGGTCGTCGGGGTCGCTGCCTTCGTCGCCATGTCTGGCCCTCCTTGTTGTTGGTGACCTCTTAGAAACCAGCAAGCCGCAGGCCTTAGATGATTCGAGCTTCGGCTGCCTATGTCGTTTTGCCTGAAAATAGCGCCTTTTTTGCATCGAGATTGAAAAAACCGCTGCGAGACAAGGGGATTCGCAACACCTTGACTAAAGAGAGGCGCACCTTTAATCCCTGCTCTCGTTGCGGACCGGTCCTCATCGATCGAAGCATCCGCGGGAGTAGCTCAGTTGGTTAGAGCGCCGCCCTGTCACGGCGGAGGCCGCGGGTTCGAGTCCCGTCTCTCGCGCCATCACTTCAATAATTTAGCCCACCCTCCATTTTGAGATCTTGCGCTGCTGCCCGTTGCGATGGGCCGTATTGGCCATCTCGTTTCTGATCCCGTCCCGAACAGCTAGCGTCGCCCACGACCGGCCGGACCTTCGCCCCGCCTTGCCGTTGACGCTTCTTGTCCGTGCCAAGCGCCAGGTCGCGCCCGGCACGCAAGTTCGGCTTCGGTGAACTCTTGGTCCGTTTCTCCGTTAAATCTCAGCTTTGTATTTTACCTGCAACGCGAACCCCTCTGGTTCGGGCAGGAGGTTGCCGTGGGCAAACCCGTCTTGGCTCTGAGAGCCGGCATTGTCGGATCACTCCTGGTGTTCGGTTCGACTGCCAATGCGGCTCGGCTCGATGTCGGTCCGAGGACATGCAGCAATCAGCGTGACCGATGTGTTGCCTATCGGTTTCAATACGGTCCAGAAGGATCCGAGGGAGCTTGCTTTCACGTCTTTCGCGTCTGCATGAGGTCTGGCGTTTGGGACGGAACCACCGCATTTCCCTACGGCGGCGGGCGTATGGCGGGAATGATCCGTCGGTAGTCCAGGTCAAGCCGGGCTGACTCCCCTCTCTCGCGCCATCTCCCCTGACGAGGGAATTTCTGGTACCTCGCGGGCCATGACCGCGAACACACCCCTCGCCTTTACGCACACCGTGACCGAGCGCTTCCTGCGTTATGTCGTGATCGACACCCAGTCCGATCCGGCGTCGGAAACTTGCCCTTCGACCGAGAAACAGAAGAATCTTGGGCGGCTGCTCGCGGCCGAGCTGCGCGAGATGGGGCTCTCCGACGCCCATCTCGATGACAACGGCTATGTCTATGCAACGTTGGCGGCGAATACCGACAAGCCCGTGCCTGTCATCTGTTTCTGCTCGCATATGGACACCTCGCCGGATTGCACCGGCGCCAATGTCCGGCCACAGGTCGTGAAGAACTATCGGGGCGGCGACATCACCCTGCCGGGCGATCCCTCGCAGGTGATCCGCTTTGCCGAGCACCCGGCGCTCGCGAGCCAGATCGGCCACGACATCATCACGACCGACGGCACGACATTGCTCGGCGCCGACAACAAGGCCGGCGTCGCCGAGATCATGGACGCGGTGCATTTCCTTAAGAAGAACCCGCAAGTGAAGCACGGCACGATCAAGGTCCTGTTCACGCCCGACGAGGAGATCGGCCGCGGCGTCGACAAGGCCGATCTGAAAAAGCTCGGCGCGAAGTTCGCCTATACGATCGACGGTGAAAGTGCAGGGCAAATCGAGGACGAGACCTTTTCCGCGGACGCGGCCACCATCACCATCCAGGGCGTGTCCACTCATCCCGGGTTTGCCAAGGGCAAGATGGAGCACGCGATCAAGATCGCATCCGCCATTATCGATCGCCTGCCGAAGGACACCTGCTCGCCCGAGACCGCCGAAGGGCGGGAAGGATTTGTGCATCCGGTCAGCGTGTCCGGTACGCTGGAGGCCGCGACGCTGGGCTTCATCGTGCGCGACTTCACCGAACAGGGCCTGCGCGACAAGGAAGCGCTGCTGGAAAACATCGTCAAAGACGTGATGAAAGACTTTCCGCGGTCGAGCTACCAGATCGACATCAAGCAGCAATACCGCAACATGAAAGAGGTGATCGACCGTTACCCGCAGACCGTCGAATACGCGGTCGAGGCGATCCGGCGCGCCGGTTTGAAACCGCTCCGGACCGCGATCCGCGGCGGCACCGACGGTTCGCGGCTGTCGTTCATGGGCCTGCCCTGCCCCAACATCTTTGCGGGTGAGCATGCTTTCCACTCCCGCCTCGAATGGGTCAGCCGCCAGGACATGGAAAAGGCCGTGCAGACCATCGTGCACCTCGCGATGATCTGGGAAGAGCGGGCTTAGTTCACCACCATGAATCCGCAGATCCTCCCATGATCGACGCGTCGTCCACCGAGGCCGGAGGCGCTGCCGTCCTGGGTGCTTATCGCATCTATACGACCCAGTTCGACATCGAAGTTGCTGCGGATCGCCTCGACGCCGTTCTGGGTCCGCTCTCCCCCGCGGACCAAAAAGCGCTCGATGAAGCATGGCACGCCCTGCAGACCGGCTTGTTGCCGTGGAAAACTCGTCTGCTCATCCTCGCCGCCGAGACAAGCGCGCGAATTAGGGAGCAGCTCGGGGAAACCGAACGCGGCGACACGGCGGTATCACTCTTGATCGACCAATCGGGATCCATGCGCGGCCAAAAAATGCTGTTTGCCACGGCAACGGCCGATATCGCGCAAGAGTTTCTGAAAACCTTGGGTCTCACCTGCGAGGTGCTTGGTTTCACCACTTCGCAGTGGCGTGGCGGCCGTTCCCGGAGGCGATGGAAATGGCGCTTAAGGCCACATCACCCGGGCCGGCTCAACGATATCCTCCATATCGTCTACAAAAATGCAAAAGACGACCGTGCGAGCATCGGTGGTTATGACTTCCGGTCGATGCTCCGACCTGATTTGCCCAAAGAGAATATCGATGGCGAGGCGCTGCTGTGGGCAGCCAAGCGGCTTCGAGCCCTGCCTCAGTCAAGGAAGCACCTGATCATCCTTTCGGACGGTGCCCCGGTGGACGACTCCACCCTGCAAGCCAACGGTTTGACGTGTCTTTTCAACCACCTCCGGCTCGTTGCGGACGGCATCGTAAAGGCTGGCGATATCGTTCTCAGCGCCATCAGCATCGGTCACGAGACCGACGACATTTACCCTGTCATCAAACACGTCGAGGCGCCCGATGAGCTGGGCGCGGCCACGTTGGCTCATCTCGAACAGGTAATAACCGGGAAAAAGTAGACTGCTTGCCTGACGTGACGATCAGGTATTCGCCGTGACGATCCAGATGGCGGCATCGAGCGGGACAGTTTGTCCCTTCGCATATGGCGCCAGTGCTTCGCGGACCGATTGGGCGGCGGCGGCAACGGTTTCCGGCGGGTGATCAGCCAATGCGCGGGCGGCCGGTCCGATTTCCAGCGCGCTTTTCACCGCGGCATCCATCCCGCGCCCGACCGCGACGTCGAGCGCCAGATTGCAAGGCTCCATCGCAATGTCCGAAAAGCCTGCCGCCTTCAGGATGCGGTTGACGCGCTCTTGTGAGGCAAAGGCGAACGGGCCGGGATCTTCAGGTCCAACCGGCGGCATTTTGGGAACGTGCTTATAGACGGCCTGCAACGCGGTCATGAAGAACGGGTTTTCCCGCGGCTCGCGCCAGCAGGCGAAGGCAAGCCGGCCCGACCGCCGCATCGCGCGGCGCATGTTGCTAAATGACAATGCGGGATCGGCGAAGAACATCACGCCAAAGCGCGAGGCCAGCAGATCGAAACTGTCAGGCGCAAAGGGATAAACGGTCGCGTCCGCCAGAATGAACTCGACCGGCGCACCCTTGGGCGTATTCTCTTTCGCGCGGGAAAGCATCGGGGCCGAGATATCGACGCCAGTGATATGGCCGGTGGAACCCACCGCTTTCGCAAAGCTAAAACTCGTCGACCCGCTGCCGCAGCCGACATCGAGAATGCGCTCGCCCGGCTTGATCTTCGCGCGCTCGATCAGGAGATCGGCGACCGGCTGAAGCAAAATGTCCTGCACCGGCTGCCGATCGGCCCAGCGCTGGCCGCCGGCGCCGTTCCAGTACGCAATCTGATCGGTGTTCTTCTCGTGGCCCTGGGGTGCGTCCATCCTGGTCCCACCATCGTTTGCAAGGAGTTTTGCGCAATGTTCATGGAATCGACCGGCTTGGCAATCGCTGAACGCCCCATGTCAGGCATTTGATCGGGGCGTGATGCGCATCGGCAGGCCGTTTGCGGGCCGCAAGGTGATCTTTTGCACGGGCCAGACCTTCGTGGCCGGTGCGAGCTGCATCTCGAACTGCTGGACGAGTTTCGCGAGCACAAGCGTAGCTTCCTGTAACGCGAAGGACGATCCGATGCAGGTTCGCGGGCCGGCTCCGAACGGCAAATAGGCATAGCGGGGAATGCCCGTCCTTGCCGGCGCGAGAAACCGTGCCGGATCGAACAGATCGGGCTCATTCCACAAGCAGCGGTGCCGATGCAGGACATAGGGGGCAATCACGATCAGCGATCCCGGGTGCACGTTGATCTCGCCGATGGCGTCAGTGCATTCGGGCACGCGGCTGAGCGCAGCGATAGACGGGTAAAGCCGCAATGCTTCTTCGATCACGGCTCTGGTGAGGACGAGCTGCTCCAACAGCCCGTTACGGTCGCCATCGAGCGCCACATCCGCTTCTGCGCGCACCCGCTCATACCAATGTGGCGATTGCGACAACAGGAATGTTGCCCACGTCAAGGCATTGGCCGTCGTCTCATGTCCGGCCGAAAGAAATGTCAGGATGTTCGCGCGCACTTCTTTAGGGCTCAGCGGCCGCCCTGTCGCCGGGTCGGGCACGCGCAAAAGCAGGGTCAGGAGATCGTTCGGCGCCTCGGTATCGTTCACACGATCGAGCCGCCGCCGCCTCACCGCGATGATCTCGTCGATGACCTCTTCGAAATAAGCCAGGGCTTTCCGCAAGCGCTTGCGGCCAGGCCGCGGCACATAATCGGGCGCGCCCAACAGATCGAGCACCCCGATCCGCCCCAGGGCGTCGAAATAGTCGTTCATGGCAGCACTAAATGCGTTGAAATCGCTGCCAATGCCGTCCGAGAAGATGGTCACCGCGAGCATGTTGAGCGTCAACAGGGTGAACTCTTGCGCGACATCGACGGTGCCGTGGGCCTTGAGGCCGCGCCAACGATCGCAAAGTGCATCGGCGACCCTCAGCATGACGTCGCTGAACGACGACACCGTGCGGCGCGCGAACAGCGGCGCAAGCGTTCGGCGCTGCAGCTCCCACTGCTGCCCTTCGACGCTGAGCAGGCCGTCGCCCAGTCCAGCCGCCAGAATGCGGCGCTGGATCGGGTCCTTGCGATAACTTTCGGCGTTGTCCACCAGCACGTGCTTGATCGCAACGGGATCGTGAACCAGCACGGCTTCGAGAAAAGGCAGCCTTATCCGGACGATCGGTTGCTCGAAAAACTCCTTGCTCCAGCATTCCAGGGGATTGCGGTGCAACGTCCGCAGAAGCTGGACGAGGCCCGGCATGGTCGGCAGCGGCGTTGGCGCCGGGGGCCGGAAAACCGTTCTCACATCGGTTTCATCGTGAGACAACATCTTGGTCAATATGTTTCAATTGAAACGTACGAAAACGCGATAATGGAACTGAAGTTCCTCACGGCCACGTGCATTCACGTTCAGGGCTAAAGCTCCGATAACGGACGCCCCTGAAAATAGACGGAGCGAGCCGTTCGTGCTCTCGCACGACCTCCATCATGGCGGATCTTTCGCTCGCCGCATTCGCGAAGCGGATTGAAATGGCCTTCCGGCCGTGGCGTTCTGGCACCCCGTTTGCAGTGCGCCATGCAGCATTTCGCAGCTTCACGACGAACAAGCCGAAGGTTAACGCAATGATCATCCGGCTTGTGGCCTTGGCTTCGCTCGCCGTCCTGATACTTGGCCGGGCGAAGGCCGAGGAGCCAGACAAAAGCGGCTACACGCTCTTCGACCCCGTGCCCGACGATCTCATGCGGAAGTTTGCACCGGACCGGCCGACCAAGGGCTTTTCGGTGCGGACGATCGACGCCGGTCATGTCGAGATCGAGACAGACCTCGTCAACACCACCACCTCAAACTCTCCCGGCGGCGTCACGCACAGCATTCAGGGGCTCGATCCAACGGTGAAATTGGGCCTGACCAACTGGATGGATGTCGAGGTTCAGTTCAACGGATTGCAATATTCGGAATCGTTTGACGGAACCTCGCCCTTCAATTTCCAGAATGCGACCGGTTTCGGCGATGTGTTCCTGCGGACCAAGATGAATCTGCTCGGCAACGACGACGGCCCGGTCGGATTTGCGCTGATCCCCTATGTCAAGCTGCCGTCATCGACGCCGCTCATCAGCAACGGCGCGGTCGAAGGCGGACTGATCGCGCCGCTCGCGCTCCGGCCCGGCGATTTCATCGTCACCCTGATGACTGAGGTCGACGATCTGAAAAGCACAGCCGGCAACAACCGCTATGCCAACTTCGTCAACCTCGTCAGCGTCAGCCACGGCGTGCCGGGACTCGAGGGCGTCAATGCCATGGTTGAGCTTTATTCATCGGTTGGAACAGATCCGGCGACGGCGCCGATCTACACGCTCGACTTCGGCATGAATTTCCGTCTGGACCAGCACATCATTCTCGATATCGGGGTGAACCTTGGCCTCAACAGCGCCGCTCCCAAGGCGCAGATCTATACGGGAATATCGGCCCGGTTCTGAGCGGCCAACAGCCATTACGCTTGCGCAGTGAGCCGGCGAGAATATTTCGTTCGATGCATCTCACAGGAGGTGTACGATCGTCAGCGCTGCCGATTGCCAAGCAAGCCACACGTTTCGCTGGTCCGGCTGGGGTCAAAAAGCACTGGCATAAGAGACGGCCTATGGCCCAAGAGCAAGAGTACTGGTTTCCCGCAAAACGCTACGGCTGGGGATGGGGCCCGCCCGCAACCTGGCAAGGCTGGGCGGTCCTCGCCGCTTTTGTCATTCTGGTAATTGTCGCCGCCATCGCCTTCCCGCCGCATCGCTCAACCCCGATATTCATCGGCTGCGTCGTGATCCTCAGCGTCGCATTGACGGGCGTGTGCTGGTGGAAAGGCGAGCCGCCGCGCTGGCGCTGGGGCGATGATTAGCCATCGTTGGAGACCCCGAACAGATACGTTCCGCTTTTTCGCGGGCGATGTCGCGGCTGAAAGGCTAGTTCTTCTCCAGTACGCCAAGCATCGTGTTGCAGGCGCCTTCGGCGTCCGTGAAGGTATTAAACGGTGAACCGATGACCTTGACCGCGCCCGTTCTCGAATGGATCGGTCGCCACGATGCAAGGAAGCCACGACGTCCGTGAAAGCCGGGACCGTTCGGACTTTCGAATGTGATGACGAACGAAATGTCAGCGCCGTTCGCGCTCCATACGTCCATGTTTTCGACGGCCTGACGGAATTGCAGAGACATCTTCGAGAACCTCGCTGAATCCCAAACCCCGCCCGACGCTTACATTCCCTCTGATTCCTGCGGTAATTTTCAGGGTCAAAGTCCGGTTTTTTCCTGACCAAATGTGACGTTTTTGGATTCGTGATTTCCGCAACCCGGCAGGACCTGCCCTCACGACAATGCCTCATCCCTCTCGACCGCGACGCTCCAGGGATGCCGCGATCATCCTTGCGGGAGGCTTTCCCGATTCCGGTCTCATCGGCTCCAACCCGTGGTCCGGCGACATCGCGAACCGCTCGAAGGTCGATACGACGACGAAGAGCCGCCGACTTTGGCCGAGTTCTTGAATAGTGATGTGGAGATGATGGTGGGCGGCTACGGATTCGAACCGCAGACCCTCTTGGTGTAAACGAGATGCTCTAACCAGTCGACCTCCGCTGGTGTCAATGAGCAGCCGATTGTTGCAGCCGCTGCCTCGGCTCCGACGATTCGAGTTCGGTCGCCTTTGAATACCAGGCTCGGGCCTTCACCGGGTCCGCACGCACGCCGACAACTCCAAGGTTCGCCAGTACGGCGGCGTCATATGTGCCGGCCAGCTTGCGACAAGCCTCGGCGCTGCCCGCTTCGGCGAGATGGGTAAGCAACAGGCGCCCGCTCGAAATATCACCCGCTGCAATCAAGTCCTGGCTGCGCTTCAGCAAGGACGTGATCTCATCGGGCGTATACGAAGGCAATGCGCGGGGTTCGGAGGCCGGAGCTGCCGGAGCCGGACTGACGTCCGCCTGGGCCGGCAAGGCAGGGGGAGACGCCAACGGCTGCACCGCCGCCAATGGCGTCGGCGCCGCGACTGCGTCCGTCTGAGTGGATGCAACAACTATTGGCTCAGCTGGCACCGGCGCGGCCGGCACCACCGGCGCGGCCGGTACTGGCGCGGCGGGTACCGGCGGCACCAAGGTTGCCATCGCAACGGCGGTGGTCTGAGTGGATGCGACCGTCGGATCGGTGGGCACTGGCGCGGCTGGCATAGCCGCCGCCTCCGCCGGTTCGATGCTGGCCTGCGGCGGCTCGACCCTTGATGTCTTTACCCGGACAGGCACGACGTGGACGGGCGTGGGAGCAGACTGGCTCGCGATCGCCGTAGCTTCGCTGAGAACCGCCGTGTTGGCCGTCGGGATCTTGACGTAATTGGCGATGACCAAGGCAACGGCGGCCGCTACGCCGACCGCGCCCACGATCAATCCCAGGCCCGGCAAACCCCTTTCCACTTGAGGTGGCGGAAGCATCGGCTCGGGATTGAGAGGCGCCCAAATTGCCAACTCGTCGGAGCCGTGCTCTCGGCTTGCGGGCGCTTCTGCGAACCGCAAAGTCACCGGTCGCCGTATCACGGTTTGAACAGGGGGTCGGGAAGTTGCCTCGCTCGACACGCGCTCAAGCCGTTGCGCTGCGGCTACAGCCTCGTCCAGGAGACGACTTGTCTCATCCTGGCGCTGTGGCTCGCTCGCCAAGGGCGAGGCATCGGGGATCTTCTTGTCGGCATCCTCATCGTCGTTGGCCAGGGAACTCATCAACACTCTCCTGTCGGCCAAAACGGTATACAGAGAGCACTTAAGCTCTCGCCTCCCTCGCAATGGCCTTTCAATCCACCATTCAGACTGCTCGCACGGGTGCGTGCCGTTGTTACTGCGAACGCGCCCGCTGATCACGCCACTTCAAGAACTCCTTCCAAAGGTTCTCCTGCTCCTCCGGACTCTGATGGGGATACGCTTCGCGGATCCGGCGTAGCACCGCCGGCGTGTCAGACTGCGCTCGTGCTTCCGCCGCCAGCTTGGCAGCGCTGACGTTGAGCCATGTCTCCGCCGCTTCCAGCCTCTTCCAGCCAGGCAGCTGACTCGCCAGGTTGACCTCTCGCCATTTCACATGGTGCGGCGGCTCAAAGAATTCATCGATTCTTGGAAACAAGGCATTCACAAACATTTCGACGCGCCTGTAGCGGTCGGAATTCTTCGGCCAATTGTAGGCAATCAACACGGCCGTATCCGCAATGGTCTCGACGCTCTGACCCGCCGGGATCATGTTGGGGTAGTCGTCATTGGTGAGGGCCGTCGGCAGGAAATCGTTATTGAGTGACTTGGCGTATGGGATCGACAGAAATTTGAGACCATCGGACTGCTTCAGCAGTGACAACGAATCCGTCGGCTTCCCGGCGACCAGCGTCGTGGCCGCGATCTCACCACGCTTCAGCTTCTCCAAAGCCACCGTTTGGGGCAGGTTCACTTCCTGAATGTTTATCCCCAGGCGCTTGAAGACGTCGCGCATCGTGTAGTTGGTGCCGCTGCCCAACTCATCGAGATTGACTTTTTGCCCCTGCAGTTGATCCAGGGAAGCGATATCGGAGCGCACGACGATATGAACTTCCAGGTTAAAGAGCTTGGTGATGTAGACAATCTTGTCGTCATTCAATCCGAGCGTCTCGTTCGCTCGCCGATAGTTGTTGAGGGTACTGGTCTGCGTGAGACCGATATCGATGCCTTTCAGGTTGCGCACATCGCGAATGTTTTGCGGGCCGCCGATTCCAACGACCGGAAGGATACGAAGAGTTTCGCCGTTGTTGAGAACAGATGCGAGATCATAGGCGGCCTGAAGATACGTCGCATCGGATCCCGGGCTGCCCGATATGATCGATACGGTGTTTTGATTGATCTGTTCGTCCTTGTAGATGCCGACCCCGACCGCGAAATTGTCGCCCAGTTTCTCAACATAGGTCGACTTTGCTTCCACGAGACCGGTCTTGGGATTGGTCCAGCGATAGTCGGTCCAGCCGCTGCCTTTGGTTTTGGCAACTTCAACAGTGTTGCGCGCCGGATAGATGCCGTCCTGATCCCTGAATTCCCAAAGGCTCTTGCCAACCAATTCCTGCCGGGCAGCGTGGGCCTGGATCACGCAATCGTAGTTCATGATGTAGACGTAAAGGTCGCGATCGCGAAACGCCTTCTGCTGCGCCGTTACCGCAGCAAATGTCTTCGCAGCACCCTCAAGTCGAAAGCGCTCCTGGACGCGCTTCACCATGGCGACCGCCTCGTCCCGGGTGCCGAATTGAGCGGCAGAGGCTGGGTATGCGACCAGAACGAGTATAAAAAATACGACAATCGCAGATACAAAGCGCCGCAGCATAATCGCGGTCCTTACGCACAATGACTTTTCTAGTTACAAACACAAGTTGCAAAAACATTTGGGGCTTTTTGTGGTCGAATTTGGGGTTTTCTATTCAACAATGAGGTGGGCAACGGACAAGGTGAGCCCACCTTCGATCTGCGAATAGAGACGCGGATGACACTTCGATGACATGTCGATGATATGGCGCCGGAGCGCGCACCCCTGCGGCATGAAACAGGATTGGTTATGGTTAAGATCTCCTAAGGCGCTGTGGCGAGATTGCTCGATGATGATTTACCCCAACTTGATACTGTCGCGAGAGGACTAGCCCGGCTTAAGCAGTTGAACAGCAGCGGCGGCCCATGATCGGCGAAAAGGACATGGGACATGCCAGATTCAAGCTCCTGCGCTGTTAGCGAAATCCATACCCGCGCCATTTGCGACGAGATCGGCGAACGTCTCCGGTTCATGCTCGACCGATCACAGGCACCACCACCGCCGCGGATACTGGCCTTGCTGTTGCAGCTTCAACTCGCCGAACTGAAAGCGCCGCTTGCGGAAGGGGTGACGCAAGCTTCCGCTGCCGCGTGAAAACGCCAGCGACCTCAAATCAGCAGAGCGGAGTGGAGCGGAGAATGATGGTGGGCGGCTACGGATTCGAACCGCAGACCCTCTCGGTGTAAACGAGATGCTCTAACCAGCTGAGCTAGCCGCCCACGTACCGTGACATTCGCGTGCGGTTTTTAGCCTTGGGAGCCCCTTTGGCGCAAGGTCGGATGGGGTCGCAGTGTGCGGGATAGCGGGCAAAAAAACGGCGCCCGAAGGCGCCGTTTTCATTAACGTATTAACTGCCTCAGTGAGCGGTCAGACCGCCAGAGGCCTCGTCGCCGGCTTCAGGCGTCACCGGCACCTTGGCGGAGTCTTCCTCCCAGACGATCGGCACAGGAGGCCGCACCAGGGCCTTGGCAACGACTTCGTCGAGCCGGGCCACCGGAATGATGTCCATCCCGCCCTTGATCGCATCGGAAATCTCCGTGAGATCCTTGGCGTTCTCGTCGGGGATCAGCACCGTCTTGATGCCACCGCGCGCAGCGGCGAGCAGCTTCTCTTTCAGCCCGCCGATCGGCAGCACCCGTCCGCGCAGCGTGATTTCGCCGGTCATGGCGACATCATGCCGAACCGGGATACCGGTCATCACCGAGATGATCGCGGTCGCCATCGCAACACCCGCCGACGGTCCGTCCTTCGGGGTCGCCCCCTCCGGCACGTGGACGTGGATATCACGCCTGTCGAACAACGGCGGCTCGATGCCGAAGCCGACAGCGCGCGAGCGGACAAACGAGGCCGCCGCCGAAATCGACTCCTTCATCACGTCGCGCAAATTGCCCGTGACCGTCATCTTGCCCTTGCCGGGCATCATGACGCCTTCGATCGTCAGGAGCTCGCCGCCGACATCGGTCCACGCAAGACCGGTGACAATGCCGACCTGGTCGTCGGTCTCGATCTCGCCGTAACGATACTTCGGCACGCCGAGGAAGTCTTCGAGCGTCTTCTCGGTGACCTTGACCGACTTCTTCTTCGAGATCATCAACTCCTTCACCGCCTTGCGGGCGAGTGTCGAAAGCTCACGCTCGAGGTTACGCACGCCCGCTTCGCGGGTGTAGCGACGGATCATCAAGAGCAGCGCTTCGTCGTCGATCGACCATTCCTTGGTGTCCAGACCGTGCTTGGAGAGCGCGTTCGGGATCAGGTGCTTGCGCGCGATCTCGACCTTCTCGTTCTCGGTGTAGCCGGCGATCCGGATGATCTCCATGCGGTCCATCAGCGGTCCGGGAATATTGAGCGTATTCGCGGTCGTGATGAACATGACATTGGAGAGGCCGTAATCGACCTCGAGATAGTGGTCGTTGAAGGTCGAGTTCTGCTCGGGGTCCAGAACCTCAAGCAGGGCCGACGACGGATCGCCGCGGAAGTCGGCGCCCATCTTGTCGATCTCGTCCAACAGGAACAGCGGATTCGAGGTCTTCGCTTTGCGCATCGACTGGATGATCTTGCCCGGCATCGACCCGATATAGGTCCGCCGGTGGCCGCGGATTTCGGCCTCATCCCGCACGCCGCCGAGCGACACGCGCACGAACTCGCGACCGGTCGCCTTCGCGATCGACTTGCCAAGCGAGGTCTTGCCGACGCCGGGAGGACCGACGAGGCACAGGATCGGCCCGGTCAACTTGTTGGCGCGCGACTGCACGGCCAGATACTCGACGATCCGGTCCTTGACCTTCTCCAAGCCATAGTGATCGCTGTCGAGCACTTCCTGCGCGGCAACGAGGTCCTTCTTGACTTTGGACTTCTTGTTCCACGGGATCGACAGCAGCCAATCGAGATAGTTGCGCACGACGGTCGCTTCCGCGGACATCGGCGACATCTGCCGCAGCTTCTTCAGCTCGTGCTGGGCCTTCTCGCGCGCCTCCTTGGAAAGCTTGGTCTTGGAGATCTTCTCCTCGAGATCGGCGAGTTCGTCCCGGCCCTCGTCGTCGCCGAGTTCCTTCTGAATCGCCTTCATCTGCTCGTTGAGATAATACTCGCGCTGCGTCTTCTCCATTTGCCGTTTGACACGCGAGCGAATCCGCTTCTCGACCTGGAGCACGGAGATTTCGCTCTCCATCAGGCCAAGCACCTTCTCCAGCCGTGCGGTCACCGACAGCGTCTCCAGGATTGCCTGGCGATCGGCGATCTTGACGGCAAGATGCGAAGCGACGGTGTCGCCGAGCTTGGCGAAATCCGTAATCGCCTGCACGACGCCGACGACCTCGGCCGAAATCTTCTTGTTGAGCTTCACGTAGCTCTCGAAATCGGACACGACCGAACGCGCAAGCGCTTCGGCTTCGACCGACGTCGCGTCGGTGTCGGCGAGCGCAACCGCCGTCGCCTCATAATATTCGGTGCGAGGCGTGTATTTCTCGACGCGCGCGCGCTCGAGCCCTTCCACCAGCACCTTCACGGTGCCGTCGGGCAATTTCAGAAGCTGCAAAACGCTGGCAAGCGTGCCGGTCTCGTAAATCGCCTCGGGCGCAGGATCATCGTCGGACGCATTCTTCTGCGTCGCCAGCATGATCAGCGCATCGTTCTTCATCACCTCTTCAAGCGCGCGGATCGACTTCTCGCGGCCGACGAACAGCGGCACGATCATGTGCGGGAAAACGACGATGTCGCGCAGCGGCAACACGGGATAGGCATGGCTTTCGCCATGAACGATCGATGGCCGGGGTTTTGGGGTGGTCATGGCCTTTTCCTTTTGTTGTGCCCCCTTGCTACGCCATCCGCATCATGCGCAACGGCCACAAGGTGCCGAATTGACCGGAAAACTAAGGCCTCATCAGGCCGCCTCCTCCGGCTTTTGTCGGACGCGAATCTCAAAGCGATTTTCGCGCCGCCAGTCACATTAGGTGGCTATCTGCGGTAAGGGTGTCAAGTCGCTGAAAATGCCTGTGGGACAAGGCCAAACGGGGCTTTTGGGATTAGCCCAAAATGGCCACCGAAGGCTCGGCAGCCGCTTGAAAATACGCCAATCACAAGCGCCCGAAGACCTCAGGCGCTGGCGCTGGTCTCGACCGCGCGGTCGGAACGATCGGCGTAGATGTAGAGCGGCCGCGCCGTTCCTTCCACAACTTCGCGCGAGATCACGACTTCTTCCACACCCTCAAGGCCCGGAAGGTCGAACATGGTCTCGAGCAGAATGCTTTCGAGAATCGACCGCAGACCACGCGCGCCGGTCTTGCGCTCGATCGCCTTGCGGGCAACCGCGCCAAGCGCCTCGTCGGCGAAGGTCAGTTCGATGTTCTCCATCTCGAACAGCCGCTGATACTGCTTGACCAGCGCGTTCTTCGGGTCGGTGAGAATCTTCTTCAGCGAAGCCTCGTCCAGGTCTTCCAGCGTCGCCACGACCGGCAAACGACCGACGAATTCCGGGATCAGGCCATACTTGAGCAGATCTTCCGGCTCGACGTGACGGAAGATCTCGCCGGTGCGGCGATCTTCCGGCGCGAGCACCTGCGCCGCAAAGCCGATCGAGGTCGAACGGCCGCGCGCGGAGATGATCTTCTCGAGGCCGGAGAACGCGCCACCGCAGATGAACAGGATATTGGTGGTGTCGACCTGCAAAAATTCCTGCTGCGGATGCTTGCGGCCGCCCTGCGGCGGCACGGAGGCAACCGTGCCTTCCATGATCTTGAGCAGCGCCTGCTGCACGCCCTCACCCGAGACGTCGCGGGTGATCGAGGGATTGTCGGACTTGCGGCTGATCTTGTCGATTTCGTCGATGTAGACGATGCCGCGCTGGGCGCGCTCGACATTGTAGTCGGCCGACTGCAACAGTTTCAGAATGATGTTCTCGACGTCTTCGCCGACGTAACCGGCTTCGGTCAGCGTCGTCGCATCCGCCATCGTGAAGGGCACGTCCAGGATGCGCGCCAGCGTTTGCGCGAGCAGCGTCTTGCCCGAACCGGTGGGGCCGATCAAAAGGATGTTCGACTTCGCGAGCTCGACATCGTTGTGCTTGGTCTGGTGATTGAGCCGCTTGTAGTGATTGTGGACGGCGACCGAGAGCACCTTCTTGGCATGGCTCTGGCCGATGACGTAGTCGTCCAGCACCTTGCAGATTTCCTTCGGCGTCGGAATCCCGTCGCGCGACTTCACCAGCGAGGACTTGTTTTCCTCACGGATGATGTCCATGCACAGTTCGACGCATTCGTCGCAGATGAAAACGGTCGGGCCCGCGATCAGCTTGCGAACTTCGTGCTGGCTTTTGCCGCAGAACGAGCAATACAGCGTGTTCTTGGAGTCGCTGGCGCCAACCTTACTCATTCATCTCTCCGTCCGCAGTTCGATCCCGCACCTTGCTCTCATCCCGGCTAACGACCGGCCCCCCGACTTTTCTACAAATCGTTGTAGATAGAGCAAAATCCGTACCAAAAAAGACCCTATTCCTGTGCCGCAGCGAGAATCGCGGCCAACTCGAATCCCATGCAAGCACACCCTAAGCGACCTAGCCAACCATGCTCGCACCCGACTATCAAGAATTCGCTAATTGGCGGGGTCGCGCTATCCGTGACAATACCGTGATTTGCACTGCCATATGGTAACTATCGGCCAAAAATCGCCGGACGTTGCGCGATTGCCACGCCAGACCCGGGACGAAAGCGGAACCCTTGCCGGAACATGGCAAAAGGGACGCTTTCGGGACCATTTCCCGGCAAGCAACCGTTAACGCCAGCTTGAGCCAACTCGGCTGGCCAGCGTTGGTGCCGCCCTCAGCTCGCTTTTGCGATCGCTGCGGGGTCTTCCGGCCGCTTGTCGATCACCTTGTCGACAAGGCCGAACGCCTTGGCATCGTCGGCGGTGAGGAACTTGTCGCGTTCCAGCGCGTCCTCGATCGCCTTGTAGGTCTGGCCGGTATGCTTGACGTAGATCTCGTTGAGCCGCTTCTTCAGGTTCAGGATTTCCTGGGCGTGCAGCATGATGTCGGTGGCCTGGCCCTGGAAGCCGCCCGACGGCTGATGCACCATGATGCGGGAATTCGGCAGCGTGAAGCGCATGTCCTTTTCGCCGGCGGCCAGCAGGAGCGAACCCATCGAAGCCGCCTGCCCCGTGCACAGCGTCGACACCGGCGGGCGGATGAATTGCATGGTGTCGTAGATCGCGAGCCCCGACGTCACCACGCCACCGGGCGAGTTGATGTACATCGAGATTTCCTTCTTCGGATTCTCGGCCTCGAGAAACAGAAGCTGCGCCACGATCAGCGTCGACATGCCGTCCTCGACCGGTCCGGTGACGAAGATGATCCGCTCTTTGAGCAAGCGCGAGAAGATGTCGTAGGCCCGTTCGCCGCGGTTGGTCTGCTCGACCACCATCGGCACGAGGTTCATGTAGGTTTCAACGGGATCGCGCATGAGTCACCCAAGGGTTGGCAGGAACCTGTATCCACCGGCAGGACGATACGAAGCGAAAGCGAGGCCGGCAGGACGAGCGTTCCGTGATGCAGGAATTAGAGACGGGTTCACAGATAGTCTTGGCTTTTCCGGCCACAAGGCCGACTTACCAGTCCCGGCCACAAGACCGGGCCAGGACGTCAGTTACCCCAGCAGTTCAAGCTGATTCTGCCGGAGACGCCTAGCCGGCGGACCTCGCCCGCCGGCTCATTTGCGCTTCAACCTTAACGCAGAACTTACAGTCGGTTAGGCCGCGGTCTTCTCGGCCTCATCCTCTTTGTACAGCTCTTCACGCGAAACCTTCGTTTCGGTCACGGTGGCGAGTTCAAGGATGAAATCGACGACCTTGTCCTCATAGATCGGTGCACGAAGCTGGGCCAGCGCATTGGCATTGTTGCGGTAGTAGTCCCAGACTTCCTTTTCGCGGCCCGGCATCTGGCGCGCCCGCTCGATCACCGCGCGGCCGACCTCATCGTCGGTGACCGTGATCTTGTTCTTCTCGCCGATCTCGGAGAGCACGAGCCCGAGCCGCACGCGGCGATCGGCGATCTTGCGGTATTCCTCCTTGGCGGCGTCTTCCGTGGTATTTTCGTCGGCGAAGGTTTTGCCGCCCGCTTCCATTTCGGACTTGATCGAGTTCCACATCAGATTGAACTCTTCGTCGACCAGTGTCGGCGGCGCCTCGAAGCGATGGGCTTCGTCGAGCCGATCGAGCAGGACGCGCTTGACGCGCTGACGGGTCGCGCCGGCAAATTCGGCCGCGATCCGCTCGCGCGCCGCCTGCTTCAACTTGTCGAGGGATTCAAGGCCAAGCGTCTTGGCGAACTCATCGTCGATGGCGAGGTCCTGCGGCGCCTCGATCTGGGACGCGGTTGTTTCAAACTCGGCCGCCTTGCCGGCGAGTTCCTTGTTGCCGTAGGCCGCCGGGAACGTGACCTTCAGGGTGCGCGTTTCGCCCGACGCAATGCCGATCAGCTGATCCTCGAAGCCGGGGATAAAGGTGTTGGAGCCGATCGTCACCGGAATGTTCTCGGCCGATCCGCCCTCGAATGCGGTACCGTCGACCGTGCCCTTGAATGAGACGGTGACGCGATCGCCGCTTGCGGCCTTGGCGCCCTCGCCCTTCGCCGCAAAACTGCGGTTCTGCTCGGCAATGCGCTTGACCGCGTCCTCGACCTCGGCGTCGGTCACGTCGGCGACCGGCTTCTCGACCTTGAAGCTCTTGAAGTCAGCCAAAGCAATCGACGGCACGACCTCGATCGCAACCGTGTAGGTGAGATCGGATTTGCCGGCGAGCAGCTCCTCGACCTCTTTCTGTTCGGTCGGCATGGTGATCTTGGGCTCGGTGGCCAAACGGAAACCGCGCTCGGTGAAGAGCTTGGAGTTGGCGTCGCGGATCGTTTGGTCGATCGCCTCGGCCATCACCGAGCGGCCGTAGACCTTCTTCAGATGGGCGACCGGCACCTTGCCGGGACGGAATCCGTTGAGGCGAACCTTGTCCTTCAATTCCACCAGCTTCGCGTCGGCCTTGGCATCGAGATCCGCCGCCGGGACGCTGATCTGAAACTCGTGCTTCAACCCTTCCGCGACCGTTTCCTTTACCTGCATGGCTTCAATCTTCTTTTCGAGAAGTCCGGCGACAGGCCGGACGGATGATTCATTTGAAATGGCGCATTGCGTCGTGGCTTGCGCCGGCGGTTTCGGTAGTCTCCAGAACCCTATGAAATTCTTGCCTTATTCGGCGGTCCGATTGTCGGGGCGCTGAAGGCTCCCGAGCGACCGGCGGCGCATAGGCGATGGGCTGACGCTGGTAGCTCAATGGCGGCGGGAGATCAACAGTTCCAGCAAGCGACAACAGCCGAAAACCCACCCGGCATCGGATATGGCGAGGGAGGACGGCGTCCGCTAGGCCGAGCGGACGGATCCGAGAAAGCGGCCCATTTCAGATTTCAGCCGAGCGCTTTCGCTGGTCAATGCCCGCGCCGACGACAAGACCTGCGCGGACGCGGAGCCCGTGGCGCTGGCGCCGCGCTGCACCTCGCCGATGCTGGATGAAACCTGCTCGGTGCCGGCGGCGGCCTGCTGCACGTTGCGCGAGATTTCCTTGGTCGCCCCACCCTGCTGCTCGACCGAGGCTGCGATCGTCGCGGATATCTCCGACAGCTGTTCGATGGTGGCGCTGATATTGCCGATGGCGCCCACCGACTGCTGGGTCGCGCTTTGGATGTCGGCAATCTGCTGGCCGATTTCGCCGGTCGCTTTCGAGGTCTGTTCGGCGAGCGCCTTGACTTCGGCTGCGACGACCGCAAATCCGCGGCCCGCCTCGCCGGCCCGCGCCGCCTCGATGGTGGCATTGAGCGCAAGCAGGTTGGTCTGGCCGGCGATGGAGTTGATGAGTTCAACGACGTCGCCGATCCGGCTCGCCGCCTTCGAAAGCCCACCGACGTGGTCGGTCGTGGCCCGCGCCTGACTGACGGCTTCGCTGGCAATCCGGGCTGTCTCCCGGACTTGGCGGCCGATCTCGCCAACCGACGACGACAGTTCCTCCGTCGCGGTGGCGACCGATTGAACATTGGAAGAAGCGTCCCTGGACGACGCAGCGACGGAGATGCTGAGTTGCTGTGCGCGCTCGGCGGTCGAGGCCAATGCACCTGCCGAGGTTTCGAGCTCCGAGGAGGCCATCGATACGGCATCGACGATCTGCCCGACCGCATTTTCAAAATCGTCGGCGATCTTGAGTATGTCCGACTTGCGTTGTGCCGCAGCGCGCCCCTCGGCCGCCATCTGATCCGCCTTGAGGCGCTCGGCCTCGCCCATCTTTTCCTTGAGGATCTGGATGGCGGAGGCGACCTTTCCGATCTCGTCGCTGCGCTCCTGCCCCGAAACTTCGGTCGCGATATTACCGCCCGCCAGTTGATCCAGGCTCTCCACGACGCTCATCAAGGGCCGCGAAATGCCCCGCTGCACGGCGATCATGTACAGGACGGCGCCCACCATCGTCGCGAAAGCGAGAAGCAAGGCGACGGTCCAGGTGGTCATCCGCGCGCGTTCGGAGGCTTGCCTCGCGTCCTGGTCGGCGACCGAGATGAAGCGCTCCCTGGCCTTGCCCAGAAGTTCCGTGGGCGCGCGGTCGATACCGGCGACGGCCGCGTCGCCGGCGGCGCTGTCATAGCCTTGATCCCTGAAGGCCTGGAAGCCGCGCCGATAGGCCTCGCCCATATCCTTGTGGGCAGCGACGAACTGGCCGATCAGCTGCGCAGCTTGTGGATCGGCCACGCCGGCCTTCATCCGTTCGCCGGCGCTGCGCACGTCACTTTCGCGCTGCTGGAACGCGTTCCAGTGCTTGTCGAGCGCTTCGGGCTTCTTGCCGCGAAGCAGCGTGTCCTTCCACTCCTGAACCTGCTTCTTGAAATTCGTCTCGATAGCCAGCACGTCGACGGCATTGGCCTGGCTTGCGCCGACGCGCGTGACGAACACGTCAACGCTCTCCGAATATTGCCAGAAGCCGTACGCCGCCGCCGCCAGCAAAACAGCGGTGCAAAGAGCAAACAATAAAAGTATGCGGCCTCGAATGCCGAGCGAAAGGTTCTTCATCGAAAGCATCGCCCCAAAATCCCGTTCTTCAAAGAATCGAAGGATTATGTTCCCGTCATGCTTTCCTGTTTCTTAAGCGAAACCAGCCGCTTGGGGCCAGAAAGCGCCACCTTCAAGTTGCATGGAGGCGCACGATCTTCCCTTGGTAGGAGGAATATTTCGCGGCGAGAAATTAAGCTGGGTTCTGGCTCAACGTCCGTCTTCGCCGGCGTCTTGCGTGAGCTTCTCTGGACACGCTTCGCCGGGCTGGCGCAGTGCCACGCGTAGCCTGCGAGGGCAAAGCGTGGTGCGGGCGGAGGGACTCGAACCCCCACAACTTTCGTCACTGGAACCTAAATCCAGCGCGTCTACCAATTCCGCCACGCCCGCATGAAAGCTTGGTGTTGGCCGCTATGCCGCGGGCGGCGGCTTATAACATGCGCCACCGCTTCGCAGCAATTCTCCGATTTGCGCCCGTGAGGACCCTGCTGCTTGCCATATCATGCGGAAAGTGGTCCGCATCAACCATGTCGGATCACAATTCAGATCGCATTGGTCGGCCAAACCGTCGCGCGGTGATGGCGAGCCTCGCGGCCATCGCTCTGCAGCCGTCAAATCGTGCCATCGGTGCTGAAGCCCTGCTGGCGCTTCGCTGCAAGGAAGGCGAGCTCGCCTTGCGGGAGAAGCAGCCGGCGACTGCCGTGTGGTCGCTGGGAGATCAGGCGCTTCGTTTCAAGCGCGGTGACCTCCTGGACACCAGCTTGGGCAACGAGCTTTCTGCACCTGTGGTTCTCAACTGGCGCGGCATCGACGGCGTCTCATCCATCGAGCCGCTACTCACGCATCCTGCGCTCGCGCCATCGGTCCGCGAAAAGTTCCAAATCCCGCTGCGTCACGCCGGAACGCATCTTTGCGATCCGGCCCTGCTCGGCGATGGCGCACCGCGGCCTTTTCGCTCCCTTCCGCTGATTGTCAACGAAAGCGAACCGGTAGCAGTCGATCATGATGAGGTGTTGTTGATCGAGGGCTGGCGGCTGAGGCCCGACGGCACGGCTATCGCCGCCGCCACTGATCCCGCAGGAACCGCGCCGGTCTACACCATCAACGGTCAGCTTTCGCGCGATATCAAGGTGCGCGGGCGCGAACGGCTGAGGCTGCGCTTCATCAATGGCCTTCCGCGCCAGGTGATCGCGTTGAAGATCGAACATCAGGACGTGACAATGATGGCGCTGGATGGTCAGCCGGCCGAGCCGTTTCTGGCGCGCAACGGGGCATTTGCGCTCGCTCCCGGCGGCCGGGCGGACATTTATGTCGACGTCGCGCCGGGCAGCGGCAATTCGCAAATCCTGATGCATGACGGCGAAGCGGCGCATCCGATCGCCCAATTGGTCCTGTCAGACGAGGCGCCGATCCGAAGCGAAAATCTGCCGGCCCCATCAGCGCTGCCGTCGAATGGCCTTCCCGCGCATCTCGACCTGAAGAACGCACTTCGCGTCGATCTTCCCTTCGGTGGCGATCAGAAAGAGTGGCTTCGTCCGGCCGCGTTTGCGGCGAGCACGGCGCCGACGTTTCGGGCCAAAGCCGGCCGCACGGTGGTCGTGTCGCTCACCAACCGCGCCAGCGTGACATCCGTCTTTCATCTGCACGGCCATCACTTCCGCCTGCTCGACCGGCTCGATGACGGCTGGAAGCCGTTCTGGCTCGACACGATCGCAATCGATGCAGGGCAAACCCAGCGCATTGCATTTGCCGCGGAATATTTGGGACGCTGGCTGATCGAGGCTGCGGAGACCAATTGGAGTGCGCCGAAACTGCTGCGCTGGTTCAGCGTGGAGTAATCCGCGCAAACGCTTTTGCGTTTGTCGCTAATACTCGATGCCGAACTCGTCATAGAGATGACGCGTCACCGCGGGCAGCGTCTCGGGCAAATCTTCCGCGATCAATCCCGGGCCGGCTTCGCGCGCCGCTTCGCCATGCATCCAGACGCCGATCGAAGCGGCTTCAAAGGCCCGCACGCCTTGCGCGAGCAAGCCGGCGATCATGCCCGACAGCACATCGCCCGCGCCTGCGGTGGCAAGCCACGGCGGCGCGTTGGCGGCGATGGTGGCGCGGCCGTCGGGCGAAGCGACCGTGGTGTCCGGTCCTTTCAAGAGCACGACCGCGCCAGCACGTTCGGCGGCATCCCTCACCCGCTCGAGCTTGGAGCGCAGCGAGTGCTTGTTGCTCATATCGCTGAACAGCCGTGGAAACTCCCCCTCATGCGGGGTCAGCACGACTTGCGGATCGGACGAATGCCTGATCGCCTCGAACAGACGCTCGGGATTGCCTGCAAAACTGGTGAGCGCATCGGCATCCAGTACGATCGAACGCTTCGCCGATAGCGCCGAGAGCACGAAATCCTGCGTTCGCTCGTCGACGCCCGCGCCGGGCCCGATCACATAGGCGTTGAGCCGCTTGTCGGTGAGCAGTTCGGCGAATTCGTTTGCAGTGTCGATCGGATGGACCATCACCGCCGTCAGCGCCGAGGCGTTGACGGAAAGCGCATCGCGCGGCGAGGCCAGCGTCACCAGGCCTGCGCCGGCGCGCAACGCGCCGCGCGCGGACAATCGCGCCGCGCCGGTCGCGGCGATCCCGCCGGACACCGCAACGACATGGCCGCGGTCGTATTTGTGCCCATCGATTGTCGGGATCGGGAACGCGCTGCCCCAGGTCGAGGGAACATTCTCGAAGGTTTTCGGCGCTATTTCGGTCAGCACGCCCGCATCGATGCCGATGTCGGCGACACGCACGCGTCCGCAATGGATGCGGCCGGGCATCAGCAGGTGCGCAGGCTTGCGGCGAAAGAAGGTGACGGTCTCGGTGGCGCGCACGGCCGTTCCCATGATGGCGCCGGACGTGCCGTTGATGCCGCTCGGCAGGTCGACGGCGAGAACCGGCGCGCCGTTGGCATTGATCGCTTGGATCATGTCGAACGGCTCATCCTTGACGGGGCGGTCAAGACCGGCGCCGAACAGCGCGTCGATGATCAGCGCGGGCCTGCCGATCGCATGCGGATTGAACGGCAGCACCGGATATTTCCAGCCCCGCGCCGCGGACGCCGCATCGCCTTGCAGGTTCTCACGGTCGCAGAGCAGAATGACGGAAACCTCTCGGCCCCGCGCGGCGAGTTCGGCCGCGGCGACAAAACCGTCGCCGCCATTGTTGCCGGGGCCGGCAATCACCAGGATCGGCCCCTCCTCGACCATATCCATGGCCGCGGCAGCAACGGCCTGACCCGCGCTCAGCATCAACGAGAAGCCCGGCGTGCCGGCCGCGATCGCGAGCCGATCGGCACGCTCCATCTCGGCTGTCGTCAGAACTTCCATGCCCAATCCCCTGACAGAAACGCCTTTTCTGAAGGCAATTTTTCGATTCAACGCCCGGCAAAGCCGGGATCGCCGCACATCATTTGGTCTATTTGCCTAATTTCAGTGCTGCACTATGATTGATCGATTCCCAAGTACGACCTTTCGGCATCCTCTAAGAGGCTGATGAAATTAACGAATCTCACATCTTAACGATTTGGCATAGACCCTGCTTTCGAGGATGCCAGTTCCGGGCCGACGGCTTGGGCAGGCAAATATCAAGCCTGCGCGCCGGCCCCGGATCCAATCATTCGCGCATTCCGCGACAACAAACCTGAACTTGAGACCCTGAAAGTGCCGGGAGGCAACCTGTGAAGAAAATCGAAGCCATCATCAAGCCGTTCAAGCTCGACGAGGTTAAGGAAGCGCTCCAGGAAGTCGGACTTCAGGGCATTACCGTCACCGAAGCCAAGGGATTTGGCCGCCAGAAGGGCCACGCCGAGCTGTACCGGGGTGCGGAATATATCGTCGACTTCCTGCCCAAGGTGAAGATCGAGATCGTGATTTCCGATGAGTTGGTCGAGCGCGCGATCGATGCGATCCGGCGCGCGGCGCAGACCGGGCGGATCGGCGACGGCAAGATTTTCGTGTCCAATATCGAAGAGGCCATCCGCATCCGGACCGGCGAGTCCGGGCTCGACGCCATCTAACACGCCAATTTGTCAGCCCAATCCGGCTGCCGGCGGATCAATTCCGCCCGGAGCGCAGTTTCTTGCGTCACTCCGATATTGTCTTGGCCATCCCCCGATTGTATTGACGACTATTCAATCGCCAAATTGCCGCTGCCCGCGGCCCAGCCCAAAACAGCCTATTCCGAGGCAACCACCCAGGGGGGAACCATGAAGACCGCCAAGGACGTCCTCAAGTCGATCAAGGACAACGACGTCAAATACGTCGACCTGCGCTTTACCGATCCGCGCGGCAAGTGGCAGCACGTTACCTTCGATGTCACCATGATCGAAGAGGAAACCTTCGCCGAGGGCCAGATGTTCGACGGCTCCTCGATCGCCGGATGGAAGGCGATCAACGAGTCCGACATGTGCCTGATGCCCGACCCGGTCACGGCCACGATCGATCCGTTCTTCGCCGAAACCACCATGGTCATCACCTGCGACGTGCTGGAGCCGACCACGGGCGAGCCCTACAACCGCGACCCCCGCGGCATGGCCAAGAAGGCCGAAGCCATGGTCAAGTCGATGGGCGTGGGCGACACCGTCTTCTTCGGTCCCGAAGCCGAGTTCTTCGTATTCGACGACGTGCGTTTCTCGGCGCTCCCCTACAACACCGGCTTCAAGCTCGACTCCGCCGAATTCCCGACCAACTCCGACACCGAATATGAGGGCGGCAATCTCGGTCACCGCATCCGCACCAAGGCCGGCTACTTCCCGGTGCCGCCGCAGGACTCCGTGCAGGACATGCGCTCGGAAATGCTCGGCGCCATGGCCAAGATGGGCGTCAAGGTCGAGAAGCATCACCACGAAGTGGCGTCGGCCCAGCACGAACTCGGCATGAAGTTCGACACGCTGACGCTGATGGCCGACCAGATGCAGATCTACAAGTACTGCATCCACCAGGTCGCCCACATCTACGGCAAGACCGCCACCTTCATGCCGAAGCCGATCTTCGGCGACAACGGCTCGGGCATGCACTGCCACCAGTCGATCTGGAAGGAAGGCAAGCCGGTGTTCGCCGGCAACAAGTACGCCGATCTTTCCGAGACCTGCCTCCACTACATCGGCGGCATCATCAAGCATGCGAAGGCGATCAACGCCTTCACCAATCCGTCGACCAATTCCTACAAGCGTCTGGTGCCGGGCTATGAAGCCCCGGTGTTGCTCGCCTATTCCGCGCGCAACCGATCGGCCTCCTGCCGCATCCCCTACACGTCGAACCCGAAGGCTAAGCGCGTCGAGGTGCGTTTCCCCGACCCGATGGCCAATCCGTATCTCGGCTTCGCCGCGATGCTGATGGCGGGCCTCGACGGCATCAAGAACAAGATCGATCCGGGTCCGGCGATGGACAAGGACCTCTACGATCTGCCGAAGGAAGAGCTGAAGGCGATCCCGACGGTGTGCGGCAGCTTGCGCGAGGCGCTGGAAAACCTCGACAAGGGCCGCGCCTTCCTCAAGAACGGCGGCGTGTTCGACGACGACTTCATCGATGCCTACATCGATCTCAAGATGCAGGAAGTCGAGCGTTTCGAAATGACGCCACACCCGGTCGAGTTCGAGATGTACTATTCGCAGTAAAGCTTGCGACGAATTTCAAAGGAAAAGGGGCGCTTCCAAGCGCCCCTTTTTTATTCTCGCTGACCGCGTCGTCCCAAATCAGCCCGGTTCATTTGCTCTGATATTGCGCGTCGACCGACCACCGCGAGGCCGCGCCATGGTGCGAATTCGTATCCCAGCCTTTGCCATTCTTGCGCTGCTCGGCTTCGGCGTGCAGGCCAACGCGCAAGCACTTTGCCCGGAGGTGATGCGGCTGCGAAGCGAGGCCCAGGCGGCTCTCAAACAATCGATGGCCGCCCCCGCTCCCGAGCGCTGCTACAGATACAACCGCCAGTCGGAGGCCTGGGAAGACCTCGCGCGGTACGCCAGCGACAACCGCGAGGCTTGTCACGTCTCGATCTCATTGTTGAATGACTTCGAGCGGTATCGCAGCGAAGCCGTTAGGGATCGCGACAACGTTTGCGCCGGCCGCCCTCTTCGCCGTTACGGCGCAGACATCATTCAACGCTGACGCGAACGCTCGACCAGCGGCGATTGTTCGCTGCGTTTTGCTCAATTTGCCTGCTTTGTTTCCGCGACAATCGGTGCTGAAAAGCCCCGCCAGCGCTGATAATTGATCACCATCCCCACGAACAGCGCCGGCGCGAGCGCCACGACGATCACGTACGGCGACAGCGGCTCCGGCGAGATCATTTCGAGCACCATGCCCGAGACCATCCAAAGCACCGAGAAGCAGACCGCGAAATCGATCCGCGGCACCCCCAACCAGTACAGCAATGCCGATATCAGGGTCGCAGGCGCCAGCGCTGCGCCGATGGCGTAGACCGTCAGTTCCTTCGGTGTGAGAACGTCGACCACCATCGAGGCGAGCAGCCAAAGGCTCACGAACATCACGATCGCATCGAAGCGTTTCATTTCTGGTCTCTGGCGGTCTCGGACTTTTGCCAATTCTTCCCGCGACCTATGGTGACGTCAAGAACTAACGCCCAGCTTGCGGAGACTTTCCGCTGCGACTGCGAAAGAAAAAGAGCGGTTTCCCTGCGCTGGTTTTTTATGGCCAATCAGACGGATGTCGGCGATGATTGCCGCCCGCGGCATCGTTCGACCGGCGGAAAGGTTGCGTTGGCTTTGCGATGATGACGCTGAGGCAGATTGAGGTGATCCGGGCCGTGATGATCTCGGGGACGATCACGGGCGCCGCAAAACTCTTGAACGTTTCAGCGCCGGGCATCAGCCGCCTCGTCAAATACACCGAGCGCTCGCTTGGGGTGCGCTTCTTCATGCGGCAGAACGGCCGCTATTTCCCAACGCAAGACGCCCAGCTCATCTTCGAGCAGATCAACACGATCTACAAAAAGGTCGACGACCTCACCGACGTCATCGGCAAGATCGGCCGCGGCCAGCTTTCCGAGCTTCGTATCGGATCGGTGCCGAGCATCGCTCAGGTCATGGTGCCGCGCGCGGTGGAGAAAATACGCAAGCGCTACCCCGATCTGAAGATGGACATCAACATTCTCAAGCTGGAGGAGGTCATCGACTATCTCCTGCTCGGCAAGGGCGACTGCGCCGCGATCAGCTACAAGCTTGATCACCCGGCGCTGGACTTTCTCCCGCTCGCATCAGGCCGCCTCTACTGCATCGTCCCGGAAGACCATGCGCTCGCCGAGCGCAAGCGGATATCGGCCGCCGAGATGACGCGCTATCCGCTGATCGGCATCGATCCGAGCGACCCCTACGGCCGCATCATGTCCGCGCTGTTCGCGCGTCACAACTTGCCCTACGACATCACGATCCGCGCGCGTTTTGGTAATACGGTTTGCGCGCTGGTCCAGGCCCGGCTCGGCATTGCCATGATCGACCAGTTCTCCGTCGCGCATGGCGCGATTCCCGGCGTCCGCCTTCTGGAGATCGCCGAGCCGACCCGCTTCGAGACGTTCATCGCGGTCAAGCGCGGCGCGGCCCTTTCACCCTACGCCACGCATTTCATCAAGACGCTGCGCGCCGAGATGGAGGGGATCAGCAAACCGCGGCCGGCCCGCACCTTTCGGAAATAACATGAGGTTAAGTTTATCGCTCAACTGAGTAATTGTGTTATCGCCGTCCGGCGATATGGTTTCAGTCAATCCGGGGCAAGGACGAGTCGCACTTGGCGGTGCATTGCACGCTGATCGTCCGTACAGCTCCCAATAAAGAAACAGCCGTCAAAGCGGCTTTCCATCAATGACCGGGGAGGAACAATCACCATGACGTCAGGCACGGATCCGCACAACATGCGCCAGTCCAAGATCGCAGCCGCCAGCGGCTGGATCGGATCGGCGCTCGAATACTACGACTTCTTCATTTACGCGACGGCGGCGTCGCTGGTGTTTCCGCAAATCTTCTTTCCATCGCAGAACCCGACGGTCGCGATCGTCGCCTCGCTCGCGACCTACGGCGTCGGCTATGTCGCGCGGCCGGTCGGCGCCTTCGTGCTCGGACACTGGGGCGATACGCACGGCCGCAAGAACGTGCTCGTGCTCTGCCTGTTCATCATGGGCATCTCGACCGTGCTGGTCGGCCTGATCCCGACCTACCAGCAGATCGGCATCTGGGCGCCGATCCTCCTGGTGGTGCTGCGGCTGATCCAGGGCTTTGCGGTCGCGGGAGAGATTTCCGGCGCAAGCTCGATGGTGCTCGAACACGCGCCGTTCGGCCGGCGCGGCTTCTTCGCGAGCTTTGCACTGCAAGGCGTGCAGGCAGGGCAAATTCTCGCCGCTGCGGTGTTCCTCCCGATCGCCCACTACATGGCGAAGGAGGATTTCAACGCCTGGGGCTGGCGCATCCCGTTTCTGCTCAGCTTCTTTGTCGTCGTCGTCGGCTATCTGATCCGGCGCGAAGTCGACGAGACGCCGGCCTTCGCCAAGGAGAGCCAGCAAGGCGCGCTGCCGAGAGCGCCGATCATCCAGGCCTTCAAGACCAGCTGGGCCGACATGCTGCGCGTCATCTGCATGGCGCTGATGAACGTGATCCCCGTCGTCGCCACCATCTTCGGTGCGGCTTACGCGGTGCAGCCGGCTTATGGAATTGGCTTCGCGCCGGACATCTATCTGTGGATTCCCGTGATCGGCAATATCGTGGCCGTGCTGATCATTCCGCTGGTTGGCAATCTCTCCGACAAGATTGGCCGGCGGCCGCCGCTGATCATCGGCTCGCTCTGCGCTGGCCTGCTGGCGTTCGCCTATCTCTACGCCATCAGTATCAAGAACGTTCCGGCGGCGATCGCGCTCTCGATCCTGATGTGGGGCATCGTCTATCAGGGCTACAACGCCGTTTTCCCGAGCTTCTATCCCGAGCTGTTCCAGACCCGCTACCGAGTTTCCGCGATGGCGATTTCGCAGAACATCGGCACCACGATCACGGCGCTGTTGCCGGCCTTGTTTGCGGCCGTTGCGCCTCCGGGATCGGCCAACGTGCCGATGACGGTCGGCGCGATCGCCTTTGGCATCACGGCGATTGCTTCGATTGCCGCCTACTCGGCACGGGAAACTTATCGGCTTCCGGTCAGCGATCTCGGCAACGCCAACGCATCGCCGATGACCAAGCAGGATTACGACCAGATGCGGGCCGCTTCGTTCGGCGGCGCCGCTCCGGCTTGAACTGCTTCCCAATCGAGGGCGGGGTCCAGAGCCCCCGCCCTCGTGAGAGCCGCAGAGTGCGATGAAGGCAAAACATGATCGATGGCAAGACAAAACTCATCGCCCACATTGGCTATCCCACGGAGACGTTCAAGTCGCCGATGATCTACAATCCTTACTTTGCGGCGCGCGGAATCAACGCGGCCGTGATCCCGATCGGCTGCAGGGCTGAGGATTACGATTCCTTCCTGAAGCTCGCCTTCCGGCTGACCAATGTGCATGGCGCGCTGATCACCATGCCGCACAAGGTCCGGACGCTCGAACTCGTCGATGAAGCCAGTGTGTCGGCGAAGATCGCCGGCGCCTGCAACGGCGTTAGGATCGACGAGCGTGGCATGATGATCGGCGATATGTTCGATGGCGAGGGCTTTGTGCGCGGCCTTGCGAGAAACAACCGCCGTGCCACCGGCGCAAGCGTGCTGGTCGCCGGCTGTGGCGGGGTTGGCTCGGCGATCGCGGCTTCGCTGGCAAAGGCCGGCGTATCCAGGCTTGCCTTGTACGACGCGTTTGCATCGGCGATGGACGGGCTCGCCGGGCGCATCAAGACCCACTATCCGAAGCTCGACGTCATCACCGGCTCCGCCGATCCTGCCGGATACGACATCGTCGTCAACGCGACGCCTCTCGGCATGAAGAAGGACGATCCGCTGCCGATCGATGTGACCCGTATTTCGCCTTCGACCTTCGTCGGCGAGGTCGTGATGAAGGAAGAGATCACGCCGTTTCTCGCCGCAGTGCGCGCGAAAGGTTGCGGCTACCAGGTCGGCACCGACATGCTGTTCGAGCAGATTCCGGCCTATCTCGAATTTTTCGGTTTCGGCACGGTGACATCGGACGAACTGCGCAAGCTTGCGCAAATTCACTACTGACCGCGCAGACTTCTCGATAACGACCGGAGCAATGACATGACACGTTCGATCGCAACGGTTTCGATTGGCGGCGCGCTCGACGAGAAGCTCAAGACCATCGAGGCCGCAGGTTTCGATGCAGTCGAAATCTTCGAAAACGACTTCACCTGCTTCGACGGCTCGGCGCGCGACGTCGCGAAGATGTGCGGCGATCTCGGCCTCAAGATCTGCGCCCTGCAGCCGTTCCGTGATTTTGAAGGTTTGCCGGAACCGCAGCGCAAACAGGCCTTTCGCCGGGCCGAAAAGAAGTTCGACCTGATGCAGGAGCTTGGCACCGACCTCCTGCTCGTGTGCAGCAATGTCTCGCCGGCCGCGCTCGGCGGCATCGACCGTGCGGCTGATGATTTTCGCGAACTGGGCGAACGGGCCGCCGCACGGGGCCTCCGCGTCGGCTACGAGGCCTTGGCGTGGGGACGCCACGTCAACGACTACCGCGACGCCTGGGAGATCGTCCGACGCGCCAATCATCCCGCCATCGGCATCATCCTCGACAGTTTTCATACGCTGGCGCCCGGCTTTCCGACGGGCGCCATCGCTGCGATCCCGGGCGACCGCATTTTCCTGGTTCAGCTCGCTGATGCGCCGCAGCTTGACCTCGATGTGCTCTCCTGGAGCCGGCACTTCCGCTGTTTCCCCGGCCAGGGAAATCTTCCGGTTGCCGAATTCATGCGAGCAATCGATGCGACCGGCTACAAGGGACCGCTGTCGCTCGAGATCTTCAACGACCAGTTCCGCGCGCAATCGACCAAGGAATTCGCAGTCGACGGCATGCGCTCGCTGCTGCTGCTGGATAGCAAGCAGGACGCCGCCGTCCCTGCCCTGCGCTCGCGGGCGAAAGTTTCAGGCACCGCTTTTGTCGAGTTTGCGGTCGACCCAAAGCATGCCGCGACCCTCGCCGGGTTGTTGCGCGTCCTCGGCTTTCGGCTGACCGATCGTCACCGCTCCAAGGCCGTGGAGCGATGGTCGCAAGGCGGCATCAATCTTCTGATCAACAGTTCCGAGAACAGTTTTGCGCGATCGCATTATCTGACGCACGGATCGGGTGTTTGCGCGATCGCCATGGAAGTGGACGACATCGCCGCCATGATGAGCCGGGCCGACGCGCTTCAAGCCGCAACGTTTCGTCAGCCGGTCGGTCCCGATGAGATGACCATCCCCGCGATCAGAGGCGTCGGCGGCAGCCTGCTTTACTTCCTCCAGCCCGCCTCGCCCAATTGGGATATCGACTTTGTCGCAGTCGAAGGCGACGCGAGCCCGGGCTTTCTCGGCCACATCGACCACATCTCGCAGTCGATGCACTTCGAAGAGATGCTGTCGTGGGAGCAGTTCTATACCGCCCTGTTTGCCGTCGAGCGTGCGCCTCAGCTTGAGGTCGCCGACCCCTTGGGGCTCGTGAAAAGCCAGGTCCTGCAAAACAAGGACGGCTCGCTCCGGCTTGTTCTCAATGCGTCGACCTCGACGCAGACCATGTCATCGCGGTTTCTGTCGGAATTTTTCGGCGCCGGCGTCCAGCACATCGCCTTCAGCTGCGATGACATCTTCAAGGCGGTATCCTCGATGCGCGCGGCGGGCGCGACGTTCCTCACCATTCCCGACAATTATTACGACGATATCGACAGCCGCTACGAACTCGATCCCGACCTGCTCAAGGCGATGAAGGATAACGGCATCCTGTACGACCGCGACGATGCCGGAGAGTTCTTCCAGATCTATACTCACGCGTTCGAAGAACGGTTCTTCTTCGAGATCGTGCAGCGGCGCGGCTATAAGGGTTTTGGCGCGCCCAACGCCGGCATCCGCCTCGCCGCCCAGACGCGGGAGGCGCGTCCCCGCACCATGCCCCGCGTCGGCTGAGCGCATTTCACGTGCGGATTCAGAAATTGGCGGCTTGCAGATCAAGTTTAGACTAAGATACCGGCCATGGAGTGAGGTGCATCCGGGCGAGGAGTTGTCGTCATGCGACAAATTTGGATTACCCGCGCTGGGCCGCCGGAAGTTCTGCAAGTCAAGGAAGGCGCCGATCCTGTGCCGAAAGCGGGAGAGGTCCGCATCCGCGTCGCCGCGAGCGGGGTCAATTTCGCCGATATCATGGGGCGCATGGGCGTCTATCCCGATTTGCCGCCCATGCCGGTTGTACCGGGCTACGAAGTCAGCGGCCGAATAGATGCTGTCGCCCCGGGCGTCGACGAGAGCTGGATCGGGCAGGACGTCATTGGTTTGACCCGCTTTGGCGGATATGCCGACGTGATCTGCGTGCCGGTGAAGCAAGTCTTTGCGCAGCCGGCCGGACTGTCGGCGCTCGAGGCCGCCGCAATTCCAGTGAACTACTTCACCGCCTGGCAGCTTGTCGTGGTGATGGGCGCGCTCAAAGCCAACGAGACCGTCCTCATCCATTCGGTCGGGGGCGGTGTCGGCATCGCTGCGACGCAGATCGCCAAGCATGCCGGGGCGCGCGTGATCGGCACTGCATCGGCCGGAAAGCACGAGGAAATGCACGCGTTAGGCGTCGATCATCTCATCGACTATCGCACCGAGGATTTCGAGGCGCGGACCCGCGATATCACTGGTGGTCGCGGTGTCGAACTGATCCTCGACGCGGTCGGCGGCGAGTCCTGGAAAAAAGGATACCGGGTGCTTGCCCCGACCGGCCGGCTGGGGATGTTCGGCGTTTCTTCGCTCGCGAGCGGCAAGGAACGCAATCTTCTTTCCATGCTTTCCATGCTGGCCAACACACCGTGGTTTCAGTTCAATCCGCTTCAACTCATGAACGCGAACAAAGGCGTATTCGGCGTCAATCTCGGTCATATGTGGGGCGAGATCGATCGCCTGCGCGGATGGGGCGAAACATTAATGGAGCTTGCGGCACGCGGTATCGTCAAACCAAGGGTGGCGGCAAGCTTCAAGTTTGATGACGCTGCGAAGGCGCATCACTTCATCCAGGATCGGCGCAACATCGGCAAGGTGCTGCTTGTCCCCCGAGGATACTAGATCCGCCGCGTCCAGCTCTCGGTATTGACGGCCCCCTCCGGCACGCTGCCTGACACTAGCGCGCGCACCTGCTCGACAGTGTTGAGCGCCTGCGCTTCGATGGCGGGCGGCGTGAGCCCGCCGATATGGGGCGTCGCGATCACATTCGGCAAGGCGGCAAGAGCCGGCGTCGGCATCTGGTCCGGCGCACGGCCGACATCGAGCGCGGCGCCGGCGATCTGTCCTTTCTTGATCGCAGCGGCCAGCGCGGCCTCGTCCACGAGATTGCCTCGCGAGACGTTGATGAACACAGCGTCTTTCCGCATCTTCGCGAAGGCGTCGGCGTTGATCAGGTTCTCGGTCGCCTCATTGGCGATCGCAAGGCAGACGACGTGATCTGAGTTTTGCAGCAGCGTCGCAAGATCGACCTGCTGAAATCCTGCCGCTGAAATCGTCACATAGGGATCGGAAATCAAAACCCGCATCCCGAGGCTGGCTGCGAGCGGAGCGAGCGCGCGGCCGATCGCGCCATAGCCGATAATGCCGATCGTGGTTCCCGAGAGTTGCCGTCCCATCTGCGCAACCGGCACCTGGCCTGCCTGAAAGCTGGCTGCCGCGCGCGAGACGCCGCGATTGAGATCGACGAGGAAGCCGAGCACGAGCTCAGTGACGGATTCGACGAAGCCGGGCTTGGCGCGGGTGACGAGGATGCCATGCGATGATGCCGCCGCGACGTCGATATTGCGGATGTCGACCGCGCAACGTAGCGCAGCCTTGAGCGACGGCAACCCATCGAAAATCGGCTTGGGGATGGCGGTGGCACGATCGGCAACGATGAGATCGCAGCCTTGCGCGGCTGATATCAGCGCCGGCCCCTCCAGCGTATTGTCGCCCTGATGCAGCACGACCTCGCCAAGCGCGGAAAGGCCGGCAAGCGCGCGCTTGCCGTAGTAATTGTCGCGCATGTGCGGCGTGTGAGTGAGAAGAATCTTCATCGTGAATAGCCCAATCGTTCAATAGCCCATCAGTCCCGGCAGGAACGTGCTGATGGCAGGCAGGAAGGCAATGATCAAGAGACAGACGAGCAAGAGCCCAAGATAACCCAGCATCGGCTTGACGGTTTCCTCGACCGGCACCTTGCCGATCAGGCACGCGCCGTAAAGCCCGAGCCCCAGCGGCGGCGCAAACAGCCCGATGCCCATCGCGATGACCAGCACCACGCCGTAATGCAACGGCGCGATGCCAAGCTTGCTTGCGACGGGAACGAGCAGCGGCCCGAAAATGATCAACGCGGCCGCCCCTTCCAGCACCGAGCCCATCACGATCAGGATCGCGATCGACAGCAGCATGAAGAGCCACGTGCCGCCCTGGTGAGACAGTCCCACCATGAATTCGCCGACCGCATGCGGCACCTGTTGCAGCGTGAGCACGAAGGCGAGCGACTGTGCAGCGGCGACGATGAACAGCACGAGGCCTGCGCGCGAAGCGGCGTGGACGAAGCTGCGCCACGCCGCGGCAAACGTCAGCTCGCGAAACATCAGCGATCCCACCACAATCGCATAAAGCGAGGCAAAGGCCGAGATTTCGGTCGCAGTGGCAAAGCCCGACTTGAAGCCGATGAAGATCATGGCGATCAGACCGAGCGACACGCCCGCCCCGAGCCACATTCGCGCCATCGCTGCTGACGCGAGCGGCTCGGGCGGTGGCGCGTTCGAGGATTTGCCGAACAGGATCGACACGGCGATCAAGGCGATTGCCATCAACGCCGCGGGAAGCAATCCTGCGGCAAACAGGCCGCCGATCGAGAGATTGGCGACAAAGCCGAGGATGATGAGATTGATGCAAGGCGGGATGGTCTCGGCCATGACCGCCGAGGCCGCAAGCAGCGCCACCGTCGAGCCCGGGTTTTGTCCCGATTTGCGCGAAGCCGGGATCAGCACGGCGCCGACCGCCGCGACATCGGCCATCTTCGAACCGGATATGCCCGAGAACAGCACCATGGCGCTGACCATCACCACGTTCAGTCCGCCGCGCATCCGCCCGACCAGACGCTGCAGCAATTCAATCAATCGCACCGACATTCCGTTGGCTTCCATGAGGTAGCCGACCAGGATGAAGAACGGGATCGCCAGCAGCACGAAATTGTCGATGCCGCGCGCCATCTGCTGGGCGAAGATCACGCCGGGCAGCGAGCCCTCGACCCAGATGAAGATCAGCGCCGCCAGCGCCAGCGCAAATCCGATCGGCAAGCCGCCAGCCAGCGTGATCACGAAGCCGACCAGCATCAGCGTCCCCGAGGACGGCATCGCATCCGGGATCAAGTGATCGCCGAGGAGGAAGATTCCGGAGAGTGCGACAAGGACCGCAACCGCCCGCAGCACGCGGAGCCAGCTTCGCGACAACAGGATTTCGGCTGAAAACACCGTCATGCAGGCCGCGCCGAGCCCCATCGGATAGAACGTCAGTTCGAGCGGCAGGCCGGAGCCGGTGGTCTGCCCCGATGTCATCCAGCCCATTTCGACGGCGTGGAAGGCGACATAGCCAGCGACGACCAGCACCAGCGCAGCGCCGACATCGTCGACGGCGTCCTGCCAGGCCTGCGGCAGCAGCGCGCGGAAAAACACCACGCCGGGATTTTCCTCGCGCGCCAGCGCCGACGCCGCGCCGAAGAAGGCGGACGCCACCATCAGGCCGCGCGCGACGTCATCGGCCCATTCGACCGGCGCATTGAACAGCGAACGCGCCAGCACCGAATAGATCACGACAGCCAGGTCTGCGGCCAGAAGGCCTGCGGCAACGGTGTCGGTCGCCGCCAGCAATGCGCCGGTCATCCGCCGCGGAGCGCCGGCTGGAGCTATGGCAACTTCCGCCATTGTCAGGCCGAAGTGGCGCGGATCAGATCAACCACCGGCTTGGCGTCCGGATGCGCCTTGACGAAGGCTTCGGTCTGCGGAAGGACGCGCTTGCGGAAGGCTTCGCGGTCACACTCAGCGACGGTGACGCCCTTGTCCTTCAATTGCGCCAGCGCTTCCTTCTCGACCGCCAGACCATGCGCGCGGGTATCGACCGCGGCCTTCCTTGCCACGTCGATAAAGGCCTCGCGCGTCGCGCCCATGCGGCTTAGGGAATTTTCCGAGCAGTAGATCGCCAGCGGCGAGAAGTTGTGCTGGGTGAGCGAATAGAATTTCGCAGTCTCGTAGAATTTCGAGGCGACGATGGTCGGCGGATCGTGCTCAAGCCCGTCGAGTACGCCGGCTTGCAGCGCGGTGTAGATCTCGCCGAACGCCATCGGCGTCGCCGCCGCGCCCATCAGGCGCAGGCACTCGGTGATGACGGGATTTGGCAGCGTGCGGATCTTCAGTCCTGCGAGATCGTCGGGGCCGTTGACGGCCTTGCGCGCCAGCACTGACCGGGAGCCGAAATTATAGGCCCAGGCGATGATGCGGATATTCGAGCCCTTCAATAGCGCCTGCTCGATCGGCGCGGCAGCTCCAGCATCGAAGGCCTTGGTTTGCTGCGGGAACGAATTGAAGAGATAGCCGAGGTCATAGGTGCCGACCAGAGGCACGAGATTTGCGGCGATCGACGAGCCGGAGACCATCAGGTCGATGACGCCGAGCTTGACCGAATTGATGACGTCGATCTCCTGACCCAGCTGATTGTCAGGGAAGAACGCCACCTCGACCTGTCCGGCGAGGTTCGAGGCCGCGATTTGCTTGACGAGGTTGTCGTAATAGACCCGGCCGTTGGCGAACTTCGGATCGTTGGCCTGCGAAGACGATAGTTTCAGTTTCAAGACCGCCGCTTGCGCGCGCCCGATCAGCGCCGGCGCGGCGAGGCCACCTGCCGTGAGCGCGAATGACGAGCGAAGCAGCTGACGGCGATTGACGAACAAAGACTCCACAGAGAAAGGCATGGCTCGGTTTCCCCCGATGCGCGGGTCCTTGAAGCATGATCCGGAAAAGTGTGTAGCGGTTTTCCGAAAAAGATCATGCTCGATCAACGTCGCCCGCGTTCATCTGGTCACAAACCTAGCTTTATCGGTTTGGTCAGCACAAGTAGCTAATGGCGTGGATTTGACGTTCGCTACCCGCCCGGCTGCATTACATGCCGTGGCTTTCGAAGACCCTTCTGCAGGACGAGCTGAGATGAGCGCGCCTGGCCTCAAGGCACTGCTGGACGGCGTTGTCATCGCCGAGATCCTTGCGGCAAAAGCGCTGGGCATCGCGCGTGCATGCGGACTGCTCTTGCTTGCTGCCCATATGTTGGGCCTGCGCCCCACCATTTGCTACGAACAAAACCGCTAAACCCAAGATCACTGTCATCGTGCGCATGGACGTGCTCCGGCAGGAAACACATCCAACTTGGCTCGGTGACGTTGGTTCCCAAACCTGCGACAGATATACCCGGCGCGTCTGATCGGGAAATGTGTGCGATGACGAGCGGGCGCCGCCCATAGCGCCCGCTTGCTCCATTCGAGGCGGCGATGTCTATGCCGCCGCCGCTTTCTTTCGGTTGGCCGCAAGGCGCTCATCGACCAGCGCGACCTGCGCATCGATCGCCGGGTGCCGCAAGCCCTTCTGCCGCGCAATCAACTGCACCAGCTTGTCGGCGCGTTCGATATTCGGCGCGCCATTCTGCAACGCGCGTGCGGCAGAGGCCGGGCGCGACAGGCTCTGCGCCGCGGCGGCGTATTTTTCGAACGGGACCAGATCCGACGGATTGGCTCCCAGCTTCACGCACAGGTCGAACACGAAATTGTAGACCGAGCGCGATTCCTCGATGTTCGAATGCACGGCTTCCTGCGCCGTGCGCATGCCGTCCCGGGTGATGCAGCGATAGTTGCCGGCAAGCAGCATCGACCATTTGGCGAGCGGCACCCAGATCGAATCGTAGGCCTTCAGCTTGACCGGCAATTCGATGTCCTCGCCGCCAACCTTCAAGCGTGCGCTATCGACGTCCTTTTCGAGGTTGCGGATGATCTGCGTGTCCTTGTCGTCCTCGAACCTTGCGCATTTGAAGTTGGTCGGCAGCGTAACCAGGAGCTCGTTGGCCTTGCCGTCCGGCGGACGGATGGCTTGCGGATCCGGACTGTTCAGCGTGATCTTGTGCGGGCTGACCGAATCCCAAACCCGCGGATCGGTGTAAGCCGGCTCCAGCGCCTTGTAGTCGAGACCGGGGATCCGCCTGATATAGGCAAGCGGCGGCATGTTCATGATCGACATGCACGGCACGCCCGATTTGCCGACCGCGTCCAGCAGCTGGCGCACGCCGTCGGAGCGATATTGCGGCTCCTGCATGCACAATCCGACGAGATCGTACTTCGATGGATCGACGCCGGTCGCAGGGCCAGCGGTGACCTTGCCCGGCAGCTTGCGGGATTCGAGCAGCACCGGATCCTTGCGGCCACGCACCGGCAGCGTCACCTTGAATCCCTCGGCGTTGATCAGTTCGGCTTCCGCGGGCAGGCAGACGAGGTGGATGGAATGACCGCCGAACAACAGCTTGGATGCGAGCAGCGATCCATATGACGCGCCCATGAGCAGGATGTTGTAGGAAGGCATCTCGTTTTCCCTTTTGTATTTTTGTAATTTTGTCGTTCTTGTATCTTTACTTCTTGCGGACACTTCATAACCGCTTGTATTTGCCGAGTTCAAGAGGCGCGCGGCGAACGGGCGGTCAAGCTCAATTGATCGCGCGATCACTACCGCGACGCACAACGGATGATGTTGATGACATGGTCCCGCGGCGCACAAAAAATGGGCGCGAGTTTTCAGAATCCGAGAACTTTTTTCAGACCCTGAAAACTTTGGCGTAATGCGCCTTGATCTCTTCGCTCTGCGCTTGCACCTGAGCCGGGTCGGATTTCAGCATCTTCACCTCCGACATCGGCTTCTGCCCGGCCCGCGGCTTCACCTCGGCGTGGAAGGAACGGTGGGCAAATTCGTTGACCAGCATCTGCTGGGCCTCTCGGCTGAAGAAGAAGCTCTGGAACAGCCGCGCGGCGTTGGGATTTGGCGCGTCCTTGAACACGCCTGACGGCACGATGATCAGTGGCGCGCCTTCGAGCGGATATACCGCCTCCACCGGTTTCCCCTGGTCCTTGAACAGAACGAGATTGTAGTCGTTGCCGTCAGCCATCACGGCGCGCTCGCCGAGCATGATCTTGACCGGAGGATCGCCGGCCGACTGCACCTGCATCACCTTTTGCTTGGCGAGCTTCTCCAGGTACGACCAGCCGAGGTCGCGCGAGAGGACGAAGGTTGTCGTGAGAATGGCGCCGCTATAGCTCGGATGGCCCTTGACGAGTTTGCCCTGCCATTTCGGATCGAGCAGATCCGCGTAGCTCTTTGGCGCGTCCTCCGCCTTCACCAGGTTGGTGTTGTAGCCGATCACTTCCAGCCACGCGCAGGCGGTCGCATACATGCCGTCCGCATCGATCTGGTCGGCCGGAAAATTCTTGACGACCTCCTCGGGAAGATACGGCGCGAGCCAGCCGTTCTTCTTCCATTCGAGATAATGCGAGACGTCGGTCGAGTTGGCGACATCGACCGCATGAATGCCGCTGCCCTGCTCCTGGCCGATGCGCTGGAAAATCCGTTCGGCGCCGGACCGCTCCACCCGCACGACAATGCCGGGATATTTGGCCTCGAACAGTTTTCCCAGCCGCTCGGCAACCTCGAGCTGGATCGCCGCATAGTAGGAGACCTTGCCCTCCTTGCGCGCCGCCTCGATCAGATCAGGCGTGACGGGCGACGGGGAAACCGCGGCAGCTCTGGTCGGTCCGGCGAACAGCAGACCCGCGGCTCCGCCTGCCGATGCGCCGAGCATGTCCCGGCGCGACCATGTCCTTCCACCCATGAGCTTCTCTCCCCGCGGCGATCCGCTGTTTTTGTTTGTTACGGGCGGCGATGTTAGCGGACCTTGCCGGAGGGGGCACTACGACGATGGACGGTGATTTGCCCGTCGTGCCAATCTGCCGCATGCGACCGCGCCGCTTCCCAACAGAAATGAGCCGTGCAAGGATCGGCTTTTTTGACGGTAGCATCACGTCATGAAGGCCGAGCGTCTTGCCGCAGCGCGATCGGGTCTGGCTCCCGCCGCGCTCATCCGCGCCACGCCGTTGCTATTTCCGCTGGTCTTCGTCTGCACCGCGGTCACCGGCGTCCTGTCGACCCTCTATGCCGCGCTCGCGCTTCATTTGTTGATCATTGCGTCCGAATTGACGGTGGGACGTCGCTGGTCGGAAGTCGCGATCCCGAAGCTGGTCGAAGGTTCAAGCACATTCGAAGATCTGTGGCCTGTCTTATGGTTCGGCCTGCACCTTGTGGCGCTGGTTGCGGCACTCTCCTTCGTCGGATCGGCAGACCTCACCTGGCGGCAGGTCTTCGCGGTCGGCGCATTCTTTGGCTATTCAATCAACGCCTTCTCGGCGGCCGCAGCACATGAACTCATTCATCGCGAGAGCCACGCTGAAAGGGCTTTTGGCAGGTTGCTCTGCGCCATCATGCTGTATCCACATTTCCCCTGTGTGCATTTGTCGGCTCACCATCACTGGGCCGGCACGGACCACGATTGTCAGACGCCGAAGCCGGGGCAAACCATCCACGCCTACCTCGCTCAGGCCCTGTTCGGCGGACTTCGCGCCGCCGCCACCCCGCAGGCGCGCGCGCTGGACCGCGGATTACCTCTTCGAGCGCTGTTCTGTGTGCTGGTTGTTGCCGCACCGCTGATGTTCGCGCCGGTACTGTCGGCCTTCATGATCGTGCAGGGACTGTTCGCGTTCCTGGTGATCGAAACCATCAACTACGTCCAGCACTGCCCCTTTCCGGACGACGACCATTCCGCTGCTGCCGCCGCGTCAACGCATCAGGACCTCAATTTCGTCTCCCGCGCGCTCCTGCTCAACCTGCCTCTCCACGCCGCTCACCACGATCGCCCCGCCCTTCACTATGCCAACCTCACGCCAAGCGCGGAGGCCGCAACGTTGAGACTCGGCTACTGGTGCTCGTTCTGGCTTGTCTGGCTTCCGCCGGTTTGGCATAGTTTGCGCCACAACCTGTGCTCGCATCACCGCCGATCGCCATGAACACACACCCATCACGAGACATGCCAAGCAGACCGTCCAAGGCGTGGCTGGCCGTCTCGGTCAAAGGCTTGGCGGTCTCGATCGGCGGCCTGCTGCTTCTCTGCTGCTGCGTAGCGATCCTGATGGTGTCCTCTTGCACCCTTGGACACTGACTGCTGCTTGATCAGCCGGCCAATCGCTGACGTTGGATCGACGGAAAGGGGGTTCGGTCATGACCAAAGTGCCTACCAGCGCGGATGAGGGCCCCGACGAGAAAATAACGCCGTTGATCGAAAGTGCGATCCTTGAGCTGGTCTCGCTATGCGTCAAACTCGTCTCGACTCCAATCGCAGTCCTTTTCAATACGTCGGACTACCGCAAGCAGCTCGCCGCGCTCCGCGCCGATGAATTCAATACGCGTTATTCACCGACCGTCGCGCGTCCGCTGTCGTTCTACGTGCTCTGGATGGCCGCGCATTTCCTGCTCGCAAACACCTACTGGCGGTCTTTTTCATTCGATCAGTCTTCGCCGGGCAAGCTCGGCGAGCAGATACCTTCCCAGGTTGAAGCCGCATCGCAGTTCCTGAAGGACCATAACTGGTCCGATCTGACGGGCACCGCCCAGGCTCTGATCATCATCGCCTTCGCGGTGACGCTGATCATCGCCGTCAAGTCGCTGCTGGTGACCCTCATTGGCTGGATCATAGGATGCCCGATCCGCTTCAGGACCGTGCTGTTCGGTAGCGCCTACACGATCGGGACGCTGATATTCTTTCAGTATGCGATCATTCTCGCGCACTACGCCGTCAACGCACTGGGCAATTTCACGGAAGCCGGCAAGATCGGATATTTTGTCCTCATCTACGGCGCGCTGCTCGTCTCCATCGTTCTGACCGTCCGCATCAACCAGCTCATCAGAGTGGTCGATGGCACACCCGAAATCCCGACCTTCATCGCGTGGTTTGCCGGAACGGCGCTATGGCTCTACTTTATCGTTCTCGCAACCGGCGCCTTGCTGGGCATCACGTTTACCTTCACCATGTTCGTCAAGCTCGTGATCAACGTGTTTATTCCAGGACTTTTCCCGGACGTCAGCCTCTGAGCAGCAGGCGCTTGAGGTTTGAGTACGCCCGGCTCACTTCTCTTTCGCAACGCGCTGGCCGTCCGCTCCGATCTCACCGAAGGCGCCGGCAATCATCTCCGGTGTCGGGATCAGGCCTCCGGCCATCCAGTGGCCCGGCTCCTGCTCCTCGATCTTGATCCAAACCTTGCTGCGGAAATCCGGATTGCCCTGCCCCTCGATCTCCACCATCAGATTGGTGATGCGCTCGAGCAGGGTTTTCTTTTGTGCGGCGTCGAGAATGCCGCGAACCGTCGAAATGGTGATGTTGGGCATGTTGGTCTCCATTGGCTGGTGGGTCGGCAGAGAATGAGCCGGCACGGCGCGCAGAGGCAGTGGCGGATCGGACAGAGATCGGGCAATTTCCGCCACAAGGCGCAGCGTCCGACCGGATAGGATCGGGGCCAGCGCGATGAACGCTCCGTGAGGCCACCATGAAGCTCGCCATCCTTGCCCTTGAAGGCTGCATGGATTCCGCCATCACCGGAATCGCTGACATCCTCTCCCTCGCCAATCACGTGATGAAACTTCGTGGCGGCCCGACCCGGTTCGCCTGGCAGATCTTGTCACTGAACGGCAAAGCCGTCCGTGCCGGCGGCGGCAGGATGCTGCAAGTTGACGGGGCGATCGGCGGGAGGCTCTCCTGCGACACCATCATTGTGCCCGGCAATCTGGTTGATCACGCAACCGCCGAGCGCCTTGCGCCGCACTACGAGAAGGCGGCCGCTCTGCTGCGGCAACATCACGCGAACGGGCGGCTGATCGGCGGATTCTGCAGCGGCGTGTTCCTGCTCGCTGCCGCCGGCCTGCTCGATGGCCGCCGCGCCACAATCACCTGGTGGCTGCAAAGCGAGTTCTGCCGCCGCCATCCGAACGTCGACCTCGCGGCTGACGCGGTCCTCACTTCGGATGGCAGGATCGTGTGTGCCGCCGGTCCGATGTCCTGGGTCGACCTCCTGCTCCGCATCATCGAGATGGTGGATGGCAGCGACGTCGCCAAGGTTTGCGCCGACTATGCCGTCATCGATACGGCGCAGCGCACGCAGGCCATCTTCGTTCCGCTCGGTTACGTGCTCGGGCAGGATCCTCTCTTGATCAAGGCCGACATGCTGGTGCGCCGCACCGGCAAGAAGCCCATGACTGTGCGACGCCTCGCCGCCTCGCTTGGTTTGAGCGAGCGTACGCTCAACCGGCGTTTCCGCGATCTGACGCACGAACCGCCGCAGGCATTCATCGCCCGGCGGCGGATCGAGCACGCCCGCACGCTTCTGGAGACGACGTCACAGCCGATCAAGGCGATCGCCCGCTCGACCGGCTATGAGGATGACAGCAGTTTTCGAAAAGCCTTCCGCAAGTTCACACTGATGTCGCCGCAGGCCTATCGCGCCCAGCGCGCGATGCGGGCGTAGTGCGGACGCGACATTTCCTTCCGGGATTGGCATGATGCCGACTAGCGCGTGTACTCATGGACTCGCGGTGTCCGGTTCTGGAGGCGAGATAGACGTTCGCTCGATTCCCCGGAATCTCAGCTATTGACCCCGTTGCGGACATTAGCGCGTATGCCTCGCTCTCACCGCGACCAGCCAGTAGGTGATACCAGCGACCAGTCCAGCAGCGGTCAATTGCCATGTAAACGCGGGTGGGGCTTTGAAAACGAACGCGAACAATCGTCCCAGCGCGGTGCCAAATCCGGCAAAAACGATAAAATATTTCAGGCCGAGCCGGTAGGCGATCCAAATGAAAATTGCGGACGGGACCGCAGTTAAGAGGAAAATGAAAAAGAATATGAAGGAGAAGACAGTGAAGGCCCAAGGGATGAGCGACAGTTCGATGCCGCCGTGACGAACGATGTCGGCCACGGCAAAGATCGACAAAACCAACATCGCCGCCGCCACAGCGAGGAACCATCCCTTAATCGCGAGCGACAGGTCAACGTCAGACATGGGCATTCACTCTCTCACTCCCAATGCTTACTGCGAGTAGAGTAAAAGCTGTCTGAACAACCGAGTAAGAATTAGATCGTCGCCTATTGGCCCCAGCACTTGTCCTCGTGCTGATAGTAGCAATACATTCGATCTTGAAGAACGACTGTCTGACGACCGGCGCCAAAAAGGTAGAGAACGCTCCAGCAGACGGCGATACTAACAAAGGCACCAGTTGCTGCGGCTAAGGTAGCTTTGGTTTTCATAGCCAAGTTCCTTCCCGTTCTCAGTGGGCGGCCTCCTTCATATCAAACTTCGATCGCGATGTCGCCGATTGGCCCTTAGTGAACGTTGGTCGGCGCGACTGCGAGGTCTAGTTCTGAGGCCGAGCACTTGTGGCGTCGGCATTTGCGCCATAAACCCGCAAAATCAAGCAAGACGTGGATGCCCGGCACATAGGCTAGCGGAAGCGACGCCGTTCTTCGAACGGCTAAGGCCGGGCATGACGAAACAGACGAAAATTCCCCTTGCTCCGTCGGGCAAATCACTGGCACCAGTTCGCCCCGGCCCGCGCCCCTTCAGGAGGGGCGCTACGCGATCGTCACGAGTGTCGGGCGCGGGCTGCGATGGACGTGGGACATGCGCAAAGACGAAGCGCAGGTCGTGCGGACGGCGAAGTCGTGTGGTCCTGACCTCTCGACGCTGAGGTCAAGCGAGCGACAATGCTTGCGCATTGCGCTGGCGACGGTGACAAAAAGCCCGATCGCCGGGGAGAGCACGAAGGAAACCGTTAAAACCAATCGCGCGGGGAAAGTCGGATCGTTCCGGCCGAACCTGTGGTGACTAACTCGTGTCCTTTTTTACTTTGGACGCGAGGCTGCGGGTGCGGTTTGGCATCCGGCTTTCCCTGCGCCCTCCGTTTTGGAGGGTTTTATTTGCCGCAAGACTCGGGCGATCCGCGCCGCGAGAATGTGGAGGCGTGTCTTCAGTCTTCGGAGGTCCGCTGTGCTCTCTCTTCGTCATTCCGGGATGCGCCGCAAGGCGCAGGCCCGGAATCCATTTATCCCAGCATTCCTGCGGCACTATGGATTCTCAGGTGCGCAATTGCGCACCATAGCTCGCGCAAACGCGCGCCCCGGAATGACAATGGGCTGTTTTTGGGCGACCTACGCCGCGACGCGCTTGGATTCGCGGAGCGCCTTGCCGAAGGCTTCGAACAGCGCGCGGTTGATCGGATTGCGCTGCGGATCGTATTCGGCATGCCACTGCACGCCGAGCGCAAAGCTCGGCGCGTCGGCAATGCGGATCGCCTCGATGGTGCCGTCTTCCGCAATCCCCTCCACCACCACGCGCTCGCCGGGATCGAGGATGCCCTGACCATGCAGCGAATTGACGCGAATGGTGTCGCAGCCGAGCAGCTCGGCGAACGCGCCACCGGCCAGCAGCTTCACGTCATGCCGGTCGGCAAAGATCACCTTGGGGTCGGGATGAATCTCGCCGTTCTCCAGCCGCGGCATGCGATGGTTCATGCGGCCGGGCAGTTCGCGGATTTCGGGATGCAGCGAGCCGCCAAAGGCGACGTTCATCTCCTGAAGGCCGCGGCAGATGCCGAACAGCGGAATGCCGCGGGCGACGCAGGCCTCCGACAAGGTCAGCGCCACCTCGTCGCGCCTGATGTCGTAGGGCTCGTAGCTGGCTTTCGGCTCGGTCTTGAAGCGGGTTGGGTGAACGTTGGCGCGGGCGCCGGTCAGGACGATGCCGTCGACCACATCGAGCAGGGCCGCAATATCGGTGATGTCTGGACAACCGGCGAACACCAGAGGCAGGGCGCCGGCAACTTCGGCAACGGCGCGAAGGTTTCGCTGCCCGACGGCCTGGACGTCAAAACGACCCTCGATGCGATGGGAATTCCCGATCACACCGACAACCGGCTTCCTTCTCATACCCTTTTCATCTCGCAACAGTTCGAACAGGTAATATGCCCTCGCAACTCTTCCGGATCAACAATTTGGCAGCATTTTCCACGGCCGCCCTGCCCTGCGGAAGAATCATTCCTCGCTCGTTTGGCGGCCCCGGATGCCGAATTGCTCCGGACCGGCTTGATCGCGGGCACTTTTGACGAAAGAGTGAGCTTGAAAGTGAGAAACGGGAATCGTGCCGCAGCCATCGGATGATCGTCTTGAGTCTCGAAGCGACCTCGCCTGGGCCATGTCCGTTGGCGGCATCGCCACCGTCGCCTTCGCAAGCCTCGTGCTTTTTGCCTGGACGTTCGCTGCGGCGCTGTTTCTGATCTTTGCCGGCATGCTGCTCGGCGTGACGCTCAACGCCCTCACCCACCTGCTCGGCCGCATCCTTGCGGCACCACACTGGCTGCGGCTTGCCATCGTCTGTGTTGTGCTGGCCGGACTGCTCGCCGGCGTGATTTTTCTCGGCGGCGCGACCATTGCGCAGCAGGCAACCGCGCTGAGCGATACGATCAAGTCGCAGCTCGTCACTGTGAAAGCCTTCCTCGACCGCAACGGCATCGACACCAGCTATTTCGATCTCGCCAATCCGTCGCAGGGGCATTCAGGCGCGCCCGCGCCCGGAACCAATCAACCGCGTAACCTTCCCAATCCCGGCGAGCTGGCATCGAGCGGCGGCGCCATTGTCAGCCAGACCTGGAAGCTGCTCTTGGGAACGCTGAGCGCGGTCGGCAACTTCTTCATCGTGCTGTTTCTGGGCCTGACTTTCGCGGCCCAGCCGAGCGTCTACCGCAACGGCCTGCTCTATCTGGCGCCGGCGAAACACCGCGCCCGCACGACCATCATCATCGACCGGATCAGCGAGACACTGGAGCGCTGGCTGACGGCGCAGATGGTCGTGATGCTGGCGGTGTTTGCCGTGACGTGGCTCGGGCTTGCGATCATCGGCATTCCCGGCTCGTTCATTCTCGGCATTCAGGCGGGCTTGTTATCCTTCATCCCGACCATCGGCGCGATCGTCGCCGGCTTGATCGTCGTGCTCGCAAGCCTGGCGACCGGATGGGTCGCGGCGGGCAGCGCGCTCGTGCTCTTCCTCGGCGTTCATGCGCTCGAGAGCTACATCCTGACGCCGATCCTGCAACGGCAGGCGCTGGATATTCCGCCTGCCACGCTGTTTGCGGTCCAGATCCTGCTCGGGATCGTGTTCGGGATCTGGGGCATTTCGCTGGCGCTGCCGCTGATGGCGATCGTCAAGGTGCTGATCGATCACTTCAAGGAAGACGACGCTGTATCGGACGGCACGCCGGCTTGATGCTAGCTCACCACGGTTTCGGTGTGCTCGACCTCAGGCGGCGCGGCAAAATACTGGCCGACCAGTCCGCGCCACGCCTGAAAGTCCTCCGAGCCGCGGAAATCGACGGTGTGGTTTTCCAACGTCGCCCACTTCACGAACAGTCGGTAGCGCGTCGGCTTTTCGACCGATTTGTGCAGCTTCATGCCACTGCAACCCTTGGCCCGCGCAAACAGCGGCTTGGCCTTGGCAACGGCGGCCTCAAAATCCTTTTCGGTGCCGGGCTTGATTTCGATCTGGGCGATTTCGGTGACCATCTGCAGCCTCTTTTTGTGAAGAGGCATGTCTTTAGCCGAGACGGCTCAAAAGAAAAAGGCCGCCGTCGCCGCGCTTTTTTGGCTTTAGCGGAACAACAGCACCGTGCCCGCAACCATCATCGCGCATCCGGCGAACATGAGAGCCGGCCAATGGCGCGAACGATATCGCCCCTGCGCCCGTCGTTCGCTGATGACGGCTGTCTCGTATTCTTCCGCGGTCGAGAACATGCAGGCAAAGCCGCCGCGCGCCGAGATCGCCGCTGCTTCAAGCGAACTGAGTGCAGCCTGGGGATTGCGCCTGCGGATCGACTCCATAGCCGCAAGCGTACGGAGCGGATGGTAAACATCGGGTTACCATCCGCCTTGTTGCCCTCACGCCAGGCGCGCCATTCCCGTCACCGGCCGCGCGGAGCCCGCGCTCTTGCGCCGCCAATGTTCGAGCGACAGCGGCAATTCTTCCGCGGCCTCGACCTTGTTGCGGCCGGTACGCTTGGCCTGATAGAGCGCGGTGTCGGCCGCTGCGAGCAACACTTCGAGTTCGGTCCCCGCCGGACCGCCCGCCACGCCGATGCTGACGGTGGTGTCGACCGGGCCCTCCTCGCAAGCGATGCCGGACGCCTCGAA
>NZ_DASREO010000098.1:0-195986 GCF_035652035.1 Bradyrhizobium sp.
TTCTGACGGCGAGCCGCGAGTTCAGCTGGATCGACGTGTCTGTCTCGACGGGGGCGATGTTGCCGGTCGCGGTCGGCATGTATGCCGGACAGCACATGCGCGACAAGATCGCACCTGAGACATTCAGGAAGCTGGTGTTGATCGCCGTGATTGCCGCAGGCGCCGAGTTGCTGCGGCATGGCTTCTTCAGTTGACGGATCGGCCGCGGCGCGGCGGCTGGCTCGTCGCCAGCCGTCGCAGCGTCGTTGCTGGTACTAGCCGCGGGTTCGCGAGCGGATCATGAAGCTGTCGAACGTGTACTCGGCGACCTGCCACCACAGGTATTCGTCGGAGCGATAGGCCTGCATCGCGTCGATCGATTTCTTGAAGTCGGCATTCTTGGCGGAAATTTCCGCCCACAATTCGTTGGTCGCCTTCAGGCACGCTTCCAGCACTTCGTTGGTGAAGGGCCGAAGCTGCGTGCCGCCGGCAACCAGCCGCTTCAAGGCCGACGGGTTCTGCATGTCGTAACGCGCGGCCATCCATGTATTGGCGTTGGCGGCCGCGTTGGCGAGAATCGCCTGATAATTCTTCGGCAGCGAATTCCACTTCTCGAGATTGCAGAAGGCATGGACCATCGGACCGCCTTCCCAGAAGCCGGGATAGTAGTAATACTTGGCGACCTTCTGGAAGCCGAGCTTCTCGTCGTCATAGGGGCCAACCCATTCGGCGGCATCGATCGTGCCTTTTTCGAGCGCGGGATAAATATCGCCGCCCGCCAGTTGCTGCGGCACGACGCCGACTTTTTGCAGCACCTGTCCCGCGATGCCGCCGATGCGGAATTTCAACCCCGAAAGATCGGCAACCGTCTTGATCTCCTTGCGGAACCAGCCGCCCATCTGGGTGCCGGTGTTGCCGGCCGCGAATCCGATCACGTTAAACTTCTTGAAGAACTCGTTGCCGAGTTGCTCGCCGCCGCCCTGATACCACCATGAATTCTGCATGCGCGCATTCAGGCCGAACGGCACCGAAGCGTAGATCGCAAACGTCGGGTCCTTGCCGACATAATAATACGAGACCGTGTGGCTCAGCTCGACCGTCCCGTTCGAGGTCGCATCGAGTGCTTGCAGGCCGGGGACGACTTCACCGGCCGCAAAAACCTGGATCTGGAATTTGTTGTCGGTCATCTCGGCGACGTACTTGGCCATCTCCGTCGCGCCGTTGTAGATCGTGTCCAGCGACTTCGGGAAACTCGACGTCATGCGCCATTTGATTTCCGGGGAGGACTGCGCAATCGCCGGCGCGGCCACGGCGCTGGCGGCTGCTCCCACTGCTGAAACCTTCAAAAAATCACGGCGCTTCATTTAAGGCATCTCCTTGGGTAAGGCAGGCAGGTCCCGATTCTTCGCTCGGCTCTCACGCGGCTTTAACATGGAAGCCAGACGAGCCGAAACCGGGCAACCCCTGCAAATCACTGATTAAACGAAAGTCTGATAGGCTCATCCCGTCTGCGTCAGGCCGCCGCGATCGCCCCCTGGAGTTGCTCGCGGACCTTGGCCCCGATCGCACGGTAGATCGCCGCATGCGCGCCCGCAGGCTCGCTCTCGACGACGGGGGTCCCGGCATCCGAGGTGGTGCGGATCGAGATGTGCAGCGGAATTTCGCCGAGGAACGGTACCCCGAGACGCTCCGCCTCGTGACGCGCGCCGCCGTGACCGAAGATGTCGGATTGGGTGCCGCAATGCGGACACTGGAAGTAACTCATGTTCTCGATGATGCCGAGCACGGGCACGTTGACCTTCTTGAACATCGCAAGTCCCCGCCGCGCATCGATCAGCGACAGGTCCTGCGGCGTCGAGATGATGATGGCGCCCTTGAGCGGCACAGTCTGCGCGAGCGTGAGCTGCGCATCGCCGGTGCCCGGCGGCATGTCGACCACCAGCACGTCAAGCTGCCCCCAGGCGACGTCGCGCAGCATCTGCGTCACGGCCGACATCACCATCGGCCCGCGCCAGATCATCGCGGTCTCCTCTTCGACGAGGAAGCCGATCGACATGATCGCAAGGCCGAACTTTTGATGCGGGATCATCTTGCGCTCGTCGTTGAGCTGCGGCTTTTCGCGAATGCCGGTCAAACGCGGCACCGACGGCCCGTAAATATCGGCGTCAAGCAGGCCGACGCGCAGGCCGGAATCGCGCAGGCCGAGCGCCAGGTTGAGCGCGGTGGTGGATTTGCCGACGCCGCCCTTTCCGGAAGCGACCGCAATGATGGCGGCGACGCCGGGAATTTCCGCCTGCCGCGACATCGGCGAAGGCCCGCCCTGCGGCGGCCGGTGGCTTGCAACGTTCTGCACGCCAGCGGCATGGCGATGCGGTGCCGGAGGAGCCGCCTGGCCCGCCTTGCGTTCGGCGGTCAGCGCCACCATCGCGGTCTCGACGCCGGGAATGGCGCGCACGGCCGCCTCTGCGGCAGCGCGCACGCTTTCCCAGGCGCGCGCTTCGCTGGCTTCAACATTGATCGAGAAAAACACCTTGCCGCCAGTGGCCGAGATCGGCGACAGCACGTTCGCATTGGTCAAGGCCACGCCGCGCGGCGTGGCCACTCTTGCGAGGGCGTCCTGAACCTGTTGTTGCGTCACGCCCACGGGGCATCTCCTGAATTCTTTCGAGTGCCCCATAGAGCCTTTTTACGCGAAAGGCTACCGCTTGCCGGGGTCGTCGGTGCGCATCGTGGGCGCCGATCCGCCCTGCTCCTGGGCCGCCTCGTAGTTCAGCTCAATCATCACGCCGTTGGGGTCGTTGACGAAGATCTGCCAGAGGTCGCCGCCCGGAACCTGCCGCGCATCGAATGGCATGGCCTTCGACGAGAGCCGCGTTTTCATGGCGTCAAAGCCCCGGCTCACGAAGGCGACATGATGAACTACGCCGGAATCCGGCTTTTGTGCCTCGTCGGTCGACGAAATATCGACCAGATGAACCACCGCCTTGCCCTCGCTGTACATCCAGGCGCCGGGAAACGCGAAATTCGGCCGAGCCCCTTTTTCAAGACCCAGGACGTCCTCATAGAACCGAACGGTATCGGCGAGCCTGCGGGTCCGGATATTGAAATGATCAAGCACGCCTACGCTCATGCCCATATGATCTCTCTCCCTTTTTGTTTTGAAACTCGACTATTGCACCATGCTAGCATAAAACCCTGCCCGCCCGCCAAATGGCGCCGTTGCCGATACTTAGGGCAATGCTCTCAGGCCGCGGGTGAAGGCGGAGCCGGTTTTTCCAGCACGAAAAGCCAGTCTACCGTCCCCCTCACGATCATGCCCGGCTCATCAATGCGCCGGCAGAACCCAGGATTGCACAAATGGCTAAAGTCGCTTTTCTCGGTCTCGGCGTCATGGGCTTCCCCATGGCAGGACATCTCGTCGTCAAGGGCGGCCACGAGGTGACCGTCTACAACCGGACGCCGGCCAAGGCCAAAGCCTGGGCCGAGAAATTCAAGGGCAAGACCGCGGCCACGCCAAAGGCCGCCGCCGAAGGTCAGGATTTCGTGATGGCCTGCGTCGGCAACGACAACGACCTGCGCGCCATCACCATCGGTGCTGACGGGGCGTTCGCCGGCATGAAGAAAGGCGCGACCTTCGTCGATCACACTACGGCATCTGCCGAAGTCGCGCGCGAGCTCGACGCGGCAGCCAGCAAAGGCGGCTTCAAATTCGTCGACGCGCCGGTGTCGGGCGGACAGGCGGGCGCGGAAAACGGCGTGCTGACGGTGATGTGCGGCGGCGCGGAAGACGCCTACGCCGTCGCTGAACCGATCATCGCCGCCTATGCCCGCATGTGCAAACGGCTCGGACCTGCCGGCGCCGGACAGCTCACCAAGATGGTCAACCAGATCTGCATCGCAGGCCTCGTGCAGGGCCTCTCAGAGGGCATCCATTTTGCGAAGAAGTCGGGCCTCGACATTGCCTCCGTTATCGAAACCATCTCCAAGGGCGCGGCGCAGTCGTGGCAGATGGAGAACCGCTACAAGACCATGGCCGAGAACAAGTACGATTTCGGTTTTGCGGTGGAATGGATGCGCAAGGATCTGTCGATCTGCATCGCGGAAGCCCGCCGCAACGGCGCGCACCTGCCGGTGACGGCGCTGGTCGATCAGTTCTACTCCGAAGTGGAGAAGTTGGGCGGCAAGCGCTGGGATACGTCGAGCCTGCTCGCGCGGCTGGAGAAGTAGTATCCCGCATACAAGATCGCGTTCCCCGGATGCAATGCAGTGCGCCGCAAAGCGGCGTGATGCGTTGCTGATCCGGGGTTTATCCATCGGTCCCGGCTTGTCGCGGAGCAGCGTTACACGCCGCACCGCGTCCGGGACACGCGAGAGCGCCCTCGCAACGACGACGGCGCCTATGGAATCTGCTCACGTGGCCTCAATAACCGCCGCCACCCCCGCCGGCCCTGCGGTCGGGATCGTCCCCGTACGGGTCATTGCTGTAAGACTTGGCTGCCGGAGCGGCAAAGCCTGGGTTCTGGTGGTGCACCACCCTTACCTTCTTCTTCTTGACGTGCGCGGTGCTGGTCGTCGCCGCGCCGGCCGGCGTGATAACGGGAACCAGCAGCAACGGTGTCGTAAACATCGAAAGCATCAAAAGCCGGACCGCGAGCTTTTTCATTGGCCGCTCCTGTTCAGCGCTACCCCATTTGGCATGCCACACCGCGCCGAACCCGATATTCCGGAAGATCCAAATATGATTGCCGTCATAGCCGGCCACGGGCCGCGCGAACGCGCCGATGACAGGCGTCGCGAACCACCCGACGCCGACGAAAAAGCTGGACTACGTCGCCGCCGACGCTCCCCGCAACAACCATGCGCGACCGCCGCGAGAGGTTAATTTAACCTCTCGTTAACGAGAATTCTTAGCTTCTTAAGGCACCTCTTAAGGATTTGGCGGCACAGATAGATAATGCAAAAGCTCGCCCGCTAGTTGGGTCGCGGCGGGCAGGATTTGTGTTGTTTGATGAGTAATTCCGCTGAAAAGCCAGAAGTCGTACAGCTTCCGGCTGAACCGCCTGCCGTAGCGCCCGCCGCCACCCGGCGCGCCGCGGCGCAGCGGGTGCGTGAGGCGCGCGATCGGTTAACGTCGTCGAGTGGAACCCGCCCCGCTTTCGACAGCGAACTGCTCCGGCAATACGCCCAGACCCGCCTCTCCGCTTCATACGTCATCATGCTGCTGGTCGTGGCGAGCGGCCTGTTGTTCGGATTCTGGATGCCGCCGGTGTCGGCCGCCGCCTGGACCTGCGGCCTGCTCTGCATTCACACCGCGATCATCCGCAGCTGCGGTCAGTTCATCTCGGCACAACCTTCGCCGCCCGAGATTCGCAAGTGGCGCACCCGCTTCATCGTCCTCGACCTGCTCTATGGCTTGGGCTGGACCGCGCTGTTGATCCACCCGTCCGGCTTCGACGCCGTCTCCAACACGCTGATCATGTTTTTGATGCTGCTGGTCGTCGCGGTGTCGAGCATGCTCGCCGCCAGTCTGCCGATCGCAGCGCTTGCGGCCACCGCGCCCGTGACCGCGGCCATCGCCGTCAATTTCGCGCTCAGCGGCACCTTCGACAACTACGTGCTGGCGCTGCTGGCGCTCGCCGCCGAAGCATACTTTGCGCTGCTTGCGCACCGCCTGCATTCGGCGACGCTCGCCACACTGGAAGCGCGCGCTGAAAAGGATGCGCTGATCGGCGAACTCGAGCAAGCCAAGGCAATTTCCGACGAAGCGCGCCATCGCGCCGAGGCCGCCAACGTCGCCAAGTCGCGCTTCCTCGCTCAGATGAGTCACGAACTGCGAACGCCGCTGAATGCGATCCTGGGTTTTTCCGAAGTGATGAAGAGCGAGATTTTCGGCGCGCATGCCGTTCCCGTCTATCGGGAATACTCTTCTGACATTCACAATTCCGGCGTTCACCTGCTCAATCTCATCAACGAAATTCTCGACCTGTCGCGCATCGAGGCCGGCCGCTACGAGCTCAATGAAGAGGCGGTCTCGCTCGTGCATGTCGTCGGCGATTGCCACCATCTCTTGAAACTCCGCGCTACCAACCGCGGCATCACCATTCATGAAGTGTTCGAGCACGGCATGCCGCGCATCTGGGGCGATGAGCGCGCCGTGCGGCAGATCGTGCTGAACCTGTTGTCGAACTCGATCAAGTTCACGCCGCAAGGCGGCGAGATCTGGCTGAAGGTCGGCTGGACTGCGTCCGGCGGCCAATATCTCTCCGTCAAGGACACCGGTTCCGGCATTCCGGAAGACGAAATCCCGATCGTGCTGGCCTCGTTCGGGCAAGGCTCCAACTCGATCAAATCAGCCGAACAGGGCGCGGGCCTTGGGCTGCCGATCGCGAAAAGCCTGATCGACATGCATGGCGGCACCTTCACACTGCGATCGAAGATCCGGATCGGCACCGAAGTGATCGTCACCTTCCCGCCCGAGCGCGTGATGTCGGCGCTCGGACCGATGTCGGAGGCGGAAGATGCGCCGCCGCTGCAGCCGGAAAATGGAAATGGCAGGACGCCGGAGGTGGCGCGCGCCGGCCGCAACAAACCGATCCTGAGCGCGGGAACCGGATTGTGAGGCGCGCTTGGCAAGAAGAAGAATTCGTTTCAAAATCAAAAGATGAGCACAGAGACGCCGTGTATCGCAGTCTGCATGATCGATCCGAAAACCAGCCTTTGCTTCGGTTGCGGGCGTACGCTTGGCGAAATCGCGCGCTGGCATCGCATGGAGAGCGCAGAGCGTCTGTTGCTGATGGCGGAGCTGCCGGCGCGCATGCAAGATGCGGGCTTGCAAGCGATCGCTCCGGCCAGGCGTTCGAAAGCGGGCTGAACGATCTGTGGGGCGCACGATGAGCCGCCTCTTTTTGATCTTTGCCGTCTTGATCGCGACCGCCGGCGCCGTCGTCGCCTATGGCGATCCGAGCCAGATCGCGCGCGCCAAAAGCACGGTCTCAAACACCGTCTCGGACCTGTTGCGGCTGCGTGGGTCCGCAAGCCGCGCCGTGCAGATCGCGCGCGGCCAGGGCGGCGAGTTCGCGCTGCAAGCAAAAATCAACGGCGTAACCGCGCCGATGGTGATCGATACCGGTGCCACGTCCGTTGTGCTCACCTACGAGACCGCGAAGGCGGCCGGGCTTCCGCTCGAACTGCTCGAATACGACGTCGACCTCGAGACCGCCAGCGGTCACACCAAAGCGGCGCGGCTGACGCTCGACCGCCTCGCCATCGGCAAGCTGGTCGAACGTTCGGTGCCGGCGCTGGTGGTGCCGCACGGGCAGATGAAGACCAACCTGCTCGGCATGAGCTTTCTGGACCGGCTGGAGAGTTGGGAAGTGCGCGCCGACAGTTTGATGCTGCGCGGCTACCCTTAAGGTTACTCGACGAGGGTCAATTGCAAGAACACCAGGTCGAGCCATCGATCGAATTTGCGGCCGACTGAGTGTAGATGACCGACCTTCGCGAAACCGAGCTTCGAATGCAGTACCAGCGACGGCTCGTTCGTTGCCTCGATGCCCGCAATCATGACGTGCTTCCTCATGACGCGGGCACGCGTGATCAATTCTTTCATCAAGGCATGGCCAATGCCCCGCCTTCGTGCGGCGCCGTCGACATAGACTGAATGCTCGACCGTATTGCGGTAGCCATCCCAAGGCCTGAAGGCACCGAACGAAGCGTAACCGAGGATGTCGGAACCTTCGGCGGCAACGAGAACCGGGTAACCGGACGATTGCCTTTCAGCCAGCCAGGCGCGCCGTGAATCGATGTCCGAAAGCTGCTCGTTCCAGATCGCCGTCGTATGGGCGACTGCGTCATTGTAGATGCGCAGGATTCCGCCGGCGTCTCCCTCCCCAGCATCACGTATGTCCATGCGTGGCCTCTCCCGAGAAGCGTCGTCTAGTGCCCACTTTCCGAAGTCCGTGCTCCATTCGCAGCACCCACCTTCACGAACTTCGGAAAGTCATGGGCTACTCACAAACTTATTGATTCTAGTACCGCTTTATCGATCTGAAGTCCCTGATCGAATTCGCCGCTTGTGGTGCAGGGACTTCAGATCGGCGGTACTAGCCGCGCGGCTTTTTGATTTTGCGGAATATTTCTGATCGAGTGGGGTTGGCGGCAGGGCGCGCAAGCGTTTTTGATGTTCTGCCGTATTTCGCAGGGTTGCTTGCATTCAAGATGTAAAACGGGGGCTACGACATGGACCAGATGTTTTCGAAGTTTCAGCCGGCAGCGTTGAGCTTGTTTCGCTTCATCACCGGCCTCTTGCTGTTTCAGTACGGTGTCGCAAAGATCTTCAAATTCCCGGTCATCCCGCAATTCGCCGATCCGCCTGCGCTGATCATGACGGCCGGCGGGCTTGAACTCGTGCTTGGCGCACTTCTGATGATCGGCCTGTTCTCGCGGATCGTTGCTTTCGTCCTGGCGGGCGAAATGGCCTTTGCCTACTTCATGGGACATTTCCCGAAAGGCTTCCTGCCGCTGCTCAACGGCGGCACGGCGGCGATCCTGTTCTGCTTCGCCTGCCTCTATCTTTCGACGTCAGGACCCGGCCCCTACAGCGTCGATGCAAAGATGGGAAAGAAGAGCTGACGGCGTAGCTGTCATTCCGGAGCTCTTATCTTCTCCCTCCCCCTGAAAGGGGGAGGGTCGGGGTGGGGGTCCATCTCAATGGAGATTTACAGCATTGATCCCCTCCCGGTTGATGCCAAGGGCATCAACCGACCTCCCCTTTTCAAGGGGAGGTGAGCACCAACCTCACACCCTCGCCTTCGCTTCCAGCGGCACGGCGGCCTCATATTTCGAGTTGTGCAGCACCAGCGAGGTCCGCACGTTGCGGACATGGGGCGCTGCCGTCAGATGCGTGACGAAATCCTGAAACGTCGCCATGTCGGGCGCCACGCACTTGAGAACAAAGTCGACTTCGCCCGAGAGCATCCAGCATTCGCGCACCAGCGGCTCGGCGCGAACGAAATCCTCGAACGCGCGCAAATCTGCATCGGCCTGGCTCGACAGATGCACCGAAGCAAACACGGTGACGTCGAAACCGAGTTTGCGCGGATCGAGGAGCCCGCGATAGCCCTGGATATAGCCGGCCTCTTCCAGCGCCCGGACCCGCCGCAGGCAAGGCGGCGGGGAAATGCCGACGCGTTTGGCCAGTTCGACGTTGGTGATTCGGCCATCAGCCTGGATTTCGCTCAGGATTTTGAGGTCAATTTCGTCAAGATTCTTCGACACGCGGTCCGGTTTCCAGGGCTTAAGGGAATCGGGAGGCTGGTGGCCGAGGCCTTCAGCTTTTCAGTGGCAACACTCTTAGCCCAGCTCGCACCGATTGCGCAATTTTATTGCGCGTGCGTTGCGCCAAATTTCTTACTCACGGGAAATTTTGCTCATTTGGATTGCAATTCTTGCATAGCTCGCCAGATGCCCTAGACTTGGATCTGTCGCTTTCGGCGTCATCGCGGCGCCTTCCCAGGCGATTTCCGCTTAAGCGCTCATCAAATTCCCTTCGAAAGGGATCTGTTCATGTCTGCACCTATTCATGCCAAGGTCGTCATTATCGGTTCCGGTCCGGCCGGTTACACCGCGGCGATCTACGCGGCGCGGGCGATGCTTGAACCGGTCCTGATCCAGGGCATCCAGCCCGGCGGCCAGCTCACCATCACCACCGACGTGGAAAATTACCCGGGCTTCGCCGACGTCATCCAGGGCCCGTGGCTGATGGAGCAGATGGAGAAGCAGGCGGCGCATGTCGGCACCAAGATCGTGACCGACCTCGTCACCAAGCTCGAGCTCGCCCAGCGGCCGTTCCGCCTCACCTGCGATAGCGGCGACGTCTATCTGGCGGAGACCGTCATTCTCGCCACCGGCGCGCAGGCGCGCTGGCTGGGGCTGCCGTCGGAAGAGAAATTCAAGGGCTTTGGCGTCTCGGCCTGCGCGACCTGCGACGGATTCTTCTATCGCGGCAAGGAGGTCATCGTCGTCGGCGGCGGCAACACGGCCGTTGAGGAAGCGCTTTTCCTCACCAACTTCTCGTCGCAAGTGACCATCGTGCATCGCCGCGATCACTTCCGCGCCGAACGCATCTTGCAGGATCGCCTGTTCAAGCATCCCAAGATCAAGGTGGTGTGGGACAGCGCGATCGACGAGATCCGCGGCGATGAGAACCCGTCCAAGGTCACCCATGTGCGCTTGAAGAACGTCAAGACCGGCGCGCTCACCGAGTTACCGGCCGACGGCGTCTTCATCGCGATCGGCCATGCGCCGGCAACAGACCTCGTCGCCGGGCAAATCAAGCTGAAACCGTCGGGCTATGTCGAGGTCGCGCCGAATTCGACGGCGACGTCCGTGCCCGGCCTGTTTGCCGCGGGCGATGTCGCCGACGAAACCTACCGGCAAGCCGTGACGGCCGCCGGGCTCGGCTGCATGGCCGCGCTTGAGGCCGAGCGTTTCCTGGCGCTGCGCGCGAGTGATCGCGCCGCAGCGGAGTGATGATGAACCGAACACGTGATGGATTTATGGACATGGATTGGGACAAGCTGAAGGTGTTTCACGCGGCGGCCGAAGCGGGGAGCTTCACGCATGCCGGCGAGCAACTCGGCCTCTCGCAGTCGGCCGTATCGCGCCAGGTGAGCGCGCTGGAACAGGAACTGTCCGTTTCGCTGTTTCACCGCCATGCCCGCGGCCTGATCCTGACCGAACAGGGCGATCTGTTGTTTCGCACCGCGCATGACGTTTTCATGCAGTTGCAGGCGGCGCGCGCCAAACTGACCGATAGCCGCGAGCGGCCGAGCGGCGACCTCAAGATCACGACCACGCCCGGCGTCGGCATCAACTGGCTGATTCCGCGGCTCGGCGAGTTCACCGCGCTTTACCCGGAAATCCGCATTTCGCTGATCGTCACCGACGAGGAACTCGACCTGTCGATGCGCGAGGCGGATGTCGCGATCCGCACCCGCAAGCCGACCCAGCCCGATCTGATCCAGCGTAAGCTGTTTGCGATGGGCTTCCACGCTTATTGCTCGCCCGACTACATCAAGCGATTCGGCACGCCGCGCACGCTCGACGAACTCGACCAGCATCGAATCATCATGCTGTCCGACGGACAGGTCGCGCCTCACTTGCAAAACCGCAGCTGGCTGATCGAGGCGGGGCGCAACGGCACCGGGCCGCGCGAACCCTATTTCAAGGTCAATAACATTCTTGGCCTCGTGCGCGCCTGCCAGCAGGGATTGGGTATAGCGGCGCTGCCGGACTATCTGATCGAAGAGAACGGCCGCTTGGTGCAGCTGTTCGGCGAATCGGATTCCATCCAGCTCGACACGTATTTCGTTTATCCCGAAGAGTTGAAGACGGTCGCCCGCGTCCAGGTGTTCCGTGACTTCGTGGTGAGCAAAGCGCAGCGCTGGCCGTCCTAGAGTCCTCGTTGAAAGTAATCTCCGCGCAAACGCAGGCGTTTGCCGCGAGAGCAAACCGATGTCCACCTTTCCGGATCACGCTTTAATTATCGGTCGATAACGGATAGGCGCATGTCTGACATGCGGCGCCCCCCGTTGCTGCAAGGCACTCGCAAAGCCCATACTGTTTGCACACTGAGCTTTCGCGCTGCGCACATGTCCCCCTCCTCCAGTGGCGCGGGTGTTCGGTTATCCCTCTTGGAAGGTGATTGTGTCGGCCCAACGAGGCCAATACTTAAAGCCGGGCTCTCACGGGCCCGGCTTTTTTCTGTCCCGAGTTTTCCCGCACGCTGCGCTTTTCATCATGAGAAAGGCGATCCTCCGTTGACAGCCGAATAGGCGCACCGCATCATCTCACGCATGTTCACGAATTCGTGCGCCCGCCACGCCGTAAAAAAAGCTTCCCGTTCGGGGGCTACGGATCGGTGCGCGCGATAGATTTTTGAACTCACGCCCGACCTTAAACCCCCGCCGCGAGGTGGGGTTTTTTGTGACCCGTCTCCGGCCAAATCAGGAGATGGACCATGACTGCCCCTGTTTCTCACCCCACCGAGGCTTCCGGCCTCAGGTCGCATTTGCGCGGCCTCTGGCTGCCGCTGATCACGCCGTTCTGCGACGGCGTCGTCGACGAGGTTTCGCTGCGGCGGCTGGTCAAGCACTACACGGCGCTTCCGATCGACGGATTGATTCTTGCGGCGACGTCAGGCGAAGGCCTGACGCTGGGCATGGCTGAACTCGAATGGCTCGTCGCGGTGACGCGTGAGGTGAGCGCCGAGAGCCGCCGCTATCTGCCGATCTGCCTTGGCCTTTCCGGCAGTCATACCCGCAAGATGTGCAACACGCTCGACGAGACGGCGGCCTGGCCGATCGACGGCTATCTGATCTCGAGCCCCTATTATTCGCGCCCCTCGCAGCGCGGTCTGTTGCAGCATTTCACGGCTCTCGCCGACCACGCCTCCTGGCCAATCGCGCTTTACAACATTCCCTATCGCGCGGCGGTCACTCTCGAGACCGAAACGCTGCTCGAACTCGCCCGCCATCCCAACATCGTCGGCATGAAGGACTGCGGCGCCAACCGCGCGCAATCGGTCGAGCTGCTGCGGCGACGGCCGGCCGGCTTCCGTGTGCTCACCGGCGAGGATGCGCTCTATTTCGAGGCGCTGAGCGACGGCGCCGACGGCGCCATCCTGCTTTCGGCCCATATCGAGACCGCAACCTTTGCCGCGATCGGCAAGCTATACCGGGACGGCAAGATCGACGCCGCACGCGAACGTTGGGAAAGCGTGGCCGACCTGACGCGATTGTTGTTTGCCGAGCCCAGCCCGGCGCCTGCCAAGTACTGGCTGGCACGCGAAGGCCTGATCGACAGCGCTGAAGTGCGCCTGCCGATGGTCGAGGTGACTGGCGAGCTTGCCGCCAGACTCGATGCGGAGATCGCACGGCGCGGCGGCCATGTTCCCGATCGTCAGAGAGGTTCTCAGAGTTTAACGGTCTAAAGTCTCAACACAGAAGCTGGCGAGCAATCCGCCGAAATGCTTTGATGTCCGACGTCGAAGCATCGGAGGGACGGTGTCCGGCGAACGCGTGGAACGACGGCTGGCGGCGGTGCTGGCGGGAGCGGTCGACGACTACTCCCGCCTGATCCATGCCGACGAAGAGGCCGTTCTGACCCGGCTCAAGACGGTCAGACAAAACATCGTCGTTCCCAGCATTGCCGCTCATCGCGGACGCATCGTCAAGACGGTCGGCGACAGCATGCTGGCAGAGTTCGCAAGTACGGTCGATGCCGCGCGATGCGCCGTCGAAGTCCAGCGCGCCATGGCCGCGCAAAACACCGGCAAGTTGCCGCAGGTCAGGATCGAATTCCGCATCGGCCTTCATGTCGGCGACGTCATTGTCGACGACAACGATATCTTCGGCGACTGCGTCAACATCGCCGCGCGCTTGCAGGGTCTCGCGGAGCCTTGCGGCCTCTGCCTATCCGACGATGCCTTTCGGCAGATCCGCGGCAAGATCGAGCTCGTCTGCGACGATCTTGGGCTACAACGGCTGAAGAACATCGCCGAACCGGTGCGGGTCTGGCGGGTCGCATTCGGTGACGGCCTGCGCTTCGAGCGAAAGGGCGCAGCGATCATCGCGCCGGCGTCGCAGTTGGACGCGGAAGCCGCGCTCGAACTTCCCGCCAAGCCGTCGATTGCGGTGCTGCCGTTCGAAAACATGAGCGAGGATCGCGAGCAGGACTATTTTGCCGACGGTCTCGTCGAGGACATCATCACCGCGCTGTCGCGTTTCAAATCGCTGTTCGTGATCGCGCGAAATTCTTCGTTTGCGTACAAAGGCAAGGCCATCGACATCAAAGCGGTCGGGCGCGAGCTCGGCGTGCGCTATGTGCTCGAAGGCAGCGTGCGGAAGGCCGGTGAGCGCCTGCGGATCACAGGCCAGCTGATCGATGCCGCGACCGGCGCACAGCTTTGGGCGGAAAAATTCGACGGCCCCATGACCGATGTCTTCGAGCTGCAGGACCAGGTAGCGTCCGCGGTCGCCGGCGTGATCGATCCCCTGCTGCTCGACACCGAGATCAGGCGGGCGCTGGAGCAACCGACGTCTGATCTGACCGCCTATCATCTTTATCTTCGTTCGCTGCCACACATTCGCGCGTGGACGCGCGAGGACAATCTGCAGGCGATCGCGCTGCTCGAACAGGCGGTCGAACGCGACCCCCGCTACGGGATGGCGCTGGCCTCGCTCGCGCTCTGTCACGCCCACAACCTGCTGAACGGATGGGCCGGGGATGCCGCGACCGCAAGAGAGCTCACTATCACCTGGGCGCGGCGGGCGCTCGAGGCCGCGCCCGACGATCCCTCGACCGTGACCTCGTCCGCGGGCGCGCTGATGAACACGGGCGAAAACATCGAAACGCTCAAGCGGCTGGTCGACGGCGCGCTGGCGCGCAATCCAAGTCACGCTTTCGGCTGGATGTGGAGCGGCTGGATGCGGACTCTTTCCGGCGAGTCAGAGTTGGCGATCAGACATTTCGAGACCTCGTTGCGGCTCGACCCCCGCGCCTCACGCAAGGCTTTTCATCTGACCGGCATTAGCATGTGTCATTTCTTCGAGCAGCGTTTCGACGAGGCCTGCCGGATTCTGGAAATTTCCTTCAACGAACTCCCCAGCTATTCGCTCACGGCCTGGTTCCTGACCGCCGCTTACTCGAGAATGGGGCGGCTCGACGAGGCACGGGAATTCGCTCAGCGCCAGGGCATTGCACCGGGCGGGCCGTGGCTGGCGATTGGACGGCTGCTTGTCAACGCGGCGCATCGGGATATGGCGTTGTCGGCGCTTCGCGCGGCGATCGGCGAACACCCGGCTAGCTGAAACCTTTCAAAACCTCATGGCGGCCTTGCGCATGGCACAAAGCCGCCGCCTCGCGACTTAGTCTGTCGAGTTCATCAGGACCAGACAGCATGAGTGAAGCCAATATCGCATCCGAGGTGCAGCAGCGAAAACGGGTCCGCGTCCTCGACACCGAGATGAGCTACATCACAGTCGGCCGGGGCCAGCCGATCGTGTTCCTGCACGGAAACCCGGCCTCATCCTATCTCTGGCGCAACGTCATTCCGCATGTCAGCGGATTAGGGCATTGCCTTGCGCCTGACCTCGTCGGCATGGGCCAGTCGGCGGCTTCGCCCAGCAGCGCCTATCGCTTTCAGGATCACGCGCGCTATCTCGATGCCTGGTTCGATGCGCTGGCCTTGCGCGAAAACCTCACGCTGGTGCTGCATGATTGGGGATCGGCGCTCGGCTTTGACTGGGCGTCGCGGCATCCCGAGCGCGTGCGCGCCATCGCCTACATGGAATCGATCGTCTATCCGCGCGAGTGGGAGGATTTGCCGCAAGCACGTGCGCAGTTCTTTCGCGACCTTCGCTCCGAGAAGGGCGAGCACATGATCCTCGACGACAATTTCTTCATCGAGGAGTTGCTGCCGCGGCTCGTGATCCGTCCCTTGAGCGAGACGGAAATGAACGCGTACCGGCGTCCGTTTCAGACCCGGGCCTCGCGGCTGCCGACACTGGTATGGCCGCGGGAATTGCCGATCGGCGGCGAGCCTGCCGATGTCGTCGCCATCGTCAAACAATACGGCCAATGGCTGCTCGAAAGCCCGTTGCCGAAATTGTTCATCAACGCCGAGCCGGGCTCGCTGTTGATCGGTCGGTCCCGCGACTTCTGCCGGCGTTTTCCGAACCAGCAGGAGATCACCGTCAAGGGCCTGCATTTCATTCAGGAGGATTGTCCGGGCGAAATCGGCGAAGCGCTGGCGAGCTTTGTCAGGGCCAATGGCGTTATTCGCGACAACTGATCGAGGCGCGTGGGCTTGCCGCTAGGCGGTCGAGCGCGCCATCTGTGCCGGGAATTTCTTCCGAAGATCCAGCTCGATCCGGATCGCTTCATCGACCTTCGGTCGCGCGCGGACACGATCCAGATATTGGACAAGCGACGGCCAGGCGGCGATGTCGACGCCACCTCGCCCGAGCAGCAGCAGCGCCCAGGCGAGATAGGCATCCGCAACCGTAAATCGGTCGGCGACCAGGTATGGCTTCCTTGCAAGCTGGGCGGCGGCAACGGCTACGCTCTTGCCGATACGCTCCCGTGCACTCGCCTTCGCCGCGTCATTGGCGTACCAGAACGTTGGAAACAGGAACGCCTTGTGGATTTCGGTGCCGACGAAGCTGAGCCACTCCTGCAGGCGATAGCGATCGTTGTCGCCGTGCGGCGGCGCCAGGCCTTTGTCCGGGCGAAGGTCGGCGATGTATTGCAGAATCGCCGGATTCTCGGTCAGCTGCTCGCCGTCTTCCAGCACCAGCACGGGAACGGCGCCCTTGGGCGAAACGGCCCAGAAATCGCGGCCGTCGTCGATCACCCTTTTGTCCCAGAGATGCACCGCGTGATATTCGGCCTCGATCCCCGCTTCCATCAACGCGATCCTGCTGGCGAGCGAGCAGGCCATCGGCCAGTAATAGAGCTGCAACATGGTCGGCTCCTTTGCGATCGTGGTGGCGGTGGACGGTCCAGAGTGAGACGCGCGCTAGAGCAACTCGCCGCGATCGCGCGCGATGATCGCGAACCTGTCGGAAAGCTCCGCCAGGGCGACGTCGTGGATCAGCTGGGCCGCGACTGCTCCGCCCTTGCCGTCCGGAAGATCGCGCGTCGCGCATGCGCTTGCATCGATGGTGACGCGAAAGCCGAGCTCGGTCGCGGCACGGGCGGTCGAGCTGACGCACATGTGGGTCATCAGCCCGACCAGAATGATGTTCTTGCGGCCGGTCGCAGACAGGCGGTCGCGCAGATCCGTGCCGGCAAAGGCGTTCGGCTGCTCCTTCTCGATCACGGCCTCGGAAGCGAGCGGAGCGACACTGGCGGCGATTGCCCCGCGCTCGGCGCCTCGATCGAACAGCCCACCCGGCTTGCCCCTGTGCGCAACGTGAAAGACCGGCGAGCCGGCCTGCCGCGCGCTCGCGAGCAGATTTGCCGAATTCGCCATCGCCGCTTCGGCGCCGGGTAACGCAATTGGGCCGGCGAGGTATTCGTTCTGCAGATCGATCAGGACGAGCGAGGCCTCGCTGATCTTCGCAGGCGTGAGGTCGGCACCGGCAAGTTGAAGCAGTGTCCTGGCTGCGGTCATGGTCCTGGTTTCCCGTTGAAGTTACCGATGGATCCGGTATAGGCAACCCGGGCACCTCTTTCATGCAGGAATATTGCAGCCATTGGCTGCAGTTTCGCAGGCCAGATTTCGCAGCGCACCTTGAGCCGCAATGATGAACTGGGACGATTTGCGTATCGTCGGCGCGATCCGGGACGAAGGCACCTATGCCGGCGCCAGCGCGCGGCTGCGCATCGACGAGACGACGGTCGGACGGCGGCTGGCCCGCATCGAGCGAACACTGGGGCTGCGGCTGTTCGAAGCCGTCGACGGCGTCCGCAAGCCGACTCCGCAATGCGAGGCCGTCCTTGCCCATGTCGAGGCGATGGCGCGGCACGCTGCCGAGATCAATAAAGTCGGCGAGAGCCTACCGACGTTGGGCGGACGCTTCCGCATCGCATCGACCAACGCGGTTGCCGAAGAGATCCTGTCGCCGCGCGCCGGGCCATTTCTGGCGCGCAACCCCGGCATGACGCTGCAATTCCTGACCTCGGCGGACAACGTGAGATTCTCGCGGTGGGAGGCCGACATGGCCATTCGCCTGGGCAAGCCCGACAAAGGCGATTTCACGATATCCAAACTCGCGGAGATGCAGCTGTTCCTCGTCGAGCCTGTGACCGAGCTTGGTTCTGAACCGGTGATTTGCAGCTATCCGGAAGCGCTCGACCGGATTCCGGAGTCCCAGTATCTCAAGGCAAAGGGACTGAAGGAGCGTTCCCGCTGCGTGACGGACAACGGTCGTGTCATTCGTGCGCTGATCCAGAGCTATCAGGCTATCGGCGTCCTGCCTGAATACCTTTGCGAGGGATTGCTCGCGGATCGGCGCCTGCGCCTGACGCCCTTGCCGCGACGACGGGATGTGTGGTTGCTGCTGCAGGGTCACCTCAAGAAAGACCCTGCCGCCCGCATCGTGATCGACTGGATACGCGAATGCTTTGCGGATTTTTCGCGGGGCTGAGTTGATCTGCCGCGCGCCGACTAAAGTTTGGCGCGCGCGAGCCGCAGCGCATTGCCGATCACGCTGACCGAGGAGAGCGCCATCGCGGCCGCGCCCACCATCGGCGACAGCAGGATGCCGAACACCGGATAGAGCACGCCGGCCGCAATCGGCACGCCGGCCGCGTTGTACACAAATGCGAAGGCAAGGTTCTGGCGGATGTTGCCCATCGTCGCCGCCGACAAGCGCCGCGCCCGCACGATCCCGGAAAGATCACCGGAGAGTAACGTCACGCCCGCGCTTTCGATCGCGACGTCCGTGCCGCCGCCCATCGCAACGCCGACATCGGCGCTAGCGAGCGCCGGCGCATCGTTGATGCCGTCGCCGACCATGGCGACACGACGGCCTTGCCCTCGAAGACGCTGCACAACCTCGCTTTTGCGCTCGGGCAACACGCCGGCTTCGACCTCGGCGATGTCAAGCTGCGAGGCGACCGCGCGGGCGGTGGTCGCGTTGTCGCCGGTCAGCATCACGATGCGCAGGCCGTCCGACCGCAGCGCCGCAATGGCGGCTTTCGCCGAAGGCTTGATCGGATCGGCGATGGCGATCATGCCCGCGGCGCGGCCGTCGAGCGCGACATAAATCGCGGTCGCGCCTGACGCGCGCGAATGTTCCGCTGATGCATCGAGCTCCGACGTCGCGATGTTCAGGTCTTGCATCAACGCGGCGTTGCCAAGCGCAACCGCTTTGCCTTGCACCGTGCCGGCAGCACCCTTGCCCGGATAGGCGACGAAACCGGATACGTTTTCGGGCGACACGCCGCGCGCTCTCGCGGCCTCGATCACGGCGCGCCCGAGCGGATGTTCGCTGGACTGCTCGACGCTGGCGGCGAAGCAGAGCAGAGCATTCTCCTCGACGCCAGGCGTCGTGACGATTGACGCGACCTTCGGCTTGCCTTCGGTCAGCGTCCCGGTCTTGTCGATGACGACCGTATCGATGCGCTCGAAAGCCTCCAGCGCCTCGGCGTCGCGGATCAGGATGCCGGCGCGCGCACCGCGCCCGACGCCCACCATAATCGACATCGGCGTCGCCAAACCGAGCGCACAGGGACAGGCAATGATCAGCACCGTTACCGCCGCGATCAGCGCAAAGGTCAGCCGCGGCTCGGGGCCAAAGATCATCCAGGCGGCAAAAGCCGCAAGTGCCGCCGCGATCACGGCCGGCACGAACCATCCGGCGACACGATCGGCAAGACGCTGGATCGGCGCGCGCGAGCGCTGCGCTTTCGCGACCATGTCGACGATCCGCGCCAGCATGGTGTCGCGGCCGACCTGCTCGGCCCGCATCACCAGCGCGCCGCTCTGGTTGACGGTGCCGCCGATGACACGCGCGCCTTCACCCTTTTGCACCGGCATCGGTTCGCCCGTCACCATGGATTCGTCGACGAAAGAATTGCCGTCCGTGACGCGGCCATCGACCGGAATCTTCTCGCCGGGCCGGACGCGCAAGCGATCGCCAACGCCGATCGTATCAATCGCGGCATCCTCGTCGCCGCGATCGGTGATGCGCCGCGCCGTTTTTGGCGCAAGTCCGAGCAGCGCGCGGATAGCGCCGGACGTGCGTTCGCGCGCCTTCAACTCCAGCACCTGGCCGAGCAGCACCAGCACCGTGATGACGGCGGCGGCCTCGAAATAGACCGCGACCATGCCGTGCATGTCGCGGAAGGTGGCCGGGAAAAGCTGCGGCGCCAGCGTGCCGATCACGCTGTAGAGCCAGGCGACGCCCGTCCCCATCGCGATCAGCGTGAACATGTTGAGGTTCCAGGTCTTCACCGAACGCCAGCCGCGCACGAAAAACGGCGCGCCCGCCCACAGCACGACGGGCGTTGCCAGCACGAGCGAGATCCAGTTCGACCACACCGGCGACACCAGATCCATCAAGCCGATATGGCGGCCCATCTCGAGCGCGAACACCGGCACGGTCAAGACCAGCGCGATCCAGAAGCGCCTGACCATATCGATCAGTTCGGGATCGGGCCCCTGATCGAGCGAAACCTGTTCCGGCTCAAGCGCCATGCCGCAGATCGGACAGCTTCCCGGCCCGATTTGCCGAACTTCCGGATGCATCGGGCAGGTGTAGATCGCCCCATCGTCTGCCGGTGGCGTCGCCTGCTTCGATGTGGCCTCTTTGGGCTTGAGGAAGTTTTCTGGATCGGCCGAAAAACGCTCGCGGCAGCGCGCGGAGCAAAAGAGATATTCGTTGCCCTTATATTCGAAGCGATGCTTGGCGGTCTCGCGCTTGACCTTCATGCCACAGACCGGATCGATCGCGACCTCTGCGTCCTGATTGGTTACGCTTTCGTGCTTGCCGCCGCAGCAGGACGCGGCCGTCTTCGCCTGATCGTGGGCGGCGTGATCGTGCCCGTGATGATGGCACGCATGTTGACCCGCACCCGCGCCGGGTCCCTGTTCATCCTGCGCCATCCTGTCCACCTCGCCGGTCTTGAATTATATACCCTAGGGGGGTATATGACGTCTATGCGCAAAGAGATCAAGGCGTCCTGCCTGAAAAGACTGAAACGTATCGAGGGCCAGATCCGCGGACTTGCCGGGATGGTCGAGGACGATCGCTATTGCATCGACGTCGTCACCCAGATCGCGGCTGCGAAAGCGGCCTTGCGCCGCGTCGAGGAGGAGATCCTGCGCGATCACATCGCCCATTGCGTCGAGCACGCCATTGTGTCGGGCGACAAGGCCGACCAGCGCCGCAAGATCGCCGAGCTGATGGATGTGGTCGGCCGCGCCGATCGCTAGTGTCCTGATTCCAAAGTTCGCATCAGCTCGCGGCGCCACGTTTGCGAACCTTGGAATCGAAAGGACACTAGCCAAATATTAATCTAGTGGGGCCTTTGGTTCCGAAGTCCGCATAACGGACTTGCGGCACAAATGATGCGGACTTCTGAACCGCCCCACTGTGATTTCAGATCAATCCGGAAAAACACTGGTTCAAATGCGCGTGGTTAACGCTCGTTGAAATGCCCCGTTAAACTCTGTGTCCGAGGCAAGGCCGGTATCTTAGGACTTTGCCGGTATGGATGACCCCAATCATTAGAACATTGGGGGCAAACCATGACGACGGAAATCACTCCGAACAAGCGCTTTGCGAATTCCAAATGGGCCGAGCGGAAGCGGGACTTCCTGATCGTGTCCTCGTTCGGCTTGTGGGCGACGGTGCTCGGCCTGACGCCGGTGCTGGCGCTGAACTTCCTGGTCGGAAGCTGAAGAAGCACAATCTGGAAAATAACAACAAGAAAACGCGGGGGCGTTATGGAGACTCTGGAAAATCAGACAAGCCCTGATTCCAAATGGGGCGGCTTTTGCACGCAGGACGTGATCTGGGCGATCAGCGTCTGGTCGGTGATCCTGACGCTGTCGCCGGTCGTGGTGTTCTACGTGCTGATGGTGAATTGAGCGTATTCGCGCGGCGGCGTGGCAGGCAACATCATCCCGCGTGAGCACCGCTAGCCCACGCGGGATGATGTCGCTTTGCAAGCCCTGACCTGCGCTTCGCAACAGAACCGGGCGCCGCATCCGGTTCTCTGCTTTAAACTCTCAAGCCGCCTGCCTGTGCATGACGCCGCTCGCCGATGCGGTGCCACGGATCGCCTTCACCGAACGCTCGATCGCGGCCCACAGCCGTCCGATCTCGGCGGCCGCGCGGCCTTCGGCAAAATATTCACGGGCGCCTTCACCCTTGCCGAGCGCCATCAACAGATCGGCGCGGTTGGTGATCTGCCCGCCCCACACCGGCGCGCGGAATTTCGCCAGCTGTTCGCGCGCGATGGTGACGATACGGCTTTCCACCTCGTCGCGCCGGGCCGGCGCGCCGTTGAGCACGACCGCATAGGGCTTGCGCGCTGCACGGCACATGTGAATCGTTTCCTGCACGGCGTTGACGTCAAAGACGCCCGGCCGCGCCGGAATCACGACCATGGTGGCGTTCTTGATCGCGTCGTCGACCACGGCCGACAGATTCGGCGGCGTATCGATGAACACCCATTCGTAACCGTCGCGCTTGGCCGCTGCAACAATGCCGCTGACGGAGTTCACCGCGGTTTTGATCTGCGGTTCGTTGGTGCCGCGCAGCTTGTGCCACAGGGTTAGCGAACCCTGCGGGTCTGCATCGACAAGCAGACACGGCTTGGTTGTCTTGTGGACATGCGCAGCGAGATGAGCGGCCAGGGTACTTTTTCCCGAGCCACCCTTACGCGACGCAAAAACAATAACGTTCATATCGTTCGCCTCCATTGACCCCAGGGCAGGAAAAATGAATCAGCGCAGTGATTCGTGGAAGAAGAATTTGGGGTCAATTGTGGCGAGACCACCGAATAGTCGGCGTGGTGCTTTTCAGGTCATACCGCTCGCCCGCCGATAAACGGGCGAGTGGTAGCCGATAGCTGCCTAATTCCAATCGTCGGACGCCGTGTGCAGGCGGAGCCGATGATGCCGCGGCCTCGCCGAGCTCTCCTGCGGGTGGAAGTAGACCCGGCAACCCGGACTGAGTTCGGCCTGCCGTCTCGCCATGCAGGCCCCGGTCCGCGCAACATCAGGAATCTCAGAACCGCACAGCCGGAACGCATCACCCATGCAGGCGTTCTGCTGCTCCATGGTGTAGGACCATCCTGCCGCGGGCCATGCCCCCACCGCGATCGTTAGCGCCACACCCGCAAGTCGTCCGAATCGAATCGCACTCATGTTTCCCCCAAACCACCACCCCGCGCGAATTGTGAGCGAGCGCGAGTGAGTTGGCAAGCAAGCGTTCGCATCGACGCTGAGCTAGCAGTGGAAAGTGCGCATCGTGTGCTGAAGCGATCACAAGTTCCGTTTGTTGAACTCATCCGCGAATGACGACAACGCTTCGCGATTCCATAACATCGTAGAATCACGGAGTGCGAGACAGCGCGCCGGTTTCGCGAGTGCGAGCGGATTTGACGTTCGCTACCCGCTTGACCCGCGTACTCGCACGGCGAACGTCAAATCCTAAACTCCACTGGAAACACATATTTGCTGGTGGTCCTTTGATTCCAACATTCGCAAAAGTGACCGCTGAGAAGAGATGCGAATGTTGGAATCGGACCACTGGCGGCGAATTTTGGATCGCGTAACTCGTTCCAGCCGTGTCGTCCGGGCAACAAACGCGCTAACTTCACACATGACTTCGACTTAAAGCGAGCGCGTGGAATGACCGACCAGAGCTTGCCTCCCGATCCCAGGGAAATCCCCCCTGAACTCGATCGCTGGAATTGGGGCGCGTTCCTGCTGAACTGGATCTGGGGCATCGGCAACAACGTGTTCATCGCGTTGCTGGTGTTCGTCCCGCTTCTCGGTCTGGTCATGCCGTTCGTGCTCGGCGCCAAAGGCAGCCGCTGGGCCTGGCGCAATGGACGCTGGGACAGCGTCGACCATTTCAAGCGCGTGCAGCGCGCCTGGGCGAAATGGGCGGTCATCGTCTACCTTGGCGCAATAGTTCTGTTCGCCGCGAGCTTCAGCGGCGTCTTCTACATCCTCAAGAACTCCGAGGCTTACAAGATGGCCGTCTCCAGGATTGAGGGCAGCGCGGAGGTTGCGAATCTTCTCGGCAAACCGATCACGGCCGGCATGCCGACCGGCAAGATCTCCGTCCGCGGCGCAACAGGCGAGGCCGCACTCAGCTTTTCGGTGAGCGGCCCGAAAGGCGCCGGCACCGCCACTCTCACGGCGACCAAGAAGGATGGCGCCTGGACGCTCGACAGTCTCAAGTTCAAGATGGATGGGCGGGACGGCGTGATCGACCTGCTGCATCCGACGCGGGCCGAAGGTGTGCAGAGATTTGCGGGAGTTGAAGGCTGGTACAGTTGGGTGGGCTCGAACCACCGACCTCCTGTTCCACAGACAGGCGCTCTAACCAACTGAGCTACAACTGCATCCTGATCGGCCCCAGATGGGGGCGAGACGGGCGGGAAACTAGAGCATGATCTGCAAAAGTGGAAGCCGGTTTTCAGAAAAGATCATGCTTAAACAACAATCTAAAGCGCTGCATCCGACGCACTAAAAAACCCGGGCCCAATGGGCCCGGGCGTTTTCTGTTCAGTCGTTGCCGATCAGGCGGCGGGCTTGAACAGCTTGTTGGCGTTGGCCTTGATCGGCTCGACGGTCTCGCTCGCGACCTTCTGCGAGAGCTCGGTGAGCTCCTTGCTCCAGGCCGAGAAAGCTTCGAACTGCTTCTTGGCGTGGTTGGTCCACAGCTCGAGCGCCTCGGACGGCGTCTTCACGGCGACCAGTTCCTGCGCGAGATCGAGCGAGGCGGACGTGTTGGCCTTGATGATTTCCATCAGCTTGGCCGAGTACTCGCTGAAACCTTTGTTGGCGTTGGAAAACACCGCTTCCATCGTCGAGTTGTTGCTCTCGGCGACATCCTTGAAGCGCGCGTAGTTGTCGCGCGCCTGGGAAACGCCTTTTTCGGCGAAAGCGCGCATTTGTTCGGGAACCTCGAATGGAATGATGGAGGCAGAGAAGGGATCGTTGGCCATGGCATGAGTCCTTCGCATCTGGGGGGTGAACGCGGTGTGCCCGCTTGCGCGCCCGGCAGCCTTTTCGGGGGCGTCGATACGGATCACGGAGACGGAAATGCCCTCTTGGAGCGCTTAAGATATAAGCACATTATCATGGCAATTTTGTGCAACGCAACCAAATCGCCATGCAATGCCCTCGAAAAAATCATGACCGGTGCCGAACGCATCGGACGCCGGCCAAGATTGCACTCTAAGCCGATGTAAAGATTACATTCTCGGCTTTGTGGCATCCATGGCCGTGCGGCCCATGATCTGGCCCATTTCACTGGCCTGCTCGGTCAGCACCCGCATCTGGGCCTGCAAATATTCGCGCTGCAACCGCATGACTTCGCTGATGTCTTTGGCATGCAGCAGGGCCTCCGCATGGTCGAGCGAGGCCTGCACGTTTTTCTCGGCAAAGGTGAACGCCATCGTATTGACGTCCTTGGCGCCCGCGCCGACCGTCGCGGTTCTCGCAGAGAGCGACTCGCTGGCCGCCTGCGCCCCAGAGATGAATCTTTCGAAGGCCTGGCGCGCCTGCTCGACGCTCGCCTCCGCCATCGATCGCATGTTCTTTGGAATCTCGAAGTGATCGCGCCCGTTTTCGTTCATGGTTGGACCTCCCGATTTCTCGACTTGTCCCCCAGTCGAAGGCAACGCAAAGGGGCGCGATAAAGTTCACCTAAGTTAAGGTTATCCAGCGCTTAAAGGCCGCTTCGGTACCCTGGCCGTGGACCTGCCCCAGAGGGAAGGCGATACTAGTGGTCCAATTCTAACATTCGCATCCCTTCTCAGCAGCCGCTTTTGCGAATGTTAGAACTAGAAGGACCACTAGCAAACATAAGTTTCTAGTGGAGTTTTGGATTTGACATTCGCTTCAAGGAACCCGCGGCTAGGCACTAGCGAATGTCAAATCCACTCCACTAGCGTTTTGTTAACGCTGTCATACGGGCAGGCGGGAATCCGACTTATCGCTCTGATGCCAAATTCCGAACTCAAGTTGCACGGCCTGGAGGATCCGCGGCTGGCGGTGCATGCGACAAGCCCCCTGCCCGCCTGGCTGTGGTCGGCCGACGGCGCGCGGGTCGAGTGGGCAAATCCGGTCGGCGCACGCGTGTTCGGCGCAGCGAGCAGCGCCCGCCTCGCGAGCAAGATCTTCAGCCCGGCCGATCGGCACCGCCGCCAGGTCGCGCAACTCGCGCACCGGCTTTCGCCCACCGGCGCCGTCCGCCTGGAGCGGCTGCGCGGCTTCGGCGCCGTTCTCAACTCGCTCGTCACCTGCGCGTGCGCGCGCCTTGAATTTGCCGACGGCAGCGAACGCGTGCTGATCGCAGCGTGTGAACCGGTCGGCCGCGCGATGCCGCTGACCGAACGCTTGGCCCAACTGGTCGAGGACGTGGACGCGCCGGTCGCGGCCTTTCAGGCTGACGGCACACTTGTCGCCGCAAGCGGCAGCGCCGCCGTTTTTGATCTGCACCACCTCACCGAGGCCGGCCTCGAAGACGCGCGGCAAACCGCTTTGCAGGAAGGCCTTAGCCAGGCGCCGCTTGGCAAGGCGCACGTGACATTGCTGCGCGTTGGCAGGGACGACAATATTGGTCTCTTTGCCGCGATCACGCCCGAAGTGGTCCCGGCCGTGCCGGATGATCCGCCACAAGCGGCCATATCAGACCTTTTGGTGGACGAATTCGCAGGCGACGGCGAAATGCACACGGCGGGCGCGCCAATCGTCAGCGAGCCAGCAATCGAGGCCGCGGCGCCAGCGCCGGCGATATCGCTCTCTGATGCATCGCCGCGGGCGCCGCAGCCGCGCCGGCATGCTTTGCGATTCATGTGGCAGATGGACGCCGATGGCCGCTTCTCGCTCGGCTCCGACATGTTCACCCGTTTGATCGGCGTGAACATCGCCGCAGGCTTTGGCCGCCCGTGGCAGGAAGTCGCTGATGTTTTCGGCCTCGATCCCGAAGGGCAGGTCGTCAAGGCGATCGCCACGCGCGAGAGCTGGAGCGGCATCACGCTGAGCTGGCCCGCCGATGACGGTAGCCGCCTCCCGGTCGAACTGTCCGGCCTGCCGATCCACGATCAGAATAGGAACTTTGTCGGTTACCGGGGCTTTGGCGTCTGCCGCGATCTCGATGGCCTGACGCGGCTGGAAGGCCTGCGCAGTCAGGAATTCTTCAACGATCCGCCATCAGCCGACATGATGTCGCCCGAAATTGGCCCAGCCGTTGCGGGAACTTTGTCGGCGGCTGCGCCTGCGCCTCACGTTCCCGATACAACCATTGATTTGATCGCACCTGCCTCTTCGACTGCGCCTTTGCCCGACCGGGCCCAACCAATTGACCTGGAAACGCCGGTGGAAACGCCCCACGAAATCCCCGAGAACGTCGTTCCGTTCCCCCTCGCCGATGGGCGCACGCCGGTTCTGACGCCAGTCGAGAACAGCGCCTTCAACGAGATCGCCCGGCAACTGTCGGCCCGGCTCGAGGGCGACACCTCAACCTCTGACGCTGCTGAACCACCTGCAGCTCTGGAATCCGCCGAACCGATCATCGCGCAAGCCGAGCCGCCGACCTGGCTCGCCGAGCCGGAGCCACCGGCCCGCGCGGACAGCAAGCGCGACAGAGCTCTGCTCGACCTTCTGCCAACCGGCGTCCTGATCTACCGGCTCGATCGGCTGCTTTACGCCAACCACGCTTTCCTCGCGCGGATGGGCTACCCGACCCTGCATGCGCTGGAGCAGGCCGGCGGCGTCGACGCGCTTTATGTCGAGCCGGGCGTCTCCAGTGCCTCGAGCACGTCGGAGGCCGGCACGCCGGTGAAAATCTCCTCGCCCGAGGCGGCTTCCAAGGGCGCGATCGAGGGGCGGCTGCATACCATCGACTGGGACAACGACAGCGCGCTGGCGCTGATCCTCAGTGGCGTCGTCGCGATCGAACATCCCGCTCCCCTGCCGGCCGCCGCCGAGCTGCCGGCGGTCGAAGTACCCGTATTTCTGGTACCCGAGCCGGCGATGCCGGTTGCGACCCCGTCCGAGCCGTCCGCGGTCGGCCACGCCAATGCGGAAGAACTCGCCGCCATTCTCGACACCACCGCCGACGGCATCCTGATGTTCGACGCCGAAGGCAAAATCAACTCATGCAACCGCAGCGCGGAGGCGCTGTTCGGCTACGACGGCGAAGAGCTCGTACAGCGAAATCTTGGCCAACTGTTCGCGCCGGAGAGCGAAAGCGTCGTCAGGAATTATCTCGAAAGCATCAGTGGCGATGGCGTTGCGAGCCTTCTTGAACATGGCCGCGAGGTCCTCGGCCGTATCAACGGCGGCGGCCTGATTCCGATGTCGATGACAATGGGCCGGACGCAGGCGCAGGGGCCGAACTTCTTCGCCGTATTCCGCGATCTGTCGCAGTCCAGGAAAAGCGAAGGCGAATTGCGCGAAGCGCGGCGGCTCGCCGAGCGCACCGTCGACGCCAAGGCCGATCTTCTGGCGCGCATCAGCCACGAAATCCGCACGCCGCTGAATGCCATCATCGGCTTTGCCGAGGTGATGATCGGCGAACGGTTTGGCGCGCTCGGCAACGAACGCTATATCGAATACATGAAGGACGTGCGCGCCTCCGGCCAGCGCGTCGTCGCTGTCATCGACGATCTCACCAATCTCAGCCGCATCGAGACCGGCAAGCTCGACCTCGACTTCTCCAACCAGGATCTCAACGACATGGTCGAAAGCTGCGTCGCGGTGATGCAGCCGCAGGCCAGTCGCGAGCGCATCATCATCCGCACCTCGCTGGCGCAGATGCTGCCGCCGGTCATCGCCGACGGCCCCGCGCTGCGCCAGATCACGATGAACCTGATCGGCAATTCGATCCATCTCGCCAATGCCGGCGGCCAGGTCATCGTCTCCACGACGCTGACCGATTTCGGCGAAGTGGCGCTGCGCATTCGCGACAGCGGCCACGGGCTCAACGACAACGAGGTGGCGGCCGCGCTCGAGCCTTTCCGCGCCCAGGCTTCGCTCGATCAGTCGCCGGAGGCCGCGGTCAGCCTGTCGCTGACCAAGGCGCTGGTCGAAGCCAATCGCGCGCAGTTCAACATCAAGACCGGCACGCGTTCAGGCACACTGGTCGAAGTGGTGTTTTCGCGGGCGATGGCGAAGACGTAAGCTATTCTTATCCCTTCCCCTGAAAGGGGCGCTTAACCTCCCCTTGAAAAGGGGAGGTCGGCTGATGCGTGAGCACCAGCCGGGAGGGGATCAATATCCCGACTTCGTTTCCGAAAAGTAGACCCCCTCCCCAACCCTCCCCCTTGCAGGGGAGGGAGGAGCAAGCGACTGCGGCCCTACAAAAAATCCGCGATCGCATCGAGAAAGGCACGCGGCGCCTGCAGTTGCGGCACGTGCGCGCAGCCGGCGAGGATTTTCAGCCGCGCATTCGGTAGCAACGCTGCGAGTTCATGCGACATCGGCGGCGGCGTCGCCTCGTCGTGCTCGCCGACCAGAACCAGGACGGGCATCTTGACGGTCGACAATTCGGGACGAAGGTCGAGCGCGGCGAGTTGGGCGCAGGCCGCCTGCAAAACGTCCGGATCGGTTTTCAGGAAAGCCTCGCGGCGATCCTGCATCAGGTCGGGATGAGCGGCCTGAAAATCGGCTGCAAACAACCGGCGCATCGCGACATCGGTGATGGCCGCCAGCCCCTTGGCCTTGGCGCCCGCCGCCATGTTGCGAAAGGCCTGACGTCCGTCTTCGGAAAACGCCGCGCCGCAATCGGCGAGGATCAACTTGCTCGCGACCTGCGGATGACGAATCGCCATCTGCAGCGCGACGAAACCGCCATAGCCGTTGCCGAGCACGATGGCCGGGCCGCCGCCCGCCGCATCTTTGACCGCTTCCGCCATCCGGTCGGCAACATCAGCGAGCCCGCCGCTGGCCGCCTTCGAACCGCCAAAGCCCGGCAGCTCCGGCACGATCACGCGATGGGAGCGCGAAAGTTCCGGCGCAATCGCATCGAAACTCGCCCGGTCCGACAGCAGCGAATGAAAGAGAAAGAATGGCGTCCCCTCGCCCGTTACGGCCGCGTTCACGGTGCCGTTCGCAAATGTCAGGTCCATCAGGGGTCTCGCTTTGACTTGGGGAAGGGAGGAGAAAACGGAACCGATTGATAAAACAAAGTGAAGGCTTTTCAAGCCCTATTTGCTTGACGTGATATTTCACGAATGCCACAAGAGAGCAAAATTTCAGCGGAATTTGCCATGCTCCTGCGTGACAATGTCTATGAAAGCCTACGCTCTGATATACTGAGCTGCCGGCTCGCGCCGGGCGACGACGTGCGCGAGCAGGACCTGGCCTTGCGCTATGCGGTGAGCCGCCAGCCGGTGCGCGAAGCCTTGCTGCGGCTTGAGCGCGAGCACCTTGTCACCGTGCAGCCGCGCCAGGGCTATCGCGTCAATCCGATCTCGCTGTCGGACGCGCGCGACCTGCTCAGGTTTCGGCTGGCGCTGGAGCCTGCCTGCGTCGCCGAAGCGATCGAGCACGCGCCGGACAAGGCGCTCAAGGCGCTCGACGATTACAGGTGCTTTGCCGGCGATCATGAAAAATTCATCGCCTATAATCGCGCCTTTCACTCGGCGCTTGCGCACGCCTCCGGCAATCGCCGCATGGCGGGGGCGCTGTGCGATCTGATCGGCCAGGCCGATCGTCTCGTTCGCGTCAGCCTCGCCAATATCAGGGATCACGATCCGACCCGGCTCGTCGCCGAACATGTCGAACTGATCGAGGCGATGCAGCGGCGCGATACGCGCACTGCGCTGCGCCTGATCAAGGCTCATATCAACCAGACCGAAAAACGCGTGCTGCCGGCGCTCAAGCGCAATGCCGTGATCGTGGAGGAGAGGAACGCATGAACATTCCAGCCAGGCCAGGTTCGGCATCCATCGAAATCCACGGCAACTTCGTCGACGGCCGCGAGATCGAGGCCGGCAACGGCGCGATGCTCGACGTGCATAATCCCGCAACCGGCGAAGTGATCGCGCAAATCCCGAACTCGACCGCAGCCGATATCGACCGCGCCATGAAAAGCGCGCGCGCAGCCTTCGGGGCTAAGGAATGGGGCGGCATGGACGTGCGCGCCCGGGCACGGCTGGTCAACAGGCTTGCGGACGCGTTCGAGGCCAATCTCGGCGAGCTCTACCAGCTCGAGACGCTGAACAACGGCCGCCCGGTCAATGAGACCCGCGCGCAGCTCTCGCGCCTGCCGGACTTCTTTCGGTATTTCGCCGGGCTCGCACTGGCCCGGCGCGACTCCGTGATCCCGGTCGAGGGCCCTTACCTGAACTATACGCTGCGCACGCCGATCGGCGTCGTCGCCAATTGCACGCCGTTCAATCATCCCTTGATGATTTTGTGCAAGTCGCTCGCGGCCGTGTTGGCGTCGGGCTGTGTCACCGTCGTGAAACCTTCCGAATACACGCCGCTGACGACATTGCGGCTGGCGAAGATCTTCACCGAGGCCGGCCTGCCGCCGGGCGTATTCAACATCGTCAACGGCCTCGGCCAAAGCGCCGGCAAGATGCTCTCCGAGCATGGCGATATCGACAAGCTTGTGCTGACCGGCGGCACCGAAGCCGGCCGCATCGCTGGCAGTGCGGCGGCGAAAGTGTTCGCGCACCAGACCATGGAGCTCGGCGGAAAAACCCCCGTGATGGTGTTCGACGATTTCGACATCGACCGCGCGGTGAACTATGCCGCGTTCGGCGCTTTCATCGGCGCAGGGCAAACCTGCATCTGCGCCTCGCGCCATCTGGTGCAAGCCACGATCTATGACGAGTTCGTTGCCAAACTGAAAGCCAAGACGGAAACCATCCGGATCGGCGATCCGTCCGATCCCGCCACACAATTGGGACCCGTGATCTCGGCGCGCCAGCGCGACCGCGTACTGTCCTATTGCCGCTTTGGCAACGAAGACGGCGCGCGTCTCGTCGCCGGCGGCGTCGCGGCGAAGGTAAAAGGTTTCGAGAATGGCTACTTCGTCGAGCCAACCGTGTTTGCCGATGTGAAATCCGACATGCGCATCTTCCAGGAAGAAGTGTTCGGCCCATTCACGTCCGTGACGCCGTTCAAGGACGAAGCGGACGCGCTGCGGCTCGCCAACGATTCACCGTTTGGCCTTGCCGCCGCAATCCGCACCCGCGATGTCGCGCGCGCCCACCGGGTGGCTTCCGGCGTGAAATGCGGCATCGTCTGGATCAACGATCATCACCGGCTCGATCCGGCCTCGCCCTGGGGCGGCGTCGGCGATTCCGGCGTCGGACGCGAATGCGGCACCGAGAGTTTCGACGATCATTTCAACGTCAAGAGCGTGATGGTCTCGACCAACGACGCGCCGTTCGACTGGTATCGCGACACGGCCGGCCAGCGGCGATTGAACTGAACAATCTCTCCTCATCCTGAGGAGCTTGCGCGAGCAAGCGTCTCGAAGGATGAGACCAGCATCGGGGCCTCATGGTTCGAGACGGCGCAAGAGCGCCTCCTCACCATGAGGAGCCGGTTGGAATGCCAACAAAGCTAAAATGAAAACGAACAAGGGGGAAACTTCATGGCTCACGCAGTATACGCCGGCGCGCGTCTCGACCGGTTGCCGATCTCGCCGTTTCACTACCGCATCTTTGCCCTCGTCGGCGCCGGGATGTTCTTCGACGGCTACGACCTTTATGTCGCGGGCGGCGTGCTCGCCTCGCTGATCCAGTCGAAATTCTCGACCCTGCCGCAAAATCTTCAGTTCATCTCGCTGACCTTTGTCGGCATGACGATCGGCTCGCTGGTGACGGGCTTTGTCGGCGACAAGTTCGGCCGCCGCTTCACCTACCAGATCAATCTGTTGATCTTCGGCCTCGCCTCGCTCGCCGCGGCCTTCTCGCAGGACATGACGCAGCTGATCGCCTGCCGCTTCGTGCAGGGCCTGGGGTTGGGGGCCGAAATCGTGGTCGGCTACTCGACCATGACCGAATTCGTCCCGCCGAAGGTGCGCGGGCGCTGGCAATCGATGATGGCCTTCATCGTGGTGGCCGGCTTTCCAGCAACGTCCCTGCTCGGCTACCTCATCATCCCGAGTTTCGGCTGGCGGCCGATGTTCGTCATCGCCGGTGTCGGCTCGCTGATCGTCTGGTATCTGCGCAAGAACTTGCCGGAGTCGCCGCGCTGGCTCGAGGCGCAAGGCCGCAGCGAGGAAGCAGAAAGCCTGATGCAGTTGATCGAGAAGGAAGCGTCAGGCGGCAAGACGTTGCCGCCCGTCGTCGTGCCGGCGCCGGTTGCGCAGGTCGCCGCCAGCGATCTGATCAGGCCGCCGCTGCTCCAGCGCATGATCGTCGGCTCCTGGGTGCTGATCACGATCAACACGCTGATCTTCGGCTTCGTGATCTTCCTGCCGCAGTTTTTCCTGCGTCAGGGTCTGACGATCACCAACTCCCTCGCCTATACGCTGGTGCTGTCGGCTGCTTCGCTGGTCGGCTGCGTGCTCGGGGCCTATACGTCCGATGCGATTGGCCGGCGCTGGAGCATCATCGGCGCCTCGGTCGTCACCATCATCGCCGGCTACATCTATGCCCGGTTCGATGCATCGTCCGATGCGGCGATCGTGCTCAGCGTCGGCTTCGTGCTGGTGGTTGCGATCTATGTGCAGACCGCGATCCTCTACGGTGTCTATCCGCCGGAGCTGTTTCCGACAGAGATCAGACTTCGCGCCAACGGCATCTGCAACTTCTTCGGCCGCGGCGCGACGGTGATCTCGCCTTTCATCGTCGGCAGCCTGATCGCAACGTACAAACTGCCGGGCGTGATCTGGCTGATGATCGGGCTGGTGGTGGTGCAGATCCTGGTCGTATGGGCCTGGGGCGTCGAGCCGCGCAACCGTGGGCTCGAGGACGTGGCGAAGGCGGGGGCGTGAAGGGCTTTGTCATTCCGGGGCGCGCGAAGCGCGAACCCGGAATCTCGAGATTCCGGGTCTGGTCCTTGCGGACCATCCCGGAATGACTGACTAGTTCACGCGTTCTTAAGCGCGACGCGGAATTCGGCTTCGGTCTTCGCCTTCACCTCGTCGAGCGTGACGCCGTCGGCGAGCTCGATCAGCGCCATGCCGTCCTTGCCGTGCTTGTCGATGGTGAAGACGGCGAGATCCGTCACCACCATGTCGACCACGTGTTCGCCGGTCAGCGGAAGGGTGCACTTCTTCAGGAGCTTCGGGCCGTCCTTGGCGGAATGCTCCATCACGACAACGACGCGCTTGACGCCGGCGACGAGATCCATCGCGCCGCCCATCCCCTTCACCATCTTGCCGGGGATCATCCAGTTGGCGAGGTCGCCGTTCTGCGCGACCTGCATCGCGCCGAGGATCGACAGATCGATGTGTCCGCCGCGGACCATGCCGAAGGAATCGGCCGACGAGAAATAGCTGGTCGACGGCAATTCGCTCACCGTCTGCTTGCCGGCGTTGATCAGGTCAGGATCTTCCTCGCCTTCATAGGGGAAAGGCCCCATGCCGAGCATGCCGTTCTCGCTCTGCAGCGACACGTCGATACCGTCAGGAATGTAGTTGGAGACCAGCGTCGGAATGCCGATGCCGAGATTGACATAGAAGCCGTCGCGCAGCTCCTTGGCGGCACGGGCAGCCATCTGTTCACGAGTCCAGGCCATCAGACTTCACTCCCGGTTGCGGCAGCGGGCGCTTTTGCGGGGCGCGGCCTCGTGTTGCGGAATTCGATACGCTTCTTGGCCGTACCGACCTCGACGATACGCTTGACGAAGATGCCCGGCGTATGGATGTGGTCCGGGTTGAGCTCGCCGGCCGGCACCAGGTGCTCGACTTCGGCGACCGTGATCTTCGCCGCCGTCGCCATCATCGGATTAAAATTCCGCGCCGTCTTGCGGTAGATCAGGTTGCCGGCAGTATCGCCCTTCCAGGCGTGCACGATGGCAAGGTCGGCGAACAGGCCGCGCTCCATGATGTATTTCTCGCCGTCGAAAACCTTTTCTTCCTTGCCCTCGGCGATCAGCGTGCCGACGCCGGTCTTGGTGTAGAAGGCGGGAATGCCGGCGCCGCCGGCGCGGATGCGCTCGGCGAGCGTGCCCTGCGGATTGAATTCGAGTTCGAGTTCGCCGGCGAGATACTGCTGGGCGAACAACTTGTTCTCGCCGACATAGGACGAGATCATCTTTTTGATCTGGTGCGTCTCCAAAAGGCGCGACAGGCCGATGCCATCGACGCCGGCATTGTTGGACACGACGGTCAGATTCTTCACGCCGCTATCGCGGATCGCATCCGACAAGGTCTCGGCGATGCCGCAGAGGCCGAAACCTCCGGACATGATCATCATGCCGTCCTTGAGGATGCCGTCGAGTGCCGATTTGGCGTCGGGATAGACCTTTTTCATGCGGATAACGACCTGATGGAGAAAACGCTTTTGGGGGGTGTACAGAGACAATGATCTATTAGGCGAATTGTTCGCAGTGCGTCAATTGATACGCGCCGGCCTTGGCTCCGTGGCTCTATCCTTCGAGACACCCGCCTTGAGGCGGCCTCCTCAGGATGAGGTCTAAGGCCTTTGTCCACGATCAGGAGCGGTATCTCTCCCCTCATGGTGAGGAGGCGCTCCGCGCCGTCTCGAACCCATGAGGCCCGCGGCAACCCGCCATCGGCCTTGAAAGCGTCAAGAAAAACCATCAAGTTGCCGCGACTTGGAGGGATGACGGGCCTCGGCGGTATTGCCTGCTCCCTCGAACAGGGACCCATTCGACCTCGCCGCGGACCAGACGCTTTCGGTTCCAGCGAGGTCAACCGGACTTGGACATTTCTTGGATCTTCCATTGACGATGGCCCAAAGAACAAGGCGCCTCGTGACGCCGGTCGTAGTGTTGATCGGCCTTGCGGCATTGGCGCTGGTCGGCTCGAGCTGGCTGCTCAACCGCGACGCCCTTCGCGCGGCGGTTGAGGCGCAAATCCGCGCCGTGACCGGCCTCGACCTCGTGGTCAAGGGCAATACCGATATCTCGCTGTTCCCCGGCAGCTACGTCTCGTTCCATGATGTCGGCCTCAGGGGCAGCGGCGCCAACACCGACCCGGCGCTGTCAGTCGATGTGCTGACGGCGAATTTGCGGCTGCTGCCGCTCTTGCTGCAGCGGTTCGAGATCGCCGACGTGATGATGCTGCGGCCGCGCATCCGCGTGGTCCGCGACATCACCGGCGACAGCAACTGGACGCCGTTCATCGGCACCATCACGCGGACCATGAAGCCCGGCGCCGACAACCAGATTTCGTTCTCCGAAATCCGCATCCAGGACGGCATCCTGACCTACGAAGACCCGGTCCGCCAGATCACCGAAAAACTCGACGATATCGATCTGTCGCTGGCGTGGCCGTCGATCTCGCGCTCGTTCGGCGCAACCGGCCAGTTCGACTGGCGCGGCGAGCGTGTCGACGGAAGCATTTCGATCGGCGACTTCCTCGCAGCATTGTCCGGCGACCGCTCGGGCTTCAAGGCCCGCCTGTCCAGCGCGCCCCTGAAACTCGCCTTCGACGGCACGGTCGCCAATCGCACCAGCCTGATGATGGACGGCACGATGACGATCGACTCGCCATCGCTGCGCAACGCCATGCGATGGACCGGGCAGGCCCCGCCCGGCTCCGGCGGATTCGGCCGCTTCGCGCTGAAAGCCCGCGCCAACGTCGTCGGCGCGTCGGTCGCGCTCACTAACGTCAATGTCGAGCTCGACGGCAATATCGCCGAAGGCGTGATGACCTATGCGAATAGCGGCCGGCAATCGCTGCAGGCGACGCTCGCCGCCGACAGCCTCGACTTCACGCCCTATATCTCGACCTTCCGCCTGCTTGCCAGCGGCGCGCATGACTGGAACCGGCAGCTGTTCGATCTGAATTCGCTGTCGGCCACCGATCTCGATATCCGCCTTTCCGCGGCAAGGATGACGATCGGCCCATCGAAACTCGGGCGCACCGCGCTGGGCGCCAACCTGCGCAACGGCGCGCTTGCTCTCAGTGTCGGCGAAGCGCAGATCTATGGCGGCATCGCCAAGGGCTCGTTTGCTCTGGCGCGCGCCGACAGCTTTGCCGACGTCAAGGCGCAGTTCCAGTTCACCGATGTCGACCTGCAAGCCTGCGCCAGCGAGTTGTTCGGCTTCAGCAAGCTTTCGGGCCGCGGCAATCTCGGCGTCTCGCTCTCCGCGTCCGGTTCGAGCCCGTACGGGCTCGCGCAATCGCTCAACGGCACCGCGTCGTTGACGGGCCATGACGGCGCGATCGCGGGCTTCAACGCCGAGCAATTGCTCAGGCGCCTCGAGCGCCGGCCGTTGTCGGGCGCCGGCAATTTCCGCTCGGGCTCGACGCCCTACTCCAACCTGAATGTCGCGCTGAAATTCGCCGACGGCATTGCGACGCTCGACGATGTCCAGATCGACGGCCCGGCGCACGTCACGCTGACCGGCACCGCGTCGGTCCCGGCGCGCGAATTCGACATGAAGGGCGTGGCCAGCCTGATCTCGGCCGACGCCAAGCCGGGCTTCGAGCTGCCGTTCGTGGTGCAGGGCCCGTGGGACGATCCCCTGATCTTTCCCGATCCCGACGCGCTGCTGCGCCGCTCGCCGGCCACCGCGCCGCTTCTCAAGCTCGATGCGCTGAAGGACCCCAAGACCCGCGACGCGGTTCGCTCCGTCATCGAGCGACTGACCGGAAAGCCGGTGGACAATGCCGTGCCCGCGGATGCGCCCGCGAACAACGCGCCGGCGGACGCGGCAAACGCCAAGGCGAATTAGGCGTCGTTCACTGACAAACCAGCACGGGGGTTTGCGCCTGTGTCAGCACCTTGTTTGTCACACTGCCGATGAGAAGCGCGGAAAGTCCGCTGCGTCCGTGCGATGACATCGCGATGAGATCGCAGCCTTTGTCCTTGGCAGCCGCGACGATAGCCTGATGAGGTTGGCTGTTCTCCACATAAAACGTCTCACAGGAAACGCCGGCCTGCTTGGCCGAATTGGCCACGCGGTCCAGCGCGCTTGCAACTTGTTCCTTGCGCAGCTCGGCATATCCTGCGAGCGCTTCGCGGAAGCGCCCCGACACTTCTGCAAACGGTTCGACGACGAAGATTGCAGTGACCTTGGCGCCAAGGGATTTCGCCAGCGCCAACCCCTGCGCGACCCCATGCTCCGCCAGCTCCGACCCATCTGTCGGAATGAGGATGTGCTTGTACATGCGTCACCTCTCCGTACGTGTGCCTGCCTTCCGCAACTCGTTATCGTAGCACAATGTCCCGGATACGGCCTTGAGATAAATCAATCGATCGGCGCGAGTGCTGCAACCAGGCGCGCCACAATTGCCCCAAAGTAGGACATCGGGACATCCGAATGCGGTTTGCCCCGAGTCAATCCTGGGTTGATCGCACTTTCGCCCGGCGATAATCTGATCCTGCATGCTGGGCGGCCATGCACCTCGCAACTTGAGAGCGACGCGGCATTCGCGAAACTCTGGAGTGCGAGAGAGGAGGAGACATGAGTACTCCGACCCGTCGCGCTCCCCTTGAGTTTGCAAAAGGCGCTGTCGCCATCGCCGCCATCTGGCTGACGCCGCTGCACGCGCAGGACCGCTCTGCCGTCACCCTGATCGAGAATGTCCGGATATTTGACGGCACGCATCCCGCGCTGTCGCCCCCTTCGAACGTCCTGATCAGGGGCAATGTCATTGAGAGGATTTCGACCGATCCGATCCCGACCGATCGCCGCGCCGACACGCAAATCATAGCGGGCGGCGGCCGCGTGCTGATGCCCGGATTGATCGATGCGCATTGGCACGCGACGATGGTTCGCGCGACGCCGGCCCAGATGCTATCCAGCGACATCGGCTATACCACGCTGCAGGCAGCAGCCGAGGCAACCGCAACACTCATGCGCGGTTTTACGACCGTTCGGGACATGGGTGGACCGGCCTTCGCCCTCAAGCGGGCGATCGATGAGGGCCTGCTGCCGGGTCCCCGCATCTACCCCTCGGGCGCCGTCATCACGATCAGCGGCGGTCATGGCGATTTTCGCGAGATCAGTGAGCTGCCCAGGACCGCCGCCACGGTGAGCCGCGTCGAGCAGCTGGGAGGAAGCGCCGTTGCCGACAGTCCGGACGAGGTTCGAAAACGGGCGCGCGAACAGCTCATGCAGGGCGCGTCACAGATCAAGCTGACGGCAGGCGGTGGCGTCGCCTCGCCGTTCAGTCCGCTGGAAGTCACCACCTTTACGGAGGCCGAGCTGCGCGCCGCGGTTGAAGGGGCGACGGATTGGGGAACCTACGTTGCCACGCACGCCTACACGACCAGCGCGATCCAGCGCTCGATCGCGGCCGGGGTCAAGGTCATCGAACACGGGCACTTGATGGACGAAGCGACCGCGCGGCTGATGGCCGAGAAAGGCATCTGGCTCTCTACGCAGCCTTTCATCGACCTCGGCGGCGCAAAGATGCTGCCCGCAGCCCAGCAGCAGCAAATGATGCAGGTCATCAGCGGCACTGACGCGATCTACGGCTATGTGAAGAAATACAAGATCAAGACCGCTTTCGGCACCGACATCCTGTTTTCGCGCGAATTGGCCGCGCGCCAGGGTCAGGGAATAGTCGATCTGACACGCTGGTTCACGCCGGCCGAAGCACTCGCCATGGCGACGTCGGCAAACGGAGAACTGCTGGCCTTGTCCGGCCTGCGCAACCCTTATCCCGGCAAACTGGGCGTCGTCGAACAAGGCGCGATGGCTGACCTGTTGGTCGTCGATGGCAATCCCCTGGAGAAGATCGATCTCGTTGCCGATCCCGCCAACAAGCTTCTGGTCATCATGAAGGACGGCGTGATCTACAAAAACAGCATTCCCAAGTGATATTCCCAGGTGACATTTCCAAGTGATCGGTTATTGCTCGGCTGAACCAGCGCGGCACGCACTGCTGATGCACCGGCTGCGCCGATCAACACATGTACCCCACCCGTCTCGGGGCGGGGTACATGGCCTGTCAACTCAAACGTTCAAGACATCAGTCAGCAGGATTCAGCGACGGGTCTCTGCCGCCAATCCATGACGGGTCCGCGCGCCTGAAGTCGGCGGTGTCCGTGCTGTACAGCATCGGCGTAACGACACCGGCGTTGATCGGCCTCACTTGATTGTAGGCGCCTCGAAATTCCGCCTGCTGGCGGGCCAGGTTGGTCTTGGTCTGGTGGTGGTGTTCGGACGCCGCTGCCATTTGGACCGACATTCCAGAAATCAACAGCGCGCCGACGATCGTAAGAGCTGTTCTTTGCATGGTCGTCTCCATTTTGACATTGGAGGCAAGTGCGCCTCGCTCTGTGAGTGTTGCGTCTTGATGCGACGCCCCCTCTCTCATCAATTGCGTCCAGCATGGCCCGCACGCTTGAGAGCGCGCGTGGCCCATCTCACATTTCACGGAGACTTGACAGGCAAGGCGCGCGACGTTGTCCGCGCGATCATCGAGCGGCTGATCGGCGGCAAGGCGGCGGATGCGGCAGGCGCGAAGGCGAATTGAGAGGCTCGCCGACTTGACGCTCAGTAGACCTCTGCGATATCCGGTACGAGTTTGTGCAGGCGGCTCTCGCGCGTTCTATCGAAGAACAACCGGAAACGGGACGCCGGAGGCCATTCTCGATAAATTTCTCGCCTACTGACGCGCAGGAAACGATACTGATCTTGCGAGTGTCTTGCAGTACTGCTCCGTACGGAGTGGATTCGCCTGTGATGGTCGTCAAATCTAGCGACATGGTTTGCAAGTCAGAAACAGGAATTTTTACCTCGATCCCCCTGCTAAAGAGCGCTTCCACACCGGTTTGCGTAGGACGTCCCCTATCGAGATGCGCTCTTGCGATGCAGTATCTCGAAGAATTTCATCGATATCCTCTTCGAGGAGACGATCTTGGTCGGCGCGATAATAAATGCGACCAATCGACCATCTCGAGCGAGTCCGGATGTAGTTGATCGCATCCTGTAAATCGCAATCCGGACGCGATTCAGAAGAATCCATCTGGTCTCTAAAGACGCGCAAGATTTCGGGCGCTAGAACTGTTCCGAACAGCAGTCCCGCAAAGAACGCCGAGAGCAACGGATTCCCGGCATGCGCTGCCCACCAAGATTCGAGAGAGGCTACGAAATTTAAGGTCGCCGCCCAATCTTTCGGAAGACTCACATTGAAGAAAAAGGACAACACAAATCCGATAACAGTGAAGCAGTACCAAAGGTGTTTCGGTTTAAGGCTCATTCGAATTTCCCCTGGTAGAGAGCGCTTGGGTCGATGTTGACATAGGAACAAAAGAAGAACAATCTCAAACCTTCATCAGGTGAATAAAAATGAGCACGTTAAGCCAAACCGACTACGTTTCTATTTCGGATCGAGTAGCCGAACTCGGCTGCCGCATGCCGACAGGCTTCGCGATCGTTCCAGAAAATTTCGGTACCGCCGTGACGCGGCAAGAATTGGTCGTGCGGGGGGAAAGTTCGACTATTCGTACGCTCTTCAGAAATAACCAACTGCCGCTCGATGATTTCTTGCCAGACGGAGAACGGCCGGGTTTCATTCACAACAAGAGTCACGACTGGGCCGCATTCATCTTCGTTTCTGGAGCACTCCTCAGTAGTGATCCGTCGGCAGTATCGATCGCGCTAGGAATTGTCTCGAACTATCTTACAGAAATGTTCAGAGGAACGCCTGACAAGAAAATAAAACTTGAAATCGCTGTCGAGCGACGAGGCAGCAGAGTGTCCAAGAAGCTGACATACGAAGGGAACGCAGCGGGGTTAGCAGAAATCGCAGACACGATTTTCAGGATCGCTGATGAGTGACTATTCGAACGAAATCGAGCTATTCAACGACTCAGTAGATGAGAAAGCCAGTTTGGCTTGCATCACTAGGGACAGCGATTTGCAGCGGCATGCCATTGCTGAACTATCTACGCTTGGCCTTACCGTCGACGATTGGAAGAAGCGGGCAATCGCTGAGCAGGATGAACATCATGCGAATTTGTTTCTCGGGTGTGAGTGTATAATTGACGCCCTCAGTGCTGAGCTGAAGATGTGGCTGCAACTAAAGGAGGACAACCCCGACGCGGCTTGGAATAGCTTGGTCAGCGCACAAATGGCAACTAGAGACGCGATGCGTGCACACAAGGGGTTTTCTCATCTAGAGCATCGCGCGATCCGGCTCGTAAATATCGAACGCGTCGTTTTCCCTAAGCAAGTTTTTCTTAGTGCCGGACTCATTGTTGGACGTCAGCAATGCTCCATCTGCAATTTAGAATACGAGGACTGCTCTCATTTGGTCGGCAAGCCTTACATGGGCGAATTTTGCAGATGCATTTTGCTCGATGTGAAGGCAGACCATGTTGCCATTGTTGACGAGCCGGCGAACAAGCAATGCCGAATAGTCTCTTTCAATACTGAAGGGGGCAAACGTAACCGCATGACTTGGCGCGTTGAGCCGAACGAGGTTGATGATGCGACAGGTTCAGATCGGACGGGACTAATCACCCACGGGATACTGCTCGCTAATAGCGATATGGGAGGCCAGCGAAAGAGAGGTTGATCGGAGTTTAGCTAGCTACTTCGTTCTTGCTCGGCGTCCGACCAAACCCGATTCCATCGCCTGTCCACTCCCTCTCACAAAAATAAATGCCTTCCCGTCTCGCTAAAATCAGCGGCATAAGCCGCGCCGTCCCCGCCCTTGATGAGGGGCGTTTCGCGATCGTCACGAACGTTGGGTGCGGGATGCGGTGGATGCTTGTCGCGCGAAAGACGAACGTCGCGGGAAGCGGACGGTGAAGTCGTGTGGTCCTGAGGCCTCGACGCTGGTCTCAAGCCGGTGAGAGATACGCCGGCGACGGTGGCAAGAAAGCCCGATCACCGGGGAGAGCACGAAGCAAGCCGTTAAAACCATTCGCGTGCGGGAATGCCGGGAGAAGCCGGCGCGACCTGCGGTGGACTTACTCGTGTGGTTTTTTCTTTTGCCACGCGAGGCTGCGGGTGCGTTGGGCACCCGGCATTCCCCACGCCCTCTTTCGGGCGGCAGTGATGGAGAGCCCGGTCGCGGATGCGGCGCGGGAACGTTTGTTTGCGACTAGCGTCGTCCCGGCGAAGGCCGGGACCCATACGCCGCGGCCATTGTTTTGAAACACGCTGGTCGACAGATTTCGCTCAACAACGCAACCCCTGTGGTTGCGGGTCCCGGCGCATAGGCGAGCGGAAGCGACGCCGTTCTTCGAACGGCTATGGCCGGGACGACGGATATGGTTCGGCCGTAACTGTCGATTGGACAATGGTATGCCAGTTATCCTGCCAACTGCGTCACAAGAACCGGCTGGATCATGCCTCTGCCTTCCGCTAGTGTTTCACCCAACCGGTTAAAATGCGGCCGGCGATCGAAATTCGCCGCTACCTATGAGGGAGAGGGACGTGAGAGTTTGCTTGAGGATTGCGTTGTTTGCCGCCGCAGCGGCGTTTGTCATGGCAGGCAGCCCTGCGTTCGCGCAGAAAACCATTACGGTCTGGTGGAGCAAGGGTTTCTACAAGTCCGAAGACGACGCGCTGATCGCCGCGATCAAGAAGTTCGAGGACAAGACCGGCATCAAGGTCGAACTGTCGCAGTATGCGATCCAGGACATGATTCCGAAGACGGTGGCAGCGCTGGATTCCGGCACCGTGCCGGACGTCGCCTTCTCGGATTCCTACGACGTGCAGGCGCAGGGCAAGTGGGCCTTCGAGGGCAAGCTCGAGGATCTCTCGGACATCATGCTGCCGATCAAGGACAAGTTCGCGCCGAATACGCTGGAAACCACCTATCTCTACAACGACCAGACCAAGAAGCGCGCCTATTACGGCTTCCCGCTGAAGCAGCAGAGCATGCATGTGCAGATCTGGAAGGACCTGCTCGCGAAGGCCGGTTACAAGCCCGAGGACATCCCGACCGATTGGAACGGCTACTGGTCGTTCTGGTGCGACAAGGTGCAGCCGGCGATCCGCAAGGCGACAGGAAGCCGCATCTACGGCATCGGCGCGCCAATGGGCGTGGAATCGACCGATAGCTTCCAGTCGTTCTACACTTACATGGACGCCTATGACATCCATCTGGTCGACGACAACGGGAAGCTGCTGGTCGACAATCCCAAGGTGCGCGAGGCGCTGATCAAGGCGTTGAAGGACTACACCGACGTCTACGTCAAGGGCTGCACGCCGCCCTCCTCCACCACCTGGAAAGACCCCGACAACAACGTCGCCTTCCACAACAAGACGATCGTGATGACGCATAACTTCACGATCTCGATCGCGGCGAAATGGTTCGAGGATTCCACCAATCCGGCGCTGACCGAAGAGCAGCGCGCCGCCGGCAAGAAGGCCTATGAGGAAGACATCATCACCGCCTCGTTCCCGCACAAGCCGGATGGCGGCGTCATCAAGTACCGTTCCGACGTCAAGACCGGGCTGATCTTCGCCGCCGCCAAGAACAAGGCGGAGGGCAAGCAGTTCGTCAGCTTCCTGCTGCAGGAAGAAAACGTGCGGCCCTATATCGAGGGCGCGCTCGGCCGCTGGTTCCCGGTGACGACCGCAAGCCAGGCGAGCCCGTTCTGGCAGGCCGACCGCCATCGCAAGGCGGTGTGGACCCAGTTCACCGGCGGCACGCAGCCGTTCGATTTCACCAAGAACTGGAAGTTCACCATCCTGAACAACGAGAACGTCTGGGCGAAGGCGATGAACCGCGTCGTCAGCGAAAAGGTGCCGGTGGAGAAGGCCGTCGACGAACTGATCGCGCGCATCAAGGAGGTCGCGGGGTAAAGCACGATGTGGCGTCGTCCCGGCGAACGCCGGGACCCATACGCCGTATCGTTTGTTTTGGAAGGCGCTGCCCGACGGCTTTCGGGCAACAACTGAAGCTTGTGGCTATGGGTCCCGGCGTTCGCCGGGACGACACTGAATATCTTCCGTGTCCCGGATGCGGTGCAGCGTCCTTCGCGTTGCACCGCTAAGCCGGGACCCACAGATATTGCTGACGCGGAATGGACCCCGGATCAGCAGCGCACCGTTGCTCGCTGCGCAGCATCCGGGGAACGCAGGATAGAGTAACGCAATGGCCATCACCCTCTCAGCATCCGACGTACCAGGCGCGCCGCTGTCGGCGCGGCTGACGACGCAGCAGGTCTGGGGCATCGTGATGATCGCGCCCTACCTGCTCGTGTTTCTCGCCTTCGTGGTCTATCCCGTGGGTTACGGCTTCTGGCTGGCGCGGCAGCCATCAAGCTATGTCGCGCTCTTCAACGATCCGATCTTCGCGCGCGCGGCCGTCAATACGCTGATCTTCCTCGTCATCGGCATCAATATCAAAATGCTGATCGCGCTGTTCCTGTCGGGCTTTTTCGTGCAGCAGCGTACCTGGATCCGGTGGTTGTCGGTGATCTTCATCCTGCCCTGGGCGGTGCCGTCGATCCCGACCATCTTGTCGGTGCGCTTCATGCTCAATCCGGAATGGGGCATGGTGAACCAGTTGATCTTCAAGTTCACCGGCGATGACGGGCCGAACTGGCTGAACGATCCGGCGGTGGCGCTCGCGATGGCGATCGGCGTCCACATCTGGAAATCGCTGCCGTTCTGGACGCTGATCCTGATGACCGGGCGGCTTGCGATCTCGCAAGACCTGTTCGAGGCCGCCGATGTCGACGGCGCCAACTTCTGGCAGAAATTCCGCTTCATCACCTGGCCGTCGATGCAGACGCTCTATGTGACCTGCACGCTGCTCTCGATGATCTGGACGCTTGGCGACTTCAACAGCGTGTATCTGCTCACCGGCGGCGGACCTGCCGACCTTACTCACGTGCTCTCGACCCTCGGCATTCGCTACCTGCGGCTCGACCAGCTCAATCTCGCGATGGCCTCGATCGTCTGCGCGATGCCGCTGGTGCTGCCGCTGGTCTATTTCATGATGAAACGGTTGTCGCGATGAAGCTCCCGACGTTACGCGAAACGGCGACCGAAGCGCGGCTGGTCCTGATCGGCATCCCGGTCCTAATCTGGACCATGATTCCGATCTACCACATGTTCGTGTTTGCGATCTCGCCGAAGGAAGACGCCTTCTCCGGCAAGCTGTGGCCGGAACATCCGACGCTGCATAACTTCTCGATCGTGTTTCACCAGCAGCACTACTTCCTGCGGGATTTCTGGGTGCAGTTCGGCAACTCGGCTCTGATCGCGGCATCAGCCGGCGCGCTGACCCTGGTGATTGCGACCGCTGCCGCGTTTTCGATCTCGCGGCTGCGCGTGCCCGGCGGGCGCATCGTGCTCAACCTCGCGCTGTTCACCTATTTCATTCCGGCGGCGTTCCTCGCCGTGCCGATGTATCGCACCATGGGCAATTACGGCCTGCTCAATACGCATTGGTCGCTGATCCTGGCGATGGTGACGATCTCCTCGCCCTACGCCATCTGGGTGCTGAAACAGGCGTCCGACAAGCTGCCGGTCGAACTCGACGAGGCCGCGGTCATGGACGGCGCGACATCCTTGCAGATTTTCCGGCTGGTTTACCTGCCGCTGATGATGCCGTCGCTGGTTGCGATCGGCACCTATGCCGTGCTGCTCGCCTGGAACGAATATCTCTACGCGTTCCTGCTGCTCTCCAACGACAAGGACATCACGCTTCCCGTCGCGCTCGGCAACTTCCTGTCGGCCGACGATTCGCCGTGGGAACTCCTGATGACCACCGGCTTCATCTACGCGCTGCCGCCTGCCGCGATCTACTATGCCTTCCGCCGCTACATGGTCGGCGGCCTGACTGCGGGTGCGGTGAAGTCTTAGGCGTGTTGTCGTTCCGGGATGGTCCGAAGGACCAGACCCGGAACCTCGAGATTCCGGGTTCGCTCGCTAGACGCTCGCGCCCCGGAATGACAGCAATCACAAAGGCGCCGCTGACTTGCCGCGCGCATCGGATATTTTCGACGCGAGCGACGCGATCACAATCACCACTGCAATCAGTGCCACCACCAGCGTGCAGATCGCGTTGATTTCCGGCTTCACGCCGAGCCGCACTTCCGAATAGATCCGGATCGGCAGCGTCGCCGAGCCCGGCCCGGTGGTGAAGCTTGCGATGACCAAATCATCAAGCGAGAGCGTGAAGGCGAGCATCCACCCCGCAATGACGGAAGGGAGAATCAAGGGTAAGGTCACGGAGAGAAACGCGCACACCGGATCGCAGCCGAGATCCATCGCCGCTTCTTCCAGGTTTCTGTCGATCGCGCCAAGCCTTGCCTGCACCACCACGGAGACAAAGCACATCGTCAGCGTGGTGTGGGCGATAACAATGGTCCAGAAGCCACGCTCGGCATTGATGGCGACGAACAGCAGCAGCAGTGAAAGCCCGGTGATCACTTCCGGCATCACCAGCGGCGCATACAGCATGCCGGAAAACAGTGTCCGGCCGCGAAAGTCCGCGCCCCGCGAGAGCGCCACCGCGGCGAGCGTGCCGAGGATCGTCGCGAGCGTCGCCGCCGTTGCGCCGACGCGCAGGCTCATCCAGGCTGCATCCAGCATGGCCTGATCGCGGAAGAACTCGGCGTACCATTGCAGCGACCAGCCGCCCCATACCGTGACCAGCCGCGAGGCGTTGAACGAAAAAATGATGAGGATGACGATCGGCAGGTAGAGAAACGCGAGCCCCAGCGCCAGCGCGGTGATGTTGAAGGGCGAGAGCCTGTTCGCACCGCGCGTCATCACGGTCGCTCCAGTTGCCGACGCTGCAGGCGGTCGTACAACAGCAGTGGCGCGAGCAGCAGAATCAAAAGTATCACCGCGACCGCGGAAGCAACCGGCCAGTCCTTGTTGGTGAAAAACTCGAGCCAGAGCGTCTGGCCGATCATCAAAGCGTCCGATCCCGCCAAGAGATCCGGAATGACGAATTCGCCGACGATCGGGATGAAGCACAACAGCGCACCGGCGCCGACCCCAGGCAGCGACAGCGGGAACGTCACCCGCCAGAACGCTTGGCGTGGCGAGGCGCCGAGATCGCCGGCGGCCTCTAACAGCGCGGGATCCATTTTGGACAGCGTCGCATAAAGCGGCAGGATCATGAACGGCAGATACGAATAGACGATGCCGAGATACATCGCGCTGTCGGTCGAGAGCCACACCACGGGAGAGGAGACGACATGCAGCGCGAGCAGCACCTGATTGAGGAGGCCATCATGCTGCAGGATGTTGATCCAGGCATAGATACGGATCAGGAACGACGTCCAGAACGGAACGATCACCAGCATCATCGCGATGCCCTGCCAGCGTTGCGGCAGGCGCGCCATGCCATAGGCGATGGGATAGCCGATCAGCAGCAGGATCGCGGTCGAGATCGCGGCGACCACAAGGCTGCGCAAATAAGACAGCACATAGAGATCGTCGGACACCAGCAGCTTGAAATTATCGATCGAGAACGCGGCGAAAGCAGCCTTGATCGCCTCCCAACCCGCGCCGGGATCGAACACCGGCGTATACGGTGGCTGCGCGATCGCGGTCTGCGACAGACTGATCTTGAGCACGAACAGGAACGGCACCAGGAAGAACAGCGCCATCCAAAGATAGGGCGCGATCGCTGCGAGCCGCGCCGGGCGGGTGAAATTTGCTTCCGCGCTCATTGATCCAGCACCACGCAGTCCTCCGGCGAAAACCACGCCGCCACGCGCTGGCCGGGGCTATAGGCGTCGAAATCGAGCCGGGTGGTATTGGCCATCGCGGAGCGCAGCACCGCGCCGGTGTCGAGCCTGACTTTGTAAAAGGTCGATCCACCGAGATAGCTGACATCGGTCACCACGCCTTCGAACCGGTTGATCGCGCGCGCATCGTCGGATGTCGGGGCGCGGCGCGACAGCTTGACCTTCTCGGGACGGATCGCGACGCAGACATTGGCTTTGGTGGGCGGCGGCTGCGGCTCGGCAACATAGATCGTGCCCGCTTGCGCGGTTGCAATGGCGAGCCGTCGCGCCATCGTCAGCTGAGCGTCGCGGGCAGCATCGAGCTTTCCTTCGATCAGGTTGATGTCGCCGACGAATTCGGCAATCCAGCGCGAGCGCGGCGCCTCGTAGAGGACGCGCGGGGTCGCGACCTGCTCGAGGCGGCCGGCATCCATTACGCCGATCCGTCCCGCCATGGTCATGGCCTCGGCCTGATCGTGGGTCACGATGATGAAGGTGAGGCCGAGCTTGCGCTGCAACTCCATCAGCTCGAGTTGCGTGCTTTCGCGCAGCTTCTTGTCGAGCGCGGCAAGCGGCTCGTCGAGCAGCAAAAGCCGCGGCCGCCGCGCCAACGAGCGCGCCAGCGCCACGCGCTGCCGTTGCCCGCCGGAGAGCTGGTCGGGCTTGCGTTTTTCCATTCCCTCCAGTTTGACAAGCGCGACCATTTCCGCGACCCGCTTGCCGATCTCGGCAGCCGGCATCTGCGAGCGCCTCAATCCGAACGCGATATTGTCTCGCACGCTCAAATGCGGAAACAGCGCGTAGCTCTGAAACATCATGTTGACGGGCCGCTGATGCGGCGGGATCTGCGCGATGTCCTTGCCGTCAAGCAGGATGCGGCCTTCATCCGGCGTCTCGAAACCGGCGAGCATGCGAAGCAGCGTGGTCTTGCCGCACCCGCTTGGCCCGAGCAGCGCAAAGAACTCGCCGGCCGCGATGTCGAGCGACAGCGCGTCGACCGCGCGGAATTGGCCGAACTTCTTGACCACCGCATCGATACGCAGCAGCGGCGCCGCACGCACATCAGCTTTCGAATCCGCGACGTGTGCGGGATTCGCAGGTTCTTCAGTCATGCCATCAGCCTACCCCATAGTCACCGCAAGGCTAGCGGCGGACGGTCGCGGGCTCAACGGCTTCAGCCCCGTTATAGACGCAAATAATGGCATGGCGTTTGCCGGGCCTTTGATGTGCAATGACCGCTATGAAGATCACTATCGTTGCATTCGAAGGCTGCATGACGTCGGCCGTTTACGGTCAGGCGGACGCCTTCGCCATCGCAGCCTACATTGCGGGACGCCGGGGCGATGCGAGCTGGTCGGGACACGAAGTACGGATCGCAACATTGGACGGTGCCCCCGTTGCAGGCTACGGCGGTCATCCGATCCGCCCCGATTGCTCGCTGGCGCAGGCAAGCGACAGCGACGTCGTGCTCATCCCGCCGATCTTCAACGACATCGAGGAGACGCTCGCGGCAGAGATGCCGCTGGTGTCATGGTTGAAGAAGTCGTCCCAAAGCCGCGCCCTGCTCGCCTCAACCTGCACCGGCGCATTTCTGCTCGCGGAAGCGGGAATCCTCAATGGCCGCCGCGTCACCACCAACCCGGCCTTCAGCACCTTGTTCGCGCAACGCTATCCGGCGGTGCATCTTGCGGTTCACGAGCGCCTGATCGACGACAACCGCGTGATCTGCGCCGGCGCCACCACCGCTTATCTCAATCTGGCCGTCCATGTCATCGATCGGCTGGCCGGTCATGATCTTGCAGTCGCCACCGCCAAAGCGTTGTCGATCGATCGCCATGGCGAATCGCAACGCCCGTATTTTCTGTTCATTGCGCCAAAGGACCACGGCGACGAAAAGGTGCTCGAGCTGCAAGGCTGGATCGAGAGCAACCACACGCAGCCGATCGAGATCAACGATATGGTCAAGGTGGCCGGCATGAGCGTGCGCAATCTGAGCCGCCGTTTTCTGGCCGCCACCAACCTTTCGCCGCGACAGTATCTCCGCAGGGTTCGCATCGAGGCCGCCAAACGCCTGCTTGAGGGCCCGACCGCATCGGTCGAGCGCATCGCCGAAGCGGTCGGTTATCAGGACGCGCGCGCCTTTATCCGGGCCTTCAGCGCCGTCGCCGGGATTTCGCCCGGTGTTTATCGGCAAAAATTCAGGACGAGCTGAATGGCCGAAACGGCAAGCGCAACGGCCGGTCCGGCCATGGCCGTCGGCGAGGCGATCACAGATGGTGCGACGATCATCCCGACTGGAGAACCCGATGCCATCAGTCATTTGCGAACGTCTCGGATATCTGGCGCATATCAGGCTCAATCGCCCCGACGCCGGCAATCGCTTCTCGATGGAGATGTTTCGCGAACTCGGCGAACTCTTCACGAGCTTTGAGAGCGACCCGCAAATTCGCTGCACGCTCGTGACCGCCAATGGAGCCGACTTCTCGCTGGGTGTCGATGTTCCCGAGGTGCTACCGTGCTGGGCCGCCGGCAAAAGCCCCTTCGCCGACAACCAGATCAATCCGTTCGGCACCACCGGGCCAAAGCGCCGCAAGCCATTGGTGGTCGTGGTGCAAGGCCAGTGCTTCAACGCCGGGCTCGAACTGGTGCTGGCCGCCGATATCGCGATCGCAGCGGAAAACGCCCGCTTTGCCTTTCACGAAATCAAGTTCGGCACCTATCCATTCGGCGGCGGCCTGCTTCGCTTGATCCGCGCTGCCGGCCGAAGCGCGGCGATGCGACATTCGCTGACCGGCGATGAATTCGACGCCATCGAAGCGCTGCGCATGAATATCGCGGCGCAGGTCTGCACGGCTACCGAAGCCGAAGCGGTGGGGCGGAAGCTTGCGGAGGCCATCAGCAGCAAGGCGCCGCTCGCGGTTCAGGCCGCGATGGATCAGGCACAGAGCTGGGCGGACCATGGCGAAGCGGTAGCGCTCACGCACTCGGTGCCGGACATCATCCGTCTTCTGAACTCGCGCGATGCGCAGGAAGCAATGCGCGCGATGGCGGAAGGACGCCCGCCACAGTTTTCAGGACATTGACGCTGGAAGACGTTGGAAGGATTTCAGCCGGGCGCGGTGTTTGCCATGAAAGCGGCGAGCCGCTCGCGATCTTTGGGATCGATGCTCAACCCCAGCTTCGAGCGGCGCCACAAAATATCGTCCGGAAAGCGCGCCCACTCTTTTGTCATGAGGTAGCGCACTTCCGCTTCGGTCAGATCGGAGCCGAAACTCTCGCCGAGGTCGGCTTTCGTTTTGGCCTCGCCCAGCACTTGGTCAAGCCGCGAGCCATAGGCCGAAACCAGCCGCAGCGCCTGATCGGCACTCAAGAATTTCCAGCGCTCGCGTGCCTCTTCCACTTCCGCCTCGAACGCGGCTTGCGGAAAATCTCCGCCCGGCAACGCGGCTTTTGCGGTCCATGGCTTCGACATCGGGTAGAACGGCAACAGGCGGGAGACGGCTTGCTCGGCGCGCAGCCGCGCGGTCGTCACGTCGCCGCCGAAAATCGTCAGCAGCGGCGCCTTCCGCCGCCGCGCATCGAACGTCACCGTTCCCTCGCGCGCGAATCGCTTGCCCGGGCGCCCCGCGACGAGATTGGCGCCGGCAACCGAGCGGATCACGTCGGAAGTTCCGATCCGCTCGCGAAAATAGCGATTAGCGACATCGCAGAGGTAAGTCACCTCATCGGCGGCCATCGCTACCGCAGCCGGGTCACCGACAAAACTGTGCGACACCGTGCCGATCATGGTGAATTCGCGCTGATAAGGACTCGCAAAGATCAGCCTTCGGTCGGTGTTCTGCAGGACGTAGACGTTCTCGGTATCGAACAGGCGGCGGACGACGATCTGGCCGAGCCTGACCGCGGCAGTGCGCGGGGGCGGCGCGCGCAGCACGGTTTCGGCGACGCTCGCCGTCCAGGCGCCAGCGGCGTTGGCAAGCGACCTTGTCGTGATCACCTGACGCTGGCCGCGGTCGATGACGACAAGCCGCCAGACATTGCCGCGATCGGCACGCACGCAGCGGGCGCCGGTGCGGATGACGGCGCCGTGCTCCGCCGCATCGACGGCGGTTGTCACGACCAGCCGCGAATCGTCGACCAGGCAATCCGAATAGCCGAACGCGGTGCCGAATGGCCGCTGCAAGGCATGACCGATCGGGTGATGGGTGATGTCGATCGCAGCCGAGCGCGGCAAGCTTCCGGCCGGCGCCAGGCGGTCGTAGACGAACAAGCCCAGCCGCAGCAGCCATGGCGGGCGCTCGTCGGAATGGGCGGGTATAACGAAATGCGCCGGTCGGACCAGATGCGGCGCGATCCGCATCCAAATGTCCCGTTCGGCGAGCGCCGTCCGCGTCCGCCGGAACGCCCTGCGCTCCAGCACCGCAAGATCGCCCTGGATCAGCCGCCCCGAGGCGCCAGAGGCCGCGCCGCCGAGATCTCCCTGTTCGATCAGGATGACCCGCAAGCCCCGGCCTGCAGCGTCACGGGCCACACTGACGCCGTTCAACCCGCCGCCGATGATCGCCAAATCGTAATCCGCCATACGCCCGTCCACCGCAGCCGCACTGAATCGGCACGCTGGATTAGCTATAACGGCTTCGCTTGGCCTTCGCTTGACGGAAATGGCGCAACAGTTGGCCAGCCTCGGCTAGCCGGTCTTGCGCGCCGGTTCGCTGGCATCGCCAGTGGCCGGACGGCCAACCAATGCGGCGTACTGATCGATCGGAAGCGGTTTGCCGATGAAATAGCCCTGGATGGCATCGCATCCCTCGTCGGCGAGGAAAGAGAGCTGTTCCTCGGTTTCCACGCCTTCGGCAACGATCGACATTTCCAGACCATGACCAAGGCCGATCACCGCCCGCACGATGGCGGCCGATTGCGGGTTGCGGCCCAGATTGACGACAAAGGTGCGGTCGATCTTGATCTTGTCGAACGGAAATGCCTGCAGATAGCTCAGCGAGGAGTAGCCACTGCCGAAGTCGTCCATCGAGATGCGCACGCCGAGCCCCTTCAGCCGCCTGAGCAGCGCAAGACCACGATCGAAATCCTCGATCAGCACGCCCTCGGTGATTTCCAGTTCCAGCCGCCCCGGCGCGAGTCCCGTCTCGAGCAGGATCGAGTGCACGAGGCTGACGACGTCGCCGTGCATGAATTGAGCCGGCGACAGGTTGACCGCGATCTGCAGCGGCACCGGCCAGGAGGCAGCCTCGCGGCAGGCTTCGCGCAGAATCCACTGGCCCATCTCGAAGATCAGGCCGCTCTCTTCGGCAAGCGGAATGAAATCGGACGGCGGCACGAAGCCGCGCACGGGATGACGCCAGCGCGCCAGCGCCTCAAAGCCGATGATTTCGTTGGTGCCAGGCGTCCAACGTGACGATGCCTGCGGCTGATAGAACAGCGAGATTTCGCCGTTCTTGATCGCGGCCGAGAGATCCTGATGCAGCACGCGCCGATCGCGGATCTGCTGATCCATCTCGGGCTCGTAGATGCTGATGGTGCCGCGCGATTTTGCTTTCGCGCGCGATAGCGCCGCGCCGGCATTGGCAAGCAGCGACGCCGCGTCGGTGCCATTATGCGGGAAGATCGAAATGCCCGTCGTCAAGCCGGTGCGAACCGATTTGCCGTCGATCATGATTTCCCGCGACATCGTCTCAGCGAGCTGTTCGGCGAGCAACATGCCGGCGATCGGCTGTTTGCCGTCGATGATCAATCCGAACTCGTCGCCGGACAGCCGCGCCACCACGCCGCCGCGCGCCGAGGCTTGCATCCGCTGCGCCACCTCGATCAGCAGCTTGTCGCCGATGGCGTGACCGAACACGTCGTTGACTTCCGTCAAGCCGTCGAGATCGATCGACAGCACGGCGAATTCTTCCTCCGCTTCGCCGCAGGCCTCGATCATCTGCGTCAGCGCCTGCAGGAAGGCTGCGCGGTTCGGCAGGTCGGTCAGACCGTCGTGATAGGCCATGTGCGCCATGCGCGATTCGGTCTGACGGCGGTCGGTGACGTCTTCGTGGGTCTTGATCAGATATTGCGCCTCGCCGGCCTCGTTGAGCACGGTGACGCGGCGCGTCAGGAACAACCGCAGGCCGTCCTTGGTGCTGATCGGATGCTCTTCGGTGAGAGACTTGCGGTTCCGGATCGCCGCCTCGTCACGGGCAACGATGAGCCGGGCTTCGCGTTCATTGAAGATTTCCGCGGCCGTAAGCCCCGCCACCTCTTCGCGGCGGCGGTTGAGAATGGCTTCGGCGCTGCGGTTGGCCAGGAGATACCGGCCGTTGCTGGCATCTTCGACCGTCAGCGAGACCGGAACGTTGTCGACCACCTGTTCGAGGAACTTCTTGGTCTTTTCAAGCTCCTCGGAAAGGACCCGGCGCTTCGTGACATCGTCGAACAGCGCGACCAGAAATTGCGGTTCGTTTCGCTCGTTGCGCGCAATCACGCGGCTCGAGGCAAGAACCCGCCTCTTGGAGCCGCGTTCGACGAAGAATTCGTTGCGGAACTGGCCATCAGGCGAGTTGAGGGCGGCAATGTCGGCCGCAACGATGCTCGCCGCCGTTTCGGGCGTGAAGATCTCATCGGCGCGCTTGCCAACGATGAAGTCCCGCGAAAAGCGCGAGAAGCGTTCGAAGGCGCGGTTGGCGAAGATATAGCGACCGTCATCGATATTCTTGGCCGCCACGCAGACCGGAACGTTCTCGAGGACCGACTCCAGAAACTGCTTGGTAGAAGCGAGTTGCCGCGAGAGCTCGCGCTGCTCGCTGCAATCTTCATGCGTGGTGATCGACCCGCCATTCGACAATGGAAAGTGCTTGACGTGAACGGATTGACCGTTCGGCAGCTCGGTGATGAGCCCGTCGGGCAAGGCCGCCTGCGCATAGAATTCGTCGGCGCTGACGTCAAGCACACCGCGCTTGAGCCGCAATTCGAGCAGCTCCCGGCCGGCCATGTCCGGTGTGATATCCGAACGCGAAAGACCGTAAATCTCGAGATAGCGGTCGTTCAGGAAGACGATGCGTTGCCGCGGATTGGTGATGACGACGCCCTGCTTGAGATTATTCAAGGCAGAGCTGACGAACGCATTCCTGCGAAGCTGCGACCGCTTGACCCTGCGCAGCGTCGAATACACCCACAGCCCGACTGCGCCCAGAAAAGAACAGCCCACGAGGCCGCCGAGCAGCACGTCCGAGACGTAATCCGGATTGAGCGTACCGAGATAGCCGACGAAGCCGGCCCCCAGATCAGACGCGGTGATGGCCCAGACGGACGCAATCAGGCACACCACGACCCCTGCCGGAATCATGATCCCGCCGCCTGCCTGCCAGTCCTTGTCAGCCATCGGTCACCCGCGGATTTACGCGGCCGAGTGTCTGGCTTCACGGGTTTGGATCAGGTAAACGCGTACCCCAAGCCGGCTCATTTGCCGTGTGAAACCGCGCCAATTGCGCCGACATGATTAATGGGTCGCTAACATCTTGGGCCGCCAAAGTTCGGAAACAAATCCAAAGAGTTGCTCAAGAAAATGGCACAACCAGAACTTTGGACAGAAGCGCTGTTCGGTCCATGAATAAGATCGCTCCACGCCCGCCTCGCCCCGATTAGCCAAAACAGATCCGGATCAGAATTTTCTAAATGGAAAAGGTCGAGTGCGTCGTCATTGGTGCGGGAGTGATCGGTCTGGCCGTGGCGCGTCGGCTGGCACAAAGTGGCCGCGAAGTGATCGTGCTGGAAGCCGCCGAAGGCATTGGCACTGTCACGTCGTCCCGCAACAGCGAGGTGATCCACGCCGGCATCTATTACCGGGCGGGCAGCCTGATGGCGCAGATGTGCGTTGCCGGCAAGCAGGCGCTCTATCGCTATTGCCAGGACCAAGGGATTCCCCATCGCAATTGCGGCAAGCTGATTGTGGCGACAAGCCAAAGCGAGAGCGAAAAGCTGCAATCGATCCGGGCGCATGCCGAAGCCAATGGCGTCGCTGACTTGCAACTTCTGACCGGCGAAGCCGCGCGCGCGCTGGAGCCGGCGCTTCGATGTGAGGCGGCGCTGCTGTCGCCTTCGACCGGCATCATTGACAGCCACGCGTATATGTTGGCGCTACGCGGCAACGCGGAAGACGCCGGCGCTGCCTTTGCGTTTCATACTCCGCTGCTCGGCGCGCGCGCGCGCGGCGGCCGCTTCGAAATCGACGCCGGTGGTGAGGCGCCGATGTCGCTCGAATGCCGGCTTCTGGTCAACGCGGCCGGCCTTGGCGCGACGTCAGTGGCGCGCAGCATCGACGGCATGCCGTTCGAAAAAATCCCGCCGGCTTACCTGGCAAAGGGCAACTATTTCAGCTGCTCGGCCCGCGCGCCGTTCTCGCATCTGATTTATCCGGTGCCCGAGCCCGGCGGTCTTGGCGTGCATCTCACGCTCGATATGGCGGGACAGGCGCGGTTTGGACCGGACGTGGAATGGGTCGATCATATCGATTACGCCGTCGATCCGGCGCGCGCCGAGCGGTTTTATCCGGCGATCCGCCGCTACTGGCCGACGCTGCCCGACGGCGCGCTGATGCCGAGCTATTCCGGCATGCGGCCGAAGATCGTGCCGCCTGCGGTCGCCGTACAGGACTTCATGATCCAGGGGCCGAAGGACCACGGCATCGACGGGTTGATCAACCTGTTCGGAATTGAATCGCCCGGGCTGACGTCGTCGCTCGCCATCGCCGACCATGTCGGCGAATTAGCTGACGCGTAAAAGCGCGTTTCGGCTCCCACAACATGTCGCGCGCACCGGTCGGCACCGACAAAGCCGACCAGACGCGGCGATCAAAGTGAGCGTTGGATCTTGGGCTGCGACTTAATGCAACGTGGCGCTGTTGGAGTGCTTCAAGCGCTCGATTTCGTCCTTGACCATCAGTTTCCGGCGCTTCAGTTCGACAATCTGCAAGTCATCTGTTGAAAGGTGTAGAAGAGCTTCGTGCAATTCGTTTTCGAGAACCTTGTGTTTCCGTTCCAGTTCAACGAGATGTGCATGAATTGCCATTCGAAACCTCCTCGGTTGGGTTAAGACCTCAGATTCGATCCGGACCAAGAAGTCTACACCAAGCCGTGAATCTGTCGATGGCTTTGAAAATGGCTTTCCTCATTTTTCACCGGCATCTGTAACGAATCGTGAGCCGGGCTTGCATCCGTTAATCATGCGCCCCGCAAGGTTCCCGCCTTGCGCTGCGCAAGCGCGGTGGAACAAAAATTTGGCGCTCAAGGCTTGCGGGCGCGAACTGGAAGGTCAGAACTGCCAGCCGCCCGGTCGCCCCACGCTTTCCAAGCCGTGGATGCGGCTCTCGAACTTGCTTGCGGAGCGGCTTGCCAGGGAGGATAGTCACAATTCCGCTTGCCGGAACTTTTCGCAAATCTCATCCGCGTTTTCGATTAAGTAGACCATGACCGACGAAGATGAGCGCGAACTCCAGTCCGAGCTCGCAAGGCTGCAACAGGAGCACCGCGACCTCGACGCGGCGATCGATGCGCTGCATCAGTCGCCGGCGCCCGACCTCCTGCGGCTGCAACGACTGAAAAAGCGCAAGCTGCAGTTGCGCGACCGCATCGCCTTCATCGAAGATCAGATCACGCCCGACATCATCGCCTGAGGCAGCCTGCGCAAAAGCATCGCGCACAAAAATGACGCTTGACTTCGTAAGAACAAAAAGAGAACATTCAGACATCCCCAAACGTCGCTTTCCGAGGACTTCGCCATGCCCGAACCTGCTTCGTTTCCCTTTAGCCCGAGCTACGAACTGGCCTGCGACCGGCTGATCGCCATGTGCAATGGCGACCCGCGCAGCACGATCAAGGCCCTGATCCTGGCGAACGAGTACCTGGAAACCGAATTGAGCGAACTGCGAACCAAAGCCGTGAGTCTCGGCGCCGTGGTCCGGCGGGCGCGTGAAAGAGGCGACGCGGCCTGATCATTGGACAGGAGGAACGTCAATGGCGAACGTCACGTATTACGTCGCAATGCCCTTCTTGCAGGATGAAACCGGCATGCTGGTCGCAGGCGCAGCCGAGGAGTGTCAGCATTCGACCGGCGCGTTGCGGCGCGCGGAAGCGATGTCGCGCGCGGCCGGGAGCATTGGCGCAGTTGCGTTCTGTCGCAGCGGTGATCCGATGGCCGGCGAGTTCGGCGATGCGCGCGTGCTCAGGAAGTTCGGGCAGGTGCCGGACGATCTGGTCGGACTTTAGCTTCAGCGCAGTTCGCGGAAGAACGCGCGCACCTCGCGCGCGAGCAGATCGGGTTGTTCGAGGGCGGCGAAATGGCCGCCCTTTTCCATCACGGTCCAACGCCGGATGTCCTTGAACACGCGTTCGGCGATACTGCGCGGAGGCCTGAGGATTTCGCGCGGGAATTGCGCATAGCCGGTTGGGACCGTGATGGCCTCGCCGGGCGGCACAATCGCTGCCGAGCCATGGAGTCTTGCGTAGTAGGGCCAGAATGACGACCCGATCGCGCCGGTGAACCAATAGAACGAGATATCGGCGAGCATTCGGTCGCGGCTGATCGCACTTTCGACGTCGCCGCCACAATCCGACCAGGCGCGAAATTTCTCGACGATCCACGCCGCAAGGCCCGCCGGCGAATCCGTCAGCGCAAACGACAGCGTCTGCGGGCGCGTGCCCTGAATCCATTGATAGCCGGTCCCCTCGCGCGTCCAGTGCGCGAACTCGCCGAGATAGCGCTTTTCGTCCTCGGACGGATTTTGGATCGCGTTGGGATCGCGGCCGGCGGCCATCATGAAATTGACGTGGATGCCGATCACCTTTTCCGCATGGGCATAGCCGAGCCGGCTGGTGACGCCCGCGCCCCAATCGCCGCCTTGCGCGGCAAAGCGCGAGAAGCCGAGCACCTCGTGCATCAGCAACGCCAGGCAATCGGCCATTTCGGACACGCCATATCTTTTCTGGCCGGGCGTGAACGAAAGCCCGTAACCCGGGAGCGACGGCGCGATCACCGTGAACGCGTCCTTGGGATCGCCGCCGAACCGCGCCGGATCTGTCAGTCGCGGAATGATGTCGAGGAATTCGAATACCGAGCCGGGCCAGCCGTGCAACAGCAACAGCGGCATCGGGTTCTCACCTTTGCCTTCGACATGCAGATAATGCAGGTCGATGCCGTCAATCGGCACACGGAATTGCGGAAAGGCGTTGAGCGCCGCCTCTTCGGCGCGCCAGTCAAACCCATTGCGCCAGTATTCCAGGAAGCCGCGCAAATAAGCGACGTCGGTGCCGTAGGCCCAGGCCTCCCCTGGTGCGGAGTCCGGAAAGCGCGTCCGAGCCAGGCGGTCGCGCAGATCGGCGATCTCGGCATCGGCCACATGAAGCGTGAATGGCTTGGGCTTGTTCATGGAGTTGCTCGTCTGTCTGGAGAGGACGAAGGATACAGCACTTCATGGCGGCGCTGCGCCTTGCGCACGTACATCGCCCGATCGGCATCCGCCAGCGCCTTGGCTGCTTCCGAATGCGGGCCGAGGATCGTCACGCCAGCGGAGACGCCGGTCGCAACCGTGCTGCCGGCGAAGGCAAAACCGAGCCGGTCGATATCCTCCTCGAGCGCGGCCGCCTTTGCATGCGCGTCGGTTTCAGAAAGATTCCACAGCAGCAACGCAAACTCGTCGCCGCCGAGCCGCCCGATCACGTCGGAGGCGCGCACCTGCCGCGACAGCACGGCGACGATGGCCTTCAGCACCTCGTCTCCTGCCGCGTGGCCGAAATTGTCATTGATCGGCTTCAGCCGATCGACGTCGAGCACGATCAGCGCGCCAGAGGCATGATAGCGCTGGATGTAGGAGATGGCGCGGACGAGCTCGCGCTCGAAACCGCGCCGGTTCAGAATTCCGAGCAGGAAATCCGTCTCAGCCGCCGCCTGCAACTGCTCGATGCGCGCGAGCGCCTTGTCCAGTTGACTCCTGAGTCGCCGCACTTCCGCCTTCGCATCGTCTTTCGCCGGCCGATGTCGCCTGACCTCGGCGGAGCGCCGCAGAAGAGCTTTGCCGCTGGCGGAAGCCGGCTTGCGGGAAGCTTTCGACGCCGGTCTTTTGGCTTTCTTCTTCATCGGTCATCCCCGGAGCCATAATCCCGGCTTTTGAATTCGTAGCCCAACTGCTTACATCTGTTAACGCTAGCCGCCGGCCCGACGCGAAGAATGCTTGCGTGTTCGCACCAAGACAGGATAGTCCATTGTCGCTCCCTTGCTAACCTTGCCGAACAGAGGGCCGATCTTATAATCGGACCTAGAGCCATTCTCTTTTCTTCAGAAGAATTAACGATATGTCCGCGCCGATCGCCATCATCATGGGAAGCCAGTCAGACTGGGAAACCATGCGCCACACCGCCGAGACACTGGGTGCGCTGGGCGTGGCTTGCGAAAAGCTCATCGTCTCCGCGCATCGCACGCCGGACCGGCTCTATGCGTTCGCCAAGGGCGCGAAGGCCAAAGGCTTCAAGGTGGTCATTGCGGGCGCTGGCGGGGCCGCACATCTGCCGGGCATGGCGGCGTCGCTGACGGAACTTCCCGTGTTCGGCGTACCGGTCGAATCGAAGGCGCTCTCGGGCGTCGATTCGCTTCACTCGATCGTGCAAATGCCGGCTGGCGTTCCCGTCGGAACGCTGGCGATCGGCAAGGCCGGCGCGATCAACGCGGCGCTGTTGGCCGCAAGCGTGCTGGCGCTGAACGACAAGGCGCTTGCGGAACGTCTCGCCGCCTGGCGCAAGAAGCAGACCGACGCAGTTGCCGAGCGTCCGGAGGAATCCGCGTGACCCTTCCATCACGGGTGACGCTGAAGCCGGGCGACACCATCGGAATTCTCGGCGGCGGACAACTCGGCCGGATGCTGGCCATGGCGGCGGCGCGGCTCGGCCTGCGCTGCCGGGTCTTTTCACCGGATCCGGATTCGCCGGCTTTCGACGTGGTGGCGAACGCCACCTGCGCCGAATATGCCGATGTCGAGGCGCTCGAACTGTTCGCCGGCGATGTCGACGTCATCACCTATGAATTCGAGAACGTCCCCGCAGCCTCGGCCTTGATCCTGGCGGCGCGGCGGCCGGTCCTGCCCGACCGCAAGATTCTGGAGACGACGCAGGATCGCCTGATCGAAAAGGATTTCGTCGCCCGCCTCGGCATCAAGACCGCCGACTATGCCGACGTGTCGTCGCCGCAAACCCTGGTCGCCGCGATCGGGCGGATCGGACTGCCCGCAGTGCTGAAAACCCGCCGCTTCGGCTATGACGGCAAGGGGCAAACCATCATCCGCTCGGGCGACGATCCGGCTCGTGCATGGGAGGACCTCGGCACCAAATCGGCGATCCTCGAGGCCTTCATTCCATTCGAGCGCGAGATCTCGGTGATTGCGGCGCGCTCAGCCGACGGTGAGGTCGAATGCTTTGACGTCACCGAAAACGAGCATCGCGATCATATCCTGAAGGTGTCGCGCGTGCCGGCGGCGGTAACGGACGAGCTCGCTGCGCAAGCCCGCGACGTCGCCAAGCGAATCGCCGCGGCGCTCGACTATGTCGGCGTGCTGGCGGTCGAGATGTTCGTGGTCAACCGCGACGGCACGCAAGAAGTCCTCGTCAACGAGATTGCGCCGCGCGTGCATAATTCCGGGCACTGGACGCTGGATGGCGCGTCGATCTCGCAGTTCGAGCAGCACATCCGGGCAATTGCCGGATGGCCGCTCGGCAAGCCGCTCCGCCACGGCGAGGTCACCATGACCAACCTGATCGGAGACGAGATCAACAGCTACGTCGATTGGCTCGGCGTTCCCGGCGTTACCGTTCACCTTTACGGCAAGGGCGCGCCGCGGCCGGGACGCAAGATGGGGCATGTCACCAAAGTCGTGCCGCCGGGCCAAAAATAGCCCGCCAGACTCGACAATCCCTCGGCCAGAGCTACGCCGACTTCAAGCCTTCGACGACCCCGGTCGGTTCCGTGCTCAGCCAGCGATAGACGACGCCTCCGATTACGCCGCCGATCAGCGGCGCCACCCAGAACAGCCAGAGCTGGCCGAGCGCCCATCCGCCCACGAACAAGGCAGGCCCCGTGCTGCGAGCGGGGTTCACGGAGGTGTTGGTGACAGGAATGCTGACGAGATGGATCATCGTCAACGTCAAGCCGATCGCCAGCGGCGCAAAGCCCACAGGCGCCTTGCCGTGGGTCGCGCCCATGATGATGAACAGGAACATCGCCGTCATCACCACCTCCATGATGAAGCAGACCACCATGTCGTATTGACCCGGCGAATGCGCCCCGTAGCCGTTGGCCGCAAAGCCTTTGCCAAGATCGAATCCCGGAGCTCCGCTCGCGATCACGTAAAGCAGGGCTGCGGCGACAACGGCGCCGACAACCTGTGCGATGACATAGGGCAGGACCTGGCCAGCCGGAAAACGCCCGCCGGCGGTCAGACCGACCGTCACGGCAGGATTGAGATGGCAACCCGAGATATGGCCAATCGCATAGGCCATGGTCACCACACTCAGGCCGAATGTCAGCGCCACCCCGAGCAGGCCGATACCGACCTGCGGAAAAGCGGCGGCAATCACAGCGCTGCCGCATCCCGCAAATGTGAGCCAAAAAGTACCAATCAATTCAGCGGCATATTTTTTCGCTTCCATGGGAGCCTCCCGGATTTCGCCCCCGGCGATCATCCTCGCGAAATTCGTCCAAAAAGTTGCAAATAAAGTTGCAAGTTCCTCAAATCGGGATACCCGCCCAGCGGTTTCCGCGCGGTCCGAACAACCCTGCCCCGACCGAAATTACCGTTCCGCTGGTGGACATTGCACCATTTGTCTGATACATCCGCGCGCTCAAAGGTCAGGAGTGAGGCCCTTTTGCCCGCCCGTTGACCTTACCAGAATCCAATCCGATCAATGGAAAGAGGATGCCGCGTGCAGGTTCTCGTTCGCGATAACAATGTCGACCAAGCCCTCAAGGCGCTGAAAAAGAAGATGCAGCGCGAGGGCATTTTCCGCGAGATGAAGCTCCGCGGTCACTACGAAAAGCCCTCCGAGAAGAAGGCTCGTGAAAAGGCCGAAGCCGTGCGCCGCGCGCGCAAGCTCGCCCGCAAGAAGTTGCAGCGTGAAGGCCTGTTGCCGATGAAGCCGAAGCCGGTGTTCGGCGCCGGTCCCGGCGCGGAGCGCGCTCCGGGTGGCGGCCGCGGCGGTCCGGGCGGATCTCGCGGGCCGCGCTGACCGATCCGATTCGAATAGACGTTTCGACGCGGGCCATCCGGCCCGCGTTTTATTTTGTTTTTATGCCACGGCTTTCCGCATCGATTGTCATTTGGCCGATGCATTTCATTCCGCCTCAGGTTACGAGTAAGCGGGTGAGCGTGTGAGTATCCCGCACGATGATCGTCCCGATCGCTGGAATCGTTTCCAATCATTCGCGTCGCGGACTGCGCGCTTTGACGGCGGCCATCCTGGCCGCGATCGCGCTCGGCGGCTGCTCGATGACGCTGGGATCGCTGACCCCCTCCTCCTCAGAACCCAAGGAGGAGCCCGCGCAAGTCACCTCCTCGGCCAACATCGCCTCGCTCTCTGAAACCATCAAGAAAAACCCCAACGATCCACAGGCCTACAACATGCGGGGATCCGTGCTGGCGCAGGCCGGAAAGACTGAGGAAGCGCTGGCCGATTTCAACAAGGCGATCAGCCTCGATCCCAATTACGGACAGGCCTTCGCCAATCGCGGCCAGATCTACCGCAAGACCAAACGGACCGATCAGGCGATGTCCGATTATGAACGCGCGCTGGCGCTCGATGCCAACTATGCCCCGGCCTGGCTCGGCCGCGGCCTGGTCCACAAGGCGCGCGGCGAGGCCGCGCAAGCGCTGGAGGATTTCAACAAGGCGATCGCGCTGCGTCCGGACGATGCCGACACCTATTACAATCGCGGTCTGCTCTACCAGGGCGAGAAGCAGCATCAATTCGCGATCGAGGACTTCTCGACCGCCAACGGGTTGATGCCGCAACAGCTCGAGCCGCTGCTCGGTCGCGCCTTGAGCTATCTCGCGCTCGGCAAGGCGAAGGAAGCAGCCGCCGATCTCGATGAAGCCGTGCAGGATGATCCGCAAAACGCCCAGGCCTGGATGACCCGGGGCCTCGCCTATGAGCGTCTTGGCGACAAGACCAAGGCCGCCGGCTCCTACGGCCGCGCCATCAACCTGCGTCCGAAGGATGAGGCGGCGCGATCCGCCTTTGCGCGCGTCGGCGGCAAGCCTGGCCAGAGCTACGAAACTTTCTGAAAATGAATTGCTGGCCGGCGCAGCCGCCAAGCCGTTCAGGCGGCGGACCTGCGGTCAGTTTTGCTGCGGCTTTGGCAACACGGAGTTGAACAGTTTCTTGGTGGCCGAAAGCACATCCTCGGCAACCGAAGGCCGCTTCACCGGCTGGTCCACGGCATCGGCCCGCAAATCCAGCGGGGGGTGCGGATCGGGAATATCGGCCGGCGGGGTGGGCCGCATCGGGTCGTCAGTCCGCGCCACGGGGGGCCTGGGGTCCGCGGTTTGCGGCGTCGACACCATGATGGCCGGCGGCAACGGCTGGAGCGAAGGCGCGGTCGCCACCGGCGCTGGCGCGCTCGGAGGTGCGGCCGGCACAGCCAAGGTGCGAGGCGGTTCCGCTGGTTTCGGCGGTTCAGGTGCCCGAACGGCTTCCTGCGTCCGGTTCAGGCGCTCAATCGCCTGGCGCGCCAGATCGTTGGCGTCAGGGGTGGGGGCAGGTTCAGCCGCCGGGGCGGTTGCGGGCGTCGCGACCACCGGCTCGGCCGACGGGACAGGAGCCGGGGTCTTGGAGACAGCTTTGGACTCACGTGGCGCCGGATGGTGGGGGCGCGTCTCAACCGGGGCGGCAGGCGGAATGCTGGCGGTTTCCGCAGGCCGATCGGCCTTCTCAGCCGGCTTCTCCTTTTCGGCAGCCTTTTCGACGGACGCCTTCTCGGCCGCCGATTTCTCGCTGATCGACTTTTCCGAGATGCCTTTCGCACGGACGCCGGGTACTGGAATATTACCGAGATCGGCAGACTTCTCTGCGGGCTTCGAATCGGTCTTCGCGGTGGCCTTCTTGGGGTCGGCGGTGGACACGGCGGCGGCCGGATCGGCGGCGGGCGTCTTGGTGTTGATGTAATGATTAACGATATAGGCGCCGACGACGGTGGCGATCACCGACGGCAAAATATCCATCGCAAATTTGGAGGCTAATTTCAGCATGCCGGCCACTCCCGCGCGGGTCCTGATGCCCAAGGTTTGAGGCATATCGGTGGCAATTCGGTAAACGGCGGGTTTATGACTTCAACTCCACTTCAAGAAAGACGATTTCGGACGCAGTTTCGTTCAGCACGTCATGTTCGACACCGGCCTTACGGAAATATGACTGGCCGACCCCAAGCTGGGCCTTCGAGCGTTCCCCGTTGGGCGCCACGATGGTCATCTCGCCCGCGGTCACGGGAACGATAACATAGTCCATCTCGTGAATGTGGTGTCCCGTGGCCGAGCCGGGAGCGAGCCGCCAGCGCGTCACGCGCACCTCGGGGGTGTCGACCTGAACATCGGACGCGGCGCTGATCATTTTTCGGCTTTTTCTCCCGCTCAGGGAACGAATACCAGGAACATGAATACCGCAAATACCACAAGGTGGACCAGCCCGAAAAGGATGTTGGTCCGGCCGTTTCCAAGCGTCAGCATGCAGAGAATCAGCGTCAGGGCCAAGAGCACCATATTCTGCGCGCTAAGCCCGAGCACGAGCTGCTTGTCGAGCACATAAGCGGCCAGCGCCACCGCCGGCACGGTCAGCCCGATCGTCGCGAGCGAGGAGCCGAGCGCAAGGTTGATGCTCTTCTGCAGATTGTCCTTTCGCGCGGCGGTGACGGCCGCGACGCTCTCCGGCAACAGAATCAGGATCGCCACCAAAACACCGGCAAAGGCTGGCGGCGCGCCGATCATGGCCGCGCCCGCGTCCACCACCAGCGAGAACTTCTTGGCGAGCAGCACGACGGCCAGAAGCGAAACCAGCAACAGGGCGATGCTCAGGAGCAGCGCTCGATTCGATACCGGCGGCCCATGATCGTGATCATCCGCGGGGCTGCCGACGAAATACTCCCGATGCCGCACGGTCTGCGTATAGAGAAACACACCATAGAGCAGGATGGTGACGAAGCTGACGAAACCAAGTTGCCCTGTCGAGAAGACAGGCCCCGGCGTCGTCAGCGTGTAGTTCGGGAGGATCAGCGTGATGGTGGCGAGCACCGCAAGAACGCTGAGATAGAGGTTCGATCCGCTCACCTGGATGTCCTGCTCGCGGTAGCGCAGGCCGCCGGCCAGGATGCAGATTCCGACCAGCGCGTTGCAGACGATCATCACCACCGCAAACACGGTGTCGCGAGCCAGCGCGGTCACCGCCTTCTCGCTCAGCATCAGCGACTCGATCAGCGCAACCTCGATGACGGTGACGGCAAGCGTCAGCAGCAGCGTGCCGAACGGTTCGCCGATCCGTATCGCGATCATGTCGGCATGATGAACCGCGGCAAACACAGTGCCGAAAAGGATCACCAGCAAGACGGTGGCAAATACCAGACCTGCAGCGGAAGGCGCGAAGTCGTAGTGAAGTGCGGTGATAACGGCAAACAGCAGCACGGAAAGCGCCGGAAAAATCCATGCCGAACGCGGCATCGGTTCATGGATGCTCATGCGACGATCCCCCAAGCCGCAGCGACGAACGCAAAGCCGAACACCGAGAGCCGTTAGCCATCTGGAGCTCCAATGAAACGCCGCGCCGTTTCGATGGCGCCGAAGTCGTCGAGGTTCTCGTGACCGCCGCCGGGAAAGCGGACAAATTGCTTGGGCTCATGCGCCAGCGCAAACAGGCGCTCGCCAAAGCGGATATTGATCGCGGGATCGGCGTCCCCGTGCATGACAAGAAGCGGCACGTTGACATGCACAATGCGTTGGTCCGAGCGGAATTGATCGCGCATCAACAGACGCACCGGCGCGATGGGAAAAAGCGAAGCAGCGACGTCTACCGTCGACGTGTAAGGCGCTTCCAGGATCAATTTCCCGACGGGATGTTCGGCTGCGATCGCCACGGCGACGCCGGACCCAAGCGAGAAGCCCCATGCAACGATCGCCCGCGCATCGTAGCGCGCGATCGTGAAGGCATAGGCTGCCGCCGCATCCTTCAAGAGCCCCTCCTCGCTCGGAGAGCCCGTCGATCCGGCATATCCGCGGAACGACAGCGCGACGAGCCCGGTGCCATCGGAGGTTAGTTGACGGAAGCGGCTGACGCGGCCGGCCAGGAAATCGCCATTGCCGTGGAAGAACAGAATGACAGGGCGGCCCTGCCTGGCACGCACATGCCAGACGATGACATTTTCGCCGTCCTCCGTCGTCAGCACATGTTCTTCAGCTTCGCCAAAACCGACCGCGGCCGGAGCCGTACGTCCGACCGGCGGGATCGGAAACAGCATGTCGCGCTGCTTGACGTACAGAAAGACGAGCGCCCCGAGATAGAGGAGCGCGCCGGCAGCCCCAATCCATTTCAGGACGTTCATGTTTCCATCAGGCGGTCACATCGCCTTGACGATGTTCTCGGTGACCTTCTTGGCGTCGCCGAGCAACATCATGGTGTTGTCGCGATAGAACAATGGATTGTCGATGCCGGCATAGCCGGATGCGAGCGAGCGCTTGATGAACATCACCGTGCCGGCCTTCCACACCTGCAGCACCGGCATGCCGTAGATCGGCGAGGTCTTGTCTTCTTCCGCGGCCGGATTGGTGACGTCGTTGGCGCCGATCACAAAGGCGATGTCGGCCTGTGCGAATTCCGAATTGATGTCCTCGAGCTCGAACACCTCGTCGTAGGGCACGTTAGCCTCGGCGAGCAGCACGTTCATGTGGCCGGGCATGCGGCCCGCGACCGGGTGAATGGCGTATTTCACCTCGACGCCCTCTTTCTTGAGGATGTCAGCCATTTCGCGCAGCGCATGCTGGGCCTGCGCCACCGCCATGCCGTAACCGGGCACGATGATGACCTTCGAGGCGTTCTTCATGATGAAGGCGGCATCGTCCGCCGAGCCGAGCTTGGCCGGCTTCTGCTCGCCGCCACCGCCGGCTGCCACCGTCTCGCCGCCGAAGCCGCCGAGGATCACCGAGATGAACGAACGGTTCATCGCGTGGCACATGATGTAGGACAGGATCGCGCCGCTTGATCCGACCAGCGCGCCGGTGATGATCAGCGCCGAATTACCCAGCGTGAAGCCGATGCCGGCCGCCGCCCAACCCGAGTAGGAATTCAGCATCGAGATCACGACCGGCATGTCGGCGCCGCCGATCGGAATGATCATGAGCACGCCGAGCGTGAGCGCGAGCGCGGTGTTGAGCCAGAAATAGACCTCGTTGCCGGTCAGAACGAGACTGACGATGCTGACCACCAGCGCGACGGCGAGCGCAATGTTGATCACATGGCGCGCCGGCAGGATGATCGGCTTGCCACTCATGCGGGCCGACAGCTTCAGAAACGCGATCACCGAGCCGGTGAAGGTCAACGCGCCGATCGCGACGCCGAGCGACATCTCGACCAGGCTCTGCGAATGGATGTGCCCGGGCGTGCCGATGCCGAAGGCTTCCGGCGCATAGAAGGCTCCGGCCGCAACCAGCACCGCAGCCATGCCGACCAGCGAGTGGAACGCCGCGACCAGTTCGGGCATCGACGTCATGGGCACGCGGCGGGCGATGACCGCGCCGATGCCACCGCCGATCACGACCGCGACGATCACGAGCACCCAGGCGGTACCGTCGGCAGGCGGATGGCTCGCCAGCGTGGTGGCGACCGCAATCGCCATGCCGATCATGCCGAACAGGTTGCCCCGGCGCGACGTCGCCGGGCTCGACAGCCCGCGCAGCGCCAGGATGAACAGCACGCCTGCCACCAGATATAACAGCGCAGAAAGATTGGCGCTCATCTCAGGTCCCCCATTTCCTTGTCACCCCGAGGTGGTTGCCGATCACTTGGATTTCTTCTTGTACATTGCGAGCATGCGCTGGGTGACCAGGAAGCCGCCGAAAATGTTCACGCAGGCAAAGATCAGCGCGACAAAGCCGAAGCCGCGCGCCCAACCGGTGCCAGACGAAACCATTGCGACGCCGACCGCCAGCAGCGCGCCGACCACGATCACCGAGGAGATCGCGTTCGTCACCGACATCAGCGGCGTATGCAGCGCGGGCGTCACCGACCACACCACGAAATAACCGACGAACACGGCGAGCACGAAAATCGACAGCCGGAACACGAAGGGATCGACGGCCTGCGCGAGTTGCTCCATGGCTTCTCCTCCTATTTCGGCTGGAAGTTCGGGTGGACGACGGCGCCGTCTTTGGTCAGCGCGGTGGCCTTGACCAGTTCGTCGTCCCAGTTGACGGCAAGCGCCTTGCTCGCCTTGTCGACCATCGTCTCGATGAACGAGAACAGGTTGCGCGCGTAAAGACTGGAGGCGGACGCGGCGACACGGCCGGCGACATTGGTGTAGCCGACGATCTTGACGCCATCGACCTCGGCGACCTCGCCGGCCTTCGCGCCCTCGACATTGCCACCGCGCTCGACCGCGAGGTCGACCAGCACCGAACCCGGCCGCATCGACTTGACCATCTCGGAAGAAACCAGCTTCGGCGCCGGACGGCCCGGGATCAGCGCGGTCGTGATCACAATGTCCTGCTTCTTGATGTGCTCGGCCGTGAGCGCAGCCTGCTTGGCCTGATACTCTTTCGACATTTCCTTGGCGTAGCCGCCGGCGGTCTGCGCGTTCTTGAATTCCTCGTCTTCGACGGCGAGGAATTTCGCGCCAAGCGATTCCACCTGCTCCTTGGTGGCGGGGCGCACGTCGGTCGCGGTGACGACGGCTCCCAACCGCCGCGCGGTTGCGATCGCCTGCAACCCTGCAACGCCGACACCCATGACGAATACTTTCGCCGCCGGCACCGTGCCGGCCGCCGTCATCATCATTGGGAAGGCGCGACCGAAGGCTTCGGCGCCCTCAATCACGGCGCGATAGCCGGCGAGGTTCGCTTGCGAGGACAAAACGTCCATCACCTGCGCGCGGGTGATGCGCGGCATCAGCTCCATCGCAAAAGCGGCAACGCCGGCATCGGCCATCGTCTTCAGCGCGGCGTCATTGCCGTAAGGGTCCATGATGGCGACGACGAGGGCGCCGCGCTTGTATTGGGACAGCTCGGACGCTTCCGGCCGCTTCACCTTGATGACGATGTCGGCGTCCTTGAGCGCGTCCGCAGAGACCGTCGCGCCAGCCGCGGTGAAATCCGAATCGAGCAGGCCCGACCTGATTCCGGCACCCGGCTCGACCGTAACTTCGGCGCCGAGCGCCTTGAATTTTTTCACCGTATCGGGTGACGCGGCGACCCTCGGCTCGGACGGATCGATTTCCTTGGCAACGGCAATCTTCATGGGGCCTCCGGCGGCGCGGAACACTCGCAGGCGTTAATGTGCGCTTAGATTGGCAAATCCGGCACCGGCCTGGCAACCGGGCACGGGCTGGCTTTTCTCGAAATTGCGCCGCAAGCAAGCGGCGCAATTGTCGGAAAATCAGACGAGGAAGATCGCCATCAGGATGAGGATCACGATCACGGCAGACGAGCCGTACTTCACCAGCTTGATGAAGCCCTCATAGGTCTGCTCGTGGGCCACGTAATCGTTGCCGTCGGCCGTCGTGTAGGCCACTTCGCTATGGTCTGCCATCTCTCTGTCCCCAGTGAATCTTGAGTGTTACCGGGGGAATTAGCGCAAACCGAAAGGCGGGGCAACGCCACACTTCCTATCGGGCCATTTGGAAGGCCAATTATCCGAGTTTCCGTCGGAACTTGTGGGATCGCCGGCCGGCTATCCCATCGTCTCCAGCTCATCGATCATGCCGGAAATGACCGACAAGCCCCCGTCCCAGAATTTCGGGTCTTTGGCGTCGAGGCCGAACGGCTTCAATAGTTCGGAATAGTGCTTGGTGCCGCCCGCCGACAGCATCGCAAGGTAACGTTCGGCAAAGCCGCTCTGCGCCTTTTCATAGGCGCCATAGAGCGAGTTCACGAGGCAATCGCCGAAGGCATAGGCGTAGACATAGAACGGCGAATGGATGAAGTGCGGGATGTACATCCAGAAATTTTCATAGCCGGGCCTTATATCGATCGCCGGCCCCAGGCTCTCGCCTTGCACGCCGAGCCAGAGTTCGCCGATGCGCTCGGCCGTGAGCTCTCCATTCTTGCGCTCGGTGTGGACAGCGCGTTCAAACGTATAGAACGCGATCTGGCGCACCACGGTGTTGATCATGTCCTCGACCTTGCCGGCGAGCAGGGCCTGTCGCTGTTTCGCGCTCTTTGTCTCACCGAGCAGCCGACGGAAGGTCAGCATTTCGCCGAACACGCTCGCGGTCTCCGCCAGCGTCAGAGGCGTCGGCGCCATCAGCGCTCCATTTTTGGCCGCAAGCACCTGATGCACGCCATGGCCGAGTTCGTGGGCGAGTGTCATCACGTCGCGCGGCTTGCCCTGATAATTCATAAGCACGTAAGGGTGCGCTGACGGCGTCGTCGGATGTGAGAAGGCGCCCGGCGCCTTGCCCGGCCGCACCGGCGCGTCGATCCAGCGATCGGTGAAAAAGCGCTCGGCGATGGCGGCCATGTCCGGCGAGAAGCCGCGATAGGCCGAGAGCACCATGTGCCTCGCATCGCCCCACGCGATCGCGCCGGTCGCCGCAAACGGCAGCGGCGCATTGCGGTCCCAGTGCGGCAGCTTCTTCTTTTTGAACCAGCCGGCCTTCAGCCGATAGTAGCGGTGCGAGAGTTTCGGATAGGCGGCGCGCACCGCGGCCACCAGCGCATCGACCACCTCGCGCTCGACACGGTTATTGAGATGACGCGAATCTGCGACATCCTTGAAGCCACGCCAGCGGTCGGAAATTTCCTTGTCTTTGGCCAGCGTGTTGGTGATGAGCGCAAAGGTCCGCTCATTGGCCTTGAAGGTCCTGGCCAGCGCCTCGGCAGCCGCCTTGCGCTTTGCTCCGTCACGGTCCTGCAGGAAGTTGAGCGTCGGCTCGATCGCCAGCTCCTTGGCCGCAACCTTGAAGCGCAGCGATGAGATGGTCTGATCGAACAGCCTGTTCCAGGCGCTGTAGCCACTCTGCGACTTCTCGTGAAACAGCTGCTCGACGCGATCTTCCAGCTGGAACGGCTTGTCCTTGCGCTGGTCCTCGATCCAGGGACGGTAAAGCGCAAGCTGCGCGTCGGCCATCGCGTTCTCGATCACGGCGTCATCGATGCGGTTGAGCTCGAGTGAAAAGAACAACAGATGCAGCGAAGCGTTCGTGAGCCTCTCTGAGACATCGCCATAGAATTTCGAGATCACGGGATCGACGCTGTCGCCGGCATGCACCAGCCCCGCATAGGAGGCGAGACGGCCGGCAAGATCGTCGATCGCCTCATAGCGCTTGACGGCTCCCGCCAGCCATAGACCGCCGCCCTCGCCTGCGGTTCGCTCCGCCAGTTTACCTTTGTAGTCGTTCTCAAACGCGACACATTCGCCATCCAACGTGTCGAGATCGCGCGTCACTTCCGGCGCACCGATCCCGGAATAGAGATCGGACAGATTCCATTCCGGCAGCTTGTCCGCTCTGGAGGCTGCTTTCCTGGAATTGGTCTTGCGTTGGGAGGTCGACTTGCGAAGGGCGGATGAGGAGCGCGAGGTCATCTTGTTCGAAATCCGTATTCGTTCAGAAAGGCGGCAGGCGAGATGCCGGGGACGGGAAGGTTTAAGCGGTCGTTAATCGACGTCCGCCACAGTGCCCCGATTCGAGACAGATAGTTGTTGCGTGCGAGGAACACCATGCCTGCCACCATTTTGATCGCCGACGACGATGCGGTGCAACGCCGCCTGGTCGAGAATATGGTGCAAAAATGCGGTTATGAAGCTGTCACAGTCGATTCAGGTGATGCCGCGATTGCGCTGTTGACCGCCCCCGATGCCCCCGTCATCGACGCCCTGGTACTCGATCTTGTGATGCCCGGCCTGGACGGCATGGGCGTTCTCGCCAAAATGCGCGAAGCCGGCCTTGCCGTCCCGGTGGTGGTGCAAACCGCCCATGGCGGCATCGATAATGTCGTCTCGGCGATGCGGGCGGGCGCGCAGGACTTTGTCGTCAAGCCGGTCGGGATGGAGCGGCTCCAGGTCAGTCTGCAAAATGCGCTCACCACCAGCGCGCTGAAGGGTGAACTGCAGCGCATCCGTCACAGTCGCGAAGGCCGCCTGACCTTTGCCGATATCATCACCCGCAGTGAAGCGATGGCGGGCGTGATGCGCACGGCGAAAAAAGCCGCGGCCTCGACCATTCCGGTCTTGATCGAGGGCGAATCCGGCGTCGGCAAGGAACTGTTCGCCCGCGCCGTTCACGGCAGCGGCGAGCGCAAGTCAAAGCCGTTCGTCGCCGTCAATTGCGGCGCGATCCCCGACAACCTCGTCGAGTCCATCCTGTTCGGCCACGAAAAGGGAGCTTTCACCGGCGCGACCGAACGCCATGCCGGCAAGTTCGTCGAAGCTTCCGGCGGTACGCTGTTTCTCGACGAAGTCTCGGAATTGCCCCTGTCAGCTCAAGTGAAACTGCTCCGCGCATTGCAGGAAGGAACGGTCGAGGCGGTCGGCGGACGCAAACCGGTGAAGGTCGATGTGCGGATCATTTCCGCGACCAACCGCAAATTGCTCGACCGGGTCAAAAGCGGCCACTTCCGCGAAGATCTGTTTTATCGGCTTCACGTCTTGCCGCTAACGGTCCCGCCATTGCGAATGCGCCGCGAAGACATCCCGCATCTGGTGCGGCACTTCCTCGCCCGCTTCTGCGCCGAGGAAAACCGCCACATCACCGGCGTCAGCGGCGAGGCGATGGCGCATCTCTCTCAGCTCGACTGGCCCGGCAACATCCGGCAGCTCGAGAACGCCGTTTATCGCGCGGTGGTGATGAGCGACGGCGATCAACTGACGGCGTCTGACTTCCCCCAGATGGCGGGCCCTCCGGCGACGATGTCGACGACATTCAGTGAGCCGCTGATCGTCGAGCCGGGATTTCATGCGACCGCCCCGGATATTGTCTCGGGTAACGAAATACCGATTGCGCCTCACCCTGTGACGGCGGCAGGTTCGCTCGCAATGCTGACCGGCGACGGTGAAGTCCGGGCGCTGGAGGAGTTGGAGAGCGAGATCATCCGCTTTGCGATTTCGCATTATCGCGGCCAGATGTCCGAGGTGGCGCGCCGCCTGAAAATCGGCCGCTCGACGCTTTACCGCAAACTGGACGAAGAGGCCTCCGACTCCACGAGCGGTGGAGCGGATCGGGCAGGCTAGCGCTTGCGATGAGCGCTACGCCGCTAACGCACGGATGCAGCGATCGAAATTCCACCGGGCCGGAACATTTGAACCGTTGCCCGCAGGTGACAGACAAATGGCGGCCCTCATGGCAAAAACTCCGGGCAAAGCGATGCAAATGGGCGCTTCCTGGTCAGTTTGTCGTGAGTTGGGTCTCCGGCTGCTGGCCGCATGAGGGGTGCGCATGTATCGTCTGGACATGAATCGTTGCGGCAGCCATGCCAAATCAGGAACGCTGGGGCACAATTTCAACGAAATGAGCTTCAGAATCCGACTGGGCCGCGCTTTCGCGAAAGCTTTGACGGACAAACCAAAGCTGCCTCGCTAACGGGGCAGTTCACCCAAGGGGTGTGATAATGCGTGACTGTTGGAAGAACCGTAGGGGATACGACCGCGTCTTGATGACGGTCGCAGCAACCTTCCTCACGGTATCGGCGGGATCGGCGCTGGCGCAAAACGATGGCCCGCGAAGCTCGGCCGCCGAACTTGCGATCGACGCCGCAGTCCCCCGCCCCGAGCCCGCCAACGTCCCGCCGCCCACCGCCGCCGATTTCAAGATGGACACTGCATCGCCGGATGCGAACAAAGCCGCTGCAGCGCCGGCGACGACCACGACCAAGCCGGCAGATGTCGCGACTGTTCCGACCTCCGAGCCCGCCAAGGCGGACGCCGCCAAGTCCGAACCTGTGAAGGAAGAGGCAAGCAAGGCGCCCGCCGACGCTCCCAAGAACGACACCGCGACCGTGGCCCCGCAGGCGCCGGCGCCGGCCGCTGCGACTGCTTCGCCCGAGCCGGCCAAGGAGCCTGTCAAAGCGGCAAGCAACGTTCCGCCTGAGGATCAGCCCGTCGCCGACAAGCTGCACGAACTGTTCGGAGCGAAGTCGGCGCGCTATTTCGACCGCAAGGCGGAGCGGGCGGCGGTGGAAAAATTCTACACCGCGCGCGACTTCGCACCGATCTGGACGCAGAGCGGCAAGCTGACCGACAACGGCAAAGGCGTCGTGGCCCGGCTGAAGGATGCGGCTTCCGATGGACTGAACCCGGCCGACTATCCGATTCCGGATTTCGCTGCGGCGACCACGCCCGATGCGCTGGCGGAAGCGGATCTGAAACTCACCGCCAGCATGCTCGACTATGCGCGCCACGCCCAGAGCGGCCGGATGCACTGGTCTCAGGTGTCGGGTGACATTCAATATCCCGAACATCCGGTCGACCCGAACGAAGTGCTCGCCAACATCACGTCGGCCAAGGACGCGTCAGTTGCCCTCGACGGCTACAACCCGCCGCAGAAACTCTATCAGGCGCTGAAGAAGAAGCTCGCCGAGTTGCGTGGCGAAGGCGACGGGCCCGTGGTCCAGATCGCCGATGGCCCGGCGTTGAAATATACGCCGGCGCGCAAGAAGCAGGCAGAGGTCGTCGAGGAAGACGACCGCGTGCTGCAGCTGCGCGCCAAACTCGGCATCACCGAGAATGCCGATGACCGTCACTACGACGCCAAGGTCGCCGAAGCCGTCCGCAAATTCCAGGCGACGGTCGAACTGAAGCCGACCGGCGTGCTCGACGAGCGCACCGTCAAGGCGATCAACAGCCCGAAGCGCGATCGCCAGATCGATACGGTCATCGTCAACATGGAGCGCTGGCGCTGGCTGCCGCGCGACCTCGGCGCGGCCGCGATCGGCGACGCCTATGTCATCCTCAACATTCCGGACTACACGCTCAAGGTCATGCAGAACGGCGCGCAGGTCTGGACCACGCGGGTCGTGACCGGCCAGCCCGGCATTCACGCCACCCCGCTTTTGACGGAGACGATGAAATTCATCACCGTCAACCCGACCTGGAACGTGCCGCCGTCGATCATCTACAACGAGTACCTGCCCGCCTTGCAGCAGGACCCGACGGTGCTGGAGCGCATGGGACTCAAGCTCGAGCACAACCGCGACGGCAGCATCCATATTTCGCAGCCGCCGGGAGAGCGGAATGCGCTCGGCCGCATCCGCTTCAATTTCCCGAACAAGTTCCTGGTCTATCAGCACGACACGCCGGACAAGAATCTGTTCGCCAAGGAGGATCGCGCCTTCAGCCATGGCTGCATGCGGGTGCAGTATCCGGATCAATACGCCGCGGTCCTGCTCAACATCACCGAGCCGAACGGCCACTACACGCCGGAAAAAATCCGCAGCATGTATGGGCAGAGCGAAATTGACCTGAAATTCCCCACCCCGATTCCGGTCAACATCACCTACCAGACCGCGTTCGTGGATGACGCAGGCAACCTGCAGATCCGCAAGGACGTCTATGGCCGCGATGCCACCATGCTGTCGCTGCTGCGCGGCAAGGGCAAGGATCTGGAGAACGTCGTCGCCCACTCGCAGCCGAACTACGTGAAGCCGGTCGGCGACTTGCGGATCGCGAGCGACAACTCATTCTCCTCCGGACCGTCCTTCTTCGAGCGGCTGTTCGGCGGCCCGAGCCAGTACCCGCCGGCCCCGACCAGCCGCCGCCGGGTCTATCCGCAACAACAGCCGCAGGGCTGGTACCAGCGCTGAATCGGCAGCCTGAATTACCGAGCTAAATCAAAGGCCTCGCCGCCCGGCGGGGCCTTTGATGATTAACCATTGTCCACCCCGAATTAACCACTGGGCTAGCTTTCGCCACACTCGCTGGGTTAACTTTGTTCGTCGCATTGGGGAAAACGGGTTAAGCCTCACTTAACCCTCCCGCGTTAAGGTTGCATTTACCCTATTTCGCCACACGGGGTCGCGAAGGGGTTTAACGCGTAAGTCTGTTGGGGTGGCTTGTTACGTGCTGACCGGTTTCGCACGACAATCTGGTTTGTTGTCCTGGTCCAAGGCCGGCTGTCAGCTCGGGCTGACCTCGGCGCTGCTGCTCGCCGGGATGGGCTCCGTCCACGACGCGACCGCCTTGAACGAAACCCGCACGCTGTCCTTCCATCACACGCATTCCGGCGAAGACCTCACCGTCACCTTCAAGCGCGACGGCCGCTTCGACGAAGACGCGCTGAAGCAGCTCAACCACTTCCTGCGTGACTGGCGCAGCCAGGACCAGACCACGATGGATCCCCACCTGTTCGATATCATCTGGGAGGTCTATCACGACGTCGACGGCAAGAAGCCGATCCAGATCATCTCCGCCTACCGCTCGCCCGAGACCAACGCGATGCTGCGTCACCGCTCCGCCCACTCAGGCGTGGCGCGCTTCAGCCAGCACATGCTTGGCCACGCGATGGACTTCTACATCCCGGATGTGCCACTCGAGCAGATCCGTTTCGCCGGCCTGCGCCTGCAGCGTGGCGGCGTCGGCTTCTACCCGACCTCGGGATCGCCGTTCGTGCATCTCGACACCGGCAATATCCGCCACTGGCCGCGCATGACCCACGACCAGCTCGTGCGCGTCTTCCCTGACGGACGCACCGTCCACGTTCCTTCCGACGGCACGCCGCTGAAGGGCTATGAACTTGCCCGGGCCGACATCGAGCGGCGTGGCGACGGAGATAGTGCAGCCAAGGTCGGCAAGCCGAACCTGCTGGCACGCCTGTTCGGCAACAAGCCGAGCGATGACGAGGACGAAGGCATAGCGCCGGCTCAACAGGGACCGATTGCCCAAGGCAAGCCGGTCGCGACCGTCCAGGTCGCCGCCGCGAAGCCGACTGAGGCGGCACCGACGCCGCGCGCCAAGCCAGCGGCGGCTACGCTGCAACTCGCCGCAGCTGATGTACAGACCGTGCAGCCGGCGAAACCGAGGCAAACGACCACTGGCGAAGCCAAGACACTGACTTCGGCACTAACTGCGGCGCTGACCCCGGCCGATATCATCAACGCGCGCGGTTTCTGGGATGACATGCCGGCTGCGCCAAACCAGGCTACGCCGGCACAGGTTGCCGCCATCAGGGCCCGTCAGGTCCTGGCTTCAACCGACCCGCAATCGACGTCCAGCGTTCCTGCCGTCTATCAGGCGATGGCTTATGCGCCCGATGCGGCCGCGCCGGTTGATCATCCCGTTGCCCGTAGCGTGCGCACCGCGCAAGCCAGCCACAACACTGGAGCTTCGAGCGACCTCACCAGCGTCGCAAAGAGCCAGAGCGGCGTCGTGGCGACCTCAACGCATACGGCAGCCGCAGCTGACGATGTGTGGACACGGATGATGATGCTGGCGCCGAGCGCGAGCACGTCGATGTCGGTGACGATGCTCGGCGATCCCAACATGACGCAGTTGAGCAAGCTGTTCGCCAAGCCGCAGACCGTGATCGTGATGGGCTTCTCGGACGATCCGCAAGCAGGCCTCGCCACCGATCATTTCAGCGGCCCGGCGATTGCGCCGCTGACGACACAATCCTTCCGCACGGCGTCGCTGCGCTGACGTCAAGGCCGCTACCGGCGGCCCTGGAAGCGAAGCCTCACAGCATCCCCAACGCCTGCAAATACGTCTCCAGGATGGTTTCCTGTTCCGCGCGTTCGTTCGCATCCTGCTTGCGCATGCGGATGATGGTGCGCAGCGCCTTGACATCGAAGCCGTTACCCTTGGCTTCAGCATAGACGTCGCGGATATCGTCGGAGATGGTCTTTTTCTCTTCTTCGAGACGCTCGATGCGTTCGATGATGGCCTTGAGCTGATCCTTGGCGAATCGCGTCGCGGGGGCTTCGTCGTCCTTGACGGCGGCAGCAGAGGTGGCCATCGCATACTCCTGAAATCGACTGGTGTTGAGGCTGAAAAAGAATGCGCCGCACGTTTCATCGCGAGGCGCATGTCGTGAAATGACCCTCAAGATTAAGGTCGCTTACGTCAAGGCAACATCATAGCTCATCCACAGCGCGCCCACAGGAAGACGGCCGCTCACCGTCTCAACGGCTGCTCGCAAGGCGGCCGATCAATGTCCCGGATTGACTTTGCTCATCGCCGCGAGTTGCTCCGGTGATGCCTTTCCCTGAAATTTTTCTTTCCAGGTCTCATAGGGCATGCCGTAGATGGCTTCGCGGCTTTCGTCCTTGCTCATGGTCACGCCCTTGGCGTCGGCCTCTTCCTTGAGCCAGTTGGACAGGCAGTTGCGGCAGAAGCCAGCCAGATTCATCAGCTCGATGTTCTGCACGTCGGTGCGGGAACGCAGATGCTGCAGAAGGCGCCGAAAGGCTGCGGCTTCGAGTTCCGTTCTGGTTTTGTCGTCGATTGCCATGACCAGTTCCGTCCTTGATCCCTTGATCTCACGGCATGACATCGCAAATCGTCATGCTTCAACAGAGGTAAGAAACTGTCACATATTTTTCCACATCGCGACGCAAATATTGCGCCGCTTTTCAGGGCCTTGGCCCCGACCAATGGCCCGACACGCATGCGAAAATCCGCTTGACCCCCGGGCCAGCCCCACGCGAAACCGTCAATATCTTGATATAGCTTGGCCGCAATGATCCCTAGAGATTCGCTTTTTCCGCCCCAGACCGCGAAGCGCCTCGGCGCTGCCTTGATACCTGCCCTGTCGTTTGTGGTGGCCTGCCTGTGGAACGGATCGGCGGCGGCTGACTTTCGTCTCTGCAATAATACATCCAGCCGGGTCGGCATCGCCCTCGGCTACAAGGACGCGGAGGGCTGGACCACCGAAGGCTGGTGGAACGTGTCCTCGCGAGCCTGTGAGACGCTGCTGCGCGGCACGCTTGTCGCTCGGTACTATTATATCTACGCGATCGATTACGATCGCGGCGGAGAATGGTCGGGACAGGCTTTCATGTGCTCGCGCGACAAGGAGTTCACGATCCGCGGCGCGGATAATTGTCTGGCGCGGGGGTTCGACCGGACCGGCTACTTCGAGGTCGACACCGGCGAGCAGCGCGCCTGGACGGTGCAGCTGACCGATTCCAACGAACAGCCGGCGCAGCGCGTCCCCGGCCTTCCCGGACCGATCGGTCCGGATGGCGCCGGCAATATTCCGGGAATCTCGGGTTCGCCGGGCGGCCTCGCCCCTGGCACGGGCCTGCCGCCAGCCGCAGCGCCTGGGACCAAGCCATGAGGCGGCTGCGCCGTATCAAGATCCTTGCAACGCTTGGCCCCGCCTCTTCCGACAGCGCAGTCATCAGGAAGCTGTTCGAGGCGGGCGCCGACGTTTTCCGGATCAACATGAGCCATACCCCGCATGACAAGATGCGGGAGCTGGTCAAGACCATTCGCAATGTCGAGAGCAGCTACGGCCGCCCCATTGGCATTCTGGTCGACCTGCAAGGTCCAAAACTCCGCCTCGGCTCCTTTGCCGAAGGCGCCGTGCAGCTCCATAACGGACAGAGCTTTACGCTCGATTCCGACAAGGCGCCCGGCGACAACACCCGCGTTCAACTGCCGCATCCGGAAATTCTCGCAGCGCTGAAGCCCGGCCACGCGCTCTTGCTCGACGACGGCAAGGTGAGGCTGATTGCCGAGGAAACCTCGCCCGATCACGCCGTCACCCGCGTCGTGATCGGCGGCAAGATGTCGGACCGCAAGGGCGTCAGCCTGCCCGACACCGATCTTCCCGTCTCGGCCATGACGCCGAAAGACCGGGCCGATCTCGAAGCCGCGCTCGTAACCGGTGTCGACTGGATCGCGCTCTCTTTCGTGCAGCGCGCAGAGGATGTCGTCGAAGCCAAGAAGCTCATCCGCGGCCGCGCCGCGGTGATGGCAAAGATCGAAAAACCGCAGGCGATCGACCGCCTCGCCGAGATCATCGATGCCTCCGATGCGCTGATGGTGGCGCGCGGCGATCTCGGCGTCGAACTACCGCTGGAGCGTGTGCCCTCCTTGCAAAAGCAAATGACGCGGATGGCGCGCCGCGCCGGCAAGCCGGTGGTTGTTGCGACGCAGATGCTGGAATCGATGATCCAGTCGCCGGTGCCGACGCGCGCCGAGGTCTCCGACGTCGCGACCGCGGTCTATGAAGGCGCCGATGCCATCATGTTGTCGGCGGAATCGGCAGCCGGCAAATATCCGGTCGAAGCGGTCTCGACCATGAATCGCATCGGCGAAGAGGTCGAGCGCGACCCGACCTATCGCGGCGTGGTCAATGCGCAGCGCGCCGAGCCCGAGCCCACTGTCGGCGACGCCATCGCCGACGCTGCGCGGCAAATCGCCGAAACGCTCGACCTTTCCGCGATCATCTGCTGGACCAGTTCGGGATCGACGGCGCTCCGTGTCGCGCGCGAGCGGCCCAAGGTTCCGGTGGTCGCGATCACGCCGAACCTCGTCACCGGGCGCAAGCTCTCAGCCGTGTGGGGCGTGCACTGCGTCGTCGCCGAGGATGCGCATGATCTCGACGACATGGTGAGCCGGGCCGGCAGCATCGCGTTTCGCGACGGCTTTGCGCGCGCCGGCCAGCGCGTCATCATCGTCGCCGGCGTGCCGCTGCGCGCACCCGGCACCACCAACATGCTGCGCATCGCCTCCGTCGGTCCGGACGACGACGCCGATATGTGAGCGCGCGCTCCTGCGCGCGTCAGAGCAGCTTCGCGTCCAGCATGATCTTGGTGTTGAGAAGCTTCGAGATGGGGCAGCCGGCCTTGGCCATGCCGGCCAGCTCCTGAAACTTCGCGTTGTCGGCGCCCGGAATTTTCGCACTCAGCGCAAGATGGACCGAGGTGATGGCAAAGCCGTCGCCGACTTTTTCAAGCGTGACGTCGGCTTTGGTTTCCATCGCTTCGGCGGTGAGCTTGGCTTCGCCCAGGATTAACGACAGAGCCATGGTGAAACAGGCCGCGTGCGCGGCGCCGATCAACTCCTCCGGGTTCGAACCCGGCTTGCCCTCGAAACGGCTGCCGAAGCCGTATGGGTAGTCTTTCAGGGCGCCGCTCTTGGTCGAAATCGCGCCTTTGCCGTCCTTGATACCGCCTTGCCATTTGGCAGATCCCGATGTGGTCGTCATGTCGGAGCTCCACAGGCTTGAGGTGAACGAAGATGATATTGGCTGGTTAATGCGGCGGAATTTTCTTGGTTTCTTTTCCCTCACCGCTCGCCGTCGGAGTTCCACTCAGCATTCGTTAACCAGAATGCTCCTTCGGCCAATCGTGACCGAGACACGTTGGCGACTTTTACCCGCCCTTAGACCGATCCGGCCTAAAGCAGCTGATATTTGGCACCTTGCAAGCGTCGATCGCCGGAGAGCCACGTCATGTCTGCGCTGGAGGCTTACGGCTCGAAGTTCGATCAAAAGCCAAAGACGATCGGGACCCATGTCCAGACGTCCGGCGTCTACACCTTCCTGATCGCTGTCACCGGCATCTACTACCTCGCAAACGCGTCGCTGCTGCTCTGCCACTATGACCTGGGATGGCACCTGGCCGCAGGCGACCTGATCAGAGAGCGCGGCAGCGTTCCGTTCCAGGATCCCTGGGCGTTCACCCTTGGCGACCGGCAATGGTACAATCTGTCGTGGCTCTGGGACGTGATCGCGAGCGTCCTGCTTGAGTACACGGGCTTTAGCGGCCTCACGCTGTTCGCCGTCGCATGCGGCGCCATCATCGTCGGCTATCTGACGTCCGTCTGCCTGAGCCGCAGCGCTTCGCCGCTCGCAGTCTCGATCGCCGTTTTGTCCGCATGTCTGCTTTACCCGGCTTTTGCGACGCCGCCCAACGTCTACCTCGCCGTCTCGCCGAATACGGCGACGATGGTGTTTTCCGTCATTTTTTACGCGCAATGCCTGAAGCGAACGCGGCTTCTTTTGTTACCAGTGATGATGCTGCTCTGGGTCAACCTGCACGGCGGCTTTCCACTCGGCTTCCTGATCCTCGGCATCTTTGGCGGCGTTGCGCTGCTCAAGCGCGATTGGGCAGATTTCAAAGCCTACAGCTTTGCGGCAGCCGGCTGTATCGTTGCGATCTTCATCAATCCGCTCGAATGGCACATCTACGACGGTGTCGCGGCGACACTGGGCCACTTCGTGCAGGCTCACATCACCGAATGGGAGTCGTTTGCCCACAACGCATCCATGCCCGGAAGCATTCCGGGCATCGTCTGCGTTTCGATCTTCGTTGTGCTCGAACTGCTGCACCGGGATTCACGCCCCATTCCCATCGAGGCGCGGTTGCTTGCCTGGCTGTTCTTGTTTCTGGGACTTTATCAGTATCGATACATGTCCTTCTTCTTCCTGTTCTCGGCGGTGCCGTTAGCCCTTCATCTTGATCGGTTGCTTCCCGAAAAGCTGAATCATTCTGACGTCCAGCGGTCGCTACTCGCCGCTGGCATCGTCGGAATATGCGCGCTGCTTGCAACCTTCATGCACGTACGGCCGACCCTCGGGCTTGCGGACGATCTCCTTTCGGAGCAGGACGCACGCTATCTCCAGACGAATTTTTCCCATACGCGGATCCTCAATCACTGGAACGTCGGCGGACCTCTCATTTTCCGCACACACGGCACCGTGCCGGTGTTCATCGATGGCCGGGCGGCGACCGCCTATCCCGATCAGCTCTTGCGCGACTACCTCACGCTGCCCAAGTGGGACATCGACGAGGCCGCCTGGGACAGCGTGATCGAGAAATACAAGATCGAGGCGGTGTTCTGGCCGACGGCGCATGACGTGCTGAAGCACTTCCTCGTCGACAAGCGCGGCTGGAAAGAACAATACGTGGGCCTGCACGAGACACTCTACGTCAAGCCATAGGGCCCCGTCAGATGACGCGAGGACTCGCGGTCGCTTACGCCCCCGCGACCGCCTTGGCAGGAAGCGCGGCCTGCACCACGAGGCCACGGGCGCGGGCATCCATCACGCCCACCGCGCGAAGCGCGAGCAGCGTCACGGTCTGAACCGCATCGCGCAGTTTGCCCGGATCATCCATGTTTTCCGCGGCGAGCGGCCCCACCAATGCTTCGTGCAGGGCGCCGAGCAGCGCGGTCGCGGCGAGGTTGGTGTCCTGCGCCGGCAGATGGCCGGCACGGACCGCCGCTTCGATCCGGCTTGCAATCTCGTCAACCACCGCGCGGCGGCTTGCCAGGCGCGATGCCGTGACGTCGACATCGACGGGCTCGGCCAAGATGCCCCAGGAGAGTTTTCGCTGTGACAACGTATGCACCGCGACCGTGGTGACGGCGGCTGCAAGCGCCGACGACGGCCCGGGCGCGGCATCCGCGGCGCGGCGGATCGCCGACAATTCATCGCGCGAAACATCGGCGATCAGTTCGGAAATCAGATCGGCCTTGGACGGGAAATAGCGATAGACGGTGCCGGCGGCGACATTGGCGCGGACCGCGATCGGCGCGATCTGCACCGCGGCCATGCCTCCTTCGGCCGCAGCATGTCGCGCCGCCGCCAGAATGGCGCTGCGGCGCGCCGCGAGGCGTTTGACGACCTGGTGGGTCCGTCGATAGACCATGATTGCGTTTCTCGCTCCCGGCGCCCTTCTGACCGAAAAGCTGGCCGAGGTGCGTTCAGTTCTTGGCAGCCAAAGGCCGCTTCTCAAGAAGTGAACAATAATTCATGACGGATGACAAGCTGTTTTGGAATCTAGTGTCCCGATTCCGAAGTTCGTAGCATCTTGCGGAGCCACGTTTCGAACTTCGGAATCGAAGGGACACTAGCAAACCTATAAATCTAGTGTGGCTTTGGTTCGGAAGTCCCCATGACGAACTCGCGGCAGCAAAGATGCGGACTTCCGAACCGCCACACTAGGCCTGACCGGCCGGCACTGCTGGTGATTTTCCGTCGCGCCACCACGGCCCCACGCGTTGAACAATCAGCGCCGTGACCACCAGCGTCGCTCCAAAACCGGTCGGCGCGCCGAGGAATGGAAAGATGATGCATAACGCCGCGGCAAGGCCGAGCGCTGGCAATTCGTGCCGCTCAAACCCCTCGTCCAGTCCGACGCGAACGACAAACGCGATCGCAATTGCGAGCACCATCTCATCGTAGAGAAAGAGATAAGGCGTCACCAGCAACGTACCGGCCGCCAGCGCAGCGGCTTTCAGCTCATGCCGGACCTCGCGGCTGCGCCAGAGGCACACGAGCAGAACGGCGACAGCAGCGCTCATGATCCACTGCAACGCCCAGGCGAGCGATTCCGACCCGCCGAAATAACGCGTCAGCCCGAAGATGCTCTGCAGCTTACCCCAGGGCGCACGCCCCTCGACCAGGAAGGCCTTGTTGAACATCGGCAGCCAATGCACGAACGCCTGCCAGCTTTCGGTCCCGAAGGCGAACCACGAGAGCGCGGCCAGCAGCACCGCGACGATACCTGCGGTGACGAACACGCGCCATTGCGAGGCCGCGATCAGCACGAGCGGAAACAGCAATCCATATTGCGGCTTGTAGCTCAGAAGTCCCAGACAGATGCCGGACAGAACCGGCCACCGCGGCATCAGCACCAGCGTGCCGCCGATCAGCGATGCCGTGAGAAATCCGTTCTGTCCGACCAGCGCATTGGTGAACACGACCGGAAAGGCGGCGGCGAGCAGGAAGCCAAACGAGCGGCCGACGATCGCGCGCATCGCGGCGAGATAAGGCAGGAAGCTGATCGCCGCCCAACCGGCAAAGGCGACCGCGTAGGGAAAATGCGCAAGCGTTGCTGCGACGAACAGAAACGGCGGCGGATAATGCCAGGCGAAGTTGCCAGGATAGCTCTGGCCGAGGACGGCGACCTGAACCTGCTTCTGGAGGTCCCAGTCATAGGCGAGTGCCGGATGGCCATCGAGCACGAAGCGACCTGCGGACCAGACATTAACGAAATCGGTCGGGACACCGAGCCCGTTTCCATCAAAGATCCACCAATGGGCGGTGAGTGCATTTTGCAGCAGCGCTGCGTTGATCACGCACAGGATAAGACAGCCGATCAGGAGCGCCGGCGGGACCGCGCTCCTGCCTGCGGGCATGGTGATATCGGATGTCAGCATGGCCATGCGAGGTCCTAAGGCTGCTGAAGAGGCACCTCCCATCAGCTTTAGGCCGGCCGGCTTGCCGAAATCTTAAGATATCTGCACTTGTCGCGGCGAATGGGCGCCTTCAGGCGACGGCCCCCTTCGAAGCGACCACTTCCCGGCCATGCATCAACGCCATGTAGAACAACGCGCCCAGAGCAGCCCCGATCAGCCAGCCCCAGTCTCCGACACTGGCGATTGCGCCATAGGCGCCGGCGAGCGACAGCCCGATCGAAACCGCGGCTGAGCCCGCGAGCGCCAGCAGCGCCCGCGCGTTCCAGCCACCCTCGAAGTGCAGCGAGCCTTTCGGCGACATCGTGTAGAGGTCGTTGAGGACGACCTGCTGGCGCTTCACGAGGTAATAGTCGGACACCATGATGCCGAACATCGGTCCCAGCGCTGCGCCGAAGATGCTGACGAAGATCGTGATCGCCTGCGGGCTCGAGACGAAGATCCACGGGCACACCATCACCGACAGGATCGATGTGATAAGACCGCCGAGGCGGAAGTCGATCTTCTCCGGATAAAGGTTGGAAATATCATAAGCGGGCGAGACGAAGTTGGCGACGATGTTGATGCCCATGGTCGCCACGATGAAGGTGATCGAGCCGAGCGCCACCACGATCGGATTGCCGATGCGCTCGACGATCCCGACCGGGTCCATGATCGCTTGCCCGAACACCTTCACGGTGCCTGCCGTGACGATCACGGTGACGATCGCGAACACGATGAAGTTGACGGGAAGGCCGAGAAAGTTGCCGACCCTCATCGCCCGCTCGTCCTTCGCGAACCGGGCGAAGTCGCCGAAGTTGAGGAGCAGCGCAGCGAAATAAGCGACGATCAGCATCGCCGCATTGGCCATGTGGGCCAATGTCGAACCTTCGGCCGGCGGAGCCAATTGCAACGACAGGCTCGAGACGCCGCTCTGCGCCACGACCCAGATCGCCAGCGCAAACATCACGACGTAGACGGCGGGTCCGCAGAAATCGATGAACTTTCGAATCGTCTCCATGCCGTTGAGGAAGATCAAAAGCTGGAACAGCCACATGAATAGAAAGCTGGCCCAGCCCAGCATCGAAAGTCCGACCAAACTGGAGTGTGTCCACGCTTCGGCGGGTGGATAGAACGTCAGCACCAACACCTGGACCGCCTTTGAGGCAAAATAGGTCTGCACGCCGTACCACACGATGCCGACAATGCCGCGAATGCCGGCGGCAAGATTGGCGCCCATCACGCCGAACGACATCCGCGCCACCACCGGAAACGGCGTACCGTATTTCAGCGAGGGTCGCCCGATCAGGTTCATCAGGAAGTAGACGGCGATGATGCCGACCGTCATCGCCAGCAGAACTTCCCATCCCGTCAGCCCGAGAAAGAAAAGGCTCGCCGCAAAAGTGTAGCCGCCGACCGAATGCACATCCGACATCCACATCGCAAAGATGCTGAAGGTGCCCCAGGTGCGCCCGTCAGGTGCCACCGGCGCCAGATCGTGATTGTAAAGCCGGGCGTCTGCATCCGGCACGGCAATGACGGGCGTGGCGTTCGAATGGCCTGACATCGGCAGCTCCTGTGCTAGTGCCCGCTTTTCGAAGTTCGTACTCCATCGCAGCACCCACTTTTACGAACTTCGAAAAGTCACGGGCACCAGCGAATTTAGAGTTCTAGTGCCGCTTCCTATTTGAACTTCCCGAAGAGCATTCGCCGCTTGCGGTGCAGGAACTTCAAATAGGCGGCACTAGCAGGAAGACTGGCAGATTATTTCAGGCAAGTCCCGCGCCAAGGAGACGCAAGTCACATAATCCCTTCGCTTGAAAAGGGCCGGAACGCTTACCGCTGATCCTTCGGAATGACGAACTTCAATCCGGACCAGACGTCGTCGATGGCGCAGACCTTGATATCGACGAGACCGAGCGGAAGCGCGGTGTCGCGCACGACGATGTCGCTGAGATCGGTTGCAACGCCGGAAGATTTCTTCGGCCAGGAGACCCAGATCATGCCATCCGGTGCGATGACCTTGCGATAGAAGCGCAGCTTGGTGGCGAGCCCGCTGGCTTGCGTGACGAATACGTGCACTACGTCGAGTGGCGGCTTGGCTTTGGCCTGCACCGAGGCGCCAGACGGCAACGGACCCACGATCTTGTCGTAAGCCGACGGCGCGCCATCCGCAAAAATGCAAAAGCCCGGCTTGATGCCGAGCTTCTGCGCTACAGGTTTGCCGGAGTAACCAGCCATCCCGCTGATGTCTTAAGCTTGCGGCTGCGGCTCCAATCCCGGATCCGGGTCGGGACGCGGACGCGGCTTGCCGGCGGGCGGCACCGCCGAAGCACGCGGCGTCGACGGCTCGAGCACCGACTCGCGGTTCGGCTTCTTGCCCTTCAAGAGATCGACGATCTCATCGCCGGTCAGCGTTTCGTATTCCAGAAGGCCCTTGGCCAGGGCTTCCAGATCGGCGCGCTTCTCCGTCAGGATCTTGGTCGCATGTTGATAGCCTTCCTCGACCAGCCGCTTAATCTCGCTATCGATCTTCTGCACCGTCGCCTCGGAGGCGTTCTGGGTGCGCGACACCGACATGCCGAGGAACACCTCGTCCTGGTTCTCACCATAGGACACCGTGCCGAGTTCCTCCGAGAGGCCCCAGCGAGTGACCATCATGCGCGCCAGCCGCGTCGCCTGCTCGATGTCCGAAGCGGCACCCGACGTCACCTTCTCGCGGCCGAACACCAGCTCTTCCGCGACACGGCCGCCCATCATGATAGCAAGGCGCGAGGTCATCTGCTCCAGCGACATCGACAGCTTGTCGCGCTCCGGCAGCTGCATCACCATGCCGAGCGCACGGCCGCGCGGAATGATGGTCGCCTTGTGGATCGGATCCGTCGCAATCACGTTGAGGCCGACGATGGCGTGGCCGCCTTCGTGATAGGCGGTCAGCATCTTCTCTTCCTCGGTCATGACCAGCGACTTGCGCTCGGCGCCCATCATGACCTTGTCCTTGGCCTCTTCGAACTCGGCCTGCGTCACCATGCGCTTGTTGCGCCGTGCGGCCGTCAGCGCCGCCTCGTTGACGAGGTTCATCAGGTCGGCGCCGGAGAAGCCGGGCGTGCCGCGGGCGATGGTCTTGAGGTTGATATCCGGCGCGAGCGGCACCTTGCGGACGTGAACCTTGAGGATCTGCTCGCGGCCGACGACGTCGGGATTGGGCACCACGACCTGACGGTCGAAGCGGCCGGGCCGCAGCAGCGCCGGGTCGAGCACGTCGGGCCTGTTGGTGGCCGCAATCAGGATCACGCCCTCATTGGCCTCGAAGCCGTCCATCTCAACCAGCAACTGGTTCAGCGTCTGCTCGCGTTCGTCGTTGCCGCCGCCAAGGCCTGCGCCGCGATGCCGGCCGACCGCATCGATTTCGTCGATGAAGATGATGCACGGCGCGTTCTTCTTGGCCTGCTCGAACATGTCACGGACGCGGCTCGCACCGACGCCGACGAACATTTCGACGAAGTCCGAACCTGAAATGGTGAAGAAGGGCACATTGGCTTCGCCGGCGACCGCGCGCGCGATCAGCGTCTTGCCGGTGCCGGGAGGGCCGACCAGCAGCACGCCGCGCGGAATCCGTCCGCCGAGCCGTTGATACTTGCCGGGGTCACGCAGGAATTCGACGATCTCCTGCAAATCCTGCTTGGCTTCGTCGACGCCGGCGACATCCTCGAACGTCACGCGGCCATGTGCTTCGGTCAGCATCTTGGCGCGCGACTTGCCAAAGCCCATCGCCTTGCCGGCGCCGCCCTGCATCTGGCGCGACAGGAAGATCCACACGCCGATCAGCGCAATGAAGGGCAGCCACGAGACGAGCAGCGAGACGAACCACGGCACGTTGTCGCCCGGCGGCTTCGCCGTGATCGAGACCTTGCCGTTGTACAGGCGCGAGACCAGCGTCGGATCGTTCGGCGCATAGGTCTGGAAGCTCGAGCCGTTGCTGAAGGTGCCGTGAATCTCCGGGCCCTGGATCACCACGTCGCGAACGTGGCCCTGATCGACCTCGGTCAAGAGCTGCGAGAAGGAGATATCCTGCGAGGCGGCGCGCTGACCAGGATTCTGGAAGAGCGTGAACAAGGCCAATAGCAGCAGAACAATAATAACCCAGAGGGCGAAATTGCGCAGATTGGCGTTCATTGATTTTCCTTCGTGGTCGCGCGGATCGCGGCCCTATTCCCTTGGGTCAGCGGCTTGCAGAGAATCCCTTTAAAGCGCCTCGCGTTAATCTAGGTGCCGGGGCGGTTGCTGCCAAGGGAACTACATAGGACTATTTAGCCTATTCCGGGACTGTTGCGCTTCAAATCATGTCCTGAAAACGGGGTGAATTCCGGGGTGGTTAAGGCCCGCAAAACACAGGACTTTGCCAGCCGGGCCGTTTCAACCCCGGTGGTGGCGGCGCGGCGGAGCCGGCGCGATGACGATTCGCCCCTCCGCAAGGCTGACGACGGCGCCCGCAAGCGTTTGTTTCAGCCGCACCTGACGCGTTTTGGAGACCAATTGCGATGCGCGGTCCAGGTGAGCGAGCAAGGCCTCCGCTTTGCCAAGTTCCGCCGGCCCTTCATGACCGATCCGGTCGATTGCACGCAACAATAGCCGCAACCTGATCTCATCGGGCAGGCCAGCGAAAGCCTCCGCCTCAAACGTTGCCTGCGGCGTTGTTGCGGCCGGTCGCGATCCCGTCACCTGATCGCGAAGCGCGAGGTAGCGCGCAGCGCCATCGGCCAGAACTTCAATTGCCGCGTTGGCGCGCGCCAGCCGCGACGCCAGCCTTGCGAGATTACGCGCATCGCCACCCTCGGCGCTCAAGCCGTCGATCACGCTACGGATGCGCGGCCGGGCAAAGCGCGTGTCGCGGTTGGTCGGATCGTCAGCATAGCCGATCCCGGCTTTTTGCAGCGTCGCGATCAGCTGCGATTTCGAAATGTTCAGAAACGGCCGGGCAATCAGCACGCCCTCTCGTTCGCTCTCGCGCGCCATCGCCGCAAGGCCACCGATGCCGCTGCCGCGGAGCAGCCGCATCAACAACGTTTCAGCCTGATCGTCGCGGGTATGCGCGGTGAAGATATGACTGGCGCCGTGTTGCCGCGCGGCGCTGGCGAGCAGACGATAGCGGGCGGCGCGCGCCGCGGCTGGCACTCCGGATTTGGGTTTCTCGCCGCTCCAGCGCATCGTTCGATGGGCGACGCCGAGACTGCTTGCAAGGCGTTTGACGTCGCGCGCTTCGCGCGCGGACTCGCCCCGCAAGGCGTGATCGACGGTCACCGCCAACAGATCGGGGCCGCGCGCCAATGCTTTGCGCCAGCGCGCCGCAAGCCACATCAAGGCAATGGAATCGGGACCGCCCGAAACGGCAAGGACGACGGCCGGCGCGCCCTTCCAGTCCGCAAACAGGGCCTTCGCCTGCCGCACCGAGATCGGAGATTTGTCATCCTCGGACATGTCACCACCGGCTGACGGGAAAGGGCGAGGCCCTCCCCTTGCGCCGTAAGCTAGCACTTCGTCCGCTTTTGCTCACGCTCGACGGTCGACTTGATGCTGCCGGCCGCGCGCGGATATTTCCGCGTTACCTCGCCGAAGGCGGCGCAGGCGGCTTCCTTCTCCTTCAGCGCGGCGAGCGACTGCCCAAGCCGCAGCAGCGCATCAGGAGCTTTCGCGGAGCGATCGTATTTGGTCGTCACCGAAAGAAAGGCTTCGGCGGCCTCTCGGTAGCTCTGGCGCTGGAAGAAGCTTTCGCCGAGCCAAAATTGCGCATCGGCCACCAGAGGATCGGCAGGATATTTCCGGGTGAAGTTGCGCATGGTTTCTTCGGCCAGCGCATAGTCCTTGCGCTCGATATAGCCGACGCCGAGATCGAACTCGTCCCTTGGCGTTGCCGAAGGCGGCAGCGTGGTCAGCGCGCCGGTCGCGTTGGTGTTACGCGGCGGTGGCGGCGGCAGCCCTGCCCCGGAAGCCCCGCCGTTATTGGCGATGTCGAGCGGGCCACCCGCTCCACGCCCGCCCGGTGCGCCGATCGGCGCGTCAGGCGAAATCGGCATTTGGCCTCCGCCGAGCGCCCGCGGTGCGCCGGGGGCATTCGGATTCTGGGTCGGATCGAAAGCATCGCCGCGCCGGCCGCCGCCGCGTGGGCTGGCCTGCTCCTGGACGATGGGTGCGGGAGCCGCAACCTGCGACGGATACCCTCCGGGCGCGGACTGATAGCCGCCAGGCGGCGGTTGGTAGCCTCCCGGCCCCGGCTGCGCGGGGGGCAGCGCCGCCGCATTGGCCACAGGCGCAGGCGATCCCGCCTGACCAGGCGCACCTGGCTGGGCGTTGCCCTGAAGCATCCGCAAACGCTCTTCCAGCTGCCGGTTGCGATATTGCAGTTCCTCGTTCTGCCCGGTGAGCTGACGCAGCTGGCCTTCCAGCTGCTGGATCCGGACCTCCGGATCGACCTCGTCGGATTGCGCCAGCGCCGGCGCCGACCACGCGAGCGCGCTCAGCCCGAGCAACACTGCCGACGCAGCAGCGCGGGTGGTTCTATGAATAGTGGGTGACATTTGAGCCTGACAGGCGGTGATGACGGATCAGCTTGAGTGAGGGAGTACGCCAAAAATGTGACTGAAACAAATCACAAAGCCTACTCACAAAGCACAACCGGCACCGTCCAGGGTGAACGGCGCCGGCGAAATCACGCTTCCGGTCAAACGGCCTTATGAGCTCGCGTTCAGCACCGTGACCGCGCGACGGTTCTGCGACCAGCAGGAAATGTCGTTACAAACCGCAACAGGACGTTCCTTGCCGTAGGAGATCGTGCGCATCCGCGACTGATCGATGCCGCGCGAAGCAAGGAAGGTTCGCACCGACTGGGCGCGCCGGGCGCCGAGCGCAATGTTGTATTCGCGGGTACCGCGCTCGTCGGCATGACCTTCGATGGTGAAAGTGTAGCGCGGATAGCTCTGCAGCCACTGCGCCTGCTTCTCGAGGGTCGCAATCGCCTGCGGCGACAGATCGGTCTGGTCGCTTTCAAAGAAGACGCGATCGCCGACATTGACCACGAAGTCCTGCTGGCTGCCGGGCGTGGCGGCATTCGCCATCGAGTCGCCGAGCGGATTCTGCTTCGCGCAGGCTCCCATCGACAGTGCCACCGCAAGCACTGCGGCCAGCTTCAAACCCTGGAGGATACGCATAGGGTGATTCATTCGGGAGCCTCCACGCTCACGTTTTCGACTTCGATCCGGTCTACAGGGCGATGGTTAAACGAACGTTCCGTCAACCTTGATGGGACGTTGCCGAACCCCCTCAAATGCCCCAGGTCGGCGAAAAGCGGCTGCGATGGTTAATGAGTTGTAAATGTGGCACGAGGGTGAAGGCAAGGCCATTCGGCGGATTTTACCGCCTTTTCAAGACCATGGCCTGTGGGCAGGCAAATGGAGCACGGCCCGGGGCCGGGCCGGCATCAGGCGGTCGGCGAGATGGGAGCCTGCACGAACGGGAACTCCGGCAGATCGATCACCGGCGGCAGGCCGCCACGGCGCTCAAACAACATCTCCCGCTCCACAGCCGTCGAGCGCATGATCGGAAAGCGTTCGAAGATCCTGTCGCGAACGGCGCGATAGTCCGCCGCCATCAGGCACAGCGGTTTGACCAGGGTCGGATAGGGCCGCGGCTCGCACAGCGCCTCTTGCAGAAACAGGCGGCGATAGAATGCCCGATGTTCGGCGCGCACAGTTGCCGTTCCGATATCGGCATCGAAGTGGCCGCAAGCGAGATAGCCGAGCCGCACGGTGAGATAAGGCAACTCGGGATATTCCGCTCTGCTCTCGGGATCGGCGACGAAGCGGTTGGGGTCGACGATAATCTTGCCTTTGGCGAGCTCCGGCTCGAGCAAATCGCGGAAGGCATCGACGGCCGGGGTCTCCTCGTTGTCGGGTGTCGCAACGCTGACGCGAAGCGAGCTCCTCAACTTGCCATCGAGATAGACGCCGAAAAGCCAGGAGTTCGGTAGGTCGTCAAAGCGATCGGTGAGGCGCTGATCGGCGCGCGGCTCGATCGCCCCCTCGTGCAGATAGGCATTATACCGCAAGCGGTAAATTGCCTCTCTTTCAACTTCCGAGATTGCCAACCGGTAGTCGACTTGATCCAGGAGGTCCGTTTTACGCTCGACGAGGCCGCTTCTTGTTTCTTGCACCAAACTCAACCAGGCCTCCTCGGGGCGACCCACTTGGCCACCTACAACCGAAGGTTAATGGTTTCTTACCGCAAGTGCAAACAAATCGGCGGAAAAGGGTTAATCCCCGCGTCACGGAAATTTGCCGGCCACCGCGATACTACGGTAGCGGAAGGGCAAATCGCGACGCGCGAAGGCGCGTTCAGGCGATCGATCTGGTGGGCAGGATTTCTTCGGCCGCGCGTCGGCCGTGAGATGCATTCAGCAATTGCAGGATGCGCGGCGCCGGGACCGGCCGGCTGAACAGGTAGCCCTGAGCCTCGCTAACCGTGCCATCGGCGTTGACGAGTTCGAGCTGTTCGTTGGTCTCGATGCCTTCGACCACGACCGACATGCCGAGGTCTGCGCTCAGGCGCGCCACGCCGCGGAGCAGCCGCAGCGGACGATCGGTGTCGATTCCTTCCAGGAACGAACGATCGATCTTCACCTTTTGCAGCGGGAAGTTATGCAGGTAGCTGAGACTCGAATAGCCGGTGCCGAAATCGTCCAGTGAAATACGCACGCCGAGCTCGCGCAACTGAGCCAGCGCCTCAAGGGTGAACTGCGTGTTGCGCAGCAGCGCCGATTCCGTGATCTCAATCTCGAGCCGATGCGCCGGCAAGCCGGAAACGTCGAGCGCGTAGCGAACTTCGCCCAGCACGTCCCGCTGATGAAACTGCTGCGGCGAGAAATTGACCGCAACGCTGACGGCGTCCGGCCACTTCGTGCACTCCAGGCACGCCTTGCGCAGGATCCAGCGGCCGAGATCGACAATCATGCCCATATCTTCGGCGACCGGAATGATTTCCGCCGGCGAAACCACGCCGCGAACCGGATGATTCCAGCGCAGCAGCGCCTCGCAAGTCGATATCCTCCCGCTCTGCAGATTGACGAGCGGCTGATAGAACAGCTCGAACTCCTCGTTCGCGATCGCCCTGCGCAGGTCGAGCTCGAGGATGCGGCGCGCCTCGACGACTTGCGCCATCTCTTCGCGGAAGAAGCAGAAGGTGCCGCGGCCGTCCGCCTTGGCGCGATAGAGCGCCATATCGGCGTTCTTCAAAAGCGTATCGGCGCTGACGCCCGAGGTCATCGCGATGCCGATGCTGGCGCCGATCTCGACCAGGTGGTTGTCGATCTTGTAGCGCTCGCTGAGGTGATCGACGACGCGGTGCGCCAGCGCCGCTGCCTCGTCCGGCGACTTGATGTTCTGCTGGAACACGACGAATTCGTCGCCGCCGAAGCGCGCCACGAAATCCTCAGGCCGCAACATCGCGCGCAACCGGTCGGCGACCGCGCACAAAAGCTGATCGCCGCAGGGATGGCCGAGCGTATCGTTGACCTGCTTGAACTGGTCGAGGTCGATGAACAACAGCGCCGACATCTCGTTGGCGTCGTGCGGGGCAGCGAGAAGATGCTCGATCTCGTCGCGGAAATTGACGCGGTTCGGCAATCCCGTGAGTTCGTCATAGCGCGCCAGATGCGTGATCCTGGCCTCGGCATTGCGCCGCTCGGTGACGTCTTCCAAAAGCACGACCGCGCCGCCATCGGCCATCGGCTGGAATGCCCAGGACAGCGAGCGGCCGCGGGCCACGTCGGGGTCACTCGTGATGATGCCCTTGGCTTGCGAATTCTCGATTTCGGACAGGATGACTTTCCCGCTCGCTTCCGACAGCGAGCCCGCGCGAACGCTCGCCTCGACCACGTCGGATGCGGTGGCGCCAGCGTGCACAAGATCGTCCGGCAGGTTCATCATCGCGCTGAAGCGATGATTCATCACGGCAAGACGCCCGTCGGCTGTGAACATGCACAGCCCGTGCGGCATGTTGTTGAGCGCGGTGTCGAATTGATTGGCGATCGACGCAATGGTTTCGCCGGCGATCAACGCCCTGACGTGGACCTGGTGAAGATCCTGCGTGATGCGCTTGAAGGAAATGAAGAACAGCGCGTTCAGCAACCCTAAGGAAACGTAGTACACGCCACCATGCAGAAACAGCGCAAGACACATCGGCACGCAGGCATAGAAAACCTGCTGATGGGCGATCGACGGACGCCCGTAATTGCGGCCGGTGCCGGCGGCGATGTAGCCGATGGTCACGGACAGCGCCAGCAGTTGGGCGACCGGATCGTCTTTCGCGAGCAGTGTGATCCAGCACCAAATGCCGAGGGCCGACGCATAAAGCACGGCGCCGATCCTGTAGCGCCGCTCCCACTGAACGGCCGCTTCCGGCGTCAGCGTCGACTTGCTGCTTTCGTAAGCATGCATGTCGTGGGCGCGCGCCGCGCCGACCGCGATGATGAAAATCGCGCACGGCCATAGCAGCACGATGCCGGTCTTCCACGCCGTCAGCAAAGCTGCGATCGCGGCGCAAACCGTTCCGGCGAACGACGCCAGATAGTTCTGGAAGAGCGAATCCACCAACGCGACATAAATCGCCGGCGGTAACGCCGTCGAAGGTCCGCCTCGCCGAAGTCCTAGCAGATGCATTCTTGTCTCGTGAAACGCGTCGGGCTCGCTTTAAATACGGCACGAGGCGTGAAGTATTCCTAAGCCAACATCGTTAGCAAAACATTGGGCTCGCTGGCCTTTCCGGCGGAGCTGCCTCGCCGCCGACGCGCTGCTCAGAAAGGCGGCATTCGGCTGCAAATCTTAACCACACGTTAAAATTTGACCTTAACGCCGCCTTAACAGCTGTTGTAAACTTGAGGGGTCGCGGTAGATATTCGCGCAACCGTTGTGGCGTTCAGAGGTTCGAGATGGCCGAGAAGGAAGTGGCGCGCTCTGCAAGGATGGGCGACGCCTGCGTACGGGACATCCCGCGTCTTCTGACCAAGGAAGAAATTCGCGACCTGTCGCAGATCGACAGCGTGAAATTTACCGCCGCCGTAGCGCTTGAGTTTGGCCTGATCGCCGCAGCGATCTGGATCAGCCAGACCTGGTGGAATCCGCTGGTCTATATCGCGGCGATCATCGTCATCGGCTCGCGGATCAACGGTCTTGGCGGATTGATGCACGAGGCCGCGCACTATCGCGCTTACGCCAACCGCACGATCAACGATATTGTCGGCGAGATCACTGCATTTTTGACTACGGCTTCGATGGCCGGCTACCGCAACAGCCATTTCGCCCATCATCGCGAATTGAACGGCGAGATGGATCCGGACTGGATGCGGAACGTCGGCCTGCACGAGTTCGAATTTCCCGCCCCCCGCAGCAGCGTGCTGTTGCACGTGGCGCAGTATTTCTTCGGCCTCAAGGTCGCAACTGCGCTTGGCGGATTTCACAAGAACAAGGAAACACGCGACGTGCCGGCCATCGTCACTCGCGGCCGCCTGATCTTCATGGCCGTGCTGCTGGTCGCTTCAATTGTGCTCGGCTTCTGGAAGCTCTTGCTGCTGTACTGGATGGTGCCGCTGATGACGGTGTTCCTTGGCATCCGCTATGTCCGCAACGTCGCGGAGCACTATGCGGTCGAACACGAAAGCGTCCTGAGCGAAAGCCGTACGGTGATCGCCCCGTTCTGGCAACTCTGGCTGATCGCGCCCTGGGGATTGAACTATCACCTCGAGCACCACCTGTTTCCGGGCGTGCCCTGCTTCCGTCTCGCCGAGCTTCATCAGTTGTTGATGACGCGCAACCCGTATCCTCAAATGGCGCACGTCACCCACGGCTATTTCGGCGGGTTGCTGCGTGACTGCGAGTCGGTCCATCCGGGCGAAGTGGCAACGTCCAAGCCATAAATCTGCACCGACCGGCGCTGACCTGTGCGCCGGACTCCTCGCGGCCTGATCTCCTGAAAATCAGGATAGCAGCGGCGACCACGCTGGATCGGAAGCAAATCCGGGCGTCGGAACTTTCTGTTCGAAACGGCCGGAAATATCCACCGTGAACAGGTTCGGACCCGGACCGAGATCGCGGAAGAACATCACGACTCGCCCGTTTGGCGCAAAGGTCGGCCCTTCATTGTGGAAGCCCGAAGTGAGAATGCGCTCGCCCGATCCGTCGGGCTTGATGATGCCGATCGAGAACTGTCCGCCGCCCTGCTTGGTGAAGGCGATGTAATCGCCGCGCGGCGACCACACCGGCGTCGAGTAGCTGCCACCTTCGCCAAAGGAGATGCGCTGGGCCTGGCCGCCGCCGGCCGGCATCACATAGATCTGCGGCTTACCGCCGCGGTCGGACTCGAAGGCGATGTGGGAGCCATCCGGCGAGTAGGACGGCGAGGTATCGATCGCCGGCGTGTCGGTGAGACGCGTGGTCGATTTCGACCGCAGGTCCATCACGAAGAGGTTAGAGTTGCCGCCCTGTTGCAGGCTCATGATCACGCGCTGGCCGTCCGGCGAGAAACGCGGCGAGAACGTCATGCCCGGGAAATTGCCGACGATTTCGCGCTGCCCGGTTTCGATGTTGAGCAGATAGACCCGCGGATCGCCCTGACCGAACTCCATATAGGTGATTTCCTGGGTCGAGGGCGAGAAACGCGGTGTCAGCACGAGATCGCTGCCGCGGGTCAGGTAACGGACATTGGCGCCGTCCTGGTCCATCAGCGCGAGCCGCTTGACGCGCCGCTCCTTGGCGCCGGTCTCATCGACGAACACGACGCGGCTGTCGAAGTAGCCCTTCTCGCTGGTCATGCGCTCATAGATCTTGTCGGAGATGATGTGCGAGATCCGCCGCCAGTTTTCCGGCTGGGTGAAATATTGCTGGCCATCCAGCGGCTGGCCGGTCGCGACATCCCAGAGGCGGAATTCGGCCTTCAGCCGTCCGTCACCTTGCCGCGTCATGCGACCGGTGACCAAAGCTTGCGCGTTGATGGACTTCCAGTTGTTGAATTGCGGCACCACGTCGAAGTTGACGACCTTGTCGATGTAGGCCGCCTGATCGATCGGCGCGAACAGCCCGCTGCGCTTCAGGTTGTTGGTGATGACCTGCGTCACGCCGACGGCAACATCGCCATCTGCCGGCGTGCCGCCGGCGAAATTCGGTATAGCGATCGGCAGCGGGGCGAATTCGCCCTCGGGGACAATGATTTTTTTCTGCGCGCTGGCAGGCCGCATCGGAACGCCCGCGAGCACACCAAGCGAGGCCATGCCGGAAACAAGCTGCCGGCGGCTTAAGCGAAACGGCATTGGTCGGATCAAGTCTTTGTCGGTCATGTGCAGGGCTTCATTTCATATACGAACTTCGCAACAGGCGCGTTTCAGCTTCTTCGCTCGGTGAACACCGGCGAAAAGAACTTCCACTCCTCGAACATGCCGGGAGGAAGATGATAAGGCTGGCAATCGACGATCGCGCGCAGCGCGCTCTCCTGATAGACGCGCAAGTAAGGCGTCGCCGGCGTGCCTTCCGGAACCGGCGCTGCTTCCAGCGTGCCGTCGCGCCTCAGGCGGATCGTGAATGCGGCTTCCGGGTGCTGGCTTTCGAGTGCGCCCATCGGCTTGTTCCAGCAGCGCTCGACCTGCTGCTGAAACATCGCGCCCCATGTCGCGGAATTGTCCGCCGCAGTGCCTTTGGTCGTCCCGAGCGCGGCGTTGGAATTGAGCGTATCGCCAGTCGCAGCCTGATGCGATGGCTCGCGCTTGTCGAGGAGTGCTGCGATCTTCGTCGAGTCGAAGGTGCGCTCCTTCGGCTTTTGCTGCTCGACCGGTTTGGCCGCTTGTTGCTGCGGCTTTGGCGGCGGCTTCTTCTCTTCCTTCTTGATGGCTTCCGCGATCGGATCGGGCTTGTCCGGCTTTTTCTCGACCGGCTTCGGCTCTTCCTTTGGCTTGGCCTCGGCCACCGGCTTCGGTGGATCCGGCTTTTTCTCGACGGGCTTTTCGACCGGTTTCGGTTGCGGCGCCGGCGCAGTCTCCGTGACGACCGGCGCCTTCTCGGTGATCTTGCCAACGGCATCATCGACCGGTTTCGCTTCGGCGACCTTCTCCACCAACGGCTTGGGATTCTTCTTGTCGCCCGACTTCATGCCTTGGGTGACATGCGACATGTTGTCGTCGGAGACGACGTCGACGGCGACGACGTCCTCTTCCGGCATGACGAAGGCCTTGGTCGAAAACGAAAGCATCATCCACCCGATCACGAGGACGTGCAGGAGAACCGAGGCTGCTATTGTCTTGTCGACTTTGACCTTCAAGTCAGGCCTTCCGTTTCAACCCCAAGCCGTCTCGTGCGATCGTCACGCTCAGGAACCTTGCTCGGGAATGATGACAATATTGGCTTTGTATCCGGCGGTGCGGATCTGTCCGAGCAGTTTCATCATGTCGGTGTAGCAGACATCCTTGTCGCCGCGCAGGAAAACCACGCTTTCCGCCTCCGACCGCGTCTCGCGGATCGCCTTGATTTTAGGCAACAAATCGGCAGGAGCAATCTGGCTATCCCCAAGATAGAGCTCGACATTCGAGTTGCAGCCGCCGCCCGTGCGCTTGACCGACAGCGTGAGCGGCGGCGTGTTGGACGCAGCCGATTTGCCGCCGCTCGCAATCGGAAGATCGATATCGATGTTCGAGGTCATCAGCGGCGCGGCCACCATGAAGATGATCAGGAGCACCAGCATCACGTCCACCATCGGCGTGACGTTGATCTCCGCCATCACGGCGTTGCGGCGACCGCGACGCCGGCCGCCGCCGGACGAGCTCGCCATGTTCATCGCCATGTTTCGGTGCTCACATCTGGCTCATGATATTCATGCACGCTCGTCGATCTGGCGCGACAGGATGGCCGAGAACTCGTCCGCAAACCCTTCCAGCCGCTGAGCCTGCCGGTTCACCTCGGAGGTGAACTTGTTATAGAAAATGGTCGCCGGGATGGCGGCGATAAGGCCTATCGCCGTGGCAAACAGCGCTTCCGCAATGCCCGGCGCAACGACCGCCAGCGACGTATTCTTCGAGGCGGCGATCGACTGGAAGCTCGACATGATGCCCCAGACGGTGCCGAACAGACCGACGAAGGGACCCGCCGAACCAACGGTCGCAAGCACCAGAAGCCGTCGCTCCAGCCGCTCGATTTCACGCGCGATCGACACGTTCATCACCTTCTCGATCCGCATTTGAAGCCCGGCAAAGGAGCGCGCATGGCTCTCGAAAGAGCGTTTCCATTCGCGCATCGCCGCAACGAAACAGGCCGCCATCGATTGCGTCGGCTTTGCGGCGAGCGTGCGATAAAGCTCCTCGATCGACTGACCCGACCAGAACGCCTGCTCGAAACGATCCATGGCGCGGCGGGTGCGCGAGTAGAGAATGAGCTTGTCGATCGCGATCGCCCAGACCCAGACCGAGCAGGACAACAGCCCGAGCATCACGCATTTCACGATCCAGTGAGCCTGCCAGAACAAGGCAATCAGCGAGACGTCAGCGGATGGTAGCGGCAAGACAGCCTGCGCCACGTCAGCCGGATTCATAAGCGATGTCCTCTCAAATATCCCAATTCTCCGTTCGCCACGCGCTCGCGAATGCAATGACTTGCGATCCTTGACGGCCGCGTGAAAAGCGCGGGCGATGAATGCCGGCGCGAATGCCGTGATCTGTCACATGGGAGGCCCGTCCAAAGCCGAGGCTGGCTTCCCCCGCCAACGTGTCAAAACAAGGGCTTTCCGCGCGTCTTTTCGTCTCTCACCAGACGCCAAGCGTGGTTAACGCCCGGTTACCAAAGGGGATTTTGAATACGGGAAATGGCGCCCGGACAAGGCCTTAAAACTGCCCCCAAGCGGCTGTTTTGGGGGCAAAAACGCAAAACCGCCCGTCTGCTCTCGGCAGGCGGGCGGCTTGAGGGCCTCAAGGTCGTAAGGGGCGTTACGCCTTAAGTCCTGGTTCCAGTCTCAACTCTGGGGATGATCGTCGGACGGCGGCGGCGTCGGACGGGTGCGGTGCTGCGCCATGAAGGCATCGAACTCTTCCTTGTCCTTGGCGTGACGCAGGCGATCGAGGAAATTCTTGAACTCGACCTGCTCCTCTTCGAGCCGCCGGAGCGTATCGGAGCGGTACTCGTCAAAGGCGCGGTTGCCGCTCGAGGGCGGGCCGAAGCCGAAGCCGTGCCGCTCCATGCGATTGCGCATCCGCTCCATCTTGTACTGCATCCGCTCCATCTTGTTCGCCCAGCGATCCTGATGACTCCAGCAACCCATTTTTCTGCTCCCGAGTGTGAAAAAGAGAAGGGCAAGTCCGATCGGCCACCAGATCAGGAAGCCGAGTATCGTCACGGCAATCCAACCGGGATGCCAGGGCGAATGCAGCATGTGGGGGTGGTGGTACTCTTCGGTGGGGCCGCGCCATCGATTGACATCTGCGCTGTAGGCCATCTGCCTTCTCCATCACGGCTTATGCCGTTGTGAATGTAAATAACATTTACATAGGTAGACCTTTCTAAATTTTTGTCAAGCTGGGCTTCCCACAGCCCGTCGAAAATTATTTTTGGCGGCCCCAAGGCCCTGAAGGAGAGCCGGAAGGCGGAACAGGCGGCGGACCCGGCGGATTTTTTCCCGCAGCTTCCTGGCCTGCCGGCCTGCGATCGGTCGGAAAGCCGAGGCCGCGCAAATAGATCAACACTTCGGCTTCTAGAAGTTCCTCCGCCGACATCGGCAGTTTGCGCCTCGCCGCGTCGCCGCGCGCAAACAATGAGGCGATGCCGTGCGACATCGACCAGATGTGCAGCGCCATCATCAATGCCGGCGGACGCGGCGAGCCCTGAGGTGCAAGTGCCGCGAGCCGCTCCGCGGCCGCGCGGATCACGGCAAAGGCGCGCTCCGCGGCGGCGTGCAAGCCGGCGCTGGCATCGGTCGCAAGGCCGGATTCGAACATCGCGGAATAGAATGACGGCTGCTCGCGTGCGAAAGCGAGATAGGCCTTGCCGACCCGCTCGAACGCGGTGACGGTATCGGGACGGCCGTCGTCCCAGGCCTGCGACAGCGCCGATTCAAATTGCTCGAAGCCGCGCTGCGCGATGCTCGACAAGAGTTCGTCGCGGTCGCGAAAGTGCCGGTACGGCGCAGCCGGACTGACACCCGCGATGCGCGCTGCATCGGCAAAGGTGAAACCCGCCGCGCCTTTTTTCGCAATCAGATCAAGCGCCGCCTGCAGCAGCGCCTCTTTCAGATTGCCGTGATGATAGCCGCGCTCGTTGCGGCCCTGATCCTTCCAGCTCATGTAAAAGATGTTTACATGAAGCCGGCACCGATTTGAAGCCCGCAAGCGTGCTTGCAGGCCTCAAACCAGAACGCGGTTAGCGAAATTCGAGTCCAGGCCTAGCCGCCGGGAATCGGCAGCACCGGCATGATCTCGACGGCCTCGCCGGGGAAGATCGAGAAATGCGGATGGTCCTCGAACATCTTGGCGGCCGCTTCATGCGAGGCGGCGCGAACCACAGTGAAGGCGCCCATCGCGTTGGTGATGTCCGAGATCCCTTTTGAGTCGACCTTCTTGGTCTTGCCGAGCGGCCCGCCCATCTGGACGAGCGAAGCCTGGCGCTTGTCCACCCAGGCCTTCCACGCGGCCATGCCGCGCATCTCTGCCGCCTTGCGATCGGTCTCCGACAGCGCGTTCCACGCCGCCCACTTCGGACTGTTCCTGCTGCCAAGGAAGACAGCGAGATAGGTGTCATTCGTGCTCATCTGATTTCTCCTCGTTTGTAGTTGGCTGGTCGAACGAGTTCAGCTCAGCGCTTGCCGTTCATTAGTTCGTTGAAGCCGGCCGCCGCTTCCTGAACATCCGGCGGGAAGTCCGACATCTCCTGAACTTGCCGAATTTCGATGATTTCATTGGCGGAAGCGGGACACCGCTTGGCCCAGGCGATCGCCTCCTCGCGCGAGTTCACGTCAATCATCCAGTAGCCGCCGATCACTTCCTTGGACTCGGTGAACGGACCGTCGGTCACGACCGGCTTGCCGTTCTCGAACGAAACCCGCACCCCCGTTGACGGAGGGTGCAATCCGTCGAGCGTAATCAGGACACCGGCTTCCTTCAGAGCCTCGTTGTATTTCATCATCGCGGCGACGGCGTCCGCCGGCGGCATTGTGCCTGGCGCGGCCGTCTCGTACCCCCGCGGGATCATCAGCATCATAAATCGCATTCCACTCTCCGTTCGAAAGTTCAGCCTCGACAGACCCCGGCTAGTACCGTCGATCTGAAGTCCCTGCACCACAAGCGGCGAATTCGATCAGGGACTTCAGATCGATAGAGCGGTACTAGAATCAATAAGTTTGCTAGTGCCCATGACTTCCCGAAGTTCGTGAAAGTGGTTGTCACGATGGAGCACGAACTTCGGAAAGTTGGCACTAGACCGGCGCTATCGGATAGAAGACGATTGACGTTTGGCCGTCCCGACACGGCCCAGAGAATTATTTTGCCAGTCAGCCGCCGGCAGCGATCTCGCCGAGCGTCGTCCAGAAATCCGAAAATGCTGCCGGCGGCTTCGGCGAATCCATGACCCGCTGGGTCAACAAAATGCCGGTGAGCTGCGCTTGCGGATCGGAATACCAGGATGTTCCGTAGCCGCCATCCCAACCGAAACGGCCGGGCGCAGCAAAGGTGCCGTCGAGCCCGGTGAAGACCGACAGGCCAAAACCCCAGCCCCTGGTGCTGCCGAGGAACAATTGCGATTCGCGCTTCTCATCCGCCACGATGTGGTTCGTCGTCATCAACGTCACGGATTCCGGCGACAATACGCGCGTTCTCCCGGCGCTGCCGCCATTGAGCAGCATCTGGGCGAAGGCGTTGAAATCATCCGCTGTGGAAACAAGGCCCGCGGCGCCGTTTTCGAAAGCAGGTGGATTTGAAAACCGGCCCGTCACCGGAGGATCGAACACCTTCAACTGCCTTGCCGCGTTGTCCTGCATATAGGCGGTCGCGAAGCGGTGGTGTTTATCCTTGGGCGCGTAGAACGCGGTGTCTTTCATGCCGAGCGGCGCAAAAATACGCTCGTTCAGGAATTCCGACAGCGTCGTGCCGGCGATCCGCGGGATCAGCACGGAAAGGATTTCGCTGCCGCCATTGTAGAGCCAGCTTTCGCCCGGCTGGAACACCATCGGCAGGCTGGCGTAGCGCTTGATCAATTCGTCGGGCGGAAAGGACGGAAACACAGGACCTGGTGCAAGGCCCGCTTCCGCATAGGCCCGCTGGATCGGAAGACGTTCGGGAAAAATCGGAATGATGCCGTAGCCGCAGCGGAAGGTGAGCAGGTCGCGCAACGTGATTGCACGGCGCGCCGGCACGGTTTGATGGATCAGCGCATCCAGGCGGAGCAGCACCTTGCGATTGGCCAGCTCCGGCAGCCATCGTTCGACCGGATCATCGAGGGCGATCTTTCCGTCCTCAACCAGGATCATCGCGCCCGCGGCGGTGACCGGCTTGGTCATCGAGGTGATGCGGAAAAGCGAATCGCGCGTCATCGGCGAGCCTTCGAAGGCAAGGCGCCCGATCGCATCGGCATGAACTTCGCCATGATGGCTGACAAGCATCACCAGTCCCGGCAGGTCGCCGCGCTCGACAGAGCCGACCATCACGCCGCGGAGGCGGTCAAATGTCGCTTTCAAAGCCTTGCCGTCAGCCGTCATCTTCATCCTGTCCTTTGTCTTGAGGCGCGCCTAGTTACACCGGAACCCAGCGCCGCACCAACTCGGCCGCGCCTTCCGGCAGGGCTTCGAAAATGGGCGATGCCAGCACCGCGTGAAGATGGAGGGTATCAGCGCCGGAGTTGCGAAAACCGTGCAGGCGGCGCGCAGGCACGATCAGCGACTGGCCGGCCTTGACCATGATCTTTTCCCGATCGAGCCACATCTCGGCTTCGCCCGAGAGCACCGTCAGCACCTCTTCCACTGGGTGGGAATGCGTCGGCGCGCCATTTCCCGGCGTGACCCATTGCTCGAAAAAGCAGAGTTGCGTCGCGCCGTTCTGAGCCGAGACCAGCATCCGCGTCTTGACGCCCGGCCGCCACTCTTCAATCGGAAGGTCATTTGCGTCGTTGATCTTCATCGCATTCATTCCCGGCTTTTGGCAGCCCGAACCAAAGCAGAGGCCGCTCTTGCGTGCTAGAGACAAGAATCGATAAGGAATACGCATGGCGGTCGTTTCGCAAAAAGTAGCTCTGATCACAGGCGCCGCGCGCGGCATCGGACTTGCCGTGGCAAGGCGCTTTCTCGCCGATGGCTTCCGGGTCGCGCTGCTCGATATCGAAAGCGAGCTCCTGGCAAAGAGCGTGGCGGCGTTGGCAAGCCCCGACGCCACGCTGGCCCTGACCTGCGATGTCTCCGACGCCAGCGCGGTCGCTTTGGCGTTTGCCGAGATCGAGCGCCGCTTCGGCCGGCTCGATGTGCTCATCAACAATGCCGGCGTTGCCGTATTTTCGCCGTTGATGGAGACATCCGACGCCGACTGGAGCCGCGTGCTCGCGGTCAACCTCACCGGGCCGTTCCTCTGCACCAAAGCGGCGGTGCCGCTGATGCGACATCACGGCGGTGGCGCAATCGTCAACATCACCTCGATCTCGGGATTGCGCGCCTCGACGCTGCGCTCGGCCTATGGCTCCAGCAAGGCTGGCCTGGCGCATCTGACCAAGCAGCTTGCGGTCGAACTCGCCGAGCTCGGAATCCGCGTCAACGGTGTCGCTCCGGGGCCGGTCGACACCGCGATGGCGAAAGCGGTTCACAGCGCTGAAATCCGCGCCGACTATCACGACGCGATCCCGCTCAACCGTTACGGCCTCGAGGAAGAACTGGCGGAGGCGGTGTTCTTCCTTTGCAGCGACCGGGCGAGCTACATCACCGGCCAAATTCTCGCCGTTGATGGCGGCTTCGATGCGGCCGGCATCGGGTTGCCGACGCTGCGCGGCGCGCGGCGCAACGGATAGAGCTTGTCTCTCCCGCGGGCGGCCTCGCCTATTTTTCATTTTCCTTCGCTGGCGCAGCGTGACCTTCGCCGGCCAACCACCTAAGGTTGGGCTGTCCGGCGATGGTCCGGCGCTGGCGAACAGGCTGAAACTGAACACCGGATCGCGGGAGTTTCGTGCCATGTCGGGTATGCTCATCAACCTTATTATCCAGATCATCGCCGGCGCAGTCGGCGGTAACGTCGCCGCGGGCGCGGCCAAGAACATCGATCTCGGAACGATCGGAAACACCATCGCCGGCGCGATCGGTGGTGGCGCCGGAGGCCAGCTTCTCGGGATGTTGATTCCGCTGCTCGCCAATTCAGCATCCGCGCCGGATATCGGTAGTATCATCGGTCAGGCGGCTGGCAGCGGTGTTGCAGGCGCGGTTCTCACCGCGATTGTCGGCGCGATCAAGAATCGGGCCGCGGCCTGAACCGGCCGTAATTCCGGCTTGCCGATGATGACAACTATCGCGCCGTGACGGCGGATGACGGAACTTTGCCTGCGGGATGATCATTGATAGTCTCGTTGGTACAATTGTGTAGAGTCTTCATGGCGCGAACGACAATCTGGAACGCAGTCCTCCTTGCTGCAATGCTCTGCGCCATTGCAGCGCCCCGGGCCCAGGCCGAGGTCCGGATCCTGGGGAGTCGAGGCGGCCAGGTCGGTCCCTTTCTCGATCTGTTTGAGCGCGTGCGCGACTCCGGTGAACGCGTCGTCATCGACGGCCCCTGTCTTTCCGCCTGCACGCTCGTCCTCAGCATGGTGCCGAGTTCGCGCATCTGCATGACGCGCCGCGCCGTGCTCGGTTTTCATGCCGCACGTTCGATGGACCGGCGCGGCCGAATGTACGCGGAGCCGGAGGCCTCCGCCTTGGTGCTCCAGGCCTATCCGGCCGGCGTGCGCGACTGGATCGTTCGCCGCGGCGGGTTGACATCGCACCTGCTCTTGTTGCGCGGGCGCGAACTGGCGGCGCTTTATCCGACCTGCCGCTGACCCGTTGAGTTAGGCGCCCTACATTCCCTCGAGTGGCGAGTTCACCATCCACGGGATGCCGAACTTATCGACGCACATGCCAAAGCCCTTGGCGAAGAAGGTCTTGCCAAACGGCATATTGGGGCTGCCGCCATCGGCCAGCGCGTTGAACTTGCGCTCGGCTTCCGCGGGATCCGCGATCGTGAGGCAAACCGAAAAGCCTTGCGGCTTGTTGAAATGCTCGGGCGGTGAATCCGATCCCATCAGCAACTGGCCGCCGATCGACATGCGCACATGCATGATCAACTTCTCGCGGCCGGGGCCTGGCTTCATATCGGCCGGCCCTTCGTCGGCTCGCAGCATCATCTCGATCTTGCCGCCCAGCGCCTTCTCATAGAACTTGAAGGCAGCCTCGCAATTGTCGTTGAAAAACAGATAGGGGTTGAGTGGCATCACTTCCTCCTGCTGTTAACTGTTGCGCCTATTTCTCGGTGAGCTTCTTCAGACTGGCAAGGCCGGCTTCGAAATCCCTGCCAATCATGGCGTCGAAGTTCATGAACACCTGCATCACCTTCGACATGAAGGGCGAAGGGCCCTGCATGACCCAGATGACGTTGGTGGCGGAGCTGTCGCGCTCGGGCACAAAGGCGAACTCCGCAGTGTTGTGACCTTCGAACGGCTTGATGAAGTCGAGTTTGATCACAATTTTTGACGGCGATGAGGCATCGAGAATTTCCATGCGGCCGGAACCGACATTCCTGTTCCCGTCCCATGCGTAAGCCGCACCCTTTCCGCTCTCGGGTCCGCTGAAGCTGCGCTTCATTGCGGGATCCCGGTTTTCCCACGGAGACCAACTGGCCCACTGCTGAAAATTATTGACCAGCGGAAAAATTCGTTCCGCCGGCGCCTGCATAAGCGCCGACCGCCGGACCGTGAAACTATCCGGCTTCGCCGCGGCGAGGATCAGAACTGCGGCAATGGCGATCGCCAGCACGACAGCGACGATAGCGACGGTCTCAAGCATCGATGCTTCCTTTCATGGTCAGTCACAACAAGCGGTGGTTACGCCTCTGCAGAAGCCTGCTTGTTGCAGCGATCCCACCAGACGCCGGCCCACAGCGCCACGCCGATATAAAATGCAGAGACAATGTAGCTGAACGCAAGGCCGCCACGGGATACATGCGATGGAACGACGCCGACGACGTAACCGGCGAATGCGGGCCCAAAGACAGAGGCTATTGCAATCAAACCGAGACCCGCAATCGCTGGCGTTGCCAATTTAAGGCCGTGGATGAAGCCTTCGCTCAATCCATAACCGATCCGGCCCAACGCTTGCGTGACAGTCCGCCACGGCGCGAGCTTGATGAAAGCATCAAGCAGCAGGATCATGATCTGGAAGGTCTGCATGTTCATCTCGCGTCCCCTGTCTCAGCGGGCTCTCTGCCCTAAAGACGAACGGGGGGACGGCGGACCGACAAAGTTTTCGAATTATTTTTTGCTCTTTGTGACGGCGGCGCTGGTGGAGTGGATTTGACATTCGCTACCCGCCCCGCCGCATACTCGGGATGCGAATGTCAAATCCTAAACTTCACTAGAAACCTGTATTTTCCAGTGGTCCTGTGATTCCAACATTCGCAAAGGCGCCCGCTGAGAAGGGATGCGAATGTTAGAATCGGACCACTGGCGATTGGCAGTCGCGCATCAGGCGATCCAGATGCATGCGGATATGGGCGGCTTCCGCCGAGGTGTTGGCAAGCGCGATGGCGCGATCGAAGGCGACACGCGCCTCGTCGTTACGGCCGAGTTGCATCAGGAAAGCGCCGCGCACGCCGAAATAATGAAAGTAACTGGAGAGCCGCTCGCCGAGCGGCTCGATCATCGCAAGCGCTGCCTCCGGCCCGCGAACTTTCGATACCGCGACCGCGCGGTTGAGCGTGACCACGGGCGAAGGCTGCATGACCTCAAGCGCGCCATAGAGCAGATCGATCTGCGCCCAATCGGTATCTTCGAACTTTGCCGCGCGCGAATGCAGCGCCGCGATCGCCGCCTGCACCTGGTACGGCCCTGAGCGGCGATGCCGCATCGCCTTGTCGATCAGCGCCACGCCCTCGGTGATCAATTTCTGATTCCACAGCGTGCGGTCCTGATCCTCAAGCAGCACCAGTTCGCCATTTGCATCGAATCGCGCTGCCGCGCGGGCGTGCTGCAACAAGAGCAGCGCTGTGAGCCCCATGATCTCCGGTTCGCTCTGAAACAGCCGTAGCAACAGCCGCGTCAGCCGGATCGCCTCCTCGCACAGCGGCATCCTGATTTCGGAGGTCTCGCCGCTCGCCGAGTAGCCCTCGTTGAAGATCAGATAGATCATCGCGGCGACAGCCGCGAGCCGCTCGCTTCGTTCGACCGCCCCGGGCGTCTCAAAGGGAACACCGGCCTTGGCGACGCGCGTCTTGGCACGGGTGATCCGCTGCTCCATCGCCGCTTCCGAAATCAGAAATGCGCGCGCGATCTGCTTTACGGAGAGGCCCGAGACGATGCGCAGCGCCAGCGCGATCTGTTGCGTCGCCGGCAAGTCCGGATGGCAGCAGATGAACAAGAGCCGCAGGATGTCGTCGCGATAATGCGAGCCGTCGAGCCGCTCTGCGATTTCCTCCTCGGCGTCATCGAGATCGGAAATGGCAGCGTCCTCTGGCAGCGCCTCCTGCTTGTTCGAGCGGCGCACCTCGTCGATCGCCGCATTGCGGCCGACCATGATCAGCCATGCCGCCGGATCGCGCGGCGGGCCATTCTGCGGCCAGCTTTTCAGGGCGCGCAGGCTGGCGTTCTGGAATGCTTCTTCCGCGGTATCGAGATTGCGGAAATAGCGCAGAAGTGCGCCGACGGCCTGGGGACGCGCCGATGTCAGGGCCGCATCGATCCAGCCGACGTCTGTCACTTCGCCCTCGTTCCGGCGTCGAACAGGCCGACCGGGCGAATCTCATAGGCCCCGCCCGGATTGGCGGCGCCGAGGTCTCGCGCGACGTCGAGCGCAGCATCGAGATTTTCGCAATCGACGATATAGAAGCCGAGCAGTTGCTCTTTGGTCTCGGCATAGGGGCCGTCGAGCACGACCGGCGGACCGTCCTTGCGCAAGGTCGTGGCCGCGGTGGTCGGCAGCAGCCGGGCGACCGGACCCAGCCGGCCTTCCTTCTTCAATTTGTCCTGAACGACCGAAAGCTTCGACATGACCGCGGCGTCCTGCTCCTTGGTCCAGGAGCCGACGAAATCCTCGTCGTGATAGCAAAGTATGGCATACATCATGGGCAAGGCTCCTTCTCAGGTCCCTAGGACGGGCGGGATGGCCCCGCTCCGACATTGCTTACGGAAAAATATTCGTGCTGAAAACTAGCCCGGGTTCCGGGATGAGAGGTGAAATGACGACGAAAAAAGGCACGTTGGCGCTGTTGATCCATGGCGGCACCGAAAACTGGTCGCCGGCACGATGGAAACAACGATTTGACCAGGTCTGCGCCGACCGTCCGGTCTGGCTCGCGACTGACAGCGGCGGCGATCCGGCCAGCGTTCATTACGCCGCGGTCTGGAAGCCGGTGCCGGGCGAGTTGGCGTCGTTTCCGAACCTGAAGGTCATTTTCAACCTCGGCGCCGGCGTCGATGCGCTGATGGCCGACAAGACCCTGCCGAAAGTGCCGCTGGTGCGCGTCTCCGTCGGCGATCTCACCCACCGCATGACCGAGTATGTCGCGCTGCATGTCCTGATGCACCACCGGCAGGAACTTTATTTGCGTGACAGCCAGCGCGCGAAGCGATGGCAACCGAAATATCAATGGCCGGCCGAGGCGATCACGGTCGGGGTCATGGGGCTCGGCACGTTAGGCGCGGATGCCGCGGAAGTTTTGGTGCGACTCGGCTTCAAGGTGGTCGGCTGGAGCAACAGCCCGAAAACCATCAAGGGTGTCGAATGCTTCCACGGCAAGGCGCAGCTCGATGCGTTCCTGCAGCGCACCGACATTCTTGTCTCGCTGCTGCCGCTGACGCCGGACACACGGCACATTCTCAACCGGGAGCTTTTCGCAAAGCTGAATCGAACGAGCCCGCTTGGCGCACCGGTCGTGATCAATGCCGGCCGCGGCGGCTTGCAGAACGAAACCGATATTCTGTCGTGTCTCGACGACGGCACGTTGGGCGGCGTCTCGCTCGACGTCTACGCGACCGAGCCGTTGCCGCCGGATAGTCCGTTCTGGACCCATCCGAAGGTGGTGCTGACGCCGCACAACGCCGCTGACACAGATCCCGACGAAATCTCGAAATATGTCGCACGCCAGATCGCGCAGTTCGAGGCCGGTGAGCCGCTGGAGAATCTCGTCGATCCTACCCGCGGGTATTAAATTCTCCATGTCGTCCCCGCGTACGCGGGGACCCATAACTACGGGTCTTAGATATTTTCATGAAAGCGTCGGCTCGCACGCCAAAACGTGAAGCCGCGGCGTATGGGTCCCGGCTTTCGCCGGGACGACGACATTATTGTGTGGACGTTCCGCACATCACGCCGATCGCGCCCTTCACGATCGCCTCCAGCTCCTTACGGGGGACCCGCGCTCGCGCGCGGATGGCGATGGTGTGAATGGTGGCGGACGCCAACTGCGCCAAAACAATGGGATCGGCAGACGGCGGCAATTCGCCCTTTTCCCTGGCGCGGCGGAAGGACGACGCGAAGGCCTTGTCGAGTTCGACAAATCCGTCGAGCACCATCGCGCGAATTTCGGGATCGGCCACCGCTTCGGAAGCGGCCGTCATCACGGTGAAACAGCCTTTCGGATCCGACGTATCGGCAACATAGATATCGAGCGCCGCCGCATAGACGCGCTTCAGCCTTTCGCGGATCGGCATTTCGCCCCTGAAAATCTCGATCATCGCCGCGCGGGCGTCGGTGCGATAGCGCGCATAGCTCTTGATGTAGAGTTCGCGCTTGTCGCCGAACGCGCCGTAAAGGCTCGGCCGGTTCATGCCGGTCGCCGCGCTGAGATCGTCGAGCGAGGTCGCCGCAAAGCCGCCCTTGCGAAACAGCTCGAGCGCCTTGCCCAGCGCGACGTCCGGCTCATAGGCGCGCGGCCGTCCGCGGCGCTTGGGAGCTTCCGCATTGATTTCCGGCGGCTTTTTACTTTTTTGTACCATTTCGCAATAAATTCCTTGACGCACCTTATATTATGCGAAACAGTATAAAAATCAACCGCGCTCGAATGACACGAGCCGAATCCGGAAAGGAGCCGCCATGGATCTCTATTTCTCACCGCTCGCCTGCTCGCTTGCGACCCGCATTGCGCTTTACGAAGCCGGCAAAAAGGCGACCTATCTGGAAGTCGATGCGAAGACCAAGGTCGTGCAGAACGACGGCTCTGATTTTCGCAAAATCAATCCGCTCGGGCTGGTGCCGACCCTGCGCACCGATGAGGGAGAGGTGCTGACCGAGAACGCCGCGATCCTGCAGTATGTCGCCGATCGCTTTCCGGAAGCAGGCCTCGGCACCTCGTCAGGCATGGACCGAAGCCGGCTGCATCAATGGCTCTGTTTCATCGGCACCGAACTGCACAAGGGGTTGTTCGTGACGCTGCTTGACAAGAAGGCACCGCCGGAGGCCAAGACCTACACGCTCGGCAAGGGCCTTTCGCGGCTCGATTATCTCGAGCACCATCTCAAGGGCCGCGAATTCCTGCTCGACCATTTCACCGTTGCCGACGCCTATCTCGTCACCGTCATCAACTGGACCATGGCGACCCCGCCGATCGAGCTGGCGAAATGGCCTGCGGTGAAGGCCTATTACGAGCGGCTGCGCACGCGCCCGAGCATCGCGAAAGCGATCGCCGAAGAGTTCGAGCTGTATAAGGCCGAAATCGCACGGCACAAGACCGCGGCTTGATGGACGCTCGTGTTCCGGACGCGATGCAGCGTATCTTCACGTCGCATCGCAGATCCGGGACCTGGCAAAAGCGACGTGGACCTCGGATCAGCAGCGCACCGGAATCGCGCTGCGCGTCCGGGGAACGCGAGTGAGCTCACTAGAACGGGCTATCACCCAATCCCGGCACATCGAGAGGCCGCGGTCCCGGCGCGGGCCAATGGAAGCGGCGGTCTTTTTCGGAAATCGCGATGTCGTTGATGCTGGCTTCGCGCCGGCGCATCAGACCGTGCTCGTCGAACTCCCATTGCTCGTTGCCGTAGGAGCGGTGCCACTGGCCGCTCGCATCATGCCATTCATATTGAAAGCGCACCGCGATGCGGTTGTTGTCGAAGGCCCAGAGATCCTTGATCAGGCGATAGTCGAGCTCCTTCGCCCATTTGCGCGTGAGAAACGCAACGATCGCGGCGCGCCCCTCAAACACTTCGGAGCGGTTACGCCAGCGGCTGTCTTCCGTGTATGCAAGCGCCACGCGTTCAGGGTCGCGTGAATTCCAGGCGTCTTCCGCCATGCGCGCCTTCTGCGCGGCGGTCTCGCGGGTGAACGGCGGCAATGGCGGACGCGACATGATCATCTCCCGGCTGTTTTCGATTGCGAGCCAAGACTATCGCTTCAATCGTGGGAGTTCGATGGCCGTGTTGCTATCAGTCGATTGCGAGAACCAATCGACGCTGTTCCGAAATGCCTAGTCGAGATCGGCCTTCATCAGGGCGCGGATCGATTTCGGTATCGGCTGCGCCCTGCCCTCGCTGATGAACGCGACCCGCACCTCTGCCGTGACAAGAACGTCGTTGCCGCGCCGTACCTCCTGCGCCAGGACGATCGAGGCGCCCTTCACCGCGACCGGCCAAGTCACGACGTCGAGCACATCGTCCATCCGCGCTGGTTTGAGGAAATCGAGCTTCATCGAGCGCACCACGAAGGCAAAGCCTGGCGTCTCGGTCTCGGCTTCCGAAAACAATGCGTGCTGCTCGGCGCCCATCAGCCGCAAATGGTTGGTGCGGCCGCGCTCCATGAAGCGCAGGTAGTTGGCGTGATAGACGATGCCGGAGAAATCCGTGTCCTCGTAAAAGACGCGGATCTGCATCTGGTGGCGACCGTCGCGGATTTCGCCGTCGAGATGGGTTAAGGTCAATTGCGCACCACGTTTTGGCTTTTTCACGGTTTTGCGCAAAATCCGCCTGCCGCGCAAGCGCAGGCTGTAATGTTGAGGCGTTACGAGAGAACTGGCGCAGTTTTGCCCACCGTCACGAGCACGATTTCCGGCGGCACGCCGAGCCGGAACGGCACGATGCTGCAACCAAGCCCGCCGGAGACGACGACGTCGCAGTTCATGCGGATATGGCCGTAAGCAAGCCGTTGCCCGGAAGGCGCGACCGGCGACCAGCCGAGAAGCCTCACCTGACCGCCATGGGTATGGCCGGAGAGCTGGAGCGCGACCCGCGACGGCACGCGATGTACGACGTCCGGCTCATGCGCCAGCAAAATGACCGGCGCGTCGTCCGTCACCTTGGCGAGCGTTGCGGAAAGATCGTCGACGCCCCTCCGCCTGACGAGGCCGTAGCGGCGCGCAAAAACAAAGGCGAGTTGATCGCCGAGGCCGGCAAGCCAGAAAGGGCGGCCAGCCTTGCTCAGGCGCTGGACGTCGTTCTCGTAAACCGGAATGCCGGCGCCTTCGAGCGCGCGGCGGGCAATCGTCGTTCCTGCGCCCTGTCGCTGCACAATCAGGTCTTCCCAATAGTCATGATTGCCGAGCACGGCATGCACGCCGAGCGGCGCCTTGAGACCAGCGAGAACAGAGGCCCATTCGTTGGCCGGAATAACCCGCGTCACGTTGCGGTGACCGGCGACATAGTCGCCAAGCAAAACCGTCACGTCGGCGCCGAGCATGTTGGTGTGGTCGACGATCGTCTGGATGCGCTCCAGCGACATCCAGGGATCGCAGGCGTGAATATCGGTAATGACGGCGATCTTGAGATTGAAGTCGGCCGGCCATTGCGGCGGCGAAACGTGATAGCGCGTGACCCGAAGCTGAAGTTCCGGCTCGCTGAATCCGTAAGCGACCGTCGAAACGCCGGTAACGCCGAGACCAGAAAATGTACGCAGAAAATGGCGGCGTGAGAGCATAAAGAGCCGATTGTGATGCAGCCTGCTTTTCGCCGGAGAATACAGCTGAATTACGGAACGTTTGTGCAGATATTGCGCAGTAAGGTTACTGATTCTTCATCTGCACGAGACGATCGCGCAACAACGGCGCGCGGTGTCATTCGTCCTCGCTGTCGTTGCCGAACAATCCGAACTGCGCCGGATCGCGCGCAGGTTCCGCCAAGCCCAGGTGACGGAACGCATGCGACGTCAACAGACGCCCGCGCGGAGTGCGCTGCAGATAGCCGCACTGGATCAGAAACGGCTCGATGATGTCTTCGATCGCATCGCGCGGCTCCGACAGCGCCGCGGCAAGCGTCTCGACACCAACCGGCCCGCCGGCATAGTTCATCGCAATCGTCGTGAGATAACGGCGATCCATCGCGTCAAGGCCCGCCGCATCGACCTCCAGCGCGCTCAGCGCAGTGTCGGCAATCTTGCGATCGATGGAATCCGCATCCGCCGCGGACGCGAAGTCTCGTACACGGCGCAACAGCCGCCCGGCGATGCGCGGCGTACCGCGAGCACGGCGGGCGATTTCGTTGGCGCCATCGGCGGTCATGCCGATTTGCAGCACGCGGGCGCCGCGGGTGACGATCTTTTCCAACTCGTCTTCGGTGTAGAAATTCAGCCGCACCGGAATCCCGAAACGGTCGCGCAAGGGATTGGTCAAGAGCCCAGCGCGCGTCGTCGCGCCGACCAGTGTGAACTTGGCAAGATCGATCTTGACCGAGCGCGCCGCCGGTCCCTCGCCGATGATGAGGTCGAGCTGGAAATCTTCCATCGCGGGGTAGAGATGTTCTTCGACCGCGGGGCTCAGGCGATGGATCTCGTCGATGAAGAGCACGTCACGTTCTTCGAGATTGGTGAGAAGCGCGGCGAGTTCGCCGGCCTTGGCGATCACGGGGCCTGAGGTCGCGCGAAAGCCGACGCCGAGTTCGCGCGCAACGATCTGCGCGAGCGTGGTCTTGCCGAGACCAGGCGGACCGACGAACAGCACATGATCGAGCGCCTCGCCGCGCTTGCGCGCTGCTTCGATGAAGATCGAGAGATTCTTGCGCGCCTGGGCCTGACCGACGAAGTCGGACAGCGATTGCGGGCGCAGCGCGGTATCGCCGCCATCCTCAGCGCGGCGCTCGGGCGTGACCATGCGCGGGGGATTCATTCGTTGCCCCGCCGGTATTTGTTGGGCAACAATTCGCCGATCGTCACTACCTTCGGCGTGCGTCCGTTGTTGGGCACGATCACTTTCGCCTTGGCGTCATAGTCGTGAATCAACTCGCGGCAGATGCCGCAGGGCGAGACCACCGCGATCTTGCCGGGCTCATCGGGCTTGGGGTGACGCACGGCGACGATGGTCTCGATGCCGTGGTCGCCGCTCTCGGTGATGGCGCGGCCGATCGCAATCGCTTCGGCGCAAACCGCGATCCGGCCGATATAGGCGTCGATATTCACGCCGGTAATGATGCGGCCGTCGCGCGTGCGCATTGCCGCGCCGACTTCCTGCCAGTCGTTGCGATAGCGCTCGCTGATTGCCTTGGTGGCGGCGGCGATCAGTTCCTTGTCTTTCTTGCTCAGCATGGTCGACGATGCATTTCCTTCGAGGCGGCGGCTAGCAACGAATAACCTACTTCGCCAGTTCCTTCAGGCCCAGCCGGATGAGCTGCGCGGTCTCGGCTTTTTCACCGGCGCTGCGCGAGGCCGCGGCAATCGCGGCGGCCGCTTGCGGCTGGCCGTAGCCGAGATTGACCAGCGCGGAGATCGCATCCGTCACCGGGCGAGGCGCGCGAGAGTCGTCGATCGCGCCGGAGAGACTGACGACCGCCGGATCGACATTGGCAAAGTGAGGCGCCTTGTCCTTCAATTCGGTGACAATGCGCTCGGCGACCTTCGGGCCGACGCCGGGCGTGCGCGTCACCGCCGCCTTGTCGCGCAGCGCAATCGCATTTGCGAGGTCGGACGGCGAGAGCGTGCCCAGCACGGCGAGCGCGACCTTGGCGCCGACGCCCTGCACCGTCTGCAACAGCCGAAACCATTCGCGCTCGATGTCGCTCTTGAAGCCGAACAGCTTGATCTGGTCCTCGCGAACGTAAGTCTCGATCGAGAGCACCGCCGCCTCGCCGGGCGCGGGCAAGCCTTGCAAGGTGCGCGAGGAGCAATGCACCTGATAGCCGACGCCGCCGACATCGAGGATCACAAAATCCTCGCCGTAGGAATCGATCAGACCCTTGAGCTTGCCGATCATAGACCGACCACCTTGAGCCGCATTGCAGCGCTGGTGCGGTGATGGGCATGCGTGATCGCAACGGCGAGCGCGTCGGCCGCGTCAGCGGACTTAGGCTCGGCCTTCGGCAGCAGCACCTTCAACATCACCATGATCTGGTTCTTGTCGGCGTGGCCGGCGCCGACCACCGTCTTCTTCACCTGGTTGGGCGCGTACTCCGCAACCGAAATGCCGAACATCGCAGGCGCCAGCATCGCGACGCCACGGGCCTGGCCGAGCTTGAGCGTTGCCACGCCATCCTTGTTGACGAAGGTCTGCTCGACGGCAGCCTCGGCGGGGCGAAAATCGCCGAGGACAGTGGCCAGTCCCTCATGAATGGCAAGCAGGCGGCTCGAAAGCGGCAGATCGTCCGGCGGCTCGACCGATCCGCAACCGAGATAAACGAGCCGGTTGCCTTCAACCTCGATCACGCCCCAGCCCGTGCGGCGCAGGCCTGGGTCGATGCCGAGGATCCGGATAGGAGGGCGAATCGGCTGGGAGGACATGGGCACTTATACCCAAGATTCGCGTTTGGCGTCGCCGTTGGCGGTCGGCCGGGCGACCTTATCCGCCCATCTTGGCCACAAGCGCGTCGGAAATCTCGAAGTTGGCATAGACGTTCTGGACGTCGTCGTGCTCGTTCAGAAGGTCCATCAGCTTCAACAGCTTCTCGCCGGTTTCGTCGTCGACCGCGACCGTATTTTGCGGCTTCCAGATCACGGCTGCCTTGCGCGCCTCGCCAAACTTCGCCTCCAGCGCCTTGGCGACGTCGCGAAAGGTTTCCTGCGAGGCATAGACTTCGTGGCCGCTTTCGCTGGACAGCACGTCGTCGGCGCCGGCGTCGATTGCCGCTTCCAGCATGGCATCGTCGGACGCCACCTTGGCGTCGTATTCGATGATACCGGTGCGATCGAACATGAACGAGACCGCGCCGGTTTCCCCGAGATTGCCGCCGGATTTGGTGAAATAGGAGCGGATGTCGGAGGCCGCGCGGTTACGGTTGTCGGTCAGCACCTCGACGATCACGGCAACGCCCCCCGGGCCGTAACCTTCGTAGCGGATTTCGTCATAGGTCTCGCTGTCGCCGCCGATCGCCTTCTTGATCGCGCGCTCGATATTGTCCTTTGGCATGTTTTCCTGCCGCGCGGCGATCACCGCTGCCCGAAGCCGCGGGTTCATCGCGGGGTCAGGCGTCCCCAGCTTGGCCGCGACCGTGATTTCGCGCGCGAGCTTGCCGAACAGCTTCGACTTCTGGGCGTCCTGACGCCCCTTGCGGTGCATGATGTTCTTGAATTGGGAATGTCCGGCCATGCCTGATCTCTGGAAGTCGAAAACTAGTGGTCCGATTCTAACATTTGCATCCCGTCGCAGCGGGCGCTTTTGCGAATGTTAGAATCGAAGGACCACTAGCAAAAACATAGGTTTCTAGTGGAGTTTCGGATTTTACATTCGCTTGACGAGCCCGCTGCGAATGGGCAGCGAATGTAAAATCCACTCCACTAGGTGATTTGGGTGGAAAGCGCGGCCTTATAGGCTTCCCACTGGCTGAAATCAAAGATTTGGCGACGTTTTCGGTACCAAGGTAGCGGAAACTGCCTCCAAGTCAGGCATTTGTTAACCATGATTTCACGGCGGGGTGGGACGATGATCGTCAACATACCCGCTTACTGAGAAACCCATGGCGATTGGATTGTTCCGGAAAGCCGCCCTCCCGCCACCCGCGCCTGCGCCTCAATCCCAGGCGAAGCCGGCTCCTGTGACGGAAGATGGCGATTACTCCGAAGCCGAATCGGTCCGGCAGATTCTCGAACTGCTCGAAATCGAGCTCGGTGGCATGATCCGCCAGCTCGAACGCGCGGCGAGTGCAGTTGCCGGCGGCGCAGACGCCACCGCAGCCACGCTTGCCGCCGTCCGACAGCGTACCGACGCGCTGAGCGCGCGCTCGAACGAGGCCCAGAGCACCGCAACCATTTTCTCTCAGGCCGCCGACAAGTTCGCCGATTCGGCGAAAGGCATTGGCTCGCAGGTCCGCGATGCCGGCAAACTCGCCGACGAGGCAGCCGCGGCCGCGCACGAAGCCAGCGCCAATGTCGATCGCCTCAAGGATTCCTCGGCCGCGATCGGCAATGTCGTCAATCTGATCGCGCATATCGCGCGGCAAACGACCCTGCTCGCGCTCAACTCGACCATCGAAGCCGCGCGCGCCGGCACGGCCGGACGCGGCTTCGCGGTGGTCGCCTCCGAGGTCAAGGCCCTGGCGGTGCAGACCCAGGACGCAACCGAAGAGATCAAGAAAAAGATCGACGCGCTGCAACGCGACGCCGCCGGATCGGTCGAAGCGGTGCATCGGATTTCGCAAGCCATCCAGGCAATCCGCCCGGTGTTCGAAAACGTCAACGGGGCGGTGGCCGAGCAGCAGGCGACCACCCAGGAGATGACCGAGAACGTTGCGACCGCCTCGAACTTCATCGCTTCGGTTGGGTCCAGCGCCAGCGAGATCGATCACGCTGCGAAGGAGGCGGAGGCGCATCGCGAGCATGTCGCCAATGCCGGCAACGCGGTCACCATCTTCGCGCAAAAGCTCAAGACCCGCTGCGCGGTGCTGCTCGGCCACGACCTGCGGGCCGACCGTCGCAAACAGGAACGGCTGCCCTGCAACCTGAGGATCGAGATCGACACCCCGCAGGGCCGCATCGCGGCGCAGGTCTACGAGATTTCCGTCGAGAGCATCCTGATCGGCGGTCCGAACGCCGCCAATGTGCCGCTCAATCAAGCCCTCAACGCCACGTTGCAGGATATCGGCGCCTGCAAGATCCGCAGCGGCGAACGGTCGAGCGCTGGCGTTCAGGCGAGCATCATGACCAACGATGCGGCCCTCATCGAGACCATCGAAGACAAAATGTGGGCGATCCACGACGAGAACACCGAGTTCGTCACCCGCGCGATGGAAGCCGGTGTTCAGCTCAACCAGATGTTCGAACAGGCGGTCACAAGCGGCGCGATCTCGATGGAGGCGATGTTCGATACGGACTATGTCGAGATATCCGGCACCAACCCGGTGCAGCACCGCAGCCGTATCCTCGATTGGGCCGATCGCGCGCTGCCGGCGTTCCAGGAAGCCTTCCTCGCCAAGGATTCGCGCATGGTGTTCTGCGTTGCGATCGACCGCAACGGCTACCTGCCGGTGCACAACAAGGTCTATTCCCATCCGCAGCGGCCAGGCGACGTCGCCTGGAATACCGCCCATAGCCGCAACCGCCGCATCTTCAACGACACGGCCGGCCTTGCGGCGGGCCGCAACCAGCGCACCTATCTGATCCAGAGTTACGCGCGCGACATGGGCAACGGCGTCACGGTGATGATGCGCGAGATCGACGTGCCGATCCGCGTCAAGGGCAGGCACTGGGGCGGATTCCGCACCGCCTATAAACTTTAGGGTGGATTGCTGGCTTTCAAGGCGCGTTGCATAAGATGAGCGAGAACCCGAATCGGTTGGAGTCAGGCGATGTCCGCCGCAAAGTCTGCTGGACCTGAAGTTTCTCCCGTGCGGTCGGAGGGTGAACGGCTCGTCGATCAGCTCAGCAATCAGCTTGGCGGCCTCGGGGTCGAACTTGCCGACGTCGCCGGCAACGTGCAGGAGGTCGCCAGCCGGGTTTCGACGCAATCGGAGCACTTTGCGCATCTGCAGAAGACCGCGGAGACGATGGTCTCCGCCAACCACGACATCGCCGATGCCTCGCGGGCGGTCCAGTCGGCGTCGTCGGAGACTGTCGACGAAATCAATCAGTCGCGGGGCGCGGTCGAGGCCGCGATCAAACACATTTCGGAACTGGTCGAATCGGTCGGCCGGATCGAGGACAGGCTGAGCGCGGTCTCGTCGGCGCTGGCGCAGGTGACGAAGGTTTCTAGCTCGATCGAGGCGATCGCCAAGCAGACCAATCTTCTGGCGCTGAATGCGACCATCGAGGCGGCCCGCGCGGGCACGGCCGGCCGGGGCTTTGCGGTCGTTGCAAGCGAGGTCAAGAGTCTTGCGGAAGCCACCCGCCAGGCGACCCACCAGATCGGCGACACCATGCGCGACCTCGACGGTCAGCTCGGCAACCTGATCGGTGAAAGCGGCGAAGCCTCCTCGCGGGCCAAGACCGCGAGCGAAGGCGCCACGCAGATCCAGAACATCATCGCTCGCGTCCAGGAAGGCTTCACCAAGGTCGGCCAGGAGATCGACGGCGTCGCCAAGGCTGCAACGTCCAATCTCGGTCACTGCGATACCGTGATCGAGGAACTGCGCAACCTTGCCAAGGGCGTCGATCTCTCCTCGAGCGACCTGAAGCATGCGGACGAGCGCGTCACCAAGCTGCTCGATCTGTCCGAAAGCCTGATCGCCGCGATCGCCGACAGCGGCGTGGAAACGTCGGATGCACCACTCATCCGCGTCGTCGTCGAGACCGCCGGGCGGATCGCGGAAGTTTTCGAGGCGGCGGTCGCGCGCGGCGAGATTACGCTCGACGCGCTGATGGACGAGAACTATCGCGTGATTCCCGGGACCGATCCCAAGCAATACATGACGAACTACGTCGAGTTCACCGACCGCGTGCTGCCCACCATTCAGGACCCGATCCAGAAATCCGATCCGCGCATCGTGTTTTGCGTGGCCTGGGCCAAAGGCGGGTATCTGCCGACCCACAACCCGAACTATCGCTTGCCGCAGGGAAAAGATCCGGTCTGGAACAACGCGAACTGCCGCAACCGGCGTCTCTTCAACGATCGCGCCGTGAAAAAGGTCGCGGCCAACACCAAGCCGTTCCTGCTGCAGACCTACCGGCGCGACATGGGCGGCGGCAATTTCGTGCTGATGAAGGACGCCTCCTCGCCGATCTTCGTCCGAGGACGCCATTGGGGCGCGTTCCGCCTCGGCTTCCGGCAAAGCTGACTCGCACAAGCCTGACGCGCGGGTCCACGTTGCGCTTAGCTCGTCCAGAATTCCGGCATCGCCGGCGACAGCCGCCCGCCGGTTCGAACGGCCTCGACTTTCACCGCGAGCCCCGTCGCATCGTCGGTCTCGACCGCGACACCGCTCAATGTCGCCGGCCCCATCGCCGGCTCGAAGCGCGCCGCCGGAATGCCCGACGTAAATCTGCGGATCGGTTCGTCCTTCTGCATGCCGATGATCGAATCGTAATCGCCGGTCATGCCGGCGTCGGTCATGTACGCCGTCCCGCCTGCGAGAATCTGGTGATCGGCTGTGGGCACATGGGTATGCGTGCCGACCACGAGACTGGCGCGGCCGTCGCAGAAATAGCCGATCGCCTGCTTTTCGCTTGAGGCCTCGCCGTGGAAATCGACCACCACCGCGTCCGCCGCCTCGCGCAACGGACAGGCGGCAAGTTCGCGGGCCAGCGCTGCAAAGGGATCGTCGAACGGCGTCATGAAGACGCGGCCGATGGCGTTGACGATGAGCGCGCGCTTGCCGCTCTTCGTCTCGATCAGCGCCGCACCGCGGCCGGGCGTGCCGGACGGAAAATTCGTCGGGCGAATGAGCCGAGGCGCGCGCTCGATGAACACCAGCGCCTCGCGCTGATCCCAGGCGTGGTTGCCGAGCGTGATCGCGTCGGCGCCGGCATCGAGCAATTCCTGATAGATCGCTTCGGTAATCCCGAAACCGCCGGCCGCGTTCTCGCCGTTGACGACGACCAGATCGAGCGACCAGTTGCGGATCATCCCGGGTAGATATTCGGTCACCGCGGTGCGGCCGGACCGACCCACCACGTCACCGACGAACAGAATTCTCAATTAAGTGCTCCGAAAATCGAACGTCTTCTTCTCCGTTAGCACATAATCGAGCGCGACGTCGTGCGCGAGTGCGGGGACAGCCTTGATTTCCTGGGCGGCGAAGGCAAGGCCGATGGCCGTGATCGGCTTCATTTTCCGCAAATGGGCGAGTGTGAAGTCGTAATGACCGGCGCCATAACCGATGCGGTGGCCGAGGCGATCGAAAGCGGCAAGCGGGACCAGCATGATGTCGGGAATGAGTTCGGCCCTGGCCGGCGACGGCTCGAGAATGCCGAGCGGGCCCATCGTGAGACGATCGCCGACGACCCATGCGCGGAACGAGAGCGACTTGCCGCGCCCGAGGATCGCCGGCAGCGCGAGTTTTGCGCCTTGGCCTGCCAGTTTGCGCATCAAGGGCTCGGGATCGAGTTCGCTGCGGATCGGCGAATAGCCGGAGACGATGACGCCAGGGGATATCTCGAACGGCAGACCGCGCGCAGCCAGCTTCTCGCTGGCGGCAGTGCGCACCGCCGCCTCCATCGCATCGCGCGCATCGAGCGCGCTCTTGCGCAAGTCACCCTTGGATGGAAGTGCGGACATGCGAGGCCCCCTGCCACATCACACCAACCAGAGAGAAAGTGCGAAGCCGCGGTCGCCGTTGAAGCGCTCGATCCCGGAGTTCCCTACGAAAGTAGGTGGGCACCATATGTCCGGATCCACGGACCCGGCCAGGGACAGTTCCCTAAAGGATCGATAAGGCCCCGGGGATATATGGCTCCTGACGCGCGACGCAGCCTCGCGGGAATCAATGTAACAACGATGCGGCCGGACCGCCAGCGGCGGCCCACCGCTCTCCCGCCCAGATGTCGTCCCTGCGAACGTCCGCGGCCGATGTCACCCGTCTCGTGACGCCGCCACGTCCATCGCATCCCGCGCTACCCACGTTGGTGACGATGCGCAACGCCCCTCGGATCGGGCGCGAGACGGGGCGAAGAGCTAGCGGTGATTTGCCCGACGGGGCAAGGGGGAATTTGGCTGCCGTCCGCAAACCGCTTCGCGCAGAGCACTTTGCTCGGTCGTCATGACGAGTTGCGGGCAAGCCGGGACTCGCGCGCCTTCTGCCCCGTGGCTTCCCGTCTCGGCATGGACGGATCGCGGCCAGCGAAAGTCTTCTTGCTTGCAGGCGTCCGCCGCGCGGCGGACGGCAGTCTCTTCTTGGTGAGCTGATTGATGGGACTGCGTGGCGGGTTTGGCATGTCTCAAACCTCAATTGATGTCGATGCCTCAATCAGCAACGTTGGAGAACGTTGAAGGTTGCTTGGAGGCCCGAAGCGGGAACCATTGAGCGCGCGGTCGCACCTGAGCGGGCCGGACCACACGGCTTCGTCGTCCGTGGCCGATGTCACAAGCAGCGTGCTGACGCATCACTCCGAAGGATCTCGCACGCCGACGGCGTCGATCTCCACGAGATATCCGTGGTGAAGCTCGGACACGGGGACGACGGTGCGGGCGGGCTTCGCGCTTTCGAACGCTTCGGCGTAGATCCTGTTGAAGGCGGGCCAGTTCTCGACGCCGACGATGTAGGCGGTGACGCGCAACACGCGGTCCGGACCGCAACCCGCCTTGGCAAGAACGGCGATTACATTCTTGAGCGCCTGACGCACCTGGGTTTCGAACGGCTGGTCGGCGGAGTGGGTCCCATCGCCGCGCATCCCGAGTTGTCCCGAGGCAAAGACCAGCCCGCGCCAGGCGGTCGCGTGCGAATAGTGGCCGGCGGGCACAGCAACATCTGCCGCGGTGAACCTTTCGATTGAATTCGTCATCTCACCATCCGTTGATGCGGGGCCAGACCGCGCCGACGGCACCTCGCGCGTCGAGAACATGATAGCGATCGTGCTGCGCGCCGGTCGCGCAGGCGTGGTTCGGCAGGATCCGCACGCGCGAGCCGACCGGCAGATCCGGCAAGGCCGCGGATGAGCCTGCTCTAATCGCGACGATGCCGTGTTCCTGGTTTGCGTCAGCGACGATCACCTCGCCATAAGGCCGGCCGGCGAGATCACAGACCAGACCGTACCCCTGGTCGACTTGTTGGCGCGCGGTGCCACGGTCGCGCGACAGCGCCATCCACCCCGCGTCCGTAATGATCCAACCCTTGGCCCGCTGATGGCCGATCACAGTGGCCAGCACCGTCAGCGCAATGTCGTCGATTGCGACCGAGCCAACGCCGGCCTGAAAGAGGTCTCCGATCATGAAGACCCCGGCGCGCACCTCGGTGACGCCATCGAGGTTACGGGCGTAGCGCGCGGTCGGCGTCGAACCGATGCTGACGACCGGGCACGGCAGACCGGCCGCGCGCAGGCTCTCCGCGGCCTTCACCGCGGCGGCGCGCTCGTTCTCCGCGGCTGCGGTGAGAGCCGAAGGATCGTTCATGGAATAGCTGTCGCCGGCATGAAGCAGCACGCCCCGCAGCACCGCCCCGCCGCCGGTCAGGCGTCGGCCGATGTCGACCAGAGCTGCGGCGTCGGAGGGCGCGATACCGGACCTGTGACCGTCGGCGTCGACTTCGATGAGAACCGGCATGGCGTCGCCGCTAGCGCGGACGTGAGCGACCACGGCGTCCGCCTGTTCGACGCTGTCGAGGATGATGGCGAGGTCGACACCGCGCGAGCGGATGGCGGAAACGCGGGCGAGCTTGCCCGGCGCGATGCCGACGCCGTAGATCATGTCGCGCACGCCGCCGCCCGCGAAGTATTCCGCCTCGCGCAGCGTCGAGACCATCGCCGGGCCTTCCGGGCTTGTCATCGCGATACGCGCGACGTCGAGAGATTTCGCCGTCTTGAGATGCGGACGGAAGGCGACGCCCAGACCGGCCAGATGCTTCTTCATCCGCGAGACGTTGTCGTTGAGACGCACCTCGTCGAGAAGCAGGCAGGGCGTTTGCAGCGCCTCGAGCGTCTGAAGATCATTTGGCATCGGCGTACACCGTGGCGCGAGAGATTCCGAGATGAGCGGCGACGATCTCGGCGGACCGCCGCAACTCCATACAGCCGCTGTCCTTCAGTTCGCGCAGCAGAAGGCGGCGGTCTTCTGCGTTCAGCGCGCGCGGCGTGGTGGCGCGCCGCGCCGCAAACTGATCGATGCGGGCGCGGATGGCTTCCGCGCTGGCGGGATTGAGCGACTCGCGCGGAGCATTCTGCGCATCGACGCTGACGAACTGGCCGATGGCGCTCTGAAGACCCTGGAACAGCGTCAGGTCGACGTTCAGGCAAAGTGCGGCGACATACGTTCCGCTCGCATCCTTGATGCCGACCGAGGTGGATTTGGCTTGCCTGCCGTCGGCGAACGCGTTGGCGTAGTTCGAGATCACCTGCGCGTAGTTCGGATCGGCAATGCGGGCGAGCCCGAGCTCCGTTGCGGGCTGCCCGATCTTGCGTCCCGAGAGGTTGTTGTGGATGGCGACGATCGCATGCTTCGGATCGGTGAGATCGTGCAGCACGACTTCGCAGAAAGGCGCAAACGTTTCGCCGAGCCCTTGGGCGATCCGCTTCAACTGGTCGAACAGAACCTCCCCATCCGCGGATTTCTTCACTGTGCCGGAGGTTGGCTTCTTGCGGCTCATCGCGCGGCTCCTCATTGCACCAGTTCGGCGACGGTTGATGCCGCTTTGAGGCCGGAGCCGGTGAGGATGACGACCGTGTTCTCGCCCGGTTTGATCGCGCCGGCGCCGGCGAGCTTGTCCAGCGCCGCGGCTGCGCTCGCGCTGGTGGGTTCAGTGAACAGCCCCTGCCGGGCAAGCCGTCGCAGCGCGGCGACGATCTCGTCTTCCGTGAGCGCGATCGTGCCGCCGCCGCTTTCGCGCAGCGCGGCGATGATCTCGCGCAGGCGCATCGGATGCTTGATGGCGGTGCCTTCCGCGATCGTCTTGCGCACCTCGCGCGCCACGGGCGTATCGACGCCGGCCTGGAACGCGGCATCGATCGGCGAGCAGTTGAGCGGTTGTGCGGCGAACAGGCGCGGAAGCTTCGTGATCTGTCCGGCCTTCATCAGCTCGCGAAATCCGAACGCGCAGCCGAGCAGACTGCTGCCGGCGCCAACGGCGACGATGACGTTGTCGGGCGCGCGGAATCCGAGGTCTTCCCAGAGTTCGTAGGCGAAGGATTTCGTGCCCTCGAGGAACATCGGCTGCCAGTTATGGCTGGCGTAGAACGTCTCGTGCGACCGGCGGATCGCCTCCGTTTCCGACTCTTCGCGCGGCCCTTCGACCAGTTGCACCTCGGCCCCATAGGCGCGCACCTGCGCGATCTTCGCCGGCGACGTCGACGCGGGAGCCAGGATCTTGACGCGCATGCCGCCGGCGGCGCCGAGGCCGGCCATCGAGGACCCGCCATTGCCCGAACTGTCCTCGAGCACGGCATCGATGCCGACCTGCCGCAGGAATGACAGCATCACAGCCGAGCCGCGATCCTTGAAGGAGCCGGTCGGGTTGAACCATTCGAGCTTGAAGAGCGGGCGGAGGTCGCCCCATGCCTGCTGGACCAGTGGCGTGCACCCTTCGCCAAGCGTGATCGGTTTCGTGATCTCGACCGGCAGCGCCGCGCGATAACGCCAGAGCGATCGGGTGCGGCTGTCGATCTCATCGCGAGAGATGCCGGCGCCCGGCGTGATCAGGAGCGGCGAGCGCTCGTCCGAGCACCAGCGCGGAACGTCGAGCGGATAGGTTTTTCCGTTGCGGGGATCGATGTAGGTGGCGACAGGCATGAGATCTCCGGACAAATACGATTCTGATTGAAGCTCGCGCTATAAGAAAGCCCCAAGGCAGGCCTGAAGGCAGGCTTCGCCTTTATGTTTTCGCCTCCGTGCCCGCGACGAAGTCGGGAAGCGTTGCAAGATCGTTGCGGCAAAGCAGCGGAGCTGGCGCGCCCTCAGGAGCGACCATGTTGCTCCTGTTGTGCCACCATGTCGGCAGGCCGACCTTTGCAGTACCGAAGAGGTCGTAGGCGGATCCCGCCACAAACAGGCAGCGTTGCGGTTCGACTCGCAGCTCCCTCAGCGCAAGCTGATAAGGTTGGACTTGCGGCTTGTAATAGCCGGCGCGCTCGGCTGTCACCACCACCGCAAAGGGAACGCCGACGCAGTTCGCCGCAATCCGGCCGAGCTTCTCGGAGCAGTTGGTCACCACGCCAAGCGGGGTGCCGTCACCATGCAGCCTCTCCAGAGCATCGCGGACGCCCGGCCATGGCCGAAGTTCGGCGTATCTCGTCCCAAGTTCTGTCGCCAGATCGCGCGGCAGGCCGACGTTGTGCGCGGCTTCCGCCACCAGATCCTCATATGGCCGGTACGCGCCGGTGCCGTAGGTGATCTTGAGATATTCGGCGCGCCAGCGACCACCGGCCGCTTCGCCGCCAGCCACGCTGTTCCAGAGCGCCCAGCTATCCAGAAGCGCGGTCAGCAAATCGAAGAGAACGGCATCGTATGCGCGCGCCGGATTGGATGCGGACATGGCGGTCTCCAGACAGATGATTGAGCTACCGAGACAATATGTCTGATTTCAGACTATTTGTCTAGGGCAGCATCTCTCGTCCCTTCCTCGTTTTGGGGTCAATCGGGCCTTTTTCTCAATGCGCGGCAACTAGTTGCAGCTGCGATTTCCGGCGCCGGCAATCACCACAAAGGTCATCGTTGCGGGTGCGAAGCTTATCGCGCCCGCACCAGCCGGCAGCCCGGCGAGCCTGGGTAACCCATCAGCGGCCTCCGCCGTCAGCACCGCCCCGTTCAGGCGCACGGCCGCACTCTGCAAGCTTGCGGCGTCGAGCGTGAACCGCATCGACGAAACCGGCAGGGTCAGCTCATGCGTATTTTGCGCATCGTTGTTGATGACGAGCAGCACCACGCCGCCGGGCATTTTGCGCTGGCAATGCGCATAGACATGCAGGCCCTGCCCGATCGGCACGCCGGCATCGAGCACCACGGATCCCATCCAATGTCGCCACAACAGCGCCGCCCAGTAGTTCGGCCTCGGCCTGAACGTCGTCTCGTCGAGGAGGCCATAGTCGCTTCCGACCAGCGTGTTGTGCATCACGATCTGCACGCCGGCTTTTGCCAGCCGTCCAAGCTGGTCGAGATATCTGAAGGTGTCGAGAAACGTCGAACTCCATCGATTGCCGCCGCAGGCGGCTTCCGCCGTCTCCGTGAGCCAGATCGGCTTGCCCGGCGCGGCGCGGTCGCGCAGCGCCCGATAAAACGCCAATGTCTCGTCGGTTCGGGAGAGCCACTCCTCCGACAGAGCGGCATCGGCGGTCTGCCCTCCCGCGCAGCGCTCGGATAGCGCGCCATAGTAATGATAGGACACGGCGTCGATGCCAGGCGCCGCAGCCAGAAACAGATCCGTTGCCTCCGGCGAACGGGCCATGGTGCCGGGTGCGAGGATCATCACCTCGCCCGCCGCCTGTTTCATGAAAGCGTGAAACACGGCGAAATCCCGCGCAAAGGCGCTGGCGCTATAGCCGGTCGGCGCGCCGCCGATCGCGGGCAGATCCGGTTCATTCATGAATTCGGCTGCGGCGATGTGGCCACCGTCCTCGCGTGTCGCTGAAATGAGCTGTCGCGCCTGATCAGGCTTCCATCGTCCTTCCGCATCGCGCGTGCCCGGACTGATGGCAAAGGACGTGACGATCGGGGCATCGACTGCATTGGAAAAATCGATCACGTCGCGCCATTGGCGGCGCGTCAGCACGTACTTGAATCCGGCCGGCGCGCGAGACGGACCGCTGCTTGTACCGGCAAAGAACGTCGAATTGGCTGCGGTGCCGCTGACGCGCAAATAGGCCGGCGACAAAGCGGAGGCGAACTTCCGCAACACGGGACTGGCGAGATCGATCGGCGAACGGTTCGAAACCAGATCCGTTTTCTCAGGCGTCGCCGCCGGATAAGGCTTCCAGAACGGTCCACCCGTGACCGTGACCATCTCGACGTTGAAGGATTGAAAGCGCTCGTCGATTGTGCCGACACGCGGCAGCTCTGCGGGCACGATGGCCGCCTCGCCTGCCATTGCGCCATGGCAATGCATGGCGAAGAATGCAACTGCGACCGATGCGCGGCGCCAGGCGGTCGCCGAAGCGGTCGTTCTATTTCCAGGCGTAAAGCTTGAACTCCGGTAAATCGCTGTCTCCCGGCTTTCGCAAAACCCAGAGATTATAGGCCGCGAGGTCTCTCAGGCCCATGGCATGCATGGTGCTGTCGTACAGGTACGAGACCATATAAAGCGGGACAAAGAATTCAAAGTACGAGCTGCTGTTGTAGCCCGGCAGATGGTAGACGACGTTGAAGCCGGCGGCCTGCACCATCTTCCGGAAGGCGGAATAGTTCGTGCGATCATAGTGCGCGACGAAGCCGAGATGTTCCGACGTCTCGCCCATCGACGCGGCCAGCACGCGCTTTGACGTCGATTTCGGCAGCACCCTGTTGGCGACGGCAAAAGGCGCGTAGCGGCCCGGAAACTGTGCGATCAGGTAACCGCCGGGCCGCAACACCTCGAACGCGTTGTTCAGAAACATTTCATTGTTGCTGAAGTGCTCGATCCCCGAACTGATCATCACAAGATCGACCGTGCCCGCAGGAACGGGAATTTTCTCGACGGCATCGCACTCTATTTTCTCATCCAGAAGCATGTTGTCGTTCATCTCGGCGCCGTCGATGTCGAGCCCGATGAGTTTGATCGAGTACCAGCTCTTGTAATGCTGCGGAAAATGCCATTGCTTTCCCGCGCCAACGTCGAGCACCACCTTGGTGTCGGGATGCGACAGCAGTATCGCCCCTATCTTGTGATAGGCGGCAAAGACGTTCGCCTCGTGAAAATGATCGGGCGTGATCCGTTGTGAGAGCCTTTTGTTGGACGCAAGAAACGATTGCAACAGTCCCACCGAAACCTCCCCTCAAGCGCCACGAAAGAGGCCGCCACTGCGGCGGCCCTTAAGTTCCATCTGAACGGCGTCGAATTCTATCTGAACACCAACATGCCAAAGCACGTGATGAGCGTTGCCGTGCTCAGCACGACCGCAACCAAGGCTCGCTCTGCTTTCCTGTCCAAATCGTGTTCCGTCATGACGGAGCCGTGCCGATGACCCAAAGATGATGGCTCAAGTACGGAAGCGAGTTTTGGTTCCTTGGCGAGGTTGTGGTCTTCGTTGCCGGAATCAGTGACGGGCCAGAGACCGGTTCACGTTTGAGTTCCCCTCTCGCCAGACGGTGCGTTCCCCGTCTACCATCAGATGGATAGCATCGCGTGAGCGTGAGACCTTGGAGAGCCGTCTTGGCGACGAAGAACCTGGCAACGAAGAACCTGGCGACGAAGACCACCACGCCGATCGCCGCCTTGGCGTTCGGACTTCTGGTCGCGCTGCCCGGTTTCGTGTCTACGGCCATGGGCCAGCAAAGCGCGCTCACGCAAAGGCAGTCCGAGGCGCTCGAGGCGTACAGCAATGCCGCCGGCAAATTCGAGGCGGTCCTGCGCCAGCGCCGCGCGCAGATCGCTTCAAATCAGCCGCTGCCGAACCTGCCGGGGCAAGCGCTCTATCTTGCGCGCAACGACATGATCAGCACCTACAAGGATCTGACCGACGTGCTGCCGGGGCGGATTGGAAAGCCCAACAAATTCGCAATCCCGCCGGCCTATTTTGACGCCGACCGCGAATCGCTGCTCGATGAGTACTTCAAGATTTTCGACGTGCTGGATGCGCCGCCCGCCAATGCGCAAAAGTCGGATACGCCGTTCAAGGACGTTGCCGATCTGGGCATGGCGGTCGCGCGGGTCAAGGGCCTCGATGCGGCCGATGCGGCGATCGCGGGCCGCATCAGCGTCGGGATCTTCTACGCCGAGACCAATGGCATTCAGAACGCCGGAAATGCGCGCTCGAACAAATACAAGGGAAGCTTCCAGACCGGTCCATCCGAAGATCAAACCGGCCAGGCGAGATGGGCCGCGATCAAGAAGCAGATTGCCTCATTCGATCCTGCGCTGAGCCTGCGCGACGACAAGGAAGAGGCGCGCGCCGGCAATCTCGACCATCGCTTCAACCACTGGACCGCCGTGCGCGACGGCCTGATGAGCACGCATGCCGATATCTTCCCGCAAGTGGCCACCATCGCAAAAGTGCTGCCGGATCCGATCGATCAGATGAAGCTGTTCGAGCTGATGCAGATCATTCCGACGCCGACCAGGGCCGCGCTCAGGTCCGGCAATCTGCTTTCCTACAGAATTTCAGATCCGACGATCATGGGATATCTGCGCAACAACAGCGTCTTTGCGTTTGGCCAGACCGATCGCTCGAGAACCTCGGCAAACTACCGGGAAATCCTCGACGCGATGTGGCTTTTCAACGCCAAATTCGAGCAGGCGCGTCTCAAATTTGACGAGATGAGAACAAAGTAACAGGTCATAAGTCGCCGTTCTGAAAGCGCTTTTGTTCCAAATTTCGCATTGGAACAATTTTCAGTAACGCCTTGATCGAAATCCCTGTTAGGGTTGCGTTGCGAACGGGGAGCCATTCTGGGGAAAGCCGGGTTGCCGTTATTGGCTGAAAAAATCGCAAGCTGGGGCGCGGATGTTTCGCGTCATTGCACCGTCATCGCTGCAACCGTCGCATTGGCGCTTCTGCCGATCGGGGCAAGCCAGGCCGGCTCGCTGCTGGATATTCTCAAGGGCTCGGCGAAGGACGACAAGAAGCACGATAAATCCGCCGCGCACGCCGGCTTGTCAAAGCACGTCGCTGCCAAACACACGACTTCAAAACCTCATCACGTGAAGCTTGCAGCGCTGGGGCCCGCCAATCTGCCGCATTCAGCTTTCAAGCTGACGCCGTCCGCGTGCGAGCCCGCGAAGTTCAAGATCGACATCGACGTCGGACACACCGCGGATTCCGAAGGCGCGACCAGTGCCCGCAACAAACCCGAGTTCTCCTACAATCTGCGCCTGGCGCAACAGATCGCGGGGAAATTGAAGACTGAGGGCTTTTCCCAGGCAACGCTGCTCGTGACCGAGGGCAAAGCGAAACCCAGCCTCTTCAAACGCGTCGCTGTCGCGAACGATTCGGATGCCGATCTCTTCCTTTCGATCCACCACGATTCGGTGCCGGACAAATTCCTCGAGGATTGGGAATTCGAAGGCCAGAAAAGCCACTACAGTGACCGCTTCAGCGGCTACTCGGTCTGGGTGTCGCACAGCAATCCGGAATTCAAGACCAGCTTCGCCTTCGCCGAACTGATCGGCAAGGAGATGAAGGCGCGCGGCCTGCAATACGCCCAGCAATATACGATGCCCATCATGGGACACTACCAGCACGAGCTGCTGGACAAGGACACCGGCGTCTATGCCCATGACGAACTCGTGGTGTTGCGAAAGACCGCGATGCCGGCCGTTTTGCTGGAAGCAGGCTCCATCATCAATCGCGACGAAGAGCGCCAGATGGATTCGGCTGAACGCAGGGATACCGTCACCGACGCGGTCGTGGCGGCGGTGAAGAATTTCTGCGTTCCGCAAGCTGCCCCCTCCGCGCAGAACGCCGCCCGCCCCTGAGTGTCACGAGAACTCTCGCAGGGCGGATGCTCACGCCGCACCGCGAAGCCTTGCGCGCGAATGAATAACGCGCCTCGTCGCGGCCGCGACTGTTATCGGCCGCAACGAGAGCTCCTTCGACCGGCTTCGCAAACACGAAGGCGAAGCACGACGTGCATGACGCCGCTGATCACATCGAGGTCGATCAGCCTTGTCGGCCGCCTCGACCGCCGCCGCCTCTGCCACCGCCGCCTCTGCCACCGCGATTGCCGCTTGGCCTGCCGCCACCCGGACGGCCTGCGCTTGGCCTGCCACCGCCCGGGCGGCCTGCGCCGGGGCGATTGCCGCCTGGCCTGTTCATACCCGGACGATTGCCACCAGGCCTGTTGACGCCTGGACGGTTACCCGGCCTGCCTGGCCTGTTGATGCCTGGCCGTCCCGGTCGGATTCCCGGCCTGCGCCAACCGCGCCATCCTATCGGGCCACCCCAGCCGAAGCCGCGCCGCCAGTGATAGCCGCACCAATACCAGCCCGGCCCGTGCCAACCGTCCTCGTACCAGCAATAGCGTCGGCCTCCCCAATAAAATTGAACGCTCTCCGTGCCGACAAGATCATCGGCGATCGCCCGTACAGCGTTGGCGTTGAGCGCTGCGCCGTTGACCACGGCGGCGTGGGAGCGCCCGGCGACCATTGCACCGACGATCACGAGTGTCGCGGTCAGTATCAGGTTGAATTTGCGCATGCTTCCTCCTCATCGCGTTGTCTCAAGGGATCATTGCGATATCTCAATGAGACCGGTCATGAGACCGGCTCGCGCGGCAGCATCGTTCTTCGCGAAACTTCGGCCCGCAGAACTTTGAACCCGGTGGCAAAGGTCCCGTTGCTAAATCACAGATAGTTGAAAGCAGAAGGCGTCTCGTCATGGGCGAGAGCGGGCTTGCGGCAATCGCACGATCTGGACGGGATTTTTTCAGCAGGCCAAATGCCCAATGAAAGCCGCCACGTCAGCAAACTTCCGACACATGATCGCGGCGAAACGGGACACTCCAGCATCACGCCGCGCGCGAGCGTAGCCCCTAGTCCGGCGTTACGCGCAAACAGATTCAATTTCGACAAGAGGCCTTCGTGTCGCAAAAGCTCGTCTCCGCGATCCTGCTCGCCTTTGCTCTCTTCACCACACAGGCTTTCGCCCAGTCCAATGCGCCGGCGACTGGCGACAAGCCGGCGGCCGTCGCAAACAAGCCCGACGCACTGACGCCTGAACAGGCGAGGCAAGCGCTCGACACGTTGCAGGATGACGGCAAGCGTGCACAGATGATCGAGACGCTGCGGGCGATCGCCAATGCGTCACCGCAGACGCAGGCGGCGCCGCCCGCGGGCGAAAAACAATCCGCGATTCCGCTCACCCAGGACAGCCTTGGCGCCCAGCTCCTTGAGATGGTGTCCGACCAGATCGGTGAGATATCGCGTGAAGTCGCCGACGTCGCGCGCTCGCTGACGCACTTCAGAGCGTTCTACTGGTGGTTTTTCCGCACAGCCAACGATCCCGACGCATACGGCCAATTGCTCGATATCGCCTGGAAGCTGGCGCTGGTGTTCGGCTGCGCCTTCATTGCTGAATGGCTGGTCTTCCGCCTGATCAAACGGCCGGTGTCGCTTCTGGAGGCGCACATTCCGCAGGCCGCAAAGGCGCCGGCGCAGACGCTCGCAATGGTCGATCCCCCATCCTCCGTGGCCGATGTGATGGCAGGACAGGAGCAGCACCGCCGCCGCCTCAGCTTCGCGCGCGCCTGGCAATCGGTGATCCGATTGCCCTTCGTGCTGGGACGACTGTTGCTCGAATTGCTTCCCGTCGTCGTCTTCGTCGGCATCGCAACCTTGCTGCTTGGCACGCAGATCGGCGAGGTGCGGACCACGCGGCTTGTGATCCTTGCCGTCGTGAATGCCTACGCGCTGTCACGCGGACTGATCTGCGCCGTGCGCGCGCTGGCCGGTCCATATGGCCTGCTCCGCGTACGCGCGGAGACCGCGGCCTATATCGAAATCTGGGCGCGTCGCATCGTCGGCGTTGCGGTCTCGGGAATTGCGTTTGCCAACGTGGCGCTGCTGCTGGGGCTGCATCACAGCGGCTATGCCGCGCTGCTGCGACTGGTGATGCTGGTCGTCCACCTCTTCATCGTCGTCATCATCCTGCAATGCCGGGCGCAAGTGGCCGAGCTCATCCGCGCGCCGAGGGGACGCGAAGGCCTCGCCGCCAGAGCACGCAATCGCCTCGCCGCCGTGTGGCATTATCTCGCCATCGTCATCGATATCGCGCTGTGGGCGGTGTGGGCGCTGAATATCCACAACGGCTATTCGCTGCTGCTGCAATATTTCGTCGGTACCATTGCGGTGATCCTGATCGCGCGCATCGTCACCATCGTGTCGCTCAGCCTGATCGACCGCGGCTTCTCGATAGGCCCTGAAATCCTGCAGCGCTTTCCTGGCCTGGAAACGCGCGCCAACCGCTATCTGCCGATGCTGCGAAGGATCGTCGCCGGCATCATCGCGTTCATCGCCTTCGTCGCCGTGCTCGAAGTCTGGGGCGTGGATGCCATCGTCTGGTTCTATGGCGGCCAGATCGGTAGCCGATTGTTGTCGGCGTTCGCAACCGTCGGTATCGCCGCGCTGGTTGCGGCGGCAATCTGGGAAGTCTCCAATGCGCTCTTGGATCGCCAGATCAATTCGCTGTCGCACGAGGGTCACTACGCGCGGGCCGCGCGATTGCGCACGTTCCAGCCGATGCTGCGCACGGCGCTGCTCTGCCTGATCGTCACCGTCGTCGGCCTGACGGCGTTGAGCGAAATCGGCGTCAATGTCGCGCCGCTCCTGGCCGGCGCCGGCATCGTCGGCATCGCCATCGGCTTCGGCTCGCAGAAACTGGTGCAGGACCTGATCACCGGACTGTTTCTGCTGCTGGAGAATGGCGTCCAGGTCGGCGACAATGTCAGCGTCGCGGGCCTCACCGGCAATGTGGAGAATGTGTCGATCCGCACCATCAGGCTTCGTGCCGGTGACGGCTCGGTCCATATCGTGCCCTTCAGCGCGGTGACGACCATCACCAATGCGAGCCGCGGCGCCGGCAATGCCGCCGTCAGCGTCAACGTCGCCTACAAGGAAGACACCGACCGCGTCAGCCAGATCCTTCACGACATCGTCGCGGAGATGCGCAAGGAGGCTGAATACCGGATGTTGATCCGCGGCGATCTGGAGCTGTGGGGCATCGACAAGATCGACGGCGCGATGGCGACGATCGTCGGCCAGATCCGCTGCACGGACGGCGGCCGCTGGCCGGTTCAGCGCGAATTCAACCGCCGCATGAAGCGCCGCTTCCAGGAATGCGGCATCGAGATCGCCAGCACCGGCCAGACCATCCTGATGCAAATCCCCGCACCGGCAGCAGCCGAGGGCAACCCTGAGGCGATGCGGCGACGCTCGGCAGGCTGATTGCCTTGTGCCAAAACAGTCCGGCATTCCCTGCACGATGGTTTACGGCCTGCTCCGCGCACCCTGGCGATCGGCTTTTTGTCGGTATCGCCGACGGATCATCCAGCCGACTTGATGCCAGCGTCGCCAGCCGAACTCTCGTCCAAAGTTCGGGATGCTCAAGGAACTTTCGAGATAAAGAGCGGTTCTCGCTCAAGCCAAGAGTTCCGCCATGCGCAGCATCCGCTGGCTCGCCGTCATCCCGTTTCTGGCGTTGATCGTCGGCCCGTTTTTCGTCAACCGAGCAACGCCGGTCATTCTCGGCCTGCCGTTTCTGCTCGCCTGGATCGTGGCCTGGATCCTGCTGACCTCCCTCATCATGGCGGTGATCTACGCCGCCGATCCGGCCAACCGGGAAGACGAGACATGAACGGCGCGCTGCCCTTCATCGTCGGTGCCGCGCTTTTAGCGCTGGTGCTCGGCTTTGTCGCCCGCCGCGGCAAGAACATGAATCTCGAACAGTGGACGGTGGGCGGGCGCGGCTTCGGCGCGATCTTCGTCTTCCTGCTGCTTGCCGGCGAAATCTACACCACCTTCACCTTCCTCGGCGGCAGCGGCTACGCATACGGCAAGGGCGCGCCGGCCTTTTACATTCTCTGCTACGGCACGCTCGCTTACGTGCTCTCCTACATCATGCTGCCGCCGATCTGGCGCTATGCCAAGGACAACCGGCTCTACTCCCAGTCGGACTTTTTCGTCCGCAAGTATGAGAGTCCGACGCTCGGCGTGATCGTTGCGCTGGTCGACATCGTGGCGCTGATCCCTTACCTCGTGCTTCAGTTCAAGGGGCTCGGCATCATCGTCGAAGTCGCCGGTTACGGCGCGATCTCCTCGACGCTTGCGATCTGGATCGGCGCCGTCATCGTTGCCGCTTATGTGATGGTGTCCGGCGTGCATGGCTCGGCCTGGACCTCGGTCGCCAAGGACATCATGATTCTCTGCGTCGTCATCTTTCTCGGCCTCTATCTTCCGTATCATTATTACGGCGGGCTCGGCCCGATGTTCGAGGCGATCGAGAAGGCCAAGCCAAACTTCACTGTGTTGCCGTCGCGTGGCGAGAGCCTGTGGTGGTTCGCCTCGACCGTGCTGCTCACCGCGCTCGGCTTTTTCATGTGGCCGCACACTTTCGGATCAATCTATACCGCCAGAAGCGCCAGGGTGATCCGCAAGAACGCGATCCTGCTGCCGCTTTATCAACTGATCCTGCTGTTCGTCTTTTTCGTCGGCTTCGCGGCGACCTTGCAAGTCCCCGGCCTCACCGGTTCCGACATCGACCTCGCGCTGTTCAAGCTGTCGGTGAAGACATTCGATCCCTGGTTCGTCGGCGTAATCGGCGCAACGGGCGTGCTCACCGCGCTCGTACCCGGCTCAATGATCATGATGACGGCGGCGACCTTGATCGCCAACAATCTCTACCGCGCCGTCAAGCCACAGGCCGACGACCGGCAAGTATCGCGGCTTGCGAAATTCCTGGTGCCGCTGGTGGCGCTGGTTGCCGTATTCTTCACCCTGAAGGGTGGCGAGACCATCGTGGCCCTTCTCTTGATGGGCTACAGCTTCGTGACCCAGTTATTTCCCTCTCTGGTGCTCAGTCTCGCACAACGAAACATCGCTACGCGCGAGGGTGCGGCTGCCGGCATCATCGCCGGCGTCGCCACTGTCGCCAGCCTCAGCCTAACCGGCGCGAGCCTCCACAAGCTGTCCTGGCTGCCAGGCGAAATCCAGGATCTCAACATCGGCATCGTCGCGCTGGCGGTGAATTTCATCGTGCTGATCGCAGTCAGTCTCGCAATGCGATCCGCCGCCGCGCCGACGCATGCGGCCGCCGAGTAGGTTCGAGGAGGGATCGTTATGTCTGTGACAACAGCGGGCTCTTATTCCAGCCGCTGGGGCCGGCTGATACCGATCGCGTTCATCACCTACAGCCTCGCCTATGTCGATCGAGCCAATTACAGCTTCGGCGCCGCCGGGGGCATGGCGCATGATCTCAAAATCGACGCTACCGCGGGCTCGCTGCTTGGTGCGCTGTTCTTCCTCGGCTATTTCTTCTTCCAGGTACCGGCCGCCTATTACGCGGAGAAGCGAAGTGCGAAGGATCTGATCTTCTGGAGCCTCATCCTGTGGGGCATCTTCGCCGCCGCGACCGGGCTGTTGAGCGACATCCGGCTGCTCTACCTGGACCGCTTCGTGCTTGGCGTCATGGAAAGTGTCGTGTTACCGGGCATGTTGATCTTTCTCGGCCACTGGTTCACCAAAGAGGAACGCTCGCGCGCGAATACCTTTCTCATCCTTGGTAACCCGATCACCGTACTGTGGATGTCGATCGTCTCCGGCTATCTGGTCCAAGCCTTCGGCTGGCGCGGCATGTTCATCGTCGAGGGCGCGCCGCCCATTATCTGGGCCTTCGTCTGGCGCGCCATGGTCGAGGATTGGCCGCGCGACGCGGCCTGGCTCGATCCCGATGAGCGCGCCGAGCTCGAACGCAAGCTCGAAGACGAACAGCGCCAGTTCGCGCCAGTGCGGGACTACGCGGCGGCGTTTCGCACGCCCTCGGTGATTGCGCTTGCGATCCAGTATTTCTGCTGGAGCATTGGCGTCTACGGCTTCGTCATCTGGCTGCCATCGATGCTAAAGGCGGCCGGTGAAAGCTCGATCGTGCTGCTTGGCTGGTTGTCGGCCGGGCCATATCTTGCCGCCGCCGTGTTGATGGTCATCGGCTCGTATTTTTCGGATGCCAGCGGCGACCGCAAGAACTTCGTCTGGCCGTTCCTGCTCATCGGAGCGGTCGCGTTCTACGGATCCTACCTGGTGGGAACGTCGAGCTTCTGGCTCGGCTACTACCTGCTCGTCCTCGCGGGTGCCACGATGTACGCGCCCTACGGCCCGTTCTTCGCCTGGATCGCCGAGATGCTACCTCGCAACGTGGCGGGCGGCGCGATCGCGCTGATAAACTGTTTCGGTGCGCTTGGCTCGTTCGTCGGATCGTATTTCGTCGGATGGCTCAACGGAGTGACGGGTGGTTCAGGCGCGTCATTCCTGTTCATGGCGGCAGCCCTACTGGTTTCGGTGGTCCTCACGCTGACGCTGCGTCGCCCCGGCAACGTCGAAATGCCCGCTCGCACGGCAACCTGATCGCATTGGCGTCAATTTGCGAAGTGCGCGGCGACTGGTGGCGGCTCGTGACAGCTGCGAATCCCCTGAAACGTGGTCGTCGCCGGCGCGAAGGCATATCCGCCGGCATAAGGGTCGCCTCGCCCTCGCGGCGGCCCAATCGGCTTTCGACCGAGCGGGTAGCATTGATCTAAATCAGAAGAACCTGACCGGCCGTGCTGCAAATTCAACTTGCGCCTTGACCGCTAGGGCGATAGCCGAAAGGAGCAACCTTATGGCCTCGACGAGAATGCCGTTCTGGCTTCGAGCGGCATCGCTCCTTGGCGTCGTCGTTTTTTGCACCGGCGCAGGCCTGTTGGGATATCGCTGGTTTACTCGCCCGGTGACGTTGACGGTCGCGGTTGGCTCACTGGATGGTGAGGCAGCCAAAGCGATGTCAGCGATTGCTAGCCAGTTCGTAACGGATGGCGCGCCGGTGAGGCTGAAGGTTGTTGACACGGGCAATGCTGTTGAATCCGCCAAATCATTCGCAGCCGGAAAGGTTGACCTCGCCGTCGTTCGCGGTGACGTTGGTGATTTGTCTCAGGCACAGGCGATCGCCGTCCTGTCGCACCTGACCGTGCTCCTCATCGCGCCTCCCGGCTCGGCGATCGACAGCATCGAGAAGTTTTCAGGCCGAACCATTGGCGTGCTCGGAGGCGATACGAACGCAAAGATCGTCGACGTCCTGAACAAGACCTACGACCTCCCCCGCAACAAGGTGGCTTTCAAGACTGTGAACCTGCAGGACGCGCGCCAGGCCGTTCAATCGAAGCAGGTCGGCGCCCTGCTCGTGGCAGTACCTTTGACCGAAAAATATCTGACGCTGGTCAAAGGATTTTTTCCGCAAGGACCAAAATCACTGCCAGTCCTGATCGGATTCGAGTCAGCCGCCGCCATTGCCGCGGCCAATCGGGCCTATGAGAGTTTCGACGTGCCCAAAGGGACGTTGCGCGGATCTCCTCCTGTCCCGGAAGACGACGTGACCACTTTGCGGACGTCGCTGTACATCGTCGCGAAAAAGAGCCTCAATTCCGACGCGGCGACAAATCTGGTTCAGTCGATCATGAAAGTTCGCAGGGAGCTGTCGCGCGAGAATCCGCTATTCGCCCAAATCACCGCGGCAAGCGTGGAAGCGGACTCCTATCTTCCTGTCCATCCCGGCGCCGCTGCCTTCTACAACGGCACGCAGCAAAGCTTCATCGACGAATACAGCAACTATATCTATCTGGCTCCGATGTTTCTGGGCGGTATTGCGTCACTGCTTGCCGCCGGCTGGAAATTCCTGGGGATCGGACAGCCCAAATTCCGGGCGGGACCTCTCGACACCCTTTACGGTTTTTCACGTCGAATACGCAGCGCTGGCTCGGAAGCAGAACTGTCGAGCATTGAGGAAGACATCGACAATATTCTCAGGACTGAACGCGTGAAAGCGGAGAGCGACGACGAAAATGCGGTCGACACCGCAACTTTGAACGTCGTCGCGCATCGACTTGAGAACCTGATTCATGACCGGCGCGCGATCCTCGTCGCGAAGCCAGTGGCCACCGTTCCCGCATGAGTTCCAAAGGCGCGAGGGTTCGGGCCAATGGTTGGTGGTCCTTGGAACGTCTGCTCACCCGATCGCAACGCCCCCGCCGACGGTGCGGTTGAGCACCTGCGTGGTTTTCTCGATGCGGTCAGCGGCCGCGTTGAGCGCGCTCGCCACCGCGGCCTGCGTCGCCCTGGCGCGGTCGGCGGCGACCTCGCGCACATCGGCGAGCGCAACCAGTTCCTGCTCGAGGCCGCGGATGCGATTGCCCGCATCGGAGAGCTCGTCGCAGACCGTGAGCGCGGCCATCACGGTGAGCCGGGCGTCGCCGATCTCGCCGAACTTGCCGCGCAGGCTCTGGATCCGCGATTCAAGGCTTTCGGCGAGACGAAGCAGCCGCGTCTCCTGTCCTTCCTCGCAGGCCATGCGATATTGCCGGCCGTTGATGGTGACGTTGACGTGGTTCATGACATCTCTTCTCCCGCCTCCAGCACCTCGCGGATGGTGCCGATGGCCGCATCGAGCCGTTCGGCGATCTCGCGGTTGGAGCGCTCGAGCCGCTTCGACCTCACCAGCGATCCGTCGAGTTCGTCGGCAAGACGCGCCCGATCGGCGCCAAGCGCCTGGATTCGCGCGGCAAGTTCGTCCTCGTCGCGATCGGCGTCGCGCCGCCGCTCCACCGCCCGCTCCAGCGCATCAAGCGCTGCCATCAGGCGGCGCGTGGCGGCATCCAGATCGGCGAAAGCAGGCTCCGTATGGGTCGAACCGTTGACCGTGTGATCGTCCATGTCATCGCTCAGCATGCTTCCGGCGGAGCCGGATGCTTTTTGCAAAATCAAGCGCTTGGGAGGAGAAGCTTACGTAACGACCATGGCCAGTGCAACGCCGCTTCGGAACTATGCACTGCAAAGCAGGTTTTACCGTCGCAAAGCCCGCCACTTCCTTTGACTTTGGCAGATCAGGTGCTAATCCACCCTCGACTTCAGGTTCCATTCGAGGCAACCGCCTCGGCCTATTCACCCAAGCACCTCATTATCTGACGGAATTTCATCATGACGCAGGTCGATCACGTCCGTATGGCCAATGCGATCCGGGGCCTTGCGATGGACGCGGTCGAAAAGGCGAAGTCCGGGCATCCCGGCCTGCCGATGGGCGCCGCCGATATCGCGACCGTTCTGTTCACGCAGTTTCTGAAATACGACGCGGCGAATCCCGCATGGCCCGACCGCGATCGCTTCGTGTTGTCGGCCGGCCACGGCTCGATGCTGCTTTATGCGCTGCTTTATCTCACCGGCAACAAGGACATGACGCTGGACGAGATCAAGCGCTTCCGTCAGGTCGATTCGACGACGCCCGGGCATCCAGAGAATTTCCGAACCAAGGGCATCGAGACCACGACCGGTCCGCTCGGCCAGGGCATTTCCACCGCCGTCGGCATGGCGCTCGCTGAAAAGATGCTGGCGGCCGAGTTCGGCAAGAAGATCGTCGACCACCACACCTATGTGCTCTGCTCCGACGGCGACCTGATGGAAGGCGTGTCGCAGGAAGCGATCGGGCTGGCCGGCCATTGGCGGCTCAACAAGATGATCGTGCTCTATGACGACAACGGCATTTCGATCGACGGCCCGACCTCGATTGCCGACTCCGTCGATCAGGTGAAGCGCTTCAAGTCCGCCGGCTGGGCGGCCGAACTGATCGACGGCCAGGACCAGGCCGCGATTGCGGCCGCGATCACCCGCGCTCAAAAGTCCAACAAGCCGTCGCTGATCGCCTGCAAGACCACCATCGGCTACGGCGCGCCCCACAAGGCCGGCACCGCCAAAGCCCATGGCGAGGCGCTCGGAGCCGACGAGCTGAAAGGCGCCAAGGAAAAACTCGGCATCTCGCTCGAGCCGTTCTCGGTGCCGGATGACGTGCTGAAGGCCTGGCGCGAGGCGGGAAGCCGCGGCGTGGCCGCGCGCGCCGAATGGGAAGCGCGCTATGCCGAGCTTGGTCCGCGCAAGCGCGCCGAGTTCGAGAGAAGGTTGCGTCATGAACGCCCGGCCTCGCTTGCGAAGGCGCTGCGCGACCACAAGAAGAAGCTGCTTGAGAGCCCGCTCAACATCGCCACGCGCAAGTCCTCCGAAGCCGCGATCGATGCGATCGCGGCTGCGATGCCGATGGAATTCGTCGGCGGCTCGGCGGACCTCACCGGCTCCAACAACAACAAGCCAAAGGATGCGGCCGCGTTCTCCGCCAAGACGCCGAAGGGCCGCTTCATCCATTACGGCATCCGCGAGCACGGCATGGCGGCCGCCATGAACGGCATCTTCCTGCACGGCGGCTTTGCGCCGAACGGCGCGACCTTCCTCGTCTTCACTGACTATGCGCGGCCGGCGATGCGGCTTGCCGCGCTGATGGGAACGGGCGTCGTCTACGTCATGACCCACGATTCGATCGGGCTTGGCGAAGACGGCCCGACGCATCAGCCGGTCGAACATCTCGCCGCATTGCGCGCCATGCCCAACATGCGCGTGTTCCGCCCCTGCGACGCAGTCGAAGTCGCCGAGTGCTGGGAACTGGCCCTTAACCGTACCACGGGTCCGACCGTGCTGGCGCTCACCCGCCAGAACGTGCCGCAGCTTCGTAACCAGGCGCCGTCGGACAATCCGTGCAGCCATGGCGCGTATGAACTGGTCGCGGCTGGCGGTGACGCGAAAGTGTCGCTGTTTGCTTCCGGTTCCGAAGTCGAGATTGCGGTCGCAGCCCAGAAGGAACTTTCGAGCCGCGGCATCGCGACGCGCGTGGTTTCGGTGCCTTCGCTTGAACTGCTGCTGTCGCAGCCGCAGGACAGGCAAAAGGCCATCATCGGCAACGCGCCGGTGAAGGTCGCGATCGAGGCCGCGGTCCGCTGGGGCTGGGATGCCGTGATCGGCCACGACGGCGTCTTCATCGGCATGCATGGTTTCGGAGAAAGCGGCCCGGCCAAGGACCTTTACAAGCACTTCGGCATTACCGCCGAGGCGGTGGTGGAAGCATCCGTCAAGCGGCTCTCGTAACCGTATTAAGGCCGTCCTTTAACCAAGAAACTTCTTTGGGCGGCCTAAAGGTTTTCTTTGGCGTTGAGCTTTCGCTCTGAAATTCCGCAAGGAATCTGTCTGCGCCTTGCAGTTCGGCATGGGAGGACATATCGGCGCGGCTGGCCGGGACGGTTGAGCTAGGCCGCGAAAGGGTCTACCTAACACGTATCTTTACCGTCCTCGTCCGGCCGAACCGGGCGAACCGCCCAAAACCTCCTTGCGGGACCCGCCCGTAAGGACGGCAGCGGCTATTAGAGGAGAAACACCATGGCAGTCCGGGTCGCTATCAACGGGTTTGGCCGCATCGGCCGCAACGTGCTGCGTGCCATCGCCGAGTCCGGCCGCAAGGACATCGAAGTGGTCGGCATCAACGATCTCGGCCCGGTCGAGACCAACGCCCACCTGCTGCGCTTCGACAGCGTGCACGGCCGCTTCCCCGGCACCGTGACGGTGGAGGGTGACTCGATCAGCCTCGGCAACGGCAAGATCAAGGTTTCGGCCGAACGCGATCCGTCGAAGCTGCCCTGGAAGGCGCTCGGCGTCGACATCGCGCTCGAATGCACCGGCATCTTCACCGCCAAGGAAAAGGCCTCCGCGCATCTGACCGCCGGCGCCAAGCGCGTGCTGGTCTCGGCGCCCGCCGAGAACGCCGATGCCACGGTCGTCTACGGCGTCAACCACGACAAGCTCACCAAGGATCATCTCGTGGTCTCGAACGGTTCGTGCACCACGAACTGCCTCGCGCCGGTCGCCAAGGTGCTCAACGACACCGTCGGCATCGAGACCGGCTTCATGACCACGATCCACGCCTATACCGGCGACCAGCCGACGCTCGACACCTTGCACAAGGATCTCTATCGCGGCCGCGCCGCGGCGATGTCGATGATCCCGACGTCAACGGGTGCGGCCAAAGCGATCGGCCTCGTGCTGCCGGAGCTGAACGGCAAGCTCGACGGCGTCGCAATCCGCGTGCCGACCCCGAACGTCTCGGTGGTGGACCTCAAGATCGTCGCCTCCCGCAAGACCACCAAGGAAGAAATCAACGAGGCGATGAAGCGCGCGGCCGAGCAGCAGCTCAAGGGCATCCTCGGCTACACCACCGCACCGAACGTCTCGATCGACTTCAACCACGACCCGCACTCCTCGACGTTCCACATGGACCAGACCAAGGTGCAGAACGGAACGCTGGTGCGCGTGATGTCCTGGTACGACAACGAGTGGGGCTTTTCGAACCGCATGGCGGATACCGCCGTGGCGATGGGCAAGCTGGTTTAACCAAAAAATCTTTATTGGCCGGGCTCGTCCCGGCCATTTGTTTGTTTACCCCGTCGTTCCGGGGCGCGAAGCGAACCCGGAACCTCAAGATTCCGGGTCTGGTCCTTCGGACCATCCCGGAATGACGCCTCAGGAAGCGTGCCATGAAACCATTCCGCACCCTCGACGACGTCGACGTGAAGGGCAAACGCGTATTGCTCCGCGTCGATCTCAATGTTCCCATGGAGCAGGGCCGCGTCACCGACGCCACCCGCCTCGAGCGCGTCGCGCCGACGATTACCGAAATCGCGGACAAGGGCGGCAAGGTGATCCTGCTCGCGCATTTCGGCCGGCCCAAGGGGCGCGATCCGAAGGACTCGCTGAAGCCCGTCGCGGCCGCGCTGGCGCAGGTGATCAAGAAGCCGGTTGGCTTTGCAGATGATTGCGTCGGCGACGTCGCGCAAAAGGCCGTCGGGGCGATGAAGGACGGCGAGATTCTTTGCCTGGAGAACACCCGCTTCCACAAAGAGGAAGAAAAGAACGATCCCGCCTTTGTCGCCGAACTCGCCAAGCTCGGCGACATCTGGGTGAATGATGCGTTTTCGGCTGCGCACCGCGCGCACGCCTCAACCGAAGGCCTCGGTCACAAGCTTCCGGCCTATGCCGGGCGCACCATGCAGGCTGAACTCGATGCGCTTTCGAAAGCGCTGGAAGCTCCGAAGCGGCCGGTGATCGCGATCATCGGCGGCGCAAAGGTTTCCACCAAGATCGATCTGCTCGAAAACCTCGTCAGCAAGGTCGATGCGCTCGTGATCGGCGGCGGCATGGCCAACACCTTCCTGCACGCGCAGGGCGTCAGCGTCGGCAAGTCGCTGGCCGAGAAAGATCTCTCCGCAACGGCGCAGCGGATTCTCGAAAAGGCCGACGCGGCCAATTGCGCGATCCTCCTTCCGGTCGACGCGGTGGTGGCATTTCATTTCGCCGCCAATTCGCCGTCGCATGCCTATGGCCTCGATGCTGTTCCCGCCGAAGGCATGATCCTCGACGTCGGCCCGCAATCGAGCGCGCGCATTCACGCCGCTATCGATGACGCCAAGACGCTGGTCTGGAACGGCCCGCTCGGGGCGTTCGAGATGACGCCGTTCGACCGCGGCACCATGGTGGCGGCGCGCCATGCGGCCGAACGGACCAAAGCCAAAAAACTGGTGTCGGTCGCCGGCGGCGGCGACACCGTGGCGGCGCTTAATCAGGCAGGCGTGTCTGGCGATTTCAGCTATGTTTCGACCGCAGGCGGTGCATTCCTGGAATGGATGGAGGGGAAACCTCTGCCCGGCGTCGAAGTTTTAAAGAAGCAATAATTCATTTCGGGCTGATAGCCCCAACCGGAGAACAGATTTCATGGCTCGGATCACGTTGCGCCAATTGCTCGACCACGCAGCGGAGCACGACTACGGCGTGCCGGCCTTCAACATCAACAATATGGAGCAGGCGCTGTCGATCATGGCAGCGGCTTCGGAAGTCGACGCGCCCGTCATCATCCAGGCCTCGCGCGGCGCGCGCTCCTACGCCAACGACGTCATGCTGCGCCACATGATGGATGCGGTCACCGAAATCTACCCCTCAATTCCGGTCTGCGTGCATCTCGATCACGGCAATGAGCCCGCGACCTGCATGACCGCAATCCAGGCCGGATTTACCTCCGTGATGATGGACGGCTCGCTGAAGGCCGACGGCAAGACGCCCGGCGACTGGGATTACAATGTCGGCGTGACCAAGACCGTCACCGGCATGGCGCATCTTGGCGGCATTTCGGTCGAAGGCGAACTCGGCGTGCTCGGCTCGCTCGAGACCGGCATGGGCGACAAGGAAGACGGCCATGGCGCCGAGGGCAAGCTGTCGCATGATCAGCTCCTCACCAATCCCGACGAGGCCGTGAAGTTCGTCAAGGAGACCAAGGTCGACGCGCTCGCGATCGCGATGGGCACCTCGCACGGCGCCTACAAGTTCACCCGCAAGCCGGACGGCGACATTCTCGCCATGAAGGTGATCGAGGAAATCCACCGCAAGCTGCCGAACACGCACCTCGTCATGCACGGCTCATCGTCGGTGCCGCAGGACCTGCAGGAGATCATCAACGCCAATGGCGGCAAGATGAAGCCGACCTGGGGCGTGCCGGTCGCCGAAATTCAGCGCGGCATCAAGAACGGCGTGCGCAAGATCAACATCGACACCGACAACCGGATGGCGATGACCGGACAAATTCGGAAAGTTCTGAAGGACAATCCGGAGGAATTCGATCCGCGCAAGTACCTCAAGCCCGCGATGGACGCGATGACCAAGCTGTGCAAGCAGCGGCTCCAGGAGTTCAACACCGCAGGCCAGGCGAGCAAGATCAAGAAGGTCTTGACGACCGCCGAGATGGCCAAGCGCTACGCCAAGGGCGAGCTCGATCCGAAAGTGGCGTGACCTTCGCTTCTTATCCCTCCCCCGCGGAACGCGTGGGGAGGGTGGCCGTCGCGAAGCGACGGTCGGGTGGGGGCGCCAATATCTTCGAGGACGAGCGGGCAACAAAAGACGCTTTTGAACCCCCACCCCGGCTCGCTCACGCTCGCCGACTCTCCCCGCAAGGGGGAGCGATAAGCGAGTGCGCCGGCTTTCCTGCGACCAACGTTAACCTCCTCTTTTGCCCGAGAACGGTCTATTTTGGTCGCCAAAAGCGGGCAGCTTCCGGAGGACGTTTGCGATGAATCTCCCCGATCTCAACAAAGTCGCCGTTGCCATGGTCACGCCAGGCAAGGGCATTCTTGCCGCCGATGAATCGACCGGCACCATCAAGAAGCGCTTCGACGCCATCAAGGTGGAATCGACTGAAGACAACAGGCGCGACTATCGCGAGATGCTGTTCCGCTCAAAGGAGGCGATGAACCACTACATCTCCGGCGTCATTCTCTATGACGAAACCATCTGGCAGAACGCGAAAGACGGAACGCCGCTGGTCAAGCTGATCGAGCAGGCCGGTTCCATTCCCGGCATCAAGGTCGACGAGGGAACGCAATCGCTGCCGAACTGCCCCGGCGAACTCGTCACCGTCGGTCTCGACAAGCTCACCGAGCGGCTCAAGAAATATTACGAGCGCGGCGCGCGCTTTGCGAAATGGCGCGCGGTGATCGATATCGGCAAAGGCATTCCCTCGATGACCGCGATCCGGGTCAACGCGCATGCGCTGGCGCGTTACGCCGCATTGTGCCAGGCAGCCCAGATCGTGCCGATCGTCGAACCGGAAGTCTTGATGGACGGCGATCATGATATCGACCGCTGCTATGAGGTGACGCAGCGCGTGCTCAACAAGACGTTTCAGGAATTGCGCGTGCAGCGCGTCGCGCTCGAAGGCATGATCCTGAAACCCAACATGGCCGTCGCAGGCAAGAAATCGCCAAAGCAGGCGTCCGTGCAAGAAGTCGCCGAAAAGACGGTTCGTCTCTTGAAGTCTTGCGTGCCGGCAGCCGTGCCCGGCATCGCGTTTCTGTCGGGCGGACAGTCCGATGAGGAAGCGACCGCGCATCTCAACGCCATCAACACGATTCCCAACCTGCCGTGGAAGGTCACTTTCTCCTATGGCCGCGCCTTGCAGGCCGCGCCGCAAAAGGCCTGGTCGGGCAAATCCGAAAACGTCGCCGCCGGACAACGCGCCTTCAGCCATCGCGCACATATGAACGGGCTCGCCAGCACCGGCAAATGGACGACCGATCTTGAAAAGAAGGCGGCGTAGTGCGGTGAATTTGAAGCTCCTATCAGTGTCGCTGCGAGTTCGTTATAGGAGCTTCAAATTCAAAAAGCCGCACTACGAACTAAAACTTTCTAGAGCTCCTTTGATTCCGAAGTTCGCATCAGAGGTTGCTGCAGTCGCCTTGCGAACTTCGGAATCGGAGCGCTAGAATTGTCAAAGACGATCCCGCCGCGCCCCTTGCCGCGCCTTTATCTGGCTACGCCTGTCATCGACGATCCGCAGTCGTTTGCGAAAGTGCTGCCGTCGGTCCTGGCGGAGGCCGACGTCGCCGCCGTCCTGCTGCACCTAAAACCGTCCGACCCGCGCACGCTGATCTCGCGCGTCAAGACGCTCGCACCCCTCATCCAGGACAAGGGCGCGGCGCTTCTGCTCGACGGACATGTCGATCTCGTCGCGCGCGCCGGCGCCGATGGCGTACACTTGCCCGGTCTTTCGGCGTTCGAGGAAGCGCTGCCGACGCTCAAGCCTGACCGCATCGCGGGCGTCGGCGGTCTGGCGACACGCCACGACTCGATGACGGCGGGCGAACTCGGCGCCGATTACGTGTTGTTCGGCGAGCCCAACGAGAAGGGGGAGCGCCCGTCGATCGCGGCTATCTGCGAGCGCCTCGGCTGGTGGGACGAATTGTTCGAACCGCCCTCGGTCGGTTTTGCGGCCACGCTGGAAGAAGCAGGCGCGTTCGCCGGCGCCGGCGCCGATTTCATTCTCGCCGGCGATTTTGTCTGGAGCGCTGCGGAGGGTCCGGCGGCCGCGTTGCGTGCGACTGATGCCGCCATCCGCAAGGCCCACGCCGCGAGGCCGGCAAAAGCCGACGCGTCGCAGGGGTAAAATGCAGACATGAGATTGACGCTCGCCTTTCTGCTCTGCGCTGCGATATCGCTGGTCGCGCCCGCATCAGCACAGGTTTCGCCGACCCCAGCCGCGCCGGAAAAGCCGGCGGCTGCACCGGCAAAGCCAGCCCCTGCGGCAAGTCCGAAGGTCAGGCCGACGACAGCGGCGAAGAAGGCCGCCCCCTCCCCGCTGCCCGCGGCCACGCCGGCGCCAGTCGAGACGCCTGATGATCCCAATGTCGACCTGGTGTTCGGCGCCTTTCAGCGCGGTCTTTACAAGACTGCGTTCGACCTGGCGACGAAGCGCGTGCAGGAGAAGGGCGATCCCAAGGCGATGACGATGCTCGGCGAGCTCTACGCCAACGGCTTTGGCGTCAAGCGCGACGACGCGAAGGCGGCTGATTGGTACAAGCGCGCTGCGGATGCCGGCGATCGCGAAGCGATGTTCGAACTGGCGATGCTGCGCATTGCCGGCCGCGGCGGCGCGGTCAATCGCCAGGAAGCCGCGAGACTGATGGCGTCTTCCGCCAAGCTCGGCAATCCCAAGGCGACCTACAATCTCGCTTTGCTGTATCTCGGCGGCGAGGTCCTGCCGCAGGACGTCAGGCGTGCCGCAGAACTGATGCGCCTTGCAGCCGATGCCGGCAACCCCGAAGCGCAGTATGCGCTCGCGACCTTCTACAAGGAGGGAACGGGCGTGCCCAAGGATCTCGAGAAGGCGGCGCGGCTGCTCCAGCAGGCCTCGCTCGCCGGCAACGTCGATGCCGAGGTCGAATATGCGATCGCGCTGTTCAACGGCACCGGCACGTCGAAGAACGAGGCGGCGGCGATCACCCTTCTGCGCAAGGCAGCCAGGCAGAACAACCCGATCGCGCAAAACCGCCTGGCGCGCCTATTGGCCAGCGGCGAGGGCATGCCGGTCAACAAGATCGAGGCGCTGAAATGGCACACCATTGCCAAGACCGCCGGCAAGGGCGATCCGGAGCTCGACCAGGCCCTCTCCACCATGAGCGCCGAGGACAAGGCCAAGGCGGACATCGCCGTGCGCAGGTGGCTCAGCACCAAATGACCTTGACGGCGTCGGCGCTAACGGGCACGCACTGTCGCACATCGCGCCGCCACACGGGCAATCAGGGATAAACGACAAGCTTTACCATGCTGCAATCAGCCCTCCTCAACGTCATGGTCAAGGCGGCGCGGCGCGCCGGCCGCAGCCTCAAGCGCGACCTCGGCGAAATCGAAAACCTGCAGGTCTCCATGAAGGGGCCGGCCAATTTCGTCAGCCTCGCCGACAAGCGCGCCGAGGAAATGCTGTACACGGACCTTTCCAAGGCGCGCCCCGGCTACGGCTTCATCGGCGAGGAAGGGGGACAGCGCGAGGGCGCCGACAAAACCCACACCTGGATCGTCGACCCGCTCGACGGCACCACCAACTTCCTGCACGGCATTCCGCAATTTGCGATCTCGATCGCGCTTCAGCGCGAAGGCACGATCATCGCCGGCGTGATCTACAATCCCGCCAATGACGAGCTCTACACCGCCGAACGCGGCAAGGGCGCGTTTCTCAATGACCAGCGCCTGCGCGTCGCGGGACGACGCAAACTCAACGAATGCGTCATCGCCTGCGGCCTGCCGCATATCGGACGCGGCGATCACGAGTTGTCGCGCCAGGAGATGGCCGAACTGCAGCCCCGCGTCGCGGGCCTGCGCCGGTTCGGCGCGGCCTCGCTCGACATGGCCTTTGTCGCAGCCGGCCGCCTCGACGGCTATTGGGAGCGCAACCTGCAGCCCTGGGACGTCGCGGCCGGCCAGATCCTCGTGCGCGAGGCCGGCGGGGTGGTCTCCGGCATTGCCGGCAATGACGATCCGCTGCAAACCAAGAGCGTGATCTGCGGCAACGAGTTCGTCCACGGCGAGCTGGTGAAGATCCTGAAGCCGCTGGGGATCTGAGACCGCGGCGAACAATCCTTTACCCACCCCGCAGCAATGGGAAATTCTCGACGAATGGCGGTTCGTTGAATCGGGCTTGCCGATTAAAAATCTCGCTGCAGTGCGTTCGGGGCGACACCGTGGAACCAAATGGTGCGGATGACGGTTGCTCCCGCGACAAAAGGAGAGTTGAAAGCGCGAGCGTGCATCTTTAACGTCGATCCGAAGCCAGGCGACTCCAACATCAGGTAAATGTCCCATGCGCGCCGCGATTCCCGTGCTGTTGATCCTGGCGATCGCAGCCTGCGCACCCTCCGCCAAAGCCGGCTTGAGCGAGACCCCTCGAGCGACGACGGCATCCGTCGAACCGGCGTCGCTGACCGACGAAGCCACCCAGCAAAGCGAAGATCAGATCGGCCTGACCAGGACCAAGCGCCGCGATGTGCAGCGCCGGCTCACCAAGCTTGGCTACGATACCAAGGCCAACGGAAAGTTCGACGACGCAACCCGCGATGCTATCTCGCGCTGGCAGGAGCAGCACGGCTATCCCAAGAGCGGCTTTCTCAACACCGCGCAGCATCAGGCGCTCTTGAGCGAAAGCGCAGCAGCGGTGGAGGCCAGCCGATCCGAGCATCGTAGCCGCGGCCGCCGGTCGCGCGGGATCGGCGGTCCGATCGGGGCGATCGGTCACGTCGTGGGCGGAATACTCGGCCGGTAAACGACATTCGAAACCTGCGCGGCCTTCATCCGGTAGTGGCTGACGCCCCATTCGTCGCCGCCCGAAAAGCCGAACAGGCCGGAGGTGGCGAGGAAGAACCAGCGCCAGCGCCGCATCCAAAGCGCTGTCTCCTCCTTATATGCGGCGCGTAAAATGGTTTCGATCTCGCCGGCATGGCGATCGAAATTGGCGAGCCAGTCGAGCGCCGTGCGCTTGTAATGCTCGCCGCTCCAGCGCCACTCCCGCTCGACTTCAAACAGATCGGCATATTGCCGGATCAGCTGATGGCTCGGCATCACGCCGCCGGTGAAGAAATGCTGCGCGATCCAGTCGTCCTTGTCGTTGCGGTCGAACAGATAGGCGCCGGAGCGGTGGGTAAAGATGTGCATGAAGAAGCGGCCTTCCGGCTTAAGCCACGACCGCATGCGAGTAAGAAGTTCGCGCCAGTTCATTATGTGCTCGAACATTTCCACCGACACGATGCGGTCGAAGGAGCGCACCGGATCGAATCCGTTCATGTCGGCCGTGATGACCGACAGGTTCACCAGCCCGCGCGCGGCCGCCTCGCTTTGGATATGCATGCGCTGCGAATGGGAGTTGGAGACCGCAACTATTCTGGCATGGGGAAATCGCTGCGCCATCCAGAGCGACAGCGAACCCCAGCCGCAACCGAGCTCGAGGATCGATTGCCCGTCGGCGAGATCGGCATGCTCGGCGGTCTGGCGCAGCGCCTCTTCCTCGGCTTCCTGCAACGTCGCATTGGGCGCGGGATAGAAGCACGACGAATACTTGCGGTTCGGCCCGAGCACACGCCCGAAGAACGCAGCTGGCACCTCGTAATGCTGGGTGTTCGCCGCGTCCGTATGTTCGGCTATGGCCCGAGCCGCCATCGCCTGCGCGAATGCGGCATCGCTTTTGATATTTCCGGCGGAAAGCCGCGCTGCGGTACGCGAGCAGAGCTGGTGGATAGCGGTGCGGATCAGAAGATCCGGCAGCGGCACCCGCTCGGCAAAGCCGATAACCTCGGACGTGATACTCACCCGGCCCCTCCCTTTGCTCCTGTTTCGCGCGGCGGCAGCGGGAAGAAGGTGCTGGTGCGCGACTGATAGTCGCGATAGCGGTCGCCCCGCGACTTGAGCATCTGCGTTTCCAGCGGCGGGATGCCGGTGACATGGACCAGGATCCAGTACATGAACGCCGGCGCCAGCAACGCGGCCCAGCCCCAAACATGATCCGCCGAGATCGCGATGACGGGGTATGCGAGCCAGCCCAGCCATTCGAAAAAGTAGTTCGGATGCCGCGACCAGTGCCACAGGCCGATGTCGCAAACCTGGCCTTGGCTGCCTGGACGCTGCCTGAACCGCTTGAACTGGGCATCGGCAACCGCTTCGCCGAGGATACCGACAAGCAGCACCAGCACGCCGAGATAATCCTGCAGCCGCAGATCGGGCGACGGGGCATGTGCGGCGACAAAGATCGCAAACACCAGCGGGATCGACCCCAGGGCTTGATTTTGCAGGAATAAAAACATCCGGCGCGGCGCGCCTGCACCCCATTCTTCCGCAAATGCCGCATAGCGCGAATCGTCCGATATGTTTGCGGTCCGGGTCGCGATGTGGACGCCAAGCCGCAGCGACCAGGCTGTGACAAGGGCGGCCACAAGCCATTGCCGCGCATTCGGTCCGCCGGCTTCAATCGGCCAGAGCGCGCCGGTGGCGCCGACCAGACCGACCGAAAATGTCCAGATGGTATCGACCCAGCCGGAATTGCCGGTGCGCTGTTGCACGACCCAGGCGCCCATCATCAGGATGGAAAGCGAGGCGGCCGCCAGCGCCCCGAGGAATGAAGTCACGGACATTGCAAGCCGCCTGTCCCGTTAACCGCCTGTCGCATTAAATGCCTGTCCTGCCGAAGCTTTGCCAAAAATACGTGGAAGGTCCGCTTGAGGTTTCACGCGGAAGTTCCCGCCTCAAGCTCTCCCCGCGCCGCAACCGGCCTTTTATCTCTGCCTCGCTGTGCCATAGTGGGGCCTCTCGCAACGGATGACCTTGAGAAATGGCCAACTCGTCCCGCTCCGCGATGGAGCTTGAATTCACAAAGCTCGCCCCGCCGCGGATCTTCCTGGTGCGGATGCTGGTCTTTCTGGTGCTGTGCGCGCTGATTGCAGTCGTGCTCTACAAGCAGATTGTCGCCGCATTCTTCGCCAATCCTGGCCTCAACGCGCTGATCGGCCTCGTGCTTCTGGTCGGCATCATCCTGTCCTTCCGCCAGGTGGTCCGCCTTTATCCGGAGGTCTCCTGGGTCAATAATTTCCGCATCGCCGATCCGGGCCTGGCGCTCACGCGCAATCCGACGCTGCTCGCGCCCATGGCGGCCATCCTCGGCGGCGAGCGTTCGGGGCGCATCACCATCTCGCAGCAGACCATGCGGCATCTGCTCGATTCCATCGCCACCCGCCTCGACGAGGCGCGCGATATTTCCCGCTACATGACCGGGCTGCTCGTCTTTCTTGGCCTGCTCGGCACCTTCTGGGGCCTGATCGAGACCGTGGGCTCGGTCGGCAAGGTGATCGACGGGCTGAAGGTCGGCGGCGATGCCGGCGCCCTGTTCGACACCCTCAAGGAAGGTCTGGCCGCGCCGCTCGGCGGCATGGGCATTTCGTTTTCGTCCTCGCTGTTTGGTCTCGCCGGATCGCTGATCCTGGGCTTTCTCGACCTGCAATCGAGCCAGGCGCAAAACCGCTTCTATACCGACCTCGAGGACTGGCTGGCGACGACCGTGCGCGGCTATTCGAGCGAGGGCGGAGCGGGCGGCGATCTCCAGGCCGCACTGGAGCGGCTGCGCGCGTCGATGGAAGAGGGCGGCGGCGGCAAAGCCACGACCACGGCCATGGCAAGCCTCGCCGAAGCGATCCAGGGCCTCGTCACCCATATGCGCACCGAGCAACAGATGATCCGCGAATGGGCCGATGGCCAGGGCGAGCAGAACCGCGAGATCAAAAAACTGCTCGAACGCCTCGCCCGCCAGAAAGAGAAGAGTTGAGCACGCAGGATGCTGGATCACGTCACGCTTGGCGTCAGCGATCTCGAGCGATCGAAGACATTCTACGATCGCGCGTTAGCCCCCTTGGGAATCGCGCGGCTTTATGCGGAGGCTGGGCGCTTTGCCGGCTATGGCGTCGATCCGAAGGCTTTTTTCTGGATCGGGACGCGGCCCAGCTCGCAGTCCGGCGCGCACATCGCCTTGACCGCGAAAGATCGCGCGACCGTCGACCGGTTTTACGAGGAGGCGATCGCGGCCGGGGCGACGGACAACGGCCGGCCGGGCCTTCGCCAGCACTACCATGCGAACTACTACGGCGCTTTCGTGCTCGATCCCGACGGTCACAACATCGAGGCCGTCTGTCACCTGCCGGAGAAATAGTTCGCCGTGCCCCGGATGCGGCGCATCATGAAATGATGTGCCGCTGATCCGGGGGTCCACGGCAACAGGTCCCGGATCTGCGATGCCGCGTGAAGAACGCTGCACCCGCGTCCGGGACACGAGAGAATGGAGATTGCTGATGGCCCTTGCCCGCGCGCGGCGCAGCGAAAGCGCCTTCAACTACTGGCCCGGCTTTGTCGATGCGCTATCGACGCTGGTGCTGTCGATCGTGTTCCTGCTCTCGGTGTTTCTGGTGGTGCAGTTCTTCCTGTCCCAGGAGGTGACCGGCAAGGACAAGGCGCTGGAGCAACTCAACGCCAAGATCGCCGAACTGAACGACATGCTGTCGATGGAAAAGCTCGGCGAGGTCAATCTCAAGGACCAGCTTTCGCAGGTGCGCGCCGGATTGGCGACGGCCGAGGGCGAACGCGATCGCGTCAAGGGACTCTATGAAGGTCTTGCGAACGCGGGCAGCGATGCGGCGAGCCGCACCGGCGAACTCAACAAGGCGCTCGATTCCGAAAAGCAGGTCTCCTCGCGTGCGCTGGCGCAGATCGAGGTGCTGAACCAGCAGATCAGCGCGCTGCGACGGCAGCTCGCCGCGCTGGAAGAGGCCTTGCAGGCGTCCGAGAAGCGCGACAAGGAATCGCAAAGCCGCATCGCCGATCTCGGCCAGAGATTGAACGTCGCGCTGGCCCAGCGCGTCCAGGAATTGTCGCGTTATCGCTCCGAGTTCTTCGGACGCTTGCGGGCCATTCTCGGCAACCGGCCGGACATCAGGATCGTCGGCGACCGCTTCGTGTTCCAGTCCGAAGTGTTTTTCGATACCGGGCAGGCGACGCTGTTGCCCGAAGGCAAATCCGAACTCGACAAGGTCGCAAGCGCCCTGACCGACCTCGACAAGCAGATCCCCAGCGAAATCGCCTGGGTGCTACGGGTCGACGGCCACACCGACGTGCGGCCGATCACCAACAGTCCCCAGTTCAAGTCGAACTGGGAGCTATCATCAGCGCGCGCGATATCGGTGGTGCAATACCTGGTCTCGCTCGGCGTCCCCGCACAACGGCTGGTCGCGGCCGGCTTTGCCGAGTTTCAGCCGCTCGACACCGGCAACACCGAGGAGGCGTACCGGCGCAACCGCCGTATCGAGTTGAAGCTGACGGAGAAGTAGCGTGGCACCACGCAACAAGCTCAGTCGTCATGGCCGGGCCTGTCCCGGCCATCCACGCCTTGGGCTGCAAAGGAAGACGTGGATGCCCGGCACAAGGCCGGGCATGACGACGGAGTGAGCAGTTGCCTCCCCTCACCCTCCGTCCCTATCGCCCCGAGGACGAAGACGCCGCGATCGCGCTGTGGCTTGCGACCTGGAAGCAAGCCTATCCTTCGCTCGATTTTGCCGCGCGCGTGCCGTGGTGGCGCGAACGCTGGCGCAACGAACTGGTGCCGAAGGCTGCGATCATCGTCGCGGAAGAAGCCGGCGCCATGGTCGGCTTCGTGACCGTCGATGATGAGGCCTATCTCGACCAGCTCGTGGTCGCGCCCGACCTCTGGGGCTCGAAGCTCGCGGATATGCTGGTCAACGAGGCCAAGCGCCTGTCTCCCGATTCCATCACCCTCTTGGTCAATGAGGATAACGCGCGCGCTATCCGCTTCTACGAACGCAACGGCTTCGCGCATGCCGGCAAGGATGTGAACCCGACTTCGGGCCGGCCGGTGTTGAAGATGGTGTGGCGGGCGTGAGTTGCTACGTCTTACCCTCTCCCCTTGTGGGAGAGGGTGGTTTCGAACGGAGTGAGAAACCGGGTGAGGGGTTTTGGTTGCGTTCGAAGCCACCCCTCACCCGCCCTCGCTACGCTCGGGCACCCTCTCCCACAAGGGGAGAGGGCCAAGAGCTACGCCCCCTCGAACTGCAACCGCGCCAGCCGCGCATACAGCCCGCCTGCGGCGACGAGCGACGCGTGGGTGCCTTGCTCGACAATCCGGCCCTGCTCCATCACCAGGATGCGGTCGCAGGAGAGGACCGTGGCGAGGCGGTGCGCGATCACCAGCGTGGTGCGGTGGCTCATCAACTCTTCCAGCGCGGTCTGCACCAGCGTCTCGGATTCAGCGTCGAGCGCGGATGTTGCCTCGTCGAGCAGGAGCAGCGGCGCATCGCGCAGGATGGCGCGCGCGATCGCGATGCGCTGGCGCTGGCCGCCCGAGAGCGTTACGCCGCGCTCGCCGAGCTGTGCGTCGAGCCCGCCGGGCAACCGGCGCAAGAATTCGGAGGCATGGGCGAGATCGGCGGCGCGTTCGACCTCCGCATCGCTCGCCTCGGGCCGGCCGAAGCGGATGTTGTCGCGCGCGCTCGCCGCGAACACCATGGGGTCCTGCGGCACCAGCGCAATCCGCTTGCGCACTTCGGTGGGATCAGCCGCGCGAATGGGAACGCCATCGACCGAAATCGTTCCGGAAGCCGGATCGTAGAAGCGGAGCAGCAGATGAAACAGCGTGCTCTTGCCTGCACCCGACGGGCCGACGATCGCGACCTTCTCGCCGGCGCGCACCGAGAACGAAACGCCGTCGACAGCCGAGATGCCGGGGCGCATCGGATAGGCGAAGCTGATATTTTCAAAGCTGACGTCGCCGCGCGCGGGCTCGGGTAGCGGACGCGGCGAAGCCGGCGCCGTAATCTCCGACTTGACCCGCAGGATTTCGAACAGCCGCTCGGCGGCACCTGACGCCGCGGAGACCTCGCCCCAGACTTCGCTGAGCTGGCCGAGGCCGCTCGCCGCAAAGGCCGTGTAGAGAACGAACTGACCGAGCCGGCCCGGACTGATCAGGCCGGCCTCGACGTCATTCGACCCGATCCAGAGAATCGCGACGACACTGGTGAAGACGATGAAGATGACAATTGCGGTCAACACGGCACGCGCGCGGGTCGACGAGCGGGCCGCGCCATAGGCCTGTTCGACCTCGCCGGTGAAGCGCGTATTGGCGATCCGTTCGCCGGTATAGGCCTGCACGGTGCGGATCGCACCGACCAACTCGGACGCATAGGCGCTGGCGTCCGCCAGCGTGTCCTGAGCATTGCGCGACAATCGCCGAACCCAGCGCCCGAACGCCATCAGCGGCAGCACGACGACGGGAATGGCAAGCAGCACGAGACCGGACAGTCTTGGGCTCGTGACCACCATCATTGCGGTCGCGCCGATGAACAGCATGACGTTGCGCAGCGCAATCGACACTGAGGCGCCGACGGCCGATTTGATCTGGGTGGTATCGGCGGTGAGGCGCGAGATCAGTTCGCCGCTGCGCGAGGAATCGAAGAAGGCCGGCGACAGCGACATCAGATGCGCGAACACATCACGTCTCAGATCCGCGACGATGCGCTCGCCGATGGTCATAACGAGGTAGAAGCGCGAGGCGCTGGCGAGCGCCAGCACGCCGACCACGGCAATCATGACGCTGAAGTAACTGTTGATGCGGGCGATGCCTTCCGGCGTGAAGCCGAAGTCGATCATGCGCCGCACCGCGACCGGCACGACCAGCGTGGTGATCGCCGCAACCGTCAGCGAGATGAAGGCAAGCGTGGCGCGCCCGCGATAGCGCGCCACGTAAGGCGCGAGCGCGAGCAGCGGACGCAGCCGCGCGCTGCGCTCCGCGGGTGGCGAAGTCAGAGCAGCCTCGATTTGTCCGGCCGGCTCGAGCGCGCTGCCGGTCGCAGCCCTATTTTCAGGCGTGGTTTGACCGCCCCGGTCTTCAAGCCGTTCCACTGCGCTCATGAATATAGATCACCCGTTTTCCCATCCCCAGATAGGCCGCATAGGCCCACCTGGCAAATCCGCGAGATGCCCGATGAGCGGCCTCAAATCCGGTAGCCCGCGCGCTTGTTTTAAGGGGCCGCTTGCGTTATAGACCCGACCAAATCCGACACCGTAACAACGAGATACAGGCGCCGGCGCGCCGAAGGACCTGCTATGAAAGCGGAAATTCACCCGAATTATCATACGATTACGGTCGTGATGACCGACGGCACCGAGTACCAGACCCGCTCCACCTGGGGCAAGGAAGGCGACAAGCTGAACCTTGATATCGACCCCAAGTCGCACCCGGCCTGGACCGGCGGCGCCCAGCAGCTGATGGACCGCGGCGGCCGCGTCTCCCGGTTCCAGAAGAAGTTTTCCGGCTTCCTCAAGAAGGATTGAAGCCTTTCAGGCGCGTCGCTGCGCCGAATACAAAACGCCCCGCTTTGAGCGGGGCGTTTTTGTTTGGCGGTCATTTTCCGACCAAGCCAACGGCGCGTGAATGCACGCCCGACAGCGGGCTCGGCGCGAATCCGCGCAATTGCCCATGCGGGCTTGTGCTGGCACCTCGTTTAGCAATTCCCAAGCGGACATGACGCCCCGGAGGGCGGCCGTGATCCCCGATCACCCGACATAGGTCGGCAATTCCGTTCAGCGCGCATTAACCGCGGTTCGCAAGGCTTCCACAGCCCATCGATTGCGACTTGCAAACTGACCTGCTTCCAGATAAATGAACATTGTTCAAATTTAACGACCCACCCTCATCCATGAGGTTTTGGCGATGTCCGTAACTGCTGCAGCTCTTGATCAGTCCGCTCGCATTCCTCTCGGCGTGAAAGTCGGTTTCAGCGCCTTCATGGCAGTGCTGGTGCCGACCTATCTTTACTGGTACGGCCCAACGAACTTTCTTTATTTCTGCGACGTGAGCTTGCTTCTCACGCTGTTCGGAATCTGGACCGAAAGCGCCCTCCTCATCTCGATGTGCGCGATCGGAATCCTGGTGCCGCAAATCATCTGGGTCATCGATTTTCTCGCGCATGTTGCCGGCTTCTCGCTCACCGGCATGACCGATTACATGTTTATCGCGGATCACTCTTTCTTCCTGCGTTTCTTGTCCGGGTTTCACGGCTGGCTGCCATTCTTGCTCATGTTCCTGGTCTGGAAAGTCGGTTATGAGCAGCGCTCGCTTCTCGCCTGGACAATACTGGCCTGGGCCTTGCTGCTGGTCTGCTATTTCGTAATGCCGGGACCACAGCCGAACGCTGGCCTTACGCCAGTCAACATCAACTATGTCTTCGGCACGAGTGACGCGAGCCCGCAGAATTTTGTGCTGCCGCTGGTGTGGCTCGCTGGCCTGATGATCGGTCTTCCGCTTCTCGCTTTTATCCCGACCCACCTCGTCCTGCGGCGCTTTGCGCCGCAGGCATAATCTTGCCGAGCGCCTCCCGGCAAAGCGCGGCTATTGCTCGAACGCCGCCTTGAGGCGGTTGAGCTGCGGCACCAGCGGATTGCCGATCGGCGCGCGCTCGGTGGGACCGGCGTGGATCGTGGAATCGAGCCGCCGTACCTTACCTTGCAACGCCATCGAACGGACGATCAGGTCCTGCAAATGCTGGGGCAGCTTTTCGATCATCTCGCTCGGGCCGGGATCGGCGGCCGAGAGCTTGACCTTGGTCTTTTCGCGGTTGGCCTGGGTCAAGGTCATTTCGCCTTCCTTGACCGCGCGATGCAGGAGCAGCCATGACGCGAGCTGCATCAACCGGGTGGTCAGCCGCATGCTTTCGGTGGCGTAGGTCAGACTGACGGAACGCTCGAGCGCCTTGGCCTCAGAGCGGCCGGCGCCGTCGAGATAGGCGGCGGTCTCCTCAACCAGGTCCATGCCTTCGCGAAACAGGGTGCCGAATGCCGCCGAATTGGTCAGCCGCTCGCTGAACTGGACAAGCGGGGTTTCGCCTTGCGACCGGTCCGACATCTCTGAACGCCTCACGCAACTGTTCACCGCGGCTCTTACGGCCGGAAAATTATGATGAACAAATCATTGCGCACGCGCCTGTGATAGTCCAGCCGCAATGCAAATTATGGTTTCCAGCAACCTCAACCAAAACATTTACGAGTGTTTCTGGGACTTTAGATTGTCGCGCTATGTCCCGGAAGATACGAAAAAAAGAGCCGCCGTTTCCGGCGGCTTTTGAAGTTGATAACAGGGAGGCGTCAAACAGAGTGGACAGGAGCCACTCGGTGTCCAAAGAGGACGCTGCAAGTCATACCTGGGAAAGCTTAATCAACCGTAAACGAACGAATTTTTTTAGAGATTGTTTGCCATGTCGGTCAGTGGCCGAGTGCCAGTTCTTCACCTACGACTTGAAGAAGCTGTTGGCGGCGTCCTTGGAGGCACGCTTCTTCGTTGCCGCCGCCTGCAGGCGCTCGATCTCGGATGTGAGCAGCGCGATCCGGTCGTTCAGTTCCTCGACCGAGAGCAGCGAGAGGTCCTGCCCGATCTCGTGGGTGACTTTCTTTCGCGGCCGGTCGTCATCTTCGCTTGCCATGCGCGTTACTCCTCACTGAGGTGACCGGTTGCCAGGGTGAAGGCCGCTGGCTAATCAGAGGTCCGTTTCCCGGAAATTCTAACGTCTGGCCAAGGACAAATCATGGAAAAAGTCCCTTCGCAAATGACCGTCGTCGCAATCAGCAAGCCCGGCGGCCCGGAAGTGTTGCTGCCAGAGACCCGCGCCGTTCCTGCGCCGGGGCCAGGCGAAATCCTCATCAAGGTCGCGGCCGCCGGCGTCAACCGGCCCGACGTGGCGCAGCGCTCCGGTTCCTATCCGCCGCCGCCCGGTGCGAGCGACCTGCCCGGACTTGAAGTCGCGGGCGAGGTGGTCGCGCTTGGCGCCGGCAGTCACAAGCACAAGGTTGGCGACAAGGTCATGTCGCTCGTGGCCGGCGGCGGCTACGCCCAATATTGCGTCGCGCAGGACGCGCAGGCGATGGCGGTCCCCGCCTCGCTGTCGATCCTCGAGGCCGGCGCCACGCCGGAAACGCTGATGACGGTGTGGCACAACGTGTTCGAACGCGGCGGGCTCAAGGCGGGCGAAACGATCCTGATTCATGGCGGCTCGTCCGGCATCGGCACCATGGCGATCCAGTTGTCCAAAGCCTTTGGTGCGAAGGTGATCGTCACCGTCGGAGCGAAAGACAAGGCCGATGCCTGCCTCAAGCTCGGCGCCGATCATGCCATCAACTACAAGACCGAAGACTTCGTCGCCGTTTCGAAATCACTCACGTCGGGAAGCGGACCCAACCTCATTCTCGACATGGTCGGCGGCGATTACGTCGAACGCAATTACGACGCCGCTGCGGCCGACGGGCGCATCGTGCAGATCGCAACGCTTGGCGGCGCCAAGATATCGACCAACATCGCAAAGCTGATGGTGAAACGGTTGCATCACACCGGCTCGACACTTCGCCCCCGTAGTAATGCGGATAAGGCCGCCATGGTCGCCGCCATCGAGGCCAAGGTGATGCCGCTGCTGTGCGAAGGCCGCATCAAACCCCTGATGGACAGCACTTTCCCGCTGGAGAAAGCGGCGGATGCGCACCGGCGTATGGAGACCAGTGCACATATTGGCAAAATTGTGTTGGCGCTTTAACGCTCGCGAGCGATCGGGCGGCGGAAACCCTTTGATTTCCTTCGCATTCGTGTCATCTATCCTGACGCGCCGGGCGCTCGGCCTCGCCCGCGAATCGTGCTGCTGACTTCGGAGAACCGACATTGCGTCTGATCAGGTGCCTGGCAGCGTATGCGCTGGGCCTCATGATGGTTGCGGCCACGCCGGCGTGGGCTGTCGACGCGGTCAGCGTCCGCGGCGACGTGTCCGCCATCGACCTGACGGCCGTGCTGGAGCATCCGCACAGCGACACTGATCGCATCCAGGTCTCGACCGCGCCCGGCCCTGACGGCATCGTCCGTCGCATCGAAGTGCGGGCGCGAGAAGGCGGCCAGAACTGGGTGGTGTTCGCGCTCGCCAACAACACCGACGACCAGCTCGATCGTCTCATCGTCGCGCCTCACTATCGCATCGTGTCGTCGGGATTGCTGTGGCCCGATCTCGGGCTGTCGCGCATCGCCACCATCACGCCGTCGACCGGCGATCGCCCCGATCGGCAGGAGAGCGCGACCGCCGACATCTTCCGCATCACGCTCGATCCCGGCGCGGTCGTCACCTACGTCGCGGAGCTGCGCACCGACAAGCTGCCGCAGCTCTATCTGTGGGAGCCAGACGCCTACAAGGACAAGGTCAACTCCTTCACGCTCTACCAGGGCATCGTGATCGGCATCTCCGGCCTGCTCGCGCTGGTGCTGACCATCCTGTTCGTGGTCAAGGGCTCGATCATGTTCCCGGCCGCCGCCGCGCTCGCCTGGGCGGTGCTGGTCTATATCGGCGTCGACTTCGGCTTCTGGGGCAAGGTGCTCGACATGTCGAACAATGCCGAGCGGGTCTGGCGCGCCGGTGGCGAAGCGATCCTGGCGGCGACGCTGCTGGTATTTCTGTTTGCCTACCTCAATCTGTCGCGCTGGCATGTGCGCTATTCCCACATCACCGTCGGCTGGCTGGTGTTTTTGGGTTCGCTGGTGGCACTGGCGCTGTTCGATCCCGCGGTCGCCTCCGGCATCGCGCGCATGTCGCTGGTCATGATTGCCTTCGCCGGCTTTGCGCTGATCGTCTATCTCTCGACGCATGGTTTCGATCGCGCGGTGCTGCTGATCCCGACCTGGTTCCTGCTGGTGGTCTGGGTGATCGCGGCCGGCATGACGGTCGCAGGCTCCGTCACCAACGACATTGTCGGTCCCGCCCTGCTCGGCGGTCTGGTCCTGATCGTGATGCTGATCGGCTTCACGGTGATGCAGCACGCCTTCGCCGGCGGTGGCGCCACCACCGGCATCGTGTCCGACGTCGAGCGCCGCGCGCTCGCGCTCGCCGGCTCCGGCGACCTGATCTGGGATTGGGATGTCTCCTCCGACAAGGTCTTCACCAGCCCCGAGACCGAAACCTTGCTGGGACTGAAGCGCGGCACGCTGGAAGGCCCGGCGGCAAAATGGTTGGAGGTGCTGCATCCGCTCGACCAGGATCGTTTCCGCGCAGCGCTCGACAGCGTGCTCGATCAGCGCCGCGGGCGTCTGGTGCAGGACTTCCGCCTGCGCACGCCCGACGGGCACTTCATGTGGTTCGCGCTGAAAGCGCGTCCCGTCGTCGGCTCCGATGGCGAGGTCTCCCGCGTGGTCGGCACGCTGACCGACGTCACCGAGGCCAAGAACGCCGAAGAGCGCATGCTCCATGACTCGGTCCACGACAATCTCACCGGCCTGCCGAACCGCAAATTGTTCATGGACCGTCTCAACGCGGTCGCCAATTTCGCCAAGACCATGCCGAACCTGCGGCCGACGCTGATGGTGATCGACCTCGATCGCTTCAAGCAGGTGAACGATTCCGTCGGCATCGCGGTCGGCGATTCCATCCTGCTGACGCTCGCGCGCCGTCTCACCCGCATCCTCAAGCCGCAGGATACGCTGGCGCGGCTCGCCGGCGACCAGTTCGGCCTGATCCTGATGTCGGAACAGGACCCGGCGCGCATCACCGCCTTTGCCGAAACCATCCGCAAGACCATCCGCGCGCCGATCGCCTTCAACGACCGCGAGATTTTCCTGACCGCATCAATCGGACTTGCGCTGCCTGATCCGCAAACGCAGCTCACCGATGAGATCATCAAGGATGCCGAGCTTGCGATGTATCATTCCAAGCGGATCGGCGGCGACCGTATCGACGTCTACAAGCCGGCGATGCGCGCGCGAAAGACCGACCGGCTGACGCTGGAGAGTGAGCTGCGACGTGCCATCGAGCGCGAGGAAATCACCATCCTCTATCAGCCGATCGTGCGGCTGGAAGACCGTTCGGTCGCCGGCTTCGAGGCGCTGGCGCGCTGGGACCACCCCAAGCTCGGGCGAATGTCGCCGGTCGAATTCATCACCATCGCCGAGGAAATCGGCCTGATCGTCGACCTCGGTACCTTCATGCTCGATCGCACCGCGCGGCAGCTCGCGATCTGGCAGCGCGCGATGCGCTCGCGCGAGCCGATCTTTGCCAGCGTCAACGTCTCCTCGCGCCAGCTGTTGCGGCACGATCTCATTCACGATATCCGCACCGTGCTGTCGCGCTCCTCGGTCGCGCGCGGCACATTGAAGCTCGAACTCACGGAATCGCTGGTGATGGAAAATCCCGAGCACGCGGCGCAAATGCTGACGCGCATCCGCGAACTCGGCACCGGACTGTCACTGGACGATTTCGGCACCGGTCATTCGTCGTTGGCTTACCTGCAACGCTTCCCGTTCGACACCATCAAGATCGACCAGTCCTTCGTGCGCACCACGAGCCGCGGCACGCGCCCAGTGATCCTCAAATCGATCATTGCGCTGGCCCACGACCTCGGCATGGACGTGGTCGCCGAAGGCGCCGAGACCGATTCCGATGCCGTCGAGCTCTATCAACTCGGCTGCGAATATGCGCAAGGCTTTGCCTTCGGCGAGCCGATGGATGCCGACGCCGCAATGAAGCTCTTGACGGAAGTCCGGCTGGAAGCTGCGAGCTAGTTCGCGGCCTTACATATTCTCGCTTTCGCGAGGTAGCCGCCGGTCGCGCGGCATCTTCTTGAACTTCACGCTGCTGCCGTCTGGCAGCCTCGTCGCGATGAAACCAGCCTCAAGACACGCCTCGCGCTGCGGCATCTTTTCCTGCGGGCTGCGCAGCGTCTCCCACCACGAGGCGCGCTGCGCCGCGCGCGGCAGCGCCGCATCGATGATCTCCTCGATCTGCTCGAAACTCAGCACGAACTCCATCTGCTTCTGCCGCTTCAGATAGTCACGGAGCGCGTCATATTGGGTCATCGGTATTGGGAGCCTCTTCTGAGCGACCGGAAACGAAGCGTTAACGCATTACGACCCAAGGGGAACCCATTTAAGCCGCCAGCAACCATTCCGGGCGCATCCCAGTCCTTCGGGAACGAAGCGATGAGATTTGGACGGCGCAAGGATACGGCCAGCCGGCCCTGGAAGCTATCGGCAAAGTTGCTGATCGCCTCCTCTGTCGTCACGGTGCTCGGCTTTACCGCGATCTGCACCAGCGTCATGCTCGACATGCGCCGCAGCGAGGAAGAGCTCGCGCGCCAGACGCTCGAAAATCTTGCCTCCGGCATCGACACCGACATCAGCCGCAACGTCGAACTGTACGACCTGTCGCTGCGTTCGGTCGCAGCCAATATGGTGGCGCCGGAGATCAGTCAGGTCAGCCGGCCCTTGCGGCAGCTGATCCTGTTCGATCATGCCGCAACCGCCAAACATTTTGGCGCGATCCAAGTGTTCGACGCTACAGGCAAGCTGATCGCCGATGCCTCGACGCTTGACCCCATTCCCGAAGATCGCAGCGGCGAGGAATATTTCAGGGTTCACCGCGACCAACCCAATGTCGGCCTGTTCATCAGCCGACCGATGCTTCACCACGGCGCCTACTCCATCGTGCTCTCGCGCCGCATCTCCGGCGAAGACGGCCGCTTCCTCGGCGTCGTCGCCGGCTCGATCCGCTTCTCTTACTTCCACGACCTGTTCAGCCGGCTGCGGCTCGACCCCGATGACGTCATCACGGTGTTCCGGCACGACGGCACCGTGATCATGCGCACCCCCTTCGACCTCGATATCATCGGCAAGAATTTCGCCGACAACCCCGGCGTGAAGCGCGTGCTTTCCGAGCCGAGCGGCTCGTATAGCGGGGTCAGGACGCCAACCCACGCGCCACGACTCTATGTCTGGCGCGACGGAACGAAGCCGCTTGTCGTGGTGGTCGGCAAGCCGTGGGACAACATCCACAGGCTGTGGCGCATCGAAGCGACGCGGATCGGCACCATCATGGCGATGCTCGCCGTCTTCGTGCTCGGCGTCACGCTGTTTCTGGCGCGGGAAATCGGCCGGCGCGCCGAAGCCGAAGAGAAGCTCGAGGAGCTAGCCACCACCGACGCCCTCACCGGCCTGCGCAACCGCCGCAAGTTCGACGCTTCCATCGAGAACGAATGGCGGCGCGCGGCGCGGCAGAAGCGGCCGCTGGCACTGCTGATGATCGACGCCGACCATTTCAAATCGTTCAACGACACCTACGGGCATCAGGCCGGCGACGAGGTGCTGATCGGAATTGCGATCTGCATTTCGGATTCGGTGCATCGCGCCGGTGATTGCGCGGCCCGCTACGGCGGAGAGGAGTTCGCCGTGCTGCTGCCGGGCTCGACGCCGGAGCAGGCCCTCGTGGTGGCGGAAACGATCCGCCTCAAGGTCGAACAATGGTGCGGCGAGAAGGCGATCACCACCGTCAGCGTCGGCGTTGCGAGCATCATACCCGACGCGAAGTCCGAATGGACCAACCTGATCCAGGCGGCCGATGAGGCGCTTTACGCCGCCAAGGCCAATGGCCGCAACCGCACCGTGCTTGCAACCGGGCCGAAGCTGTCGCTGGCCGCCTGAACTACTGCACCGCTATCACTTTCCGGAATATTTCTTCAGCTCCGCGCGCAGACCATCGCGCAAATCTGGGCGCGCCATGCCGAAGGCGATGTTGGCGCGCAGGAAACCGGCCTTGGAGCCGCAGTCGTGCCGCTCGCCCTCGAATTCGACGCCGTAGAATTTTTGCGTCTTCGATAGCCCGATCATCGCATCGGTGAGCTGGATCTCGCCGCCGGCGCCGCGCTCCTGCTTCTCCAGGATCTTGAAAATCTCAGGCTGAAGAATGTAGCGCCCGGTGATCGAGAGATTGGAAGGCGCGGTGCCCTTGGCCGGCTTCTCGACCATGCCGTCCACCTCGAACACCTTGCCGTTACGCTTGCCGACGCCGCAGATGCCGTATTGGTGGGTGAGTTCGTCCGGCACCGCTTCCACCGCAATCAGATTGGATTTTCCGCCGAGCTTTTCTGCCGCCGCGATCATCTGCGCCAGACATCCCGGCGAATGCAGCACGAGTTCGTCGGGGAGCACCACTGCGAACGGCTCGTCGCCGACAATATCTCGCGCGCACCACACCGCATGGCCGAGGCCGAGCGGCGCCTGCTGGCGCGTAAAGCTCATGGCGCCGGCCTCCGGCTGGTCGCGGGCGAGAATCTCCATCTCCGCCTTCTTGCCCCGCGCGGAAAGCGTCGCATCAAGCTCGTACATGCGGTCGAAATGATCCTCGATCACGCCCTTGTTGCGGCCGGTAACGAAGACGAAATGCTCGATGCCGGCTTCCTTGGCCTCGTCGACCACATACTGGATCAACGGCTTGTCGACGATGGTCAGCATTTCCTTCGGCATTGCCTTGGTCGCGGGCAATACACGGGTGCCGAGGCCAGCGACGGGAAAGACGGCTTTGCGGATTTTCATGGGAGGGCGACTGCTCTTTGCGAAACCTTAGGGAATAACGCTTTCGTAACTGGTTTGGAGCCGGGAACAAAGGCCGATCTGGCCCCTAAAGTTCCCGACCGCCGCAAATGCCTAACGTAAAAAACGCGCCTTTGTTAAGCTATTGGAAACCGCCGCGGGGCCCTCCTGAGGGCCGGGCTGGACGGATTTGCGGGTGGGATATGACACAACGAACGAGACGGCCGGCGCGACAAACCGGCGCTGCAATTCTTGCGGCCGCGCTGCTTTGGTCGGCGCCGGCGCCCGCGCAGTCGGCCAGTGGCCCACTCGATTTCCTCGGCAACATCTTTGGCGGCAAATCGTCGAGAGGCGATCAGACCGGGACGACGGGACCTGTTCAGGCGCCGGGAGGCGCACAACCCTGGAGCGGTGAGGACGGGGCCTCCGGCCATCCGCTGATGATGGCGAGCGCCATCCGCGAGGCAGCTGCCAATTTCGACAACTGTGTTGCCTCGATGTGGCCGGACGCCGCACGGCGCAACATTTCGCAGGAGAGCTTTCAGCGCTTCACAGCAGGCCTCACGCCGGACCTGCGCATCATGGATCTCCTGGACTCGCAGCCGGAATTCACCAAGACGGTCTGGGATTATCTCGATATTCTGGTGAATGATAACCGGCTCGCGAAGGGTCGCGAGATCCTCGCCAAGTACAAGGTGCAGTTCGACGCCACGGAGAAGGCCTACGGCGTCGACCGCTACATCATCGCGGCGATCTGGGGCATCGAATCGAATTATTCCACCCAGATGGGGGACCGCAGCGTACTGCAATCGACCGCCACGCTCGCCTGCATTGGCCGGCGTCAGAAATACTTCCGCGACGAGTTTCTCTCGGCGCTGGAGATCCTGCACCACGGCGACCTCAACCCCGAACAGATGCGCGGCTCCTGGGCGGGCGCTTTCGGACCCACGCAGTTCATGCCGACCGCGTTCAAGCGCTATGCCGTCGATGCTGATGGCGACGGCCGCCGCAACGTCGTCGACGACCCGGCCGATCTGATTGCATCGACCGCCAACAACCTGAAGAAAGACGGCTGGCAGAGCGGACAGAGCTGGGGTTACGAGGTCGTGGTGCCGCAGGGCTTCAATTACATGCTGGCGGACCGCGCCAAGATGATGACCCTGGCGCAATGGGAGCATCTGGGGCTGAAGCGCGCCAACGGACAAGCGTTCCCGGCCTCAAGCGAAAAAGCCTATCTGCTGGCACCGGCCGGCGCCGTAGGCCCCGGCTTTCTGATGCTGCAGAATTTCCGGGTCATCATGAAGTACAATCCGGCGGAGGCTTACGCGCTCGCCATCGGCCACTTTGCCGATCGCTTGCGCGGCGGACAGCCGTTCGTGCAGGCCTGGCCGCGGCAGGAGCGGGATTTGTCGCGCGCCGAACGGCTGGAACTGCAACAGCTATTGGCACAACGCGGATTTTATCGCGGCACCCCCGATGGCCAGTTCGGCGGCGAAACCCGGGAGGCATTGCGCGGCTTCCAGGCCTCGATCGGGGCCCCGGCAGACGGCTTTGCCTCCTCGTCCATGCTCGACCGCCTGCGCGCACAGTGATTTCGGCTTGCAGTAACCCTGTTTCGCCCTTTCACGGACATCGGTGCGGAAAATCAGTTTCCCCAGGAACTGGATCATGCTCTACGGTCTTGTCTTGAACCTTGGCGGTAGCATCGGGTGGCGAGGCTGATTCGCGGGAAATCCGCCCGTTTGCGGCCCGATTTTGTTAGTATCTTCGCTGATTGAACGATCCGCTGCGACCGAGCCGAATGCGAGAGAAACGACCCTTCTGGAAGCTGTTCACCGAAGCCGGTCCCTTGACCGTGCTGGCGGTCATGTTTGGCTTTCTCGTTGCCATCACCGCACCGGCGTCGGCGCAGTTCTTTTTCAATTTCGGCGGACCGCCGCGGCCTGCTCCCCAGCAAGCCCCGCGCGGAGGCGGCGGCTGGTTCGGCGGCGACCTGTTCGCACCGTTCCAGCAGCAAGCGCCGAGGCCCGCTGAAAATTACTCCAAGGCGCCGCCGCCGCCAAAGCGTGACGCCGCCTCGGTACCCGAGCACAATGTGCTGGTGCTGGGCGACGCCATGGCCGACTGGCTCGCCTATGGCCTTGAAGACGCTTACGTCGAGCAGCCGGACATGGGTGTGATCCGCCGGCACAAGACCGTCTCCGGCCTCATTCAGTATCAGCCCAGAGGCGAACCGGCCGACTGGGCGGCAGCGGCGAAAACCATCCTGTCTACCGAGAAGCCCGATGTGATCGTCGTCATGCTCGGCCTCAACGACCGCGTTGCGATGCGCGAGCAGGCTGTCGAAAAATCCGACGCCAAGAGCGGCGAAAAGGGCGGTGAGAAGGCAGGCGACAAAAAGAACGACAAGAAGGAAGCTCACAAGGGAGGCGAAGCGAAGGGCAACGAGCCCGCCGAAGCCGCCAAGCCCGGCGAGAAACCCCAGGACGCTGAACCGCCCGCCGACGACGCCGACAACGACGTTCCACCGGTCGTCGCGCCCGAAAGAGGCAAGCGTGGGCCGAACGGATTGGTCGAATTCCACGACGATCGCTGGACCGAACTCTACAACAAGAAGATCGACGAAATGATCGCCGTCCTGAAGACCAAGGGCGTGCCGGTGATCTGGGTCGGTCTGCCTGCGGTGCGCGGCGCCAGGGCGACGTCGGATGCGCTGTTCCTGGATTCGCTTTATCGCGAGGGTGCGGCCAAGGCGGGTATCACCTATGTCGATGTCTGGGACGGCTTCGTCGACGAAGCTGGACGCTTCCTGCAACAGGGCCCCGACTTCGAAGGCCAGATCCGGCGCCTGCGTTCCTATGACGGCGTCTATTTCACCAAGCCCGGCGCGCGCAAGCTCGCCCACTATGTCGAGCGCGAGATCACGCGCCTGCTCGCTTCCCGTTCTTCGCCGGTTGCCCTGCCCAGCGAACCCGCGACCCCGGATGCAAACGCGCAGCCTGGTCAGCCGGCGCCGCGGCCGCTCGCCGGACCGATCGTGCCGCTGGTGGCGTCCTCGGTCGGCACCGACCAATTGCTTGGCGGTCCGGGATCGCGCCCCGCCGCGGTCGACGCATTGGTTGCGCGCACGCTGGTGAAGGGCGAGCCGCTATCCCCACCCGCCGGGCGCGCCGACGACTTCGCCTGGCCGCGCCGGGAAATCGGGCGCGAACAGGCCAAGGGAGACACGCCGGCGGCCTCCACGTCTCCCGATAGCGCGCCGGCGGCACCTCCGCCCGCGGCCCAGAAGAAGAAGCCGGCGACCGCCCAGTCTCCGCCGTCGGTCCGGAATTTCTTCGGCCTTGGCGGGCAGCCGCGCCAAGTTCAGCCGACGCCGCGAACAGCGCCCGGCCCCAATGCGCCGCGGCCTCCGGCGAATGTCGGACGGTCGGCATCGGTGCCGCCGAGTAACCTCCCGCAATAAATCCGCTTGCCTGCCCCGCGACCAGTGCGAGGGCCCATGCGTTGACTTCGCAAGGGCCGCGAGTAGCCTTTGCTGAAAAGACCGCGGAGAAACCGCGCCCAAATCAGGAAGGCACGCCGATGACCGTGACGATCCGCCAGCTTCACCCGCATTTTTTCGGCGAGGTCTCCGGCGTCGATTTGCGCAAGCCGCTCACGGCGGACGAAACCAGAGACATCGAAGCCGGCATGGACAAATACGCCGTGCTGCTGTTCCGCGACCAGGACATCACCGACGAGCAGCAGCTCGTATTTGCGCGGAACTTCGGCGAGCGCGAGAGCGCCCGTGGCGGCACCGTCACCAAGCGGGAGGACTACCGTCTGACCTCCGGTCTCAACGACGTCTCCAATCTCGGCAAGGACGGCAAGCCGCTGCCGCGCGATCACCGCACTCACCTGTTCAATCTCGGCAACTGCCTCTGGCACTCCGACAGTTCGTTCCGACCGATTCCGGCCAAGTTCTCGCTGCTGTCGGCACGGGTGGTGAACCCGAAGGGCGGCAACACCGAATTCGCCGACATGCGCGCGGCCTACGACGCGCTCGACGACGAGACCAAGGCCGAGATCGAGGATATGATCTGCGAACATTCGCTGATGTATTCGCGCGGCTCGCTCGGCTTCCTCGACTACAGCGAGGAAGAAAAGCAGATGTTCAAGCCGGTGTTGCAGCGGCTGGTGCGCACCCATCCCGTGCATCGCCGCAAATCGCTCTATCTGTCGTCGCATGCCGGCGCGATCGTCGGCATGAGCGTTCCGGAGGCGCGGCTGCTATTGCGCGACCTCACCGAGCACGCCACAAAGCCGGAGTTCGTCTACGTTCACAAATGGACGCTGCATGACCTTGTGATGTGGGACAACCGGCAGACGATGCATCGCGTGCGCCGCTACGACCAGTCGCAGCCACGCGATATGCGCCGCGCGACCGTCGCGGGCACCGAACCGACCGTCGCGCAACAGGCCGCGGAGTAGTTTCTTGACGTCGCCTCGGACAAGCGAGCAATAGCGACCGCCGATCCGGGACACATAACCACAGGACCGCGTAACTGCGAAGGCTGTTGCTCCAGCCCGCTCCAACAACAACCCTCTGTGATTATGGGTCCCCGCCTTCGCTGGGACGACAAGAGCTACGCCCGCCTTACGCGTGCCCCGCTTCGTTGGACAGCATGCCCGGATCGATGCCGATCTTGCGCAGCGCGCGCGTGTATTTTTCCTCGACGTCGTTGCCGAAAATCAGATCGGGATCGGCGTCGCAGTGCAGCCAGCCATTGTCCTGGATTTCGCTTTCGAGCTGGCCCGCCGCCCAGCCGGCATAACCCAGAGCCAGGATCGCATGCTTCGGCCCGGAGCCCTTGGCGATGGCCTTCAGGATATCGACGGTAGCGGTGAGGCAGATGTCGTGGTCGATCCGCAGCGTCGCATCCTGGATGAAGAAATCGCTCGAATGAAGCACAAAGCCGCGGCCGGTTTCGACCGGGCCGCCTTTGAGCACCTTCAAGGTCTCGGCAGTTTCAGGCAGCTTGATCTGATCCGTCTCTTTGATGATCTCGAGCTGCACCAAAAGGCCCGGAAAATCGATGCTACCCGCCGGACGGTTGACGATGATGCCCATCGCGCCTTCCGCCGAATGCGCACAGAGGTAAATCACCGAGCGCTCGAAGCGCGGATCGCCCATGACGGGCATCGCGATCAGCAACTGGCCGTCGAGATAACGATGGCGTCCGCTTTCGCCGGCGCCGCCAGCCACGTCGGGACGGACAGCTCTGGGCCGAAAGCCAGCTTTTTTGTCTTCAGATCCCATTCGCCAAAGACTCGCCTACATGATCTATCCTGATATCGGTGCCTCGCGCTGTCAATCAAGACTAGTGTGGCGGTTCGGAGGACACTGTTTATCGCCGATCTGTTGCCCTGCAATACGAGCAACGGCTCAGATCGATGAGCGATACGAGATTAAGGAGTTCGCCACTGCTCACGGCTTTCCAAAGCTCGCAAAAAAGTGTTGCTGAGGACTGATGCGAACTTGGGAGAGCGGGCACCTGGCCTTTATTTCAACTTGCATCACAGGCAATTCAATGGCTTGCAATCTCGCCTGGAGTTAAGGACGATTTATGATGGTTCCCGCCCCGCTCGAACGCGCACAGACATTCCGAGGGTCGCGATCGGCTTTATTTGCCTTGGCCGCATTGACGTCGTTGTCATCGATCGAGGCTCACGCCGAGGACGCTTCGCCGTGGCAGAAGGGACCGCACGCCGCCGTGCGGCTGCTCGCGGGATCGCACAGTGGACCGGTGCTGCTCGGCGGCATTGCGATCCAGCTCGACCCCGGCTGGAAAACTTACTGGCGCACCTCGGGCGATTCCGGTGTTCCGCCGCGTTTCGATTTTTCCAAATCGGATAATGTCGAGGCGGTGACCGTTCTGTGGCCGGCACCGATGAAATTCGACGACGGCGCCGGCGGCTTCTCGCTCGGCTATCACGATCAGGTGGTGCTGCCGTTACGGATTGTGGCGAAAAGCAACGACAAGCCGGTGACGCTTCGCGCCAATATCAACTACGCAGTGTGCGAGAAAATCTGCATCCCGGTCGAAGCCAGCGCCGAGCTTGCTTTTGCAAGTGTCGCCTCTACCGAGGACAGCGCCTTGTTCGCGGCGCTCGATACGGTTCCGAAGCCGGCATCGATCGGCGACCCCAACCCGCTGACCATCCGTGACGTCAAGCGCGACGGCAAGTCCACAGTTCTGGTCGATGTGGTTTCGCCCGACAACAAGGCGGTCAATCTGTTCGTCGAAGGTCCGACCCCGGACTGGGGGCTGCCGGTGCCGAAACTCAGGGAGCACGGACCCGCGGGCGTCAAACGCTTTGCCTTCGAACTCGAAGGCGTGCCGCCGGGAACCAATCCGGAAGGCGCGGCGCTCAAACTGACGCTGGTCGGCAGCGACCGCTCCTACGAGTTCAATATCAATCTCGAATAGGCGTCCAACCGAATCTTAACGAAGTGTTGATAGCGAAACCTGTGCCGCGACATTCGCGGCATGAGGATTTTCGCCTTGGCCGTCATGGACGCTCAATCCGCCACCACACAACCGCGAGGCGCCATCGCTCGCCTGCGATCGATGCTGGGCGCCGTGCTTGGCGGCTCCGGTGAGGCTTCGCTGACGCGGCGGCTGGCGGGGACGATCTTCATCATCCGCGTGCTGAGCGCCGCACTTGCCTATTTCTCGCAGGTTCTGCTCGCCCGCTGGATGGGTGGCTCCGACTACGGCATCTATGTCTACGTCTGGACCTGGGTGCTGCTGCTCGGCAGCATGATGGACTTCGGCATTTCCACTTCAGCCCAGAAGATCATTCCGGAATATCGCACCCGTGGCGAGCATGCGCTGCTACGCGGCTTTCTGGCCGGCAGCCGCTGGATGACATTTGCCGTTTCGTCTGTGGTCTCGTTGCTGCTTGCGGGGCTCGTCAAGCTGCTTTCGCGGTGGATCGGAGCGAACGAGATCGTTCCACTCTATATCGGCTGCCTCACGCTGCCTGCCTTCGTCGTCGCCAACACGCAGGACGGCATCGCGCGCTCGCACGACTGGATGCGGCTCGGCCTGATGCCGCAGTTCATTATTCGCCAGGCGCTGATCATCGGCGTCACCGCCGGAATGTTCGTGCTCGGCTTTCATCTCGGCGCAACCGCCGCCATGCTGGCGAGCGCCGCCGCGGTGTGGCTCGCGATGATCGGCCAGATGGTGGCGCTCAACCGTCGCCTTGACGGTCACGTCCCACCCGGCCCTAAGGCCTATGACGTCGGCTTCTGGCTTTCGATTTCGCTGCCGATCCTGATGGTCGAGGGCTTTTACCTGCTGTTGTCCTACACCGACGTGCTGGTGCTGCAGCAGTTCCGTTCGTCGGAAGAGGTCGGCGTGTACTTCGCGGTCGTGAAGACGCTGGCGCTGGTTTCCTTCATTCACTACGCGATGTCGGCAACGACTGCGCATCGCTTTGCCGAATATCATGCACTCGGCGATCGCGAGCGGCTCTCGGCCTATGTCGCGCACGCGATAAAATGGACGTTCTGGCCCTCGCTTGCGGCGACCATTCTGCTGCTGGCATTCGGCCAGCCGCTGCTTTGGCTGTTCGGGCCGAAATTCGTGACCGGCTACGACATCATGTTCGTGGCAGCGATCGGCCTTGTGGTGCGCGCGGCGGTCGGTCCGGTCGAGCGGCTGCTCAACATGCTCGGCCACCAGTACGCCTGCGCGCTGGCTTACGGCCTGTCGTTTGTGATGAATGTCGTGCTCTGCGTCGCGCTGGTGCCGCGCTACGGCGGCCATGGGGCTGCGGCCGCTACCTCGATCTCGCTTGTCTTCGAGACAGTGCTGTTGTTCTACATCGTGCGCCAGCGGCTCGGGCTGCACGTGCTCGCATTCGGGAAGCACAGCTAAAGCTGTCATTGCCGGGCTTAACCCGGCAATCCATCGAAAAAGCTCTTCATTGATGGATGGCCGGGTCAGCCATGACGAGCGAGATAGCGCGCCCTACTCCGCGGTCCAGCCGCCGTCGATCGAGAGATTGGCGCCAGTGATCTGCGCAGCATCGTCGCTGCACAAGAACAGCGCTAGCGCTCCGACCTGTTCGACGGTGACGAACTGCTTGGTCGGCTGCGCATCCAGAAGCACGTCGTTGATGACCTGTTCCTTGGTCATGTTGCGTGCCTTCATGGTGTCGGGGATCTGCTTCTCGACCAGCGGTGTCCAGACGTAGCCGGGGCTGATGCAGTTGCAGGTGATCTTGAAGGTCGCGACCTCGAGCGCCACGGTCTTGGTGAGACCGGCGATGCCGTGCTTGGCCGACACGTAGGCCGACTTGAAGGGCGAGGCCACCAGCGAATGCGCCGACGCCGTGTTGATGATGCGGCCCCAGCCGCGCTTCTTCATGCCGGGCACCGCGGCGCGAATGCCGTGAAACGCCGACGACAGGTTGATGGCGATGATGGAGTCCCATTTCTCGATCGGGAATTCCTCGATCGGGGAGACGAACTGGATGCCGGCATTGTTGACGAGGATATCGACCGAGCCGAAGGTGTTCTCGCCGAGCGCGATCATGTCGTGGATCTCGCCGGGCTTGGTCATGTCGGCCGGCGAATACGCCGCCTTCACCTTGTAGTCGGTCTCGATGGCGGAGCGTTCCTTTTCGATATCGGCCGGCGTGCCAAACCCGTTGATCACCACATTGGCGCCGGCGCTGGCGAATGCGCGGGCATAAGCGAGCCCGATCCCAGAGGTCGAACCGGTCACGACAGCCGTCTTGCCTTTCAGATTGGTCATTTCGCTTGCTCCTTTTTGGGGGGATTTTCGTCACCCGAGAGATCGTAGGTCACCATGGTCTCGCCGTTTTGCGGCCGCTCGAGCCAATCCTTGTGCTTCATTGAGCTGTGAACGTCGCGCACACCGGCTTCCCAATGCTCGACCATGGCGAGGTGGGAAAAGTCGTAATCCTTCGATGACGTCTCGTAGTTCTTGCTGCGGTAGATCAGGTGAACCACCGTGACGGTGTTCTCCCGCGTCGCCTCGCGCAAATAAATCGCGGAGGGATCGCTCCTGAGATCGTCGGGCAATTTTTCGATCAGGTCGCGCACCGCCTTGCGGGTGTTATGAAGCTCGCGATTCGTGTCGGTCGACATGCGGGTGCGGCTGGAAAAGCGGATATCCTTTTCGCGCTCGGCCGCCTCAAGCATGGAATGCGGCAACAGCCCGCGGGCAGAGAACAGATCGATCTGGAAAATCAGAAGGTCGTTGTTGGTCTCGGTATCCAGCACATAATCGAGCGGTGTGTTGGAGGCAATGCCGCCGTCCCAGTAGTGCTCGCCATCGACGACGACGGATGGAAAGCCCGGCGGCAACGCGCCGGACGCCATGATATGTTCCGGGCCAATTCGTTTGCCGAGCCGCTTGAACTCGATATTGTCGAAGTATCTGAGATTGCCCGAAGTCACGCCGACCGCGCCGACACTGAGCCGGCATTTCAGATCGTTGATGCGGTCGAAATCGACGAGCCGCTCCAGCGTCCTCTGCAACGGCGAGGTGTCGTAATAGCTTTGCGCTTCCGGACTTCCCTTCGGCCATAGCGGCGCCGGCGGGATTCGCGGCGTAAAGAAGCCTGGCGCGCCGAAGGTCGCAACCAGTGCCGCGCTGGTTTCGTTATAGAACGAGCGTTGCTGCTCGCTTTTCGTGATTGGAACCGGGACCCATGGTGCCGCGGAAGAGACCGTCTGCCAGAACTCCTTCAGCCGCTCGACGCGTTTTGCCGGCTCGTTGCCAGCAATGATGGCGGCATTGATGGAGCCGATCGAAATACCTGCGACCCAGTCCGGCTCGAAATCGAAGTGGCTGAGCGCCTGATAGGCGCCTGCCTGATAGGACCCGAGCGCACCGCCGCCCTGCAGGACGAGGACGCGCTGGGCCTTTGCGGGCGTCGTTGCCGGATTCATCATCGCCGTATAGCTCCGATTCCAAAGTTCGCAAGCTATCGCGGCGACCTCTGATGCGCCGGAACCGACCGCCGAACGCTAGAACTAGGACACCAGCTCGCAGTCGCGTCAATCGGCCTTCAGACCGGTTGGTATTGGTATGCCAACCTGTTCGCGTGGTTCGGTCGATGCGAGGATAAGCGTCCAGAACACCTTGTATTTTGTATTGGGAGCATAACTCGCGGCAATTCCCATTTTTGTGACACCGTTCTGAAGCATATTGGCCCGGTGCGGCGGCGAGTCCCGCCAGCCGGAAAATGCCTCGGCAAGCGTGTGGTAACCGGCTGACACATTTTCGACGGCGAGGGTCGAGGGGTATCCGGCCGCTTGCAGGCGTTTCGGCAGCGGCGCCTTCACGTCATGGTCGAGCTTGTTGCGGCTCGCCATCGCCTGCGACTGCCCCTCCGCGATCCGCATCAATTCAGGATCGATGACGACAGCGCCAACGCCGTTGTTCTTGCGGTAAAGCGAAATCATCGTCGCCGCGGCCTGGGCATCAAGCTTCGCGCCAGGTTCGGTCATGTTGAGATACATGGTCGGCTGCTCCACCGGAGCCTCCGACGCGCAGCCAGCAAGCACCAACAATCCGATCATCGCGACCCAAAGGCGCATGGTTCCCCCAACGTCAGGGGCCGGTTGTTGCATGCCAACCGTGGCTGAAAGGTGAACGGAGGGGCGTTTTTCCGGCAGGCGGGGTTGCGAGCCTAGGTCATCTCGGCGGTATGGATCCCGCATTCGGTCTTGGACCGGCCACGCCAGCGGCCGTCGCGCGCATCCTCGCCCGGCTCCGTCCGGCTGGTGCAGGGCATGCACCCGACCGAGCGGAAACCGGAAGCCACCAGCGGGTGCGGCGGCAGCTTCGCCTCGGCGAAGATCGCTTCAATGTCGGCGGGCGCGAGGTTGGCGAACGGGTTGAATTTCAGCCTGACGCCATCGGCCTCGACCACGTTGAGCGTGGCGCGCAGGCCGCCCTGAAAACGCTTGCGGCCGCTGACCCACCCATCGAACGGCGCAAGCGCGCGCCTCAGCGGTTCTACTTTACGAATCCGGCAGCACGCATCGGGATCGGAAAACCACAGCTCCTTGTCCGGGTCCTCGCGCTGCAATGTCTCTTCCGCTGGCTTGATCGAACGGACGTCACGCAGGCCCAGTTTTTCGATCAAAACATCGCGATAGGCGAGCGTCTCTTCAAACAGCCAACCGGTATCGAGAAAGATCACGGGAATCGCCGGATCGACATCGGCCGTGACCTTGAGCAGCGCGGCCGACTCCGTGCCGAAGGAGGACACTAGCGCAAGGCGCTCGCGGCCGACAACACGCAGGGCGCTCTCGATCACTTCAGCCGGAGTCGCATGGTGAAGCACCTCGTTGAGCGCCTCGGCTCTTTTTGCGGCCGCGGCCTCGTCGGGTATCTGCTCCGCAATATTTCTGACTGTTATTGTCACTGACCGGCGCTCTCCGAGTGGCGCTGCTGCATCCGCCGATGCAACGCCGTGAGCCTGCCATCGCCGGTCGGCTGGTAGAAGACCGAGTAACGCTTCGATGTGAGAGCAAAGGCCTCGACATCGCTTTGCTTCTTCGCCTCGAGCGCATCGAAGCCTGCGCGCAGCATGAACATGAACTGGTCGCGCAGCACCTGTCCGGTGGCGCGCAGTTCGCCTTCATAGCCATAGCGCTCGCGCAGCAGCCGCGCCTGGCTATAGGCGCGGCCGTCACGGAAGGTCGGAAACACCAGCGCAATCACCGCAAGCCGATCGAGATACGGCACCAGGTCGTCGACGTCGCGACTGTTCGGCCAGATCACCCCGAGCTTGCCGGCGCGCCCGAGCAGCGCTTCCGGGTCCTCGAGAAACCGCGCTGCCGAAAGCAGCACGGCGCCGTCGCCCGGCAGTTCAGCGCCATCGGCGACATGGACAAAGATATCGGTTGCGATTTTTCCGTTCTTAACGAGTGGCATAGACCCGCTCCTTGAAAGGTTCGACGCCGAGCCGCTTCACCGTATCGACGAACAGCTCGTCGGGACGCTCGCGCAGCGCGAGATAAGCTTCGACAATGTCCTCGACCACGTCGGCGACTTCGCCGTAGGGCACCGCAGGCCCGATCAGCAGGCCGAGTTCGGCATGCTCGTCGGCGCGGCCGCCGATCGTGATCTGGTAAAATTCCTCGCCGTTCTTTTCGACACCGAGAATGCCGATGTGGCCGACATGGTGATGGCCGCAGGCGTTGATGCAGCCGGAGATGTTGATGTGCAGGCGGCCGATCAGCTCGGCCGTATCCGGATTGGCAAAGCGGCGGGTCAGTTCCTGCGCGATCGGAATCGACCGCGCATTGGCGAGCGAACAGTAGTCGAGCCCCGGACAAGCGATGATGTCGGAGACGAGATTGACGTTCGGCGTCGCGAGCCCGATCTTGTCGAGCGCCTTCCACAAAGCCGGCAAATCGCGCTTGGCGACGTGAGGCAGCGCCAGGTTCTGCTCGTGGCCGACGCGGATTTCGCCGAAGGAATATTTGTCAGCGAGATCAGCCAGCGCATCCATCTGCTCGGCCGTGGCATCGCCGGGAGGAGCTCCAACCGGCTTGAGCGAGATCGTGACGATCGAATAGCCCTGCACCGTGTGCGTGAACACCGAATTGCGCCGCCAGCGCTCGAACAGCGGATCGGCGGCGGCCTTCTTCAGTTCGTCCGGCACATGCGGCAGCTTCTCGTAAGCCGGATAGGTGAAGCGGGAACGGATTTCCTCGATGACGCCATCGTCCAGCGTCAGCGCCGTCTCGCCCATCGCGCGCCATTCCTGCTCGACCTCGGCGGCGAATTTCTCGATGCCGAGCTCATGCACCAGGATCTTGATGCGCGCCTTGTAGATGTTGTCGCGGCGGCCGTACTGATTGTAGACGCGCAGGATCGCCTCGACATAGCTGAGGAGGTCGCGACCGTGGACGAACGGCTTGATCGTTTTGGCGATGAACGGCGTGCGACCGAGGCCACCGCCCACCAGCACCTCAAATCCGATCTCGCCTTGCGCGTTGCGGTGCAGGCGCAGCCCGATGTCGTGGATCTTGATCGCGGCGCGGTCGTGCGCCGAAGCCGTGATCGCGAACTTGAACTTGCGCGGCAGGAAGGAGAACTCCGGATGCAGCGTCGTATATTGCCGCAGCAATTCGGACCAGATGCGGGGATCCTCGACCTCGCCCGGAGCCACACCCGCCCACTGATCGGACGTGACGTTTCGGGTGTTGTTGCCCGAGGTCTGCATCGAGTGGATGCCCACTTCCGCAAGGTCCGCGAGCGCATCCGGCAGTTCGGCGAGCTTGATCCAGTTGTACTGGATATTCTGGCGCGTGGTGAAATGGCCGTAACCGCGGTCGTATTTGCGCGCGACATGTGCAAGCCGCCGCAACTGGGCCGAGGACAGCGTGCCGTAGGGGATCGCGACGCGGAACATATAGGCGTGCAGTTGCAGATAGACGCCGTTCTGCAAGCGCAGCATCTTGAATTCGTCTTCGGTGAGCTCGCCGGAGAGGCGGCGCTTCACCTGATCGCGAAACTCCTCAACGCGTTCGTTGAGCAGCGTTCGGTCGAGTTCGTCATACGCGTACATGAACGGGCGCCCTATGCGGAAACCGGAAGGAGATCGATGGTCACGCCGCTCTGGCGGATATGTTCGCGCAGGTTTCCGGGCTTGACCGGCTCGCCATCCCTAAGCGCGACGGGCGCGATATAGGATCCGACCGCGCCGACGTCGTCGGCGACGGCCTCGGCGAGCAACGCGCGCGCCTCGTCGGCATTGCGCACGATCGCGGCGTCGGTGAGGTCCGTCGACCAGCCCTTGCTACGGTTGCGGTAGATCACCGCGCCATCAGCGGTGCGGTTGGCGGTGACGATCGAAGGTCCGGTGATCCGGATTTTTTGTTCAAGCGGAGATGTCATTCGGCGGCGACCTGAAAAAGTGATGCGAGTTGGGAGAGTTCTTTGCGGCGTGCAGGCGCGGCATGCGCGACCACATCGCCGATGATGAGAATGGCGGGACCGCCGGCGATCTTTTCGACGAGATCGGGCAGTTCAGCAAGTGTCCCGATCGCAGCTGCCGCGTCGTCGCGCGTGGCGCGTGCAAAAACGCCGACCGGAGTTTTTGGTGACCGGCCGGCCGCGAGCAGGCCCGCACGCACCGAAGGCGCTGCGGTCATGCCCATATAGACCACGATCGTCATCTCGACGTCGGTCAGGGTCGACCAGTCGACCGTCTCGGCGTCCTTGGCCTTGTGCGCGGTCAGGAAGGTGACGCGCAGCGCCTCGCGGCGGAAGGTGAGCGGCACTTCGAATTGCGCGGCGGCGCCAAGACCGGCGGTGATTCCCGGAATAACCGAATAGACGACGTTCGCCTGGCGCAGCGCTTCGACTTCCTCGCCGCCGCGGCCAAAGATGAAGGGATCGCCGCCCTTCAGCCGCACGGCGCGCTTGCCGGCGCGCGCGGCTTCGATCAACAGCCGGTTGACGGCATCCTGGCCGATGCCGGGCTTGCCGACGCGGCGGCCGACTGGAATGCGCTCCGCATCACGGCGCGCACGGTCGAGAATGTCGGGATTGACCAGTTCGTCGTAGAAAATCGCGTCGGCGTCCTGCAATGCGCGCAGCGCTTTCACCGTGAGCAGATCGGGATCGCCCGGACCGGCGCCGACCAGCGTCACGCTGCCTTGCGCCTCCCCCGATGCGAGACGGCCTGCAAACGCGGAGGCATCGCCGATCGTCTTGAGCGCGCTCTCGGCCTCGTCACGGCGTCCGGCCAGCACCAGCGCGCCGATCGGACCATCGACCACACGCTCCCAGAAGCGGCGGCGCAACGCGAATTCCGGGATCAGGTTGTGGACCTGCTTGCGCCAGCGGCCGATGAAGCTTGCCAGTTCGCCGATGCGCTCCGGCAGCAATGCTTCGATGCGCTCGCGCACGCGCCGCGCCACCACGGGCGAGGTGCCACCGGTGCCGACCGCGACCACGACATCGCCGCGATCGACGATGGCCGGAAAAATGAAAGTGGAATGTTCGAGGTCGTCCATCACATTGACGGGCAGACCCAGCGCCTTGGCACGCGACGACATCGCCGTGCCAATTTCACCAGCGCCCGCACACACGATTGCGACCACGCCGTTCAGGTCGGCAACAAGCGGATCGCCGCTCGCGAATTCGATCCGCGCCGCGTCGACGTCGACGCCGGCAAGATCATCATTGCCGTCGGTCGCAAACCACCGAACCCGAGCGCCGGCGGAGACGAGCAAACGCAGTTTGGCGCGGACGAGGTCGCCCTCACCCACGAGCAGGACTACGCCGCTTTGCACATCGAGGAATACCGGCAGAAATCGCATGCTGTGCCCGTTACCGGAACATCCGGGTTGACTGGAATTATTTTCTATATATGTGTCGTCTACCGCCCGCAAAGAGAAGATTTTTTCTTCTCTTGAGCAACGCCACTATAGAATTTTCACTTCGCAAGGCCAAGGGTTCGTAGATGCATCTTCTCGAAGACAGTTGCGCGCAAGACCGGGTGCACCGCGACCTTCCGGCCGGCGCCCTTTCTCACACGCAAACTCTCACGCAAAATTCAAGCCAGACGGCGCGCCAAATTCCCTCCGAAGCGCCCTCCATGGATCACCTCGACGCGCTCGAGGCCCAGAGCATCTACATCCTTCGTGAGGCTTTTGCGCGGCTGAAGAAGCTCGCGCTGCTGTGGTCGCTCGGCAAAGATTCCAACGTGATGATCTGGCTCGCGCGCAAGGCGTTCTTCGGCCGCGTGCCGTTTCCCGCCCTGCATGTCGATACCGGCAAGAAATTTCCGGAGATGTACGCCTTTCGCGACACCTATGGGAAGGAATGGGGACTCGATCTCAAAATCGAGCCTTGCCCGCCGATCGACGCAGTCGATCCCACGCTGCCGCCGGCGGCGCGTTCGGCTGCGCGCAAGACCGAAGGCCTCAAGCTCGCGCTCACCAAATACGGCTTCGACGGTTTGATCGCCGGCATTCGCCGCGACGAAGAAGCGACGCGCGCCAAGGAGCGGGTGTTCTCGCCCCGCGGCACCGAAGGCGGATGGGACGTGCGCGACCAGCCGCCGGAATTCTGGGATCAGTTCAACGCCTCGCCGCCGCCGGGCGCGCATTTGCGCATCCATCCCATTCTGCATTGGACCGAGGCCGATATCTGGGCCTACACCCAGCGCGAAAACATTCCGATCATTCCGCTCTATCTCGCCAAGGGCGGCAAGCGTTATCGCTCGCTCGGCGATGCCGACATCACCTTTCCCGTGGCTTCGACGGCTTCGAACATCGAGGAAATCCTGATCGAACTCGAACGTACCAAGGTGCCGGAACGCGCCGGCCGCTCGCTCGACCACGAGACCGAGGATGCCTTCGAGCGTCTGCGTGTCGCCGGCTATCTCTGAGAAAAAAGCACTGCGTTGAGCACCGCCATGAACATGACCGTCCCCGCCAAGTTGTCGACAACGCCGAACGGCACCACCCGCGCGCAGGTGCGCATCGTCATCGTCGGCCATGTCGATCATGGCAAGTCGACGCTGGTCGGCCGGCTGCTGCACGAAACCGGCAGCCTGCCCGAAGGCAAGCTCGAAATGCTGAAGGCGGTCAGCGCGCGGCGCGGCATGCCGTTCGAATGGTCCTTCCTGCTCGATGCGCTGCAGACCGAGCGCGACCAGGGCATCACGATCGACACCACGCAAATCCGCTTCCGCACCCGCTCGCGTGACGTCGTGCTGATCGACGCCCCCGGCCACGCCGAATTCCTCCGCAACATGATCACCGGCGCCTCGCAGGCCGACGGCGCGGTCCTGATCATCGATGCGCTGGAGGGCGTGCGCGACCAGACCCGGCGCCACGGCTATCTGCTGCATCTTCTCGGCGTCAAACAGGTCGCGGTCGTCGTCAACAAGATGGACCGCGTCGATTTCAGCGAGGCGAGATTTGCCGAAATCCGCGAGGAGATTTCCGCGCATCTGACCGGCCTTGGCGTCACGCCGCTTGCCGTCATTCCGATCTCGGCGCGCGACGGCGACGGTGTCGCCGGCCTGTCGCCGCGGATCCGCTGGTACAGCGGACCGAGTGTGGTCGATGCGCTCGATGCGCTTGTCCCCGCGCAACCGGCTGAACAGCTCGCGCTGCGGCTGCCGGTGCAGGCGATCTACAAGTTCGACGACCGCCGCATCGTTGCGGGGCGGATCGAATCGGGGCGGCTTTCGAGCGGCGACGAGATCGTCATCATGCCGGCAGGCAAGATCGCGAAGATCAGGAGCGTCGAGAGCTGGCCGGTGACGCCGCTCAAGGGTGCTCAGACCGCCGGCCGCTCGGTCGGCATCACGCTCGACCGCGAGCTGTTCATCGAGCGCGGCGACATCATCGCGCACGCCGGATCGGCGCCGCGCGACACCCGGCGGATCCATGCACGTATTTTCTGGCTGCACGACAAGCCGCTCAGCAAGGGCGACCAGATCCTGGTGCGGCTTGGCACGCGCGAGAGCCGCGCCAGCGTCGTGGCAATCGACAAGGCGGTCGATCCTGGCGAGCTGTCGAGCGTCGAGAATGCCGCGATCGCGCGCAACCATGTCGGCGAGATCGATATCGCGCTGGCGCAACCGATCGCCGCCGACGCCTATGCCGATAATCCCCGGACCGGGCGTCTCGTCATCGAAGTCAATGGCCGCATCGCCGGCGGCGGGCTGGTGCTGTCGGTCGACGCCGGACGACGCGCGGTGCCGGTCGATATCGTGCCTGTGGAATCTGCGCTGCGGCCGGATGAACGCTCGGCCCGCTATCGCCATCACGGCGCGGTGGTCTGGCTGACGGGATTGCCGGCCTCCGGAAAATCGACGCTGGCGCGCGCGCTGGAGCGGCGCCTGTTCGACCGCGGGGGCTCGCCGGTCCTGCTGGACGGCGACACCTTGCGCGCCGGTCTCAACCGCGACCTCGGTTTCACGCCTGCCGACCGCAGCGAGAACATCCGAAGGCTCGCGGAAGTCGCGACGCATCTGGCGAAAAACGGACACATCGCCATCGTGGCCGCAGTCTCGCCGTCGCGCGACGACCGCGCCATCGCACGCCAGATCGCCGACACCGCATTTCGCGAAATCCATGTCGCAACATCGGCCGAAATCTGCGAGAGCCGCGATCCCAAGGGCCATTATGCGAAGGCGCGAGCCGGCGGTCTGCCAGCATTCACCGGCATTTCCAACGACTATGAGCCACCGGTCAATTCTGAGCTTGTCATCGACACGGCGGCACAATCCGTCGCGGAAGCTGCCGAGACGATTGAACGCATGCTGCTGACAACAGGCGTTCTGTTCGATGAAGTGATTGATCTCGCAGCCAATATTTGACTCGACCAACACAAACATTTGACTCAATTGACAAAAGCATAATCGGCTTCTGAAGGGCTTTTCTTGGGGCCGGATTTAGCGCTAAAAGGCGCTCGAACTTCGCGCCTTTTCGCGCGTTTTTTTTGCTCCGAAAATTCATGAAAATGGCCGCGCCCACCGGCGCGGTCTCTTGCGAGAAAAATCCACCATGAACCGTATCGACGCCCACGGCCTGAAGGTTGCGCCCGTCCTGTTTGACTTCATCGCCAAGGAGGCCGCCCCGAAAAGTGGGATCGCGCCCGACGCATTCTGGGCCGGACTTGCCGCGATCGTACGCGATCTGGCGCCGAAAAATCGCGAGTTGCTCGCGGTCCGCGACCAGTTGCAGGCGAAGATCGACGACTGGCATCGCGCCTACAAGGGCAAGCCGCTCGACCTTAACGCCTATACGGCGTTCCTGAAAGAGATCGGCTATCTTCTGCCGGAGCCCGCGACGCATCAGGTCGAGACCGCCAATGTCGATGAAGAGATCGGCAAGATTTGCGGGCCTCAGCTCGTGGTGCCGCTGACCAATGCGCGCTACGCGCTCAACGCCGCCAACGCGCGCTGGGGCAGCCTGTATGACGCGTTTTACGGCACCGATGCGATCCCGCACGATCCGAGCGAGAAGGGCGTCAAGGGTTTCAATAAGGCACGCGGCGACAAGGTGGTGGCGAAAGCGAAGGCATTCCTTGATTCCGCCGTCCCGCTCGCGACCGGCAGCCACGCCGACGTCGTCGGCTATGCCGTCACGGGTGGCAAGCTCGCGGTCAAGCTGAAGAACGGCAGTGCCACGGCGTTGAAGTCCGCCGATCAGTTCGGGGGCTTTCGCGGCGATGCCGCCGCGCCATCGGCCATCCTTCTGGTCAACAACGGCCTGCATATCGAAATCGAGATCGATCGCAGCCACATGATCGGCAAGGACGATCCGGCCGGCGTTGCCGACGTGATCATGGAAGCCGCCGTCAGCACCATCCTTGACATGGAAGACAGCGTCGCGACCGTCGACGCCGAAGACAAGGTGCTGGTCTATCGCAACACGCTCGGACTGATGAACGGCACGCTCTCGGCCGAATTCGAAAAAGGCGGCAAGACGCTGACGCGCGCGCTCAACGAGGATCGCGTCTACAGCAAGCCGGCGGGCGGGGAGCTGAAGCTCCACGGACGCAGCCTCCTGCTGATCCGCAATGTCGGCCATCACATGTTCACCGATGCGGTGCTGGATTCCGCCGGCGAAGAAATCCCGGAAGGCATGCTGGATGCCGCCGTCTCCGGTCTGCTCGCGATCCACGATCTCAAGGGCACCACCAGGCTGCACAACAGCCGCACCGGCTCGGTCTATATCGTCAAGCCGAAGATGCACGGCCCCGACGAAGTGGCGCTGACCTGCGAGCTGTTCGCACGCGTCGAGAAGATGCTGGGCTTGCCTGAAAACACGCTGAAGGTCGGCATCATGGACGAGGAGCGCCGCACCACGGTGAACCTGAAGGCCTGCATCCAGCAGGCGTCAAAGCGCATCGTCTTCATCAACACCGGCTTCCTCGACCGCACCGGCGACGAGATCCATACCTCGATGGAAGCGGGCCCGATGATCCGCAAGAACGAGATGAAGGCGCAGCCCTGGATCAAGGCCTATGAAGACTGGAACGTCGACACCGGACTGACTGACGGCCTGCCCGGCCATGCCCAGATCGGCAAGGGCATGTGGGCCGCGCCCGACATGATGGCGGAGATGCTCAAGCAAAAGATCGCGCATGTGCAGGCCGGCGCCACCACGGCGTGGGTACCTTCGCCGACCGCGGCGACGCTGCATGCTTTGCACTATCACCAGGTCAACGTGCTGGCGCGCCAGCAGGAGCTCGCCAAGGGCGGCCCGCGCGGCAAGCTGTCCGACATTCTCACCATCCCCGTGTCCAAATCGAACTGGGCGCCGGACGATGTGCGGCAGGAGATCGACAACAACTGCCAGGGCATTCTCGGCTATGTCGTACGCTGGATCGATCAAGGCGTCGGCTGTTCGAAGGTGCCGGACATTCACGATGTCGGCTTGATGGAAGACCGCGCTACCTTGCGCATCTCGAGCCAGCATCTGGCGAACTGGCTGCATCAAGGCGTCATCACCAAAGAACAGGTGACGGATTCGCTGAGGCGCATGGCGGTGGTGGTCGACGGCCAGAACAAGGGCGATGCGCTGTACAAGCCGATGGCGCCAAAGTTCGACGGCGTCGCCTTCAGGGCAGCGTGCGATCTCGTCTTCAAGGGACGCGAGCAGCCGAACGGTTACACCGAGTACATCCTCACCGCGCGCCGCCGCGAAGCCAAGGCTGCGTGCTAAGGCGGTGGCTAACGCGGCAGGTTAACGCACCGGGGCCGCCTGCCGGAACGTTCGGCAATTGCGACCGTTACATCGTCTTCTTCTCAACATGGGAGACGACGATGGATTGGAACCAGGTCCAGGGTAACTGGAAGCAGCTCAGGGGGAAGGCAAAAGAGAAATGGGGCAAGCTCACCGATGACGACCTCAACGTCATCGAAGGCCGCCGCGAGCAGCTCGAAGGCAAGCTGCAGCAGCGCTACGGCTTTGCCAAGGATCAGATCCACAAGGACGTGGACGACTGGTTCAGGACGCTCAAATAGGCTCTCCCCCATCCCGCGCTGAATTTTTCCAGCTCGAAGCGTCGACAAAAAAGTCCCGGCACCCGCCGGGGCTTTTTTCATTTGGTTTGTCGTTACGGGCTTTGCGAAAACGCAAGCCTAGAACACCGCGATATATTTGAGCAGCGACAAGACGCCGAGAATGATGACGATGACGCGCACGATCTGTTTGGCGCGACCATCAAGCGGCAGCAGATTGACGAGGTACAAAATCAGAATGACGACCAGAAAGGTCACAAGCGCACTGATGAGCATGGAAGTTCCCCCAATTGACGCGAGAAGAAAGCAGTAGCACCGACGTTAACGCGCGAGCCGTTTTGCCGGTTCCGCATTCCGGAACACCGTACGAATATACCAATAAAATCAACACACCGGCATCCATAACGGCAGCGCCGCTGTCTAAAAATTTACCCTTTTTTGGCTATGTGGGCAGGCTTGCTTTGGGGGAAGCCTATGCTCGATCGTTTCACCGTGTCTTCGCTGATCAAATCGGTGATCGCGCTGGCGGCCATCTGCACGACGGCTCTGCTGGGGGTCAGCGCCTGGAGCTCATGGCAGCGGCTCGCCACAACCGGCCGGATCCTGGTGGTGACCGATGCCTCGTCGAACCTCTTCAAGGCAATGCACAACCTGCGCAGCGGCCGGTCGACCACGCTCCGCAACCTGAACGAAGACGCGCCGCTGTCGCACGACATGCAGGTTTACCTCGGCGCCACCCGCGAAGCCCAGCTTCCGGCGATGCGCGCAGCAGCCTCTACGCTCGAGGGTTTCGAATTCCCTGACCACCAGACGTTGATGCCGGAGCTGAACCGGCTGATCCAGGGATTTACCGCCCTCGACGCCGAATCCTGGGACGCGCTGAACAAGCCGAAATCGCAGCGCCGGCCGGCGCTCGCCAAGGAATTCAACGATAACACCAACGCGTTGCTTGGAGCGCTCGACAAGGTCTCCAACAAGATTGCGGAAGCGGTCGATCACGACGATCCGATCGTTCATCAGATGCTGACGATCAAGCAGCTCGCCTGGTTAATGCGCAATACCGCCGGCGAGGCATCGCTGCTAATCTCGAACGGGCTGAGCTTCGGCAAGATTGCCCCGGATTTCCGGCAAAACTTCACCAAGCTCGACGGCGGCATCGAAGCCGCGTGGGCCGCGCTGAAGATCGTTGCCGCGGGCGATGGGCTTCCGGCGGATCTCAAGGCGGCCATGGCCGAGGCGCAAACAGCCTATTTCGAGAAGGAATTCACTGGCACGCGGGATAGCCTGGTGGAGGCGCTCGCCACCGGCGAGAAGCCGAAAATGAAGGGGAATGAATGGAGTCCGTTCTCGGTCAAGCATATGACGAGCGCGGTCGTGGTCGCCGAGCGGGCACTCGAGGCGGCCAAGAACTACGCCGCGGCTCAGCATAGCCAGGCCCAACGATCGCTGTTCCTGCAACTGGCGCTGTTGTGCCTGGCGTTGGGGTTGACCTTCGCAACCGTGATCGCCGTGACGCGCCGCGTCATCCATCCCCTGCACACCATGCGCGATGCCATGCTGAAGGTGGCATCCGGCGATCTGGCGGTCGAGACCGGATACGCGCAGCGCCGCGACGAGATCGGCGCGCTGGCGAATGCGCTCGAGACCTTCAAGCAGCAGGCCATGGACAAGCTCTGGATCGAGGAACAGGAGCGCGAGCGCAATGCCGGTGCGGCGGCGCGCCAGAAGGCGATCGAAGGTTATGTCGGCGACTTCGAGAGCCAGGTTCGCCGGAGCCTCGACCAGTTGAATAACGCCTCCAACGAAATGCGGGGAACGTCCGCGGATCTGTCGGAGGTCTCGAACCAGACCAATTCGCGGGTCAAGGTCGCCGAAAAGGCTTCCAGCGACGCCTCCGTGAGCGTCGAAAGCGTGGCCTCGGCCTCGCAGGAATTGAGCGCGTCGATCGACGATATCAGCCGGCAGGCTTCGCACGCCGCCGGCATCGCCCGCCGCGCGGTCGACCGGGCCCAGGAAACCGACAACACCGTGCAGGGGCTGGCCAAGACCGCCGCCGGAATCGGCGAGGTGGTCGGCCTGATCAATTCCATTGCCGCCCAGACTAACCTGCTGGCGCTGAATGCGACCATCGAAGCCGCACGCGCCGGCGAAGCTGGCCGCGGCTTTGCCGTGGTGGCGTCGGAGGTGAAATCGCTGGCGAGCCAGACCGCGAAGGCAACCGACGAGATTTCCGAGCAGATCACCGACATTCAGAAGGTTGCCACCGAGGCCATCGAAGCCATCAAGGGCATCGGCGGCATCATCGGCGAGGTCAACGAAGTCGCAACCGCAATCGCGGCCGCGGTCGAGGAGCAAGGCGCGGCGACGCAGGAAATCTCGCGCAATACGCAATATGCCGCGCAAGGCACCCGAAACGTTGCCGAGAACATTGCCGGCGTCAAAACCGACGCGGATGCGGCTTCGACCGCCGCCCAGAACGTCAAGCATGCGTCGGAGACGCTGGAGACGCAGAGCCTTCAGCTCAGCAACCAGGTCACCGAGTTCCTCACGAAAATCCGCGCGGCCTGATCGGTGCGCCGCTACTGCTTCGCCACCACCGGCACGCGCCGGTAATGCGACGTGATCGATTGCGGCGCAGGTGAGAAGTTGAGCGAAGCGCCGCGCCGATCGGCGCCGCGCCCGGCCACCATCAGCCCGTCGGGACCTGCGACGATGTCGCCCCTGCGCAAAGTCGGGTCGTTCTCGATTTTCACCGCGGCAAGTCCGACCGTATCCCTGCCGTTGCAGGTACACCCCGAGACCAGCTCATCGCGGTAACGAAACGCGTTTGGCAGTTCGGAATAAGGCTTGCCGTCTTCGGCGACGGCGTCATCGATATTGCCGCCATAAACCACTTTGGTCTCGGCTGCGGGGCAAAAGCTGTTGCACGACGCCGCGCGGCTTTGATTGCCCGAGCTTGAGATCGGGAAGTAGCGCCCGTCGCAGGTGCGCACGCAATAGGCTTGC
>NZ_DASREO010000099.1:0-175541 GCF_035652035.1 Bradyrhizobium sp.
TCTCGGCATCGGGCTCGACCAGGCGCAACTTGTTTCCGGCGACCGATTCAAGCTCGGCGCGGGGCCCCTTGCTCTTGCCGACCAGAAGCCGCGAAACCTGATCAGGCATCTTCAAAAGCCGCTGGGCAACACCGATATCGACGACCATTACGCCCGGCGTCAGTTGCGCCGCGAGGCGAAGCGGCGGCAGCCTCAGGTCGTTGCTTGCTTGCAGCGACACGCCTTCCTTCGCGCCGAGCTCGGCCAGGGTCTCGGGCGCCACGCGTGTTTCTCCCGGAGGCGAGACGAAGTTCTGCAAATCGCCGCCGATCGAAGGCGTATCACCGGCTTCCAGTGGAAGAGTAACGGGTTCGATGCCGAGCAGGCGGAATGAGCGGCCGTCGATCTGGATGCGGCTCTCGACAACGGGCGACACTGGCCAGCCGGCGCGGCGCAGCTCGACAAATAGCGCTTGCGGGAACGCGCCGCCATTGCGGGCGACCAGCGTCGCGGTGCGGACGCCGCCGAAAGTGGCCGCTGCGCGATCATAGCTCGCCCGCGCCTGCTGGTTCAACGCCTGTACGCCGCTCCATAGCGCGATTGCCGACACGAGACCGATCACCAGCGTCGCGAACTGCATCGGATGCCGCCGCCAGTGGCTGAGCAGGACCGCGAGAATCCAAGCGGTCCGCATCACGCGATCAATCCCGCGCTGAGGTTGACCTGGCGATCCATCGTCGCTGCCAGCCGATTGGAATGCGTCACCATCAGCAGGCCGCAGCCCGTTTGCGCAACGAGGTCCCGGGTGAGCGCCAGCACGTCGTCGGCGGTTGCCTCGTCGAGATTGCCGGTGGGCTCGTCGGCGAGCAGGAGCAACGGCTTGACCGCCAGCGCCCGGCCGATGGCGACGCGCTGCTGCTGGCCGCCGGAAAGCTGTTCGGGGTAGCGGTTCAGAAGCGAGGTGAGGCCCAGGCGTTGTGCCAGCTCGACCTGCCAGGCGCTATCGTGGCGTCCGGCGATGCGGGACTGGAACGCGAGATTGTCGCGGACATTGAGGCTCGGGATCAGGTTGAATTGCTGGAAAACGAGACCGAGCCGATCGCGCCGCAGCGCTGCGAGACCGGCCTCGTTGAGCTCTGCGATCGGCGCTCCGGCAAAATCGATCTCGCCGCCATCGGCGCGATCGAGCCCGGCGATCAGATGCAGCAGCGTGCTCTTGCCGCTTCCGGATTCGCCGGTCAGTGCGACCCGTTCGCCTGCCGCAACGATCAGGTTCACCCCGCGAAGCACGGCGACTTCTTCGCCGGCCGAACGGTAGGCCTTGGTCAGATTGCGAACGCTCAGCACGATCTCTCTGTCCGACGTCATGCGAAGCGGTGCACCTTTCTCTCCCTGTTCAAGGCCGTTCAGCATAGCAATACGCCAGCCGCATATCACGCCCCGTGGTGGTAACCGCGACGCGATCGTGATCGAGCCTTCATCATATGGTGATAGCCTGAAAGAGACCTCCTTGCCGGACGATCGGTCGCATTTTTCTGCGCCGTTCTGGATGGCATAACGTCGAAGCGGACGGCAAAACGACCGGAAGGGGCGACCATGACCGCGCAGCCGACCCCCAAGGGGGCCTGGAGAATCACGTTTCTCCTGTTTCTTTTCATGCTGATGAATTTCGCGGACAAGGTCGTCGTCGGTCTCGCCGGCGTCCCGATCATGACCGACCTGAAGCTTGAGCCGGACCAGTTCGGCCTGCTCGGTTCTGCGTTCTTCTTCCTGTTTTCCATTTCGGCCGTTGCCGTCGGCTTCCTCGCCAACCGTGTCGAGACGCGCTGGGTGTTGCTGGCGTTGGCGTTGATCTGGGCGCTGTCCCAGTTTCCGATGATCGGCAATGTCGGCTTTGTGACGCTTTTGATCTGCCGCATTGTTCTCGGCGCGGGCGAGGGGCCCGCGGGCGCGGTCGCGGCCCACGCGATCTACAAATGGTTTCCCGACGAAAAGCGGACCTTGCCAACAGCCATTCTGTCGCAAGGATCGGCCTTCGGCGTTATCCTCGCGGTGCCCGCGCTGAACTGGCTCATCGTGCACTACAACTGGCACTATGCGTTTGGTGCGCTGGGTATCGCCGGGCTCCTCTGGGTTGTGGTTTGGCTGATGCTGGGCGAGGAAGGCCCGCTCGTTTCCCCCTCCGCGACGGCAGAAGAGACGCGTATCCCTTACTCGCTGCTTCTAACCTCGCGCACATTCATCGGCTGCTGCGCCGCGACTTTCGGTGCTTACTGGGCGCTCTCGCTGGGCCTCACCTGGTTCACGCCCTTCATCGTGAGGGGGCTCGGCTTTTCGCAAACCGAGGCGGGCGCGATCTCGATTCTCCCGTGGGTATTTGGCGCCGTCGTTGTGCTGCTGACCGGTTGGATCTCGCAAATGCTGATGGCGCGCGGATTTTCGACCCGGGTCGCGCGCGGGATCTTGGGTGCCGCCCCGCTGATTGCCGGCGGCATCATTCTGGGCTTCCTGCCATATGCCGATAGCGCAAGTCTGAAGATCGCCCTGCTGGTCGCGGGTTCCGGGGTTTCCGGATCGATCTATGTGGTCTGCGCCCCCATGATCAGCGAGTTCACGCCCGTCTCCCAACGCGGAGCGGTGATCTCGATCTATGGCGCGATCTATACGCTGGCGGGCGTCCTGGCGCCCTTTGTCATGGGCAGCATGATCCAGCGCGCGTCGGGCGGGACGGAAGGCTACATGACCGGCTTTACGATCAACGCGGTCATCCTCGCCGCGTCGGGCTTGCTCGGCTTGATGCTGTTGTGGCCGAACAGCGAACGCGAGCGATTGCTGGCAGCCGCGCGCCAGCCAAAATTCGCCTGACGGCTAAGTCCGGCGATCGCCTTGTCAGGCGCGCGCCGGCTTGCTTTCTTCGGGGCTGCGCTCGGTGGCGAGCGCGAGCACGACGGTCAGCACCATGAACGCGACCGAGACGCCGAACACCCAATGCGGCATGTTCTGGTCCATGATCCAGCCAAACAGCAGCGGACTGATGATTCCGCCGATATTGAATCCGGTGGAGACGATGCCGAACGCGCGGCCGGCCGCGCCCGCAGGGGCGGCGTTGCGGACCATCATGTCGCGCGAGGGCGCAATCACGCCAGAGAGGAAGCCGGCCAATCCCATCGCGACCACGAGGAGCAGCTGCGGCAGGCTCACCGCGGCGATGAGCAGGAGGATGGCGGCATTTACCGCAAAACACGCCGCCGCCACCTGTCCATGGCGCGCAGTGTGGTCGGCGAGAAATCCGCCGGCGAGAACCCCCACCGCGCTGGCGCCGAGATAGGCGGTCAGCGCCAGATTTGCGGCGGAGAACGTCGCACCATAGCCGCTCATCAGCGCGACGACGCCGAAGTTTGCGATGCCGGCATTGGAAAGCGAGAGCAGCAGGAAGAAAATCGTCAGCACCGCGAGCGCCGGCGTGATGACATTTTGCTTTGAGGCGTCGGCGCCGGCCGTCTTTTTGTCTGCGGCGCTTGCCTCGGGAATGCCGACGACAAGCAGAACAAGCGCAACCAGCGGCCCGATCGCGCCGGCCGCGATCAGTGCGCCATGGCCGCCGACTGTCGCGGTCAGTGCTGCGATAACGGCAGGCGCTACGGCGCCGCCAAGGAATCCAGCGAATGTATGAACTGAAAACGCCCTGCCCATGCGCGCTTCGTTCATATGGGCCGAAAGGATCGCGTAATTGGCGGGGTGATAGACGCTGTTGGCCAGTCCGAGCAGCGCTGCGCTCCCGATCAGCCAGGAATAGCTCAGATGCAGGCCGAGCGCGATCAGCGCGCCGCCACCGAGACAAAGGCCCATCAGGAGAATCTTCCTAGCGCCGAGATGGTCGGCGAGATATCCGATCGGCGCCTGGGTCAGGCCGGACACCACGGCGAAGACGGTCAGTGCAAAGCCAAGCTCGATATAGCCGACATTGAGCTGCTGTTTCAGAAACGGGAACAGCATCGGCAACGCGAAAATATGGAAATGGCTGACCCAGTGTGCAACGGAGATGGCGCCCAGCGTGCGAAACTGGACGTCCTTTTCGGCCTGTCGGGATGAGGCTTGGTGCGGAGTGGCCAGAATATCGGCCATATCGGAGATTTCCTCGCTTTCGGCGAGGGAAAATATCGGCGCTAGCCGTTACTTGTCCATGAATATGGCTGCATGGCAGCCCCTTTGGGGGGTGGACTCAAAAGGCCATATGGCCGCGCTTGAACGGGCTGATCAGCCGTCGTGCACTCAGCCCGTCTGCACAGGGCCGCCGGCTTTCTTCCAGGCATCGATGCCGCCAGCGATGTGGGCCGCATTTGTCAGTCCCGCTTCCTTTGCGGCGTTGACCGCCATCGCCGAGCGCTCGCCATAGGCGCAGAAGAACACGACGCGACGCCCGGTAGCGGTCGCGACCTCGCGCAGCATTCCGCCCGGCTTGAGGTTGTCGTCGATCGAAGGATAGGGCGCATGCAGCGCGCCGGGCAGCGTGCCGTGCTTTAGGCGCTCGCTCGTTTCGCGCAAATCGACCAGCAGAATATCGGGCCGGCCAAGAGTCTTGATCGCGTCAGCGGCAGCGAACGCCAGCCCCTGTTTGGTCAGTTCCTCCTGATGCAAGCCGACGCGGATGTTGGCGGGCACCGCGACATCCATCATTTTCGGATTGGGCAGCTTCAGATTGTTCATCAGCTCGACATATTCATCGACCGAGCGCACCTGTAATCGCGGATTGTGCCGTTTCTCCTCGCCGATGGTAGAGACGGTGTCGCCCTTGTAGTCGTGAGCGGGAAACACGAAGGTTTCTTCCGGCAGTTTCAGCAGACGATTGAAAATCGATTCGTATTGCGCCCGCGCGCTGCCGTTCTGGAAATCGGTGCGGCCGGTGCCGCGGATCAGAAGCGTGTCGCCGGTGAAGACGCGATCCCCCATCAAGTAGCTGTAGGAATCATCGGTGTGGCCGGGCGTGTACATCACATCGAGCGTAATGCCTTCAATGGTCACCTTGTCGCCATCCGACACTCGCATCGACACGACGTCGGCCTTGGTCTCTTCGCCCATGATGGTGATGCAATGGGTGCGGTCGCGCAATTCGCCAAGGCCGGTCACGTGGTCGGCATGCAGATGGGTGTCGACGGCCTTGACCAGTTTGAGGTCGAGCTCGCGCATCAACTGGCAATAGCGGTCGACCCGCTCCAGCACGGGGTCGAGGATCATGGCCTCGCCGCCGGCGCGGCTGGCGAGCAGATAGCTGTAGGTACCGGAAACGCTGTCGAACAGTTGACGAAAGATCATGGCGATAAAGCCCGTGGACTAATTCTGCTATCTTATCACGCGCAAGATAGAAGTGCAGCGTCGTCGCCGCTACTGTTCCACGACACCGGGATTGCCGGTCACGCCCCGCAGCGCAACATTATCCGTGGTTGCTGCGAGCGGCTTGCCGCTTCCGAGCTGTTTGGCGAGGACGTCCCATACCGGTCGTCCCTGCTGCGCGTTGACCGCAGCCCAGCCTGCGACCGAATAGCGCTTGTGCGGCTCGATGGCGCGGCCGTTGCCGAGTTTCAGGTCGGAAATGCGCCGCCCGATGGCTTCGGACGGCGTGCAGCCATAGGTGAGGCCGCCGATGCGGACCATGTCGCCGCCCTGCTGTTGATAGGGATCGGGATTGAACAGATTGTCGCAGACGTCTTCGAGCGTGTTCTTGATCTCGGCGCCGGTCAGCTTTTGGACGTACGTCTCCGGATAGGTGATCGCCGTCTCGGCCAGCACGTCCTCCATGGTCAGCGGGTGGTTGGCGAGAAAGGTCGCGCCCCAGCGAAAGCCCGGCGATAGCGCAATTTCGGCGTCGAATTCGCGGCGCAGCGCCGCACAAATCAGTTGGTCCACACTTCCGGTGAAATTGTCGCGGCGATAGAGCAGGCGGTCGGTCGTGACGATCTTGCCGCTCCATCCGGCGATCTGGGGGGTGCGAATCTTCTCGATCAGCGCGCTCATCTCGGCATCGGGCTTGAGCAATTCCGAAAACACCGGCAGCAAGCGATATCGCATATCCCGCACACGGCCCTTGGCGAGATCGAGATCGAGCACGCCGACGAATTTGCCGTTCGAGCCGGCATTGGTGACGAGCGTGGGGCCGCCAGCATTGGTCACGGAGATCGCTTGCGGAATAGCGTCATGGGTGTGGCCGCCGAGAACGACGTCGAGGCCGCGCACGCGCGACGCCAGTTTCAGATCGACGTCCATGCCGTTATGCGACAAGAGCAGCACCGCGTCGGCTTTTTCGTTTCCGCGAAGGCCGTCGATCAGCGCCTGCAATTCCTGCTCGCGAATGCCAAAGGTCCAGTCCGGCACAAAACGTTTGGGATGGGCGATCGGAACATAGGGAAAGGCCTGGCCGATCACGGCCACACGATAGCCGCCGACGTCCTTGATCACGGCCGGCTTGAACACGCGACCCGATGCGGGATCGAATGCCTTGGCGCCATTGAACGCAGCTTCGTCGGTCAGAAAGACGTTCTGCGCCAGAAACTCGCCCTTGAAGCGCGTGAGGTTGTCGCGCAGCGTGTCCTCGCCATAGGTAAATTCCCAATGCCCGGTCATCGCCTCGACGCCGAGCAGGTTGGTGGCTTCCACCATGTCGGCGCCGCGCAAACTGTTGGCGAGCCCGGTGCCTTGCCAGGAATCGCCGCCGTCGAGCAGCAGCGAATTTCGCTGGCCAACGTCGTTGCGCAAACGGTCGATCAAATTTTTCAGATGGGCGAAGCCACCGAGCTTGCCGAAACGTGCTGCCGATTTCTCGAACTCGAGCGAGGTGAAGGCATAGGCGTCTGCGCTGTCCGGCTTGATGCCGAAACGGTCGAGAAAGGCGTGACCGACCAGATGCGGTGGCTGGCCTGCCATCGCGCCAATGCCGAGATTGACGCTCGGTTCGCGGAAATAACCGGGCAGCAGCTGCGCATGCGTGTCGGTGATATGCAGGATGCGAGCATTGCCGAAGCGCTCGATGTCGTAGACGCCGGGCTCGGCACTGCGGGCTCGGCGCGGCAAACTTCCGGCGAGCGCGGCGGCGCCTGAAAGTTTCAGAAAATCGCGGCGGCGTATGCTCATGGTCTTATTTCGAGATTTTTCCAGGCGTCTTTCTCGCTTGTCGCCTGAAAGATCGAAGCCTTGGCCAGAACCTCTGCCTCTCTTGCGGCGGCGATCGCCTGGTCGAAGTCGTTCTTTTCGGCGGCTTTCCTGGCGTTAGCCAAGGCCGCTTCAGTCGGAAGCCACCGGTTGCGCAGGCGACCTGCTTCCTTTTCAGCGGCGTCCGCCGCGGCATAGGCTTGCTTGAAGTCCGCTTCCGAGCTTGCGGCAAACGCGGAGCGTTCGGCGCCCGCAACGGATGCGAGCAGCCAAAATATTCCAAGCAAGGTTTTCGATAAACGTCTCATGGCCGCGAGCCCGGTCCGGAAATCGGCAAGCCGTTACTGACATAAGACAGAAAATATTCGAGGTCGCGATATTCCTCGCTTTGCGGCTCGAGCGGCACGCTGCGCACCTGGCTGTTGCAAGTGATGAAGCGCCGGCTGATCGTGCCCATGCCGCCCCAATCAGAGCGGTAGATCGGCATCGCGTTGAGAATCCCGAGCGCGGGCGCGAGCACTTCGGCACGCAGCCGCTCGCCGGGATTTTGCACATGGCAGGTCGCGCAGGAAAAATTCAATTGTCCGCGCCGGGTGTAGAAATAGCGCTTGCCGTTTTCGTAAGCCTCGCGCGCGCGTGCGTCATCGGGAAGCTTGACGTCGAACGGCTTGCCGCGGGAGGTGAAAGCCATATAGGCGGTCAGTGCCGCCATATCCTCGCCGGTATAGGAGATGGCTTTCTCGCCGTTTGCCGTCCGACACTCGTTGAGCGCCAGCTCGAGCGTGACGACCTTGCCGCTTGCCGCGTCGAATTGCGGATAGTTTTGCCTGATGCCAATGCCCTGGTCGGGGAAACAGTCGGCATAGTGTTTGCCGTTCGCAAAAGGCTTCGCAAACATTTCCTTGCCGGCTTCGAGTGAAAATTCATAAGGAGGAAATTGCTCCTTCTCCTCCCATTGCCGCCGCATGTCCTCGTTCAGCGCGTAGGGACCGTTGGCGAAATCATCCGCCTTCACGTTGGGAAATTTCTTGAAGAAGTAATCGCGAAAGGCGCGGGCCTCAGCGGCCGGATCGACATTGCCGGCGACTGCCGCCTGTGTGATTGCGAGCAGAAGCACAGCGAGGGGCATCGAAAGACTTCTCACGCCCAACCTACTTCCGGCCCGGCCGATACGCGCCATAAAGACAGGCTCCTACGCAATCTTGAAGGTGGCGCTGTCGCTTCCGCCCTTGTTGTCGATCCAGCTCACTTTCAGATCGTCGCCCTTGGCGGCACCCTTGAAAGCGAATTTGACGTAAGGATCCTTGGAGACCGCCGTGCCCCAGTCGGCAACAAACACCGGCTTGCCGTTGTGCTCGAAGGTCAGCTCCTGGATGAAATGGGCCGGTATGAATTGACCCTTGTCATCCTTGATGAAGCCAGAGTCCATCGGGTGCTGGATCAGCGTCTGAACTTCGGTGGTGTCGCCGTTTGCGATTGCGCGCACGCGGATACTCGATGCCATCACAATTCTCCTAACCGCCGCAGCCGCCGACGGTGACTTTGACTTCCTTGGTCGCGCTGAAAAGCTTGCCGCCGGATTCAACCAACGCGATGATGCTTGTCGTCTTTGCCATTTTCAGGCGATTGGCGATGTTGGGCAATGTGCCCTGCGGAATCCTGTAATAGGCTGCCAGCACGTTTGGATTTTCCGGCACCACGAACGCGATCGAGGTAACGTCCGCAAGGGTCGTCGATACCGAGATCGGCACCACCGCGCCGTTTTCCGCAATCTCCGGCGCATCGAGCTTGATCTTGTCGGAGGGTTCCGCCGTGCGGCCGTAGAGCAGCTTGATCGCTTCCTTGCCGTCTTTCTGCTTGAACGCCTCTTCCGGATATTTGTCGTTGGCGGCGGCAAGAGCCGGCGCGCCGCGAAGTGAAACAACGCCCAGACCCACGAGCGCAATCGCGCCGGCGCCGCGCAAGACAAGACGCCGCGTGATGGGAAAACGCTCTTTTGAACCTGTCATCGTCTCATCTCCGGAATCTGTTGCGCGTTTGTCGCGCTTTATAATGTCTGCAGGAAATCCACGATCGCGTTGATTTCTTCTTCAGTGAGAATCCGATTGCGGCCGAATGGCGGCATCGCTGTTTGTGGATTTCGGCGGGTCTCGTCGGTGAGGATCGCAACAAGGTCCTTGCGGTCAGGATATTTGCTTTTGAGGTCCTTGAGCGGCGGGCCGATAGTGCCGGGAAGGTCGCCCTCCTTGATCGCATGGCAGCTCAGGCAGTTGCCTTTGGTGCGGTCGAAAGCAAGTTTTTGGCCCTCGGCGGCATTGGATTGTGCGTGCGTTGCACCAATCGGCAATAACAGCGCGGCCGTGAGCGCCATCGCGAAAAGTCCGGTTGAGCGGCGGTCGGTCAAGGCGTGTTCCAGCGGCAAATGGGCGAATATAATGGTTCAAATAAAGGTATCGCCTGACGACGCGACGGTACAAGCGAAAATCCGGGATAACTCGTGCGGCGAATTTGAAGGTCCTGGCAGTGCCGCTGCACGTTCGTCACAGGACCTGCGAATTTCGGAGTCGGAGCTTGAGATGGCCGAATATGTCGTCGAATTTGGCAAGGATGGCGGCAGCCGCGAGACGGATGGGCGGCTCGACGCTCCGGCCTTTCACCGTAACCATCAGGCGATCTGTGGCGTTCTGGAACGATACCTGACCGGAAAGTCCGGCGACGCGGTTGAGATCGGCAGCGGCACGGGGCAGCACGTCGTCGAATTCGCCCGCCGATTTCCTCAACTGATCTGGTGGCCGAGCGATCTCAACGACAATCACCTCACAAGCATCGAAGCGTGGCGCGCGCATTCGCAGCTGGCGAACATCCGCCCGCCGCGGCGCATCGACGTGTCTGACCCGGCGTGGGGCGAGGCTGGGCGAGATGCGGGCGGCGAACTCCTCGCCGTGTTCTGCGCCAATGTCGTCCACATCGCGCCGTGGCCCGTCGCCGAGGGACTTGTTGCCGGCGCCGGGCGCTGCCTGCGCGAAGGCGGGCTGCTTTTTCTGTACGGTCCGTTCCAGCGCGATGGCCGCCATACATCCCAGAGCAACGAAGCGTTTGATGCGCACCTTCACCGCAGCAATCCTGAATGGGGTGTGCGTGATGTCGCGGCCGTCAGGGAGCTGGCTGAATGCGCCGGTCTTTCGCTGGTCGAAATTGCCGACATGCCGGCGAACAATTTTACGCTGGTGTTCGCTCGGGACTAGGCGCGATCCGATGCCAGCGCATAGCGCGCGCCCGTTTCCAACGGTTGATCGCGCAGAATGATCATTTCATATTGAGCCCGGATTGAAGGACGAATCGACCTCTGGTCCTGCCTTGTCGGGATAGAAATCGCTCATGATCGATGTGACCGCAGCCGCGGCAGACGCGGATGATACCCGCGTCCGCGCCAATGTGATGCGGCTCGCCGCGGCGCAGGCGCTGACGGGCGCCAACTCGGCGGTGATCTTTGCGACCGGTTCGATCGTCGGCGCGACGCTGGCGCCTGACGTTTCGCTCGCGACCGTGCCGATCTCGATGTATGTCGCCGGCCTTGCGGCGGGCACCTTGCCGACTGGCATGATCTCGCGCGCCTATGGCCGGCGCGTTGCCTTCATTGCCGGTACGGCATGTGGCGCGCTCACGGGCCTGCTCGGCGCGCTCGCGATCCTGCGCGGCTCGTTCGTTCTGTTCTGCTGCGCGACCTTCCTCGGCGGGCTCTATGGTGCAGTGTCGCAGTCCTATCGCTTTGCCGCCGCCGACGGCGCCAGCACGGCATTTCGCCCGAAAGCCGTGTCGTGGGTGATGGCCGGCGGCGTTTTCGCCGGCGTGCTCGGCCCACAGCTCGTGCAGTGGACCATGGATATCTGGTCGCCCTATCTGTTCGCCTTCAGCTTCATCGTGCAGGCCGCAGTGGCGCTGGTGGCGATGGCTATCCTTGCCGGCGTCGATGCGCCAAAGCCCGCACCGGCCGATCTGCATCGGGGGCGTCCGCTGCTCGAGATCGTGCGGCAGCCGCGCTTCATCGCTGCCGCGCTGTGCGGCGTCATTGCTTACCCCACGATGAATCTCGTGATGACGTCGGCGCCGCTCGCCATGAAGATGTGCGGCCTGAGTTTGAGCGATTCCAATTTCGGCATTCAGTGGCACATCGTGGCGATGTATGGCCCGAGTTTCTTTACGGGGTCGTTGATCGCGCGGTTCGGTGCGCCCAGGGTGGTCGCGACGGGGCTTTTGCTGGAGGCGGCGGCTGCCGTCATCGGCCTGTCCGGCCTTACGGCCATGCATTTCTGGGCAACGTTGATCGTGCTCGGCATGGGCTGGAACTTCGGCTTTGTCGGCGCGTCTGCGCTGGTGCTCGAAACGCATCGACCGGAGGAGCGCAACAAGGTGCAGGCGTTCAACGACTTCCTGGTATTCGGCATGATGGCGGTCGGATCGTTCTCATCCGGCCAGTTGCTGGCGAATTACGGCTGGGCTGCGGTCAACTGGGTGGTTTTCCCGCCGGTCGCTTTGGGCATCACGGTGCTGCTGCTGGTTTCGTTGCAGAGGCGGCGGACGGCTTTGCCGTGAACCTCACGCCTCGCGCGAGCGCAGCAAATCCTCGACATCGAGCCGCCGGGTAAACATCGCGAGCGAACCGTCGGCATTGCGCGGCCATTCGGCTTGCGGCCGATCGCGGTAGAGCTCGACGCCGTTTTCATCTGGGTCGCGCAAGTAGAGCGCTTCGCTGACGCCATGGTCGCTGGCGCCGTCGAGCGGAATGCCGGCACTGATCACGCGATGCAGCGCATCGGCAAGCGCCGGGCGGGTCGGATAAACAATCGCGGTGTGAAACAACCCGGTTGTGCCGGGCGCCGGGGGATGGCCGCCTTTGCTTTCCCAGGTGTTCAGGCCGATGTGGTGATGATACCCGCCCGCCGAGATGAATGCGACGGCCTCGCCAACGCGCTGCATCAGCTCAAAGCCGAGCACGCCGCAATAGAAGCCGAGCGCGCGATCGAGATCGGCCACCTTGAGATGAACGTGGCCGATCCTGGTGCCGGAGATGATGGGCGGATTTTGCGGCATGGCTGCTCCCCTGGTGTGATTATCAGGATCTAGGGAGCGGCCGAGGATCACGCAAGCTCGGACACTTGTCCGTCGGGCAGGCCGAATTCAAACGTGTTCAGCGTCATCGAGACCATGGTGTAGTAGCCGCAGAGGCCGATGACCTCGACGACCCCGCGCTGGGAGAGTACCTCAACCGCCTCGTTATAGAGCGCCTTCGGCACACCATGGCCTTCATGCAGCGATTTGGCGACATCGTAGATCATCTTCGCCTTCGGATCGTCGAAGATGGGCGTGCGGCGATCGCGAATGTCGTCGGCGACCTTCGGGTCCATGCCGCCGGCGAGCGCGAGGCGCTTGTGCGCGAACCATTCATAGTGCGAGGTCCAGTGCCGCGCCGTGACCAGGATCGCAATCTCGGACAGTTTTGCGGGAAAGATCGTATCGAAGCGCAACACCTCGCCGAGCCGCGTGGCGTGACGTGCCATTTCCGGGCTGTTGAGCCAGGCCATCATCGGCGCCGGCGGCTTGCCCCGCTTGCCCGCGATCGCTTCGTCGTATGTTTGCTTCTGCTCCGGGCTCATTTCCTCCGGCGAAAGCAGTTTGATCCGCATGGTTGTTTCCCCTTTTTGTTGTTCTGTTATGCAGAGCACAACGACGCAATCCAGTTCCTGGCTGTCATTCCGGGGCGCGAGTGAAAACGAGCGAGTCCGGAATCCATCGTACCGCATCAATGTTGATGGGATGGATTCCGGGCCTGCACCTTCCGCGCAAAATAGCGTTGCTATTTTGTCGCGTCGGCGCATCCCGGAATGACGAACGTTACCTAATCGGCGGGGCGTATTGAATGCCGCCGGCATTCCAAAGCTGGTTGAGCCCGCGCGGAATCTTCAGCTGCGATTCCGAGCCGACGTTGCGGTCATAGACCTCGCCGTAGTTGCCGACATGACGGATGATGCGGACCGCCCAGTCCTTGGTCAGTCCGATCTCCTCGCCGTAGTTGCCTTCGGTGCCGACCAGCCGCATCACGTCGGGCTTCTTGGATTTCAGCGCCTCGTCGATGTTCTTGGAAGTCACGCCAAGCTCCTCGGCGTTGATCATCGCATAGAGCGTCCATTTCACGATCAGCATCCAGTCGTCGTCGCGCTCCCGCACCACGGGCGCGAGCGGCTCCTTGGAGATCACGTCGGGCAGGATGGCGTGCTCGCCCGGTTTGGCGAAGTTCAGCCGCAGCGCGTAAAGCTGCGACACGTCGGCGGTCAGCGTGTCGCACTGCCCGGACTCGTAGGCTTTGACGACATCGTCCAGCCTGGCGAACTTCTTCTCCTCATACTTCATGTTGTTGGCGCGGAAGTAATCGGCGAGATTGAGAACCGTCGTGGTGCCGTCCTGCACGCAGACCTTGCTGCCATTGAGATCGAGCGCGGAATCGATGTTGCGCGAACGCGGCAACATGAAGCCCTGACCATCATAATAGGCGACGGCCGGGAAATAGAGGTCATAGGACGTCTCGCGCGACATGCTCCAGGTCGAGTTGCGCGAGAGAATGTCCACTTTGCGATTTTGCAGTTCCTTGAATCGTTCATTGGCGTCGAGCGGGACGAATTTTGCCTTCGTCGGGTCGTCGAAGATGGCGGATGCGACCGCGCGGCAGAAGTCGACGTCAAAGCCGGTCCAGTTGCCCTTGTCGTCAGGGATCGAGAAACCCGGCAATCCCCTGTTGACGCCGCACAGGACTTCGCCGCGGCGAACCGTGCGTTTCAAGGTGCGCGTGTCATAGAGCTCGTAGCCGACGGCAATGGCCGCGACCGCGACTGCGACCGCGAGCCCGATCAGCAGGCCGCCCCGAAATGTACGCATGATTGATCCCTCGCCCCATCGGGAAGTTGAAATGGCTTTTCTGAAAGTGCGTCTTGATCACAGCTCCGGCTTTTGCCGGATCACGACCTTGGTGCCGACCGGCACGCGATCGTAGAGATCGGCAACGTCGTTGTTGACGAGCCGGAAGCAACCGGATGACACCTTGGTGCCGATCGTGTCCGGCCTGTTGGTGCCGTGAATGCGGTAGACCGTGGTGCCGAGATACATCGCGCGCGCGCCAAGCGGGTTGCCCGGGCCACCGGCCATGAAGCGCGGCAGATAAGGCTGGCGCTCGATCATTTCCGGCGGAGGCACCCAGTCCGGCCATTCCGCCTTGCGGGTGATGTTCACAAGGCCTTGCCACTGGAAGCCATCGCGTCCGACGCCGATTCCGTAGCGCAGAGCGCGGCCGCCCGGCTGGACCAGATAAAGATGGCGTTCGGCCGTCGAGATGATGATGGTGCCCGGCGGCTCGGTGGTGCGGTAATACACCATCTGCTTCTGCCATTCCGGATCGAGTTGATAGCTGTCGTCGGCGATCAGGCCAGGCTCGTCGCCTCGGTCGGTCTGCTGGGCGAAACTCGAGGAGGATGAAAACATCAGGCCCGCTGCCGCAATCGTCATGCAGATCAGGTGACGAATTTTTGTCATTTTAGACATCTCCCACCGCGCAGGGCGCCCGGTTCTGCCGGGCTCGTTCCCATCAAATCTCAGGGGCAGCATGATGGCAAGCCGCGGCTCTAATCCCAGCGGTTTTCTTATAGATGATGCCGCAATTTTGAAAAAGCTTTTCAGGGCGATGGAGCCCTCGCAGTGGCAAAGCGGCCTTGTTCATGAACGGCGTCAAAAAGCAAAACGGCCGCTCGATGAGCAGCCGTTGGCTTTAAAGTCACTAATGAAACGGTAGCAGGAGGGCCTCAGGCGGCGAGACTCTCCACGCCTGCGACCTTGAGCAGATCGGCCAGCTGCTTGCGGGCATAGAACATCCGGGTCTTCACCGTGCTCTGGGGAATGCCGATGATCTGGCCTGCTTCCTCGACCGACTTCTCATGGTAGTAGACGAGGTTGATGATCTCGCGATGCGCCGGCGACAGCTTGGCGACGCAGGCGCGCAGGATGGCGCTGGTGGTCGATCGGTCGAGGCACGCTTCCGGCGATTCGCTCTCGTCGGCGATCTCCAGCATCTCCTCCCGGTCGATGTCCTCGTGCTTGCGCTGGCGCAAGGCCGTCAGCGCCTTGAAGCGTGCGATCGAGAGCAGCCAGGTGGACACCTGCGAACGTCCCTGGAATTGCTTTGCGGTCCGCCACACGTCGAGGAAAACCTGGCTGGTCAGATCCTCCGCCGTCGAGGCATCACGCACCATCCGCAGGATGAAGCGGTAGACCCGCACATGGTGGCGCGAATAGAGCGTATGCATCGCGGTCCGGCCGCCTTCGGAAATGCTTCCGAGCAGCGCTTCGTCGGAAGTCGCCTGGGCGGCGATGAGGCTCTGCTGGGCGGCGGCGTTGATGGCTACGACTTTCGGCATGACGGTCTCCCGGTGTCGCCCTTGGGCGGCGCTTCGTTGAGACATTGGTAGTAAGTAACGGTTTCGGGATGTCTGCGCGAAAAGGGGAAAATGGTTTCGTTGCCGGGAAAATTGTTTCGTCGCAGGCCGCGCGACGAAACAATCGGGGCCAAAATATCAGCAAATTTAAGAAGATATGCCGGAGATGAACTGGTCACGGACCAGAGGGAACAAAACCCGGAAGGGCTGACGGGCGTGCCGGCCAGCCTTTACCTGTGAAGCCTCAGCGACAGCTCGAATTGGCGGCGAGGATATCGTGCAGGGCCTGGGTCTGGACCGACGGCGCCGTCGTCAGCGAGACGTGCCCATAGTCGCTTTTGCCCATGTCGACATTTTGCAGCGTGCCGTGGAAGTGTCCGCTGCGTTCAGCCGCAACCCCGACGCCGCTGGAAAGATAGTAATTTCGCAAGAGGTGGACGTTGTTCGGCACCACGAGCTTGGTGACCGGGTCCATCGTCACGATCAACGCAACATGAAGGCCAGCCTGCCGCAGTTGTTCGGCCATGTTCACAGCGGCGCTGGCGCCGAGCGAATGACCGGCCAGTACGATGGAAGAGACCCTGCCGCTCTTGCAGTCGTCAGTGGCCTCACGGGCGAGTGATTCCCAAAACGCATGATTGGCGATCGTTACATCGACGCCCCGATGTTGAAGCTCTTCGTTGAGCTGGTCGATGCCCGGCGACAGGATGTTGGTCAGTCCGCGCAGCAGGTAGACTTTCTTGTGCGCGGTGGCCGCGGCCGGCGATGCGACGCTCATCATCAGCACAAATGCCAGAGCGGCAGCCGTAGAACGGAATGTCGCGCGGAGACAAGAGAGCATCGGTGGTCCTCAACATACGATACGACGCGGTCGGGACCGCCATCGCAATTCAAGCCTGTTGCTCTGAGTGTGATGCCGAACTAACGCCCCGTCCGACAGTTTAGCCGGCAAACCGCCGTGGCCCCGTTTGGCGTCCGCCCATCCATCCTTCAATGACTACTGCATCGGCGCAACGAAATCCAGAACGCGCGCGGCGACTGCGACAGTTTGGCGACGCTAGTGCCTTCGCCGCATCAGGAGGCAGGAAAACTACGGAAAGAACCGGCTCAGGCCTTGTCGCCGGCAGGCGAGAACAGGTATCCGCCGCCGCGAATCGTCCGGATCACGGACGGTTTGGTAGGATCGATCTCGATCTTGCGGCGAATGCGCATGATCCGAAGGTCAACGGCGCGATCGAACGCCTCGCTGTCGCGGGCGTTCGCGAGCTCCAGAAGCCGCTCGCGCGACAGCACGCGTTTCGGATTGGCTGCAAACACCTTGAGCAAGCCGAATTCGGAAGCGGTGAGGGGGTGCTCGTTGCCTTCATCGTCGCGCAGCGCCTGTGCCTGAAGGTCGAGCCACTTGGTGCCGAATCGGACCAGCGGATCCTTGGCCTTCGCTCCGCCGGCTTCCGCAGCTCGTGCCGGCGTGCTTCGCCGCAGCACCGAGCGGATGCGCGCCATCAGTTCGCGTAGTTCGCAGGGCTTTGCGACATAGTCGTCGGCGCCGAGCTCGAGACCGACGACGCGATCGATGGGGCTTGCGGTCGCCGTCAGCATGATGACTGGTACGTTGGTACGGCTCTTCAGGTCGCGAATGATGGAAAGCCCGTCTTCCTCAGGCATGTTGAGGTCGAGCACCACGAGATCCGGCACGTTGGCCTCGATCGCTCCGCGCAGGCTCTTGCCGCCGTCGCACAGCGTCACGGAAAATCCATGCATCTTGAGATAGTCGCCGACCATTTCGCGGGCCGGTGCCTCGTCGTCGACAATGATGATGTGCGGACTTTGGCTCATGGAATCACGCCTCTGTCGGCAGAGTGATGGTGAAAGCGGAGCCCTGTCCAGGGCCGGGGCTGTTGGCGGTGACTTCGCCGCCGTGCATGTCGATGATGCGTTTGACGATCGATAGCCCAAGGCCGGTCGAGCTTTCGCCGGCGGTCGGCTTGGCGGACAGGCGCTGGAAGCGCCCGAACAACCGGCCGAGATCCTCCGGCGACAGGCCCGCGCCCTGGTCGACGACCCGGATCACGGTCTTGTTCGCTTCGCGGCCGGCCACGACTGAAATCTTGCCGCCGATCGGGCTGTACTTGATGGCGTTGCTGATCAGATTGTCGATGGCTTCGCGGATCCGGTCTGCATCGCACGCGGTGATCAGGTTCGGGGTGGCCGAAACCGTAATCGATTGCTGCTTGTTGATGGCGAGCGGCTGGTTGGCGTCGACCACCTCAGTGGCGAGGGCCGCAATATCGACCGCCTCGCGGCGGATGGTGATATCGAAGGCATCGGCCATCGCATCGGAAATCAGGTGATCGACCATCGATGTCAGGCGCTTGGTGGCATCGCGAATATGATCGACCTGGGAGGTGATGCTGTCGCGGGAAGTGCCGGCGGCAATCAGCTCGGTTAGCATCTCGGTGCGGCCGAGAATGACGCCAAGCGGATTCTTCAGATCGTGCGCGACGGTGCCGAGGATTTCGTTTTTGAAGCCGTTGGCGCGTTGCAGGCGCAGCCACTGCGCCGAAAGCCGGCGATTGGCCTGCATCAGCGCGCGGGTGCGTTGCGCCACGCGATCCTCGAGCTGGCTGTTGGCGTCCTGCAGCTGCTGGTAAAGGATCACATTGTCGAAGGCGATCGAAAGCCTGCTGCCGAAAATCTCGACCAGCGAGCGGTCGGTTTCCGACAATTGCCGCTCGGCCTGCAGCAGCACCACGACTTCGCGCCCGCTGCCGGTGCGAATATAGAGCACAGTGCGCTGGTCGACGAATTCATGCTTGCGGCGCTTGAAAGCCGCCTCGACCATCGAGCGCAAGTCGGCGTCGAGCGCCTTGGCTCCGGACGCGCCGATGAAGCGGCTGTAGCAGCCCGAACCGGCCAGCACGGAAAAGTCGTGGCTGACTTCGCCGCCGTCGCGCAGCACCAGGATGCCGGCGCAGTCGACATTGAGAAGCGAGGCGATCTGCGTCAGCACGCCCTCGGCCAGCCGCTGCATCGATTTGAAGTCGTAGAGCGTGGAGGCAGCGTCGATGATGATCTCAAGTCCTCGGCGGGTCTGCACCATGCGCTCGAGCTGCTGATAGCTGCGCAGCGCCGCGGTGAGCGAGGTGAACAGCTTGTCCGCCGTCAGCTCCGTCTTCGCCTTGTAGTCGTTGATGTCGTATTGGACGATGACGCGCCGTTCCGGCGCTTGCCCGGGCTGCCCGGTGCGCAGGATGATGCGGACCGTCTCATTGTGGAGCTCGTTGCGAATATATTCGACCAGATCGAGCCCGGCAGCGTCAGTTTCCATGATGACGTCGAGCAGCACCGCGGCGATGTCGGTGTGCGCACGCATCAGCGCCCGGCCCTCGGCGGCGGAGTAGGCCGAGAGGATCTCCAGCGTCTGTCCGTTCAACGTGTAGTCGCTCAGCGCAAAGCGCGTGCCTTCGTGCACCGCCTGATCATCGTCGATGACCGCGACCTTCCATTTGCGCGCGCCGGGGACTTCCGGATCGGCGCCGGCATCCTCGATCAGGTGGAGGACATCGTCCTGTTCGGCCATGCGGAAGTCCTGTCGTGATCCTGGTTTTCGGTTGGTTGAGCGCCCTTGGCGGCCTTGTTGGCTGTCTTGGGCATGATAATGCGAAACGTGGCGCCTTGTCCCGGCCTTGAATCCAGCATCATCCGGCCGCCCAGCTGCTGCGTGACGAGATTATAGACGATGTGCAGGCCAAGTCCCGTGCCGCCCTCGTTGCGGCGCGTGGTGAAGAAGGGATCGAAGGCCTGGCGCTGCACGTCCGGCGTCATGCCGGCACCGTCATCGGAGAAGTTGATCTCGACATCGTCATTGCCGCGCGATTTGGCCGAGATCGTGATGGTGCCGGAGCGCCCGTCGGGGAAGGCGTGGTTAACGGCGTTGAGAAACAGGTTGGTCAGGATCTGGCCGTAGGAGCCGGGATAGCCGTCGATGACGAGGTTTTCCGGCACTTCGACCGATAGCGCGATCGAAGCCTTCTTCAGTGCCGGACGCAAGCTCGCAATGATCTGGTCGGTCGCTTCGCTCAAGGAGAAGGTGCGCCGCTCCGCATGCGAGCGGTCCACGGCGACTTGTTTGAACGACTGGATGAGTTCGCCGGCGCGGTGCAGATTGCCGACCAGTTGCTGCGCGGCATCGCGCGAGGTCTTGACGAATTCGTCGAGCTGCGAGCGCCGCAGGCCGTTGCCGCTCTTGAGTTCGTCTTCGAACGCCTCGGTGCGGCGCGCAAAACTGGAGGCGACCGTCAGGCTGATGCCGATCGGATTGTTCACCTCATGCGCGACGCCCGCGACCAGGCCGCCGAGCGCGGCGAGGCGTTCGGCGTCGATGAGGTTCTGCTGGGCGGTATTCAGTTCATCCAGCGCGTTCTCCGCCTTTTCCTTCGAAGCGCGCAGTTCGTCTTCGGTCTTGCGCTTGGCGATGGCGTTTTCGCGGAACACTTCCACCGCGCGAGCCATCTCGCCGACTTCGTCGCGAGCCCCCAGGCCCTGGACCTTGCGGTTCAGGTCGCCCGATGTGATGGCGTGCATCGCCGTCATGATCTGCTGCAGGGGCAGGCGGATCGACAGCGCGATCAAGACGCCGGCGGTGATGATGATGCCCAGGAAGATCACCGCGATCGAAAGCACCTTGCGGGAGATATCGCCGAGCGTCTGGTCGAAAGTCTCCTGCGCCTTTTGTTCGCGTTGACGCATCTTGACGGAGAGTTCGTCGATGACGCCGGACGCCTCAGCCTGGCTCGCGTCGATCGAATCGCGCAAGAGTTCGGTGCGGCTTGTCAATTGCGCCGACAGCTTCGCAATTCCCTCGCCCAGCGCCTTGCTGCGCGCATCCAGGCGCTGCAACGCCATCCGTTGCAGGTCGTTGTCGGCGAGATCGAGCATCACCGGAATGGTCTGCTGGATGGTCTCGGTATTGCGGCTCGCTTCTTCGGCCGAGGCGGTCGCCAGCGAAAGATAGTAGGAATTGGCAGCGACCAGCATCGTCGTGAAGGCTTCGCGCGATTTGCCGAGCGACGGCCAGATCAGCGCATCGCGGTGGCCGGTGGCGCCCTCGATGATCGAGTAAAGCCCGGCCATGTCGCGGGCGGGGGTGAGCACCTCATCCTCATAGGTCTTGGTGATCGTTGCCTGCACGCCGCGCAATTCGGAGAAGCCGTTGAGGAAGCGCTCGGTGACGCGTTCCAGCCGCTCGACCGATCCCGAAAGCACCGGATCGGCCGTCGCGCGCGTCTTCAGCGTGCCGAGAACCGTCTCGCGTGAGCGCGAGATCTCGCCGAACATTTCGGGGCTCGGCTGGGCGATGTAACGATGGATCAGGTTTTGCAGATGGCCGGTTTCGCTCTCGAGCGTCGCGAGGATCTTGTCGGACTCGCGCACCTGCCGCACGTCGTCCCATGCCGACCCCAGCACCTGGACGCCATTCCAGATCAACGCGACCAGCACCACGACGACCGCCGAGTTGAGCGCTGCGATCGAGAGAATGCGCCAGCGGATCGGCACCGCACGGACGAGGCCGACCAGCCGCGAATGACCGCGTCCCGCGAAGCTCGCGGGCGTCTCGGCCGTCTGGTGCTGGGCGCCTGCCTGATCCAATTCAGTCGACCTTGCGAATTCGTTCGATCAATGCGGCGGCGGCCGGATCGCGCCTCGCCTTGGCATAGATGCCCGCCATCGCCGCTTCAAACGGCTTGCGGTCGAAATCGCTGACGATGGTGACGCCGGCGGCTTCCGCCTCCTTGCGCGATTGCTGCTCGAGGTCTTTCCATCGCTCGCGCATAAAGTGGCTCGATTGCCTCGCAGCGTCGCGGAACACCGCCTGGTCCTCAGGCGACAGGCTCGACCATGCCTTGAGCGACATCACCAGCACTTCGGGGCTCATCGTGTGTTCGGTCAGCGTATAGAAGCCGGCGTATTTGTAGTGCCCGGTGGTGACGAAGGACGGCCAGTTGTTTTCTGCGCCATCGATCAGCTTGGTGGCGAGGCCCGTGCGCACCTGCCCATAGGGCAGTTCGATCGGCTCGGCGCCAAGCGCCTTGATCATGTCAGACATCAACTCCGACTGCTGCACGCGAAGCCTCAGGCCTTTCATGTCGGCGATCGAGCGGACGGCTCTCACGCTGTTGTAGATCGACCGCGCGCCCGAATCGTAGAAGGCGAGGCCTACGAATCCATATGGCTCGAAACTGCCGAGGATCTCGTCGCCGATCGGACCGTCCAGCACCTTCTGCAAGTGGCCGATGGATCGGAACAGAAACGGCATCGCCAGCACATTCATCGACGGCACGAAGGTGCCGATCAGCGCCACGTTGGTGCGATTGAGATCGATGGCACCGGCGCGGGTCTGCTCGATCGTTTCTTTTTCTTCGCCCAGCTGGCGCGAATGGAAGACGCGGATCTGCAGCCGTCCGCTGGTTTTCTCTTCGATGAGCCGGCCCATGAAGCGCAGCGCCTGGACGGTCGGATAATCCTCGCTCTGAGTGTCGGCGGCGCGAAACTCACGGGCCGGAGCCGATGTCGTGGCGGCCGTCAAAAGGAATGCAACGAACATGATGACGGTCCGCGAAAGGCCGGCGCGGGTACAAGCTAGTGCCGCCCATTTGAAGTTCCTGCACCACAAGCGGCGAACTCCATTCAGGAACTTCAAATGGAAGAGCGGCCCTAGAAGTCTAAAATTCCTGGTGCCCATAACTTTCCGAAGTTCGTGAAAGGTGGGTGCTGAGGCGGAACACGAACTTCGGAAAGTGGGCACCAGCAACTTGTCCCCCTGTAATGATGTCTGTGGCGAGAAAAAAAGGTTCAACGCTTTATTCCCGCGATGTTTTTAAAGCACAAATCCGCGCCAGATGTCGCAATTTGCGCGCCTCCGCGCCGCCTTCCTTGGCGAGCGCGATCGGCCGGCCCGAGGTCAAAGCCTCGGACGGGCGGATCCTCTGCCCATTTATTCAGCAAGTTTATCCTGCTGTATGCAATGAGTTTTTGCGGTCAGGGCCTCCGCAAGCAAGGCCGTGGATTCACGATCTGCAAGATGAATCAGGGTTTTAGCCGCCGATTAACGATCCCTTAGGCCTTGGCACGAACCTTGCGACGCCTGCTTCAAAATTGGTCCCCGACTGTTTTGGAGCATCCGATGAAGCGCCGCGATTTTCTCAAATCCGTTTCCGGCCTTGCCGTTGGCGCGGCGGTGCAGGCGCCCGCGATCTTCTCGCCGGCGAAGGCCGATGCGCGATCGGAAACCTTGCTGGTGGTCACGGAAAACGGCCCCAACAATCTCGACGTTCATGGCGTCGGCACCAACCGCCCGGGCTACGAGGTGTCGTGGAATTGCTACGACCGGCTGATTGGCCATGAGACCAGGACATTGGCGGACGGGTCGATGTCCTACGACCGCGACAAGTTCAAGCTGGAGCTGGCCGATGACATGAATGTCAGTGACATGTCGGTGACGTTCAAGCTGAAGAAGAATGCCAAATTCCACGACGGCACGCCGATCACGGCGAAGGACGTCAAGTGGTCGCTCGATCGTTCGGTCACGGTCGGCGGCTTCCCGACCGTGCAGATGAAAGCGGGCTCCTTGTCCGACAGAGAGCAGTTCGTCATCGTCGATGATGCCACCATTCGCGTCGATTTCGCCAAGAAGGATCGTCTCACGCTGCCCGATCTCGCGGTGATCGTCCCCGGCGTCTACAATTCCGAACTCCTGAAGAAGAAGGCCACGGATAAAGATCCGTGGGCGATGGAATACACCAAGAGCAACACCGCCGGCAGCGGCGCCTACAAGGTCACGAGCTGGAAGCCGGGTGTCGAGGTCGTCTACGAGCGCAACGACGATTGGGTTGGCGGCAAGCTGCCGCAGCTCCGACGCGTCATCTGGCGCACCGTTCCCTCGCAGGGCAATCGCCGCGCTCTGATGGAGCGGGGCGACGCCGACATTTCCTTCGACCTGTCCAGCAAGGACACGTCCGAGATGAAGAAAGAGGGCAAGCTCGTCATCCTGTCGCATCCGATCGGCAATGGCATGTATTCGGTCGACATGAACGTGAAGAATCCGCCGTTCGACAATCCCAAGCTTCGTCAGGCTGTCGCTTATGCGCTGCCCTATCGGAAGATCATGGATGCGGCGATGTTCGGCCTCGCCAATCCGCTATTCGGCGGTCCCTCCAATACCATCACCGACATCACGTGGCCCGCGAAGACCGGCTACGTCAGCGATCTCGAGAAGGCCAAGGCGCTGATGGCCGAGAGCGGCGCGTCCGGGATCGAAACCACGATCTCCTATGACCTCGGCACGGCCGATGTTTCGGAGCCGATCTCGGTGCTGGTGCAGGAGGCCCTGGCGCAGATCGGCATCAAGACCACGATCAACAAGGTGCCAGGCGCCAACTGGCGCAGCGAGATGGCCAAGAAGACCATGCCGCTGATGATCAACTTCTTCTCCGGCTGGCTCGATTATCCCGAATACTTCTTCTTCTGGGCCTATTCCGGTCAGAACGCGATCTTCAACACGCCGAGCTACGTCAACGCCGACATGGACGCGCTGATCGACGGCGCGCGTGCGGCGGCCGCGATCGGCGACAAGGAGAAATACGCAAAAGACGTCGAGGGATTTATTTCCAAGGCCTATGTGGAAGTGCCGCGCATTCCGCTGTTCCAGCCGTTCCTCAACGTCGCCACGCAGAAGAACATTTCCGGCTACGCCTACTGGTTTCACCGGCAGCTCGATTACCGCTCGATCGTGAAGGGTTAGGCAGGTCGCGAGCCGGCAGGAGGACGGAGACCATGGTGATCCTCAAGCGGCTCGCAACCGTCGTTCCGACCCTGATTGGCGTGGTCATCGTGACGTTTTTGCTGACGCGCGTCTTGCCCGGCGATCCCGCGGTGTATTTTGCCGGCCCCGCGGCGACGCCACAGTCGATCGCCGAGATACGAAAGAGCCTTGGACTGGATCGCCCGCTCCCGGACCAGTTCCTGCGTTACGTCAACGATCTCGCGCATGGCAATTTCGGCAACTCGCTGTCGACAGGCCAGCCCGTTGCCTCTGAGATCGCAAGCCGCCTGCCGGCATCCGCCGAACTCACGCTAACCGGTCTGTTCCTGGCGATCGCCATCGCCGTGCCGCTCGGCATTTTCGCCGCCGTCAGGCAAGGCTCCTGGATCGATCATCTCTGCCGGGTGATTGCGACCGCCGGCGTCTCATTGCCGGTGTTTTTCACCGGGCTTCTCCTGGTCTACGTGTTCTATTTCCGCCTCGGCTGGTCGCCGGCGCCGCTCGGTCGGCTCGACGCCTTTGCGACATCACCGCCCGACATCACCGGCTTCTTTCTGATCGACAGCCTCATCACCGGGAACTTCGAAACATTCCGCGCCGCGCTTGGCCAGCTCATCCTGCCGGCGGTGACGCTCGCAATCTTTTCATTGGCGCCGATCACGCGTATGACCCGCGCCTCGATGCTGGCGGTGCTGGCGTCCGAATTCATTCGCACGGCGCGCGCCAGCGGCCTCAACCGCCGCACCGTGATCCTGACCTATGCCTTCCGTAACGCGATGCTGCCGGTCGTGACCACACTCGGCATGGTGTTCTCGTTTCTCCTTGGCGCCAATGTGCTGGTGGAAAAAGTCTTCGCCTGGCCTGGTATCGGCTCCTACGCGGTTGAGGCTTTGCTGCAGTCGGATTTCGCGCCGGTGCAGGGTTTTGTGCTGACCATGGCGGTGCTTTATGTCGCGCTCAACTTGATCATCGATATGCTCTACGGCGTCATCGATCCGCGCGTGAGGGTCGAGGCATGAGCCAAGCCAGCCTGACGACGGCGCCAACCGCAAGCGCTCAGCCCAAGCCGCCGAGCAACTCGATCCTTCGCCACGCCATCTATGTGATATCCGACAATCCCGTCACCGGATTGTCGTTCGGCCTGTTTCTGCTGATCGCGGCCTGCGCCCTGTTCGGTCCGTATGTCGTGCCCTACGATCCGCTCGCCAGCGACACCTCGGCAACATTGCAATCGCCATCGCTGCGGCACTGGTTCGGTACGGATCTGTTGGGGCGCGATATTTTTAGCCGCGTGGTAGCTGCAACGCGGCTGGATTTCCTGATCGCGATCACGTCGGTTGCGCTGGTGCTGGTGATCGGCGGGCTCGCCGGCATTGCCGCCGGCTTTTTCGGTGGCTGGACCGATCGCATCGTCGGGCGCATTTCCGATACTATCATGGCGTTTCCGCTGTTCGTGCTCGCCATGGGCATTGTCGCGGCGCTCGGCAACACCGTGACCAATATCGTGATCGCAACCGCGATCATTAATTTCCCGCTTTACGTCCGCGTCGCGCGCGCGGAAGCCAATGTGCGGCGCGAGGCTGGCTTCGTGCAGGCGGCGCGGCTCTCCGGCAACAGCGATATCAGGATTTTGCTGACGCAGATCCTGCCCAACATCATGCCGATCATGATGGTGCAGGTCTCGCTGACCATGGGTTACGCCATCCTCAATGCCGCCGGGCTCTCCTTCATCGGGCTCGGCGTCAAGCCGCCGACGCCGGAATGGGGGATCATGGTCGCCGAGGGCGCGACCAACATCATTTCCGGTGAGTGGTGGGTGGCGTTCTTTCCCGGCGGCGCGCTGATGATCGCGGTGTTCTGTTTCAACCTGCTCGGCGACGGTCTGCGCGATCTGGTCGACCCGCAGCGGAGGACGTAGAGCATGATCCGGAAAAGTGGGCACCGGTTTTCCGATGAGATCATGCTCAAAACAGTGAGTCTGTTATGACCGCCCTGCCGCTGCTCGACGTCAACGACCTCACGGTGGAGTTCGCAACCCGTCGCGGCGTTGTGAAGGCCGTGCAGCACGTCAACATCCAGGTCGGCAAGGGAGAGACGCTCGGCATTGTCGGCGAGTCCGGTTCCGGCAAGTCTGTGACGTCCTATGCGGTGATGCGGATCCTCGATCGCGCCGGCAAAATCGCCGAAGGCTCGGTCCATTTCTCGGGCGTCGACGTGAAGGACGCAACCGAAGACGAGATGCGCGATCTGCGCGGCCGCGAAATGTCGATGATCTTCCAGAGCCCGCGGCTTGCGCTCAATCCGATCCGCAAGATCGGCCACCAGATCGAGGATGTGCTGTTGCAGCATGTCCAGGTCGCGCGCTCGCAGGTCACCGATCGCGCGATCGAGGCGCTCGAACAGGTCAAGATCGCGCGGCCCCGCGAGCGCTACCATGCCTATCCGTTTCAACTTTCCGGCGGCATGTGCCAGCGGGTTGTGATCGCGCTGGCCCTGGCTTGCGGTCCGCGGCTTCTGATCGCCGACGAGCCGACCACCGGTCTTGACGTCACCACCCAGAAGGCGGTGATGGATCTCGTCGTCGAACTCACCAAAGAACGCAACATGTCGACCATCCTGATCACGCACGATCTTGGACTGGCGGCGGCCTATTGCGATCGCGTCGTGGTGATGGAGCAGGGGCGCGTGGTCGAAACCGCTCCTTCGGCCAATATTTTTGCGAAGCCCGAACATCCCTATACGCGCAAGCTGATGCGCGCGACGCCACGGCTCGGCGTGTCCTTGCGCGATCTGTTACCGGAGGGAGAGTCCACCGGCGTCATGGCCGGACATAGCCGTCCGCAGGACGGCGTCGCTTCCGCTAGCCTATGCCCGGCCATCCATCACGCTTTGTCGGACTCTGCTTCAGAAAAGATGGACCCCCGGGTCAAGCCCGGGGGTGACGAGCGCGCATCGGCGAAACCTCTCCTCCTCGTCGAAAAGCTGGTCAAGGAATATCCGCGCCAGGGCGCGCCGGGGACGCTCGCCAAACTGTTCGCGCGCAAGCCGCCGGCCGAGCCCGAGATGTTTCGCGCCGTCGACGGCATCAGCTTTGCGGTCGGCAAGGGCGAAAGCGTCGGCCTGGTCGGCGAATCCGGCTGCGGCAAGTCGACGACATCGATGATGGTGATGCGGCTCTTGGACCAGACGTCGGGGCGCATCCTGTTCGACGGCGAAGAGATCGGCGGCATCATGCCGAATGCCTTTGCGCGCTTGCCGCTTCGCAAAAGCATCCAGATGGTGTTTCAGGATCCGACCGACAGCCTCAATCCGCGGTTTACCGCCGCGCGCGCGATCGCCGATCCGATTTTGCGGCTTGGCGGCATCGAGGGGCGCGCCGCCTTGCGCGACCGCTGTGAAGAGCTTGCAACGCTGGTCGGCCTGCCGCTTCATCTGCTCGATCGCTTTCCACACCAATTGTCGGGCGGGCAAAAGGCGCGCGTCGGCATCGCGCGCGCGATCGCGCTCAATCCCAAACTTGTGATACTTGACGAGCCGACCGCCGCGCTCGACGTATCGGTGCAGGCGGTGGTCCTCAATCTGCTTTCCGACCTCAAGCAATCGCTCGGCATGAGCTATTTGTTCGTCTCGCACGATCTGAACGTGGTGCGGCTGTTGTGCGACCGCGTCATTGTGATGCAGGCGGGGAAGATCGTCGAGCAGGGCACGTCCGACCAGGTCTTGGGCGATCCGCAAAATGCCTATACAAGGGAATTGCTGACGGCGATCCCTCATCCGCCGTTATCGGCTGCATGAAAGAATGTAACAACAATGGCTGACGATTCGCTCGACGACTATATCGACGCCGCTGCAAAGCTCCTGAAGCTTCCGGTCAAGGAGGCCTGGAAGCCCGCGGTGCGCGCCAATCTCGAAGTGTCCGTGCGCCTTGCACGGGTCGTGGATGAGTTTGAATTTTCCGACGAAGCCGAGCCTGCCAGTGTCTTCACAGCCTGATCGCGCAACACACACCGGCGAAGCGATGTCCGCCGTCGACATCGTCCGCGCCGTCAAGGACAGGAAATTGTCGGCGCTTGAGGCGACCGAAGCCGCGCTGGCGCGGATCGCCAAGCGCGATACGGTGCTGAATTCCTTTACCGACGTCACCGCGGACCGCGCACGGGAAAAGGCGCGCGCCGTCGACGCCGCGATTGCGACAGGGAAAAATCCGGGGTCGCTCGCCGGCGTGCCTTTTGCGGTGAAGAATCTTTTCGACGTGAAGGGGCTGCCGACGCGCGCCGGATCGAAGATCAACCGCGAGCGTCCCGCTGCGCCCCGCGACGCCACGCTGGTCGAGCGGCTGGAGGCCGCCGGCGCGGTGCTGGTCGGCGCGCTCAACATGGGCGAATACGCCTACGACTTCACCGGCGAAAACATTCACGACGGTCCCTCGCGCAATCCGCATGATCCGACGCGGATGACCGGCGGCTCCTCCGGCGGCTCCGGCAGCGCGGTTGGCGGCGCGCTGGTGCCGCTCGCGCTCGGCTCGGACACCAATGGCTCGATCCGGGTGCCGTCGTCGTTTTGCGGAATTTTCGGATTGAAGCCGACCTATGGCCGGCTCTCCCGCGCGCGCTCATTCCCGTTCGTGTTCTCTTTCGATCATGTCGGTCCCCTCGCGCGCTCTGCCTCTGATCTCGCGCTCGCCTATGACGCGATGCAGGGGCCGGATGCCGACGATGCCGCCTGTACGACGCGAGCAGCAGAGCCTGTGTCTGGCCTCCTCGATCAGGACGTTGGTAGTCTGCGCATCGCGATTGCCGGCGGCTATTTCCAGAAGAACCTCTTTCCCGAAGCGGCCGAGGCGGTGAACCGCGTCGCCAGGGCACTTAACGTCAGCCGCATCGTTGAAATCCCGCAAGCCGCACGCGCCCGCGCGGCGGCTTACGTCATCTCGACCTGCGAAGGCGCTTCGCTTCACCTCGATCGGTTGCGCACGCGGCCGGACGATTTCGATCCCGCGGTGCGCGATCGCCTGATTGCGGGCGCGATGATCCCGGCGCCGATGGTCGACCGCGCGCAGAAATTCCGGCGCTGGTACCGCGCGCAGGTCCTTGAATTGTTCAAGTCGGTCGACGTCATTCTGGCGCCGGCGACGCCTTGTGTCGCGCCCAAACTCGGCCAGGTCAATTTCACGCTCGACGGCGTCGAAATGCCCGTGCGCGCCAATATCGGTATTCACACCCAGCCGATTTCCTTCATCGGATTGCCTGTCGTCGCAGTGCCGGTGCCGCTCGAGCCGATGCCGATCGGCGTGCAGATCATCGCCGCACCCTGGCGCGAAGATATCGCGCTGCGTGTCGCCGTCGCGCTGGAGCGCCAGGGCGTCGTGTCGGCGCCATCGCCGAGAGGATTTTGAACATGGAGGTCGATCTTCCCGAGGTGCTCGCTGAAGTGACCGCGCAATTTGCGCGTTACGAAGAGGCGCTGGTGAGCAACGACGTTGCCGTGCTCGATGAGTTGTTCCGCGACGACCCGCGCACGCTGCGCTATGGCGGCGGCGAAAATCTCTACGGCTATAAGGAAATCATGGCGTTCCGCGCTGGCCGCTCGCCGGTCGGCCTGATGCGCCGCACCGATCGCACCGTGGTCACGACCTATGGCCGCGACATGGCGGTCGCCTCGACGCTGTTTTATCGCGACAGCGCGCCCGGCAAGGTCGGGCGGCAGATGCAGACCTGGGTGCGATTTCCTGAAGGGTGGAAAATCGTCGCGGCGCATGTCAGCGTGATCAACGAGTCGCGGGACAAGGCATGAGTCTGGACGATCTGCCAGATGTGGCTGCGCTGCTCTCCGCCGAGGGAGCGAAGGCGACGTCACGTCCCGCCGACCGTGTCGTTCGCGCTGACAAGATGACGCGCGCCGAGGAACTACGGCTGCAACTGGCCGACGAGATCGTGAGCGGCGCGCTGGCGCCGGGAGCCGCGCTTGACGAGACCGACATTGCGCGGCGGTTCAGCGTATCGCGCACGCCGGTGCGCGAAGCGCTGCGGCAGCTCGCGGCGTCAGGCCTCGTGGAGGCGCGCGCCCATCGCAGCGCGGTGGTGGCCCAGCCTTCGATCGAACGCCTCAGCGGCATGTTCGAGGCGATGGCCGAGTTGGAGGCCTTGTGTGCGGGGCTTGCCGCAGAGCGGATGACGCCGGCCGAGCGCTATCGGCTGGAAGCGATCCACGAGGAGTTGCGCGTGCTGAGCCATGCCGGCAATCCCGATCGCTTCAACGCGGTCAACGAACAGTTTCATGCCTTCATCTATGCCGGCTCGCAGAACGCCCATATCGCCGAGATCACGCTGGCGACGAGGAAGCGCGTCCAGCCGTTCCGCCGCGCCCAGTTCCGCAATCTCGGCCGGCTTGCGCAATCGCATGCCGAACACGACCGTGTGGTAATCGCGATCATGCGCGGGGACCGCAACGGCGCGGCGAGCGCGATGCGCGCGCATATCGCGCGGGTGCACGGCGAATACGAGATTTACGCCGTTTCGGTGTGAACCTCATCCTGAGGAGCGCGCGCACCCGAGCAGGCCGAGCGCTAGCGAGGCCGTCGCGAACGGTGTAATGAAGCGCGCGTCTCGAAGGATGAGGGCATGGTTCTCTCGGCGATGCAAAGCATCGTCCGAAGACGGCGCGTTTATGTTTGCACCGTTCGCTACCGGTCTCGCAAATAGCTCGACCTGCTCGGGTGCGCGCGCCACCTCACCAAGAGGTCAGGTTTGCGTCACAAACGCCCGCCAGCCGCCGAAGGCCGAGATATCCTTCGCGCCTGATATGTCGGCGGCTTCGACGATAAAGCCCTTGACGCTGCGGCCGTCTTTCAATCGCACCGTGCCGATCGAGAGCGGCGGCGGGATCGCGGCGACAAATTTGCCGAAGGACGCTGCCGGCAGCGCCCATACTTCGAGCGCGATCGACGTGCCGCTACCCGTCTCGACGCGCAGCATGCCCGGCTTTGGCGGCGTGGTCGGCAGCGCATAGAGCTTGTAGTCCGGCGCGGTTGAAGTCGCTTCGAGCAAGCGCCCGCCCAGCGCTTTCAATTCGCCGTTGAGCACCATGCCGGACAGATGCGCGCCGACCACTGCGATCGGAATTTCGTCGCCAGTCAGGCCGGTGTCGAGGTCGGCGAGTGGCGGCATGGCCACCCCCTTGGCACCCAAGGTCAGTTTGGTTTGCGCCTGAAACACACGGCCGATGCTGGCGAGCAATGCGTCCTGGCCGGCGGGTGCCAGCAATGTGATGCCGGAGGGAATTCCGTCGGATCGGATCGTTGAGGGCAATGCGAGGCCGCAGAGATCAAGCAGGTTGACGAAATTGGTATAGGTGCCGAGCCGTGAGTTGAGCTCGATCGGATTGGCCAGAACCTGCGCGGTCGTGTAGGCGGTCGGTGCAGTCGGCAGCACCAGCGCGTCGATATCGGCGAAGGCAAGTTCGGCCGTGCGCCGCAGCGTCTGCAATCGATAGAGCGCGGAGAAGGTGTCGGCAGCCGAGAGGCGGTTGCCGGCGATGGTGATTTCCCGCGTCACGGGGTGGATCGCATCCGGTTGCGAGGCGAGCATGTTGCGGATGACGAGATAGCGCTCGGTGACCCACGGTCCCTCATAGAGCAGCCGCGCCGTTTCATAGAACGGTTCGAGGTCGAAGCTGACGAGGGTCGCGCCGAGCGAACGCCATCGCTCCAGCGCCGCCTGATAAGCCGCTTCCTGCTGTTTGTCGCCGAAAAAGATGAGCTGGCCGTCGCGTGGCACGCCGAGTCGCAAGCCACCTGGAAACGGGCTTAGCCTCGAAAACGTGCGGTCGCGCGAGAATGGATCTGATTTGTCGGGACCGGCCATTGCCGCAAGCGCGGCCACGGCATCGTCGACGGTGAGCGAGAAGATGGAGACGCAGTCGAGCGTCCGGCATGCCGGCACGACGCCTGTGGTCGACACCAGACCGACGCTCGGTTTCAGCCCGACGATGTTGTTGAGCATCGCCGGCACGCGGCCACTTCCCGCCGTGTCGGTGCCGAGCGAGAGCGGCACGAGACCGCTTGAGACCGCAACCGCCGACCCCGAGCTCGAACCGCCGGGAATAAGGTCGGCGCGCATCGGATTGGTCGGGATGCCGTAGGGCGAGCGCACGCCGACGAGACCGGTCGCGAACTGATCGAGATTGGTCTTGCCGATGACGATCGCGCCGGCCTGGCGCAGCCGCGCAATCACTGTCGCATCGCGCGTCGGCAGATAGGAATAGGCCGGGCAGGCGGCGGTGGTGGGCAGTCCCGCCACGTCGATGTTGTCTTTCACCGCGACGGGAACGCCAAGAAGCGGCAATGCGCTTGCGTCTTTTGACGAGAGCGCGTCGGCCTCCGCGATTGCGTCTTTTTCCTCGCGCAGGGAGATGAAGATCGCGCCATCGTTGTGCTCGCGAATGCGCTTGAATGTGCGCGCGACGGTTTGTGCGGGCGACTGGTCCCTCGCGCGATGCGCGGCAACGATGGCGGCAACCGTCTCGGTCACGCGTTATTCCTGATGATTGAAAGCCAAGGGAACACGGTTGACCGCGTTTCCGGGATGAAGAGATTGCGCCTTGTTCGAAGCAATTGGTGTGCCATTGTGTACATGGTTGGGCGATGCCCGTCTGCCTCAATGGCTTCGTATTATCAATTATTTGGCAGGATTTTACGTCGCGCGCGACTTTGCCGTCACATGGTGAGCCGCCGATTTTACGGGCAGGCCGCGTGAGTCTTTCTCTAGCCCGCCACCTTGCTGGAACCCTGGGTAATCAGCCGCGCCGCGCGCTGATCGCGGGCGTGAATCCACAACCAGCTCAAGGCGACGCTGAGACGGTTGCGCAGGCCGATCAGGAAGTAGATGTGGGCGATACCCCAGATCCACCACGCGATCGTGCCGCGCAGCTTGAGCCAGCCGAAATCGATCACCGCCTTGCGCTTGCCGATCTGCGCGAGGCTGCCGGCATGGCTGTAGCGAAATGGCGCGGGCTTCTGGCCTGCAAGCCTCGCCCTGATCGCGGCCGCCACGTGACGTCCTTCCTGCTTGGCCGCGGGCGCAATGCCCGGCACCGGATTTCCGTGTGCGTCGGCAATGGTGATGGTGTCGCCGACAGCGAAGATGTCGGGATGATCCGGCACAGTGAGATCGGGCGCAACTTGCAGTCTTCCGGCGCGGTCGCAAGGGGCGTGTAGCCACTCGGCGGCGCGCGAGGCGCGCACGCCGGCGGCCCAGATCAGGGTCCGCGCATGCAAAGGCTTGCCGCCGAAAACCACGCCATCGGCGGAGCATTCGGTGACGGGCTGGCCGAGAATGACCTCCACGCCGATCTCCTCGAGTGAACGCTGTGCATAGGCCGAAAGGTCTTCGGGAAAGCCTGCGAGGACGCGCGGGCCGGCTTCGATCAGGACCACGCGCGTCTTGTGCGTATCGATATTGCGGAAGTCCGGCGGCAGCGTATCGCGCGCGAGTTCGGCGATGGTGCCGGCAAGCTCGACGCCGGTCGGGCCGGCGCCGATGATGGCGAAGGTCAGAAGCGCGGCGCGCTTGTCCGGATCGCTCTCGCGCTCGGCGCGCTCGAACGCGACCAGGATGCGGCGGCGAAGCGTGGTCGCGTCTTCGAGTGTCTTCAGGCCCGGCGCAAACGGCTCCCATTCGTCGTGACCAAAGTAAGCGTGGCGCACGCCGGTCGCCAGCACCAGCGTGTCGTAGGGGAGCGTGTCGCCATCCTCGAGCAGAACGCGCTTGTTCGCTGCATCGACGCCGTTCACGTTGGCGAACAGGGTCGTGACGTCGCTCCGGTCACGCAGGAGATAGCGGATCGGCCAGGCGATCTCGGACGTCGCGAGCGAGGCGGTCGCCACCTGATAGAGCAGCGGCTGAAACAGATGATGGTTGCGGCGATCCACCAGCGTGATCTTGACGGGGGCGCCCTTCAGTCCCAGCGCACATTCCAGCCCGCCGAAGCCGGCGCCCACGATCACCACGCGATGGAGGTCTTTCCCATGCGGCGCCTCGGATGTCATGTTCGACCCCTGTTTCGAAACGGCTTCGCTCCTTGGTGTAAGCCTTTGTGCTCTGCGCTCAAGACCGCTTTTCCCATGGGCCAATAGCCAAAGCCGATTGCCGCGGGCTGCACTATAATTCTTGATTTCCGAGTTGCCTGCGAATTATGGTGCATAGCCATTGGGGCATGGTCCGAAGGTTCAAAGAGGGAGCCGTCGGTTCGGGCTTGCCGCGTGGCTGCGGTTTCGCGCACAAAACAAAGCAAAAACAGGACGCGCCGATCGGCAAACGGCGACAGTAGAGGATTGAGGAGGAGGGACACCTATGAAGACGGCATTTTCGCTGGCGGGCGCAGCCGCTTTGGCACTGGCCCAGCCCGCGGCGGCGGCGGACACGATCAAGATCGGATTTGTCTCCACGTTCAGCGGGCCGACGGCTGTGATCGGCAACGACATGCGCAACTCGTTCGAGCTCGCGCTCGACCATCTCGGCCGCAAGATGGCCGGCAAGCCGGTCGAAGTGATCTACGAGGACGACGGCCAGAAGCCGGATGTCGGCAAGCAGAAGACCGAGAAACTTGTGCAGTCCGACCATGTCGATTTCATCGTCGGCTATATCTGGTCGAACGTGCTGCTCGCCTCGCTCAAGACTGCAGTGGACTCGCAGACCTTCCTGATCTCGGCCAATGCCGGCCCCAACCAGCTCGCCGGCGAGTTGTGCTCGCCTTATGTGTTCTCGACCTCATGGCAGAACGACCAGACGCCGGCGGCGATGGGCCTTTACATGAACCAGAAGGGCGTCAAGTCGGTGTTTCTGATCGGCCCGAATTACGCGGCCGGCAAGGACATGCTGGCGGGCGTCAAGAGCACCTTCAAGGGCGAGGTGCTGGGCGAAGAATATACGGTGTGGCCGAGCCAGCTCGACTTCTCGGCCGAACTCACCAAGGCGCGCAACTCGAAGGCGGAATCGATCTTCGTGTTCTATCCGGGCGCGGCCGGCGTTCAATTCCTCAACCAATATGTACAGGCCGGCATCAAGCAGCAGATTCCGCTCTATACGGCGTTCACGATCGACGAATTATCGCTGCCGCTGCAGAAGGACAACGCGATCGGCGTTCCCGGCGCGCAGGAGTGGGTGCACGACCTGCCGAACGATCAGAACAAGCGGTTCGTCGAAGATTACAACAAGAAATACGCACCGGCGCGCCCGACCTACTACGGCGCGCAGGCCTATGATGCGGCGCAGCTGATCAACAGCGCGGTGGTCGCGGTGAAGGGCGACACATCGAAGAAAGATGCCATGAAGGCCGAAATGGAAAAGGCCGATTTCAAGTCGCTGCGCGGCTCGTACAAGTACGGCAACAACCACATCCCGATCCAGAATTTCTACCTGCAGGACGTGGTGAAGGGCGCCGACGGCCAGCTCTCGCTGAAGACGGTCGCGACGATCGTCAAGGACAACCAGGATAACTTCCACGACAAGTGCCCAATGAAGTAAGCTCGGGTGCCAGGCACGGCGGTATTTAAGCCGCCGCTGCCTGTCGGGGAGGGGTCCCATATGAGAGCTTTCTGGCTATTGAGTGCGATGGCGATCGCGTTTGCGCGGCCTGCCGTCGCGGCAGATTCCGTCAGAATTGGATTTGTTGACACGTTCAGCGGTCCAACCGCCGCGATCGGCATCGATGCGCGCAATGCGTTCGAACTGGCGCTCGATCACCTCGGCCGCAAGATGGACGGCAAGCCGGTCCAGGTGATTTACGAGGACGACCAGCAGAAGCCTGATGTCGGCAAGCAGAAAACCGAAAAGCTCATTCTCTCTGACAAGGTCGACTTCCTTGTCGGCTATAACTGGTCGAACGTGCTGCTCGCCTCGCTCAAGCCTGCTGTCGATTCCAAAACATTCCTGATCGACATCAACGCCGGTCCATCGCAACTCGCCGGCGAATTGTGCTCGCCTTACGTGTTCTCGACCTCATGGCAGAACGACCAGGAGCCGGGCGCGATGGGTCTTTACATGAATCAGAAGGGCATCAAATCGGTGTTCCTGATCGGCCCCAACTATGTCGCCGGAAAGGAGCGGTTGGCGGGCTTCAAGAGCACCTTCAAGGGCCAGGTGCTCGGCGAGGAGTACACGGTCTGGCCGACCCAGCTCGATTTCTCGGCCGAACTGACCAAGGCGCGCGCCTCGAAGGCGGAAGCGATCTTCGTGTTCTTTCCGGGAGCAGCCGGCGTGCAGTTCCTCAATCAATATGTGCAGGCAGGGATGCGGCAGCAGATCCCGCTCTATACCGACGGTGTGAGCGATGAATTGTCGCTGCCATTGCAGAAGGCGAACGCGCTCGGCGTCCTCAGCGTGATGGAATGGGTGAACGACTTGCCCAATGAGACAAACAAGCGCTTCGTCTCCGACTACCGCAAGAAATATCCCGGCCTGCGCCCCAGCTTTTATGGCGCTCAGGCCTATGACGCCGCGCAATTGATCAACAGCGCCGTGGTCGCGGTGAAAAGCGACCTGACAAAGAAGGACGCGATCAAGGCGGAGATGGAAAAGGCCAATTTCAAATCGGTCCGCGGTCCGTTCCGCTATGGCAACAACCACATTCCGATCCAGAATTTCTATCTCTCGGAGGTGGTCAAAGACGACGATGGCGAGCTTTCGCTCAAGACTGTCACGACTGTCGTCGAGAACGATCAAGATCGGTATCACGACAGGTGCCCGATGAAGTGAGCACGAAACTTGCTTGGGAAAGGCGGTGGCTCCAAATGCTGCGGTCTTTCTCACCCTCCCCCTCCAGGGAGGGTGAACGGAATACGTGGACGATCAGCGGTCGTCCCTAACTTGGATCGTTTCGAACAAAGATGTTGCTTGTCGTCGAACAATTTCTGAATGGCCTGCAATTTGGCCTCTTGCTGTTCCTGCTGGCGGCCGGGCTGACGCTCGTCTTCGGCATCATGGACCTCGTCAATCTCGCGCACGGCTCGCTCTACATGATGGGCGCCTATTTCGCCGCGACCTTCGTCGCCTGGAGCGGCAGTTTCCTGATCGGCATTGGGCTTGCGCTCGGTGCGACGCTGCTGCTCGGCATTGTGCTCGAAGTCGTGGCGCTACGGCATCTCTATGGCCGCGACCATCTCGATCACGTGCTGGCGACTTTCGGGCTGATCTTGTTCTTCAACGATCTGGTGCGGCTGATCTGGGGACCCGCTGGTCTGGCGCTACCGCTGCCGGCGTGGCTCACCGTGCCGGTGCAGATCATTCCCGGCGTGTTTTATCCCGCCTATCGCCTCGCGATCATCACGGTCGCGCTCGCGGTCGCCGCGATGCTGTATTTCGTTGTGATGCGCACCCGCGTCGGCATGCTGATCCGCGCCGGGGCGTCGAACCGCGAAATGATCGGCGCGCTCGGCATCAACATCAAACTGCTCTACACGCTGGTGTTCGGCCTTGGTGCGGCACTCGCAGGTCTTGCGGGAATGATGCAGGCGCCGATCCTCACCGTGCAGATCGGGATGGGTGAGAACATTCTCATTCTTGCTTTCGTCATCATCGTCATCGGCGGCATCGGCTCGATCCGCGGCGCGTTCATCGCATCGATCCTGGTCGGGATGATCGATACGCTCGGCCGCGCCTTCCTGCCTGATCTCTTGCGGAAGGTCCTCAGTTCGGCTGCGGCCTCCACGGCCGCGCCTGCGCTGTCGTCGATGCTGATTTATCTCTTGATGGCGATCGTTCTGGTGGCGAGGCCGGAGGGGCTGTTCCCGGCCAACCGTCGATGAAATCGTTCAATCTTCAAAATGTGGTCGCGGCGGCCGTTGTCGTTGGCCTGCTGGCTTTGCCGCTCGTCTCGCAAGCAACCGGCAACGTGTTCGTGCTGACGCTGTTCACGCGCATCGTGATCTTTGCGCTGGCCGCGGTCAGTCTCAATCTCATCATGGGCTACGGCGGGATGATGAGCTTTGGTCATGCGGCCTATCTCGGCATCGGCGGTTATGCGGTCGGCATCCTCGCCGCCGAGGGCGTCGGCTCGGGCTTTATCCAGTGGCCGGTGGCGCTCGTCGCTTCCGCGCTGTTCGCGCTCGTGATCGGCGCGCTGTCGTTGCGCACGCGCGGTGTCTATTTCATCATGATCACGCTCGCCTTTGCGCAGATGGCCTATTACGTCGCCTCCGGCCTGTCGCGCTACGGCGGCGACGACGGCCTGACGATCTACAAGCGGAGCTCGTTTGGCGGCCTGATCAACCTGTCGAACCGCGTGCAGTTCTATTACCTGTGCCTGTTCTGCCTGTTGGGCGGTGTGTTTCTGGTGTGGCGCATCGTCAATTCGCGTTTTGGCCTCGTCGTGCAGGGCCTGCGCTCGAACGAGCAGCGCATGCAGGCGATAGGCTTTCCGGCGACGCGCTATCAGCTCGTTTGCTTCGTCATTGCCGGCACGATGTGCGGACTGGCCGGCGCGCTGCTCGCCAACAACACCGATTTCATCAGCCCGGCCGTGATGTACTGGACCCGCTCCGGCGATCTCATGGTGATGGTGATCCTCGGCGGCATGGGGTCGCTGTTCGGGCCCGTGGTCGGCGCCATCGTCTATCTCGTGCTGGAAGAATTCCTGTCGCAGGTCACCGAATACTGGGCGATGATCATGGGGCCGCTGTTGCTTTTGATCGTGCTGTTCGGGCGCGGCGGCATCATGGGTCTGATCGGGAGGTTTTCCCGTGGCTGAGCCGTTGCTCCGCATCGAAGGTCTCATCAAGCGGTTTGGCGGCATTGTCGCCACCGACAATCTCTCGCTCGACATCGCGCGTGGCGAACTGCATGCGATCATCGGGCCCAATGGAGCGGGCAAGACCACGCTGATCAGTCAGTTGATCGGACAGTTGCGCCCTTCGGCCGGCACCATCCGCTTTGCAGGCGAGGACGTCACGCATCTGCCGGCCTGGAAGCGCAGTCATCGGGGGTTGGCGCGCTCGTTCCAGATCACGTCGTTGCTGCCGAACTTCACCGCGGCGGAGAATGTCGCGCTCGCCGCCCAGGCCCGCGACGGTCACTCCTTCCGTTTCTTCGGCAATGCCCGCAGGGAGAAGGGCCTTCGCGAGACCGCGCGAGCCGCGCTCGCGCGTGTCGGGCTTTCCGAGCGCGCCGACGTCTTGGTTTCCCGGTTAAGCCACGGCGAGCAGCGCGAGCTCGAACTCGCGGTCGCGCTCGCGACCAAGCCGCAACTTCTCCTGCTCGACGAGCCCATGGCCGGCCTTGGCGCCACCGAATCCGCGCGCATGGTGAAGCTGCTCGCGGATCTAAGGAAAGAAGTCACGATCGTGCTGGTCGAGCACGACATGAACGCGGTGTTCGCGCTCGCCGATCGCATCACCGTGCTGGTCTATGGGCGCGTGATCGCCTCGGACGTGCCGGCGGCGATCCGCGGCAATGAAGAGGTCAAGCGCGCCTATCTCGGCGACCAGCATGTGGTGACGCGCCATGGTTGATACGACGTCCTTGCTTGAAGTCGATGGCATCGAGACCTGCTATGGCCTGAGCCAGGTGCTGTTCGGCCTGTCGCTGTCGGTCCGTGCGGGCGAGATGGTGGCGCTGATGGGCCGCAACGGCATGGGCAAGACCACGACCATCCGCTCGATCATGGGATTGACGCCGTCGCGCGCGGGCGCGGTTCGCTTCTGTGGCCGCGAGGTTCGCGGACTGCCCTCGTTCCGGATCGCGCAGCTCGGTATCGGGTTGGTGCCCGAAGGCCGCCAGATTTTTCCCAATCTCACCGTGCGCGAGAATCTCGTTGCGGCTTCCGCCAATCGCCTGGATTCAGGCGATCCGTGGACTCTGGACAAGATCCACGCGCTGTTCCCGCGCCTTGCCGAGCGCGGCAACAACATGGGCAATCAGCTCTCCGGCGGCGAGCAGCAGATGCTGGCAATCGGCCGCGCGCTGATGACTAACCCGCGGCTTCTCATTCTCGACGAGGCAACGGAAGGATTGGCGCCCCTGATCCGCGAGGAAATCTGGAATTGCCTGTCGATGCTGAAAGCGCGCGGCCAATCCGTGCTGGTGATCGACAAGAATGTCGAAAATCTCGCGCGCATCGCCGATCGTCACTACATCATCGAGCGTGGCCGTAGCGTTTGGAGTGGAACGTCCGAGCAGTTGATCGCGGAGCCCGATCTGCAGCATCGCTATCTCGGGATTTAGACCTGGTGCCCGCTTTCCGAAGTTCGTGTTTTGCCTCAGCACCCACCTTTCACGAACTTCGGAAAGTTACGGGCACTAGCAACTTGTATGATTCTAGTGCCGCTTTCTATTTGAAGTTCCTGGATCGAATTCGCCGCTTATGGGGCAGGAACTTCAAATAGGCGGCACTAGCGCGCTTTTCTGCCACCGCGGCGTCAAGATTTTTTCATGAGAAAAGACTTCTTCCCGGCGCGGCGGAAAAGGCATTCCGTTATCGCCTGATCGACTTTTGCAATCAGCTTCGTCCCCGATTTGACAGCGCTTTTTTCGCTGATCTTGATGCCTGCTCCAGGTTCAAGTTTCCAGGTTCTATTTCGGGGGTCTCTATGCATTCGAAGATTGGCGGCGACGCCGCGCGCGCTCGCTTGCGCGCTTTTACAAGACGCGCGTCATCCATTCTCGTCACGTCAAGCGTGATCTCGCTTGCCGCGACCACCGCGCGTGCCGAAGATGCGGCTGCGCTTCAAAGACTGGAAGCAAAGATGCAGGAGCTGGAAGCGCGGCACGAAAGCGAGATCAAGACCTTGCAAGCGGAGATCCGGCGGTTGCGAAAGGAAAAGCCGGCTACGGCGGCCAGCACGACGCGCCAGCCCGCGACGCGACAGGCTGCGGCTGATCCGGCGTCGTCGATCCTGCCGCCGGGTCTGCCGCCGCCGGCGACGCCCGCCAAGGTGCTGATGACCTATGACCGCGGTTATCACTTCGGCTTTTCCGATGCGACCGGCGACAACACGGTCGAGCTGTTCGGCCGTCTTCAGGTCGATACCGGCGGCTACACCAACTATACACCGGGGCCGGAGACGCTCGATCGTAAAGGGTTATCCGACGGTGTTGATCTGCGCCGCGCCCGCATCGGCGTGATCGGCACCTTCATGAGCGACTGGCACTACGCCTTCGTCTACGACCTCGGCAATTCGTCGGATTCGAGCAACATCAACAACGCGCTCGCCAACGCCAATTCAGGCACCAGCCCGACGACGAGCAACACATTCCTGTCGGGCGTGGAGAACGCGTTCATCACCTATAACGGCCTTTACAGCCACGGCCAGCAATTCCCGGTCGCATTCGATTTCGGCATCATGGACGTACCGTGGACGCTGGAAGAGGCGACCTCGTCGAACGACATCATGTTCATGGAGCGATCGAGTGCGCAGGTCATCGCGACGACGTTCGGCGGCGGCGACTTCCGCTCGGCGATCGACGTGCGATCCAACAACGATCGCTATTGGCTCGGCGCATTCCTGACCGGTCCCAATTCAGGCGACCTGCACACCGCAGGCGCCTCGTGCAACACCGGCACATCAGCAGTGACGCCAGGCACGCCTTGCGTCACAAGCGCGCAGATGACCGGCAACGGACCGCAACTCGCGTTTCTGGCGCGCGGCGCCTATCAGGTGGTTCAGCAAAGGGACGCGAGTTTCCACGTCGGGTTCAACTACGCCAATCTGTTTTCGCCGAGCATCGGCCCCAACTTGCAAGCGATCTCGCTCTCGGACCGGCCAGAGTTGCGCGTCGATCCGACCTCGTTCCTGCAGAGCGGGAATATTCCCGCACGCGGCGGCCAGGTGTTCGGCGCCGAAGTCGCCGCGACCTACAACAACTTCTTCGCGCAGGGTGAATATTATCACTACACCATCGATGCACGCGCGGCCGTCCCGACCTCACCGGGCAATCTGCAAGGCGGCGTCGCAGGTCCGACGCTGAATTTCGACGGCGGCTATGTGCAAGCGAGCTACTCGATCGGCGGCACAAGGCATTATGATCCGACGCGCGGCGCCTACACGGCTGTGATTCCGGAATCGCCTCTGGTGTGGGGATCGTCAGGTTGGGGCGCGCTCGAATTTGCGACGCGCTTCACGGTCGTCAATCTCAACAGCCCGTATCTGACGACGGCTACGCTTGGTCCTGCCTATTCCGCCCCGGGCGTCTTCACGAGCGGCACCACCACCTATGGCGGCGGGAAGCAGACGAGCTATGGCGTCGGTCTCAACTGGTATCCGAACCTGAATATGAAGTTCATGCTCGATTACGAGCATGTCGTCATCGACAACCCGCAGTTCTTCGGCGGCCCGAACTACCGCGGCGCCACCATCGACTGGATCGGCGCACGGACGCAGCTGGTGTTTTGATGAAGCAACCTTAAAACATCTCGAAATATTCGCGGTGCTCCCAGTCTGACACTTCGGCCTGGAAGCGCTCGATCTCCGCATTCTTGATGTGGAGGTAATAGTCGACAAAGCCCGCGCCGAATTTTTCGCGGAAGAACGTGTCGGCCTTCAGCGCATCCAGCGCCTCGCGCAAAGTCTTCGGCAGTGCGGGTGCTTTTGTCTCGTACGGCGTGTCGGCGGGCGGAGGCGGCTCAAGCGCGCGATCGATGCCGTCGAGACCCGCGAGGACCTGCGAGGCCATATAGAGATAGGGATTGGCGGCGGGTTCGCCGATGCGGTTTTCCAGCCGCGTTGCAGGATCATTGGCGCCGCCAAGCATACGCACCATCACGCCGCGGTTGTCGCGGCCCCAGATCGCGCGGTCCGGCGCCAGCGAATAGGCGCGGTATCGCTTGTAACCGTTGATCGTTGGCGTCGCGAACACCGCGGACGCGCGCGCGTGCTGCAGGAGCCCAGCGAGATACTGACGGCCGAGCGTGCTCAATGGCGCATCGGCTTCTTTGCCCATGAAGGCGTTCTCGCCACCATCGCGCGAGACGATCGACTGATGCAGATGCCAGCCGGACGCGAACACGTTCGGAAGTTTCGGCCGGCACATGAAAGTGGCGTGATAGCCGTGACGTCGCGCGATCTGCTTCACGGCGCTGCGAAACAGCACCATGGTGTCGGCGGGCTCGAGCCCCTTGGTCGGCTTGAAGGTGAATTCGCACTGGCTCGGGCCGAACTCGACTTCGACCGAACGAAGCGGCAGGTTGAGCGCAAGAATGTCGCGCCGGATCAGATCGAGCACGGGCGCCATCTGGTCATAGCGCTGCTCAGTCAGATACTGATAGCCATGCGACAGCAGGCTGACGTCCGGCGGCTGGCCGGGCTGGCCTGCATCTTCCGGCGACATCTTTGCATCTTCGAGCTTGAAGACGTGGAACTCGACCTCAAGGCCTGCGACAAAACCGAGACCGCGTTGTCCGAGCTGGTCCAGAACTTTCCGGAACAGATGCCGGGTCGCGAACGGCACCACGCGCCCATCGGCAAAGTACACATCGCACAACAGCCAGCCGCTCTCGGGCGCCCACGGCAAGATGCGAAAGGTCGTGGGGTCGGCGACCATGAGAACGTCGGCCGCGCCTTCCATCTCCGGCATGCCGAAGCCGCCACCCGTGGTGAATACCGGAAACACCGTGCGGTGCGCGGTGTCCTTGGCGAACATCGTCGTGGTGATGGTGCAGCCGCTTTCCAGCGACGCCAGCGCTTCGCTGGCGACCAGCGTCTTGCCGCGCAGGATGCCGTGCTGATCGGGAAACGAAAGCCGGATGGTCTCTAACTTTTGTTCCTCGACGATGCGGCGTAGGCGCGTTGCCGCTTCTTTCTGCTCGGCACTCCAAAGGCCGTGACGCTCGACGAAACTCACGGCGCAGTCATCCCTTGCTCTCCGTCATTGCGAGGAGCGTAGCGACGAAGCAATCCAGAATCCCTTGCGTCCCGGAAACGCTGGATTGCTTCGCTTCGCTCGCAATGACAACTGGATGGATTCATCACACCACCCTCAGGTGCGGCACGGCGTCGGCGATCTCTTCCGGCACCGGCGCGGCCCAGGGCGCGCCACGGCGGCGCTTGACGTCGACTTCCATCCAGAAGGTTTCCCAGCCGCGCGTCGGCCCGATGCCGTCCATCGTCGCCGGGCCCTGAATGCTCCGGGCGTGCGACGCGTCGAGGAACATGAACGGCTTCTCGCCTTTGCTGGCTTTTTCGATCTCCTGACGCAGCAGGCGGCGATACTGCACGATCGCCTTGTCGGCGGTGCCGAGATGCTCGCGGGTGCGATCCTGGATCGGGCCCATCGACTCCACCGCCCACTGGTCGTGCACGTTGATGTCGGTGCCCATGCCGGTATAGGTCGCGGTCTGCTGCTCGTGCGGGTCGAAGCCGTAGTCGTTCGCCTTGTTCTTGCGCGAGACGTAATCCGGCAGCTCATAGAGTTCGAGGCGCTGCTCGCGCATCTTCTGCTTGTCGACAGGCGCAGCGTAAGACGTGAAGATCGCATACCAGTAGCAATTCTCGTCATCGACCGGCACATGCCACTGCGTGATCGTCATCTCCGTGTTCATGGGGATGACGAAGGCGTGTGGGAAAAGCTGGTTGGTGACTCGCACATGCGTGCGCTCGTCGTCGATCTCGCGCAGCGCGATCAGCCGCAGGCCATATTCGGTCTGCTCGACATTGATGATCGGCCGATCGTATTCGCGCAGGATTTTCGTCATCGGCAGGTCGGTGCCGGCGGACGCGCCGCGGAATTGTTTCCCATAGCCCGCGGAGGTGTCCTCGTCCTCGAAGAAGCGATGCAGGAACGAGGCGTGCGATGGATCGATGCCGACTTCAAGCGCCTGCAGCCAGTTGCAGCCGATGTGCCCCTTGAACGCGAAGGTGTGGCTGCCGGGCGCGACGAAGCAGTCGATTTCAGGAAAGGCTGGCGGTTCGCCTTCGCCCAGATAAGCCCAGAGGATGCCGCCTTTCTCGACCACGGGATAAGCGCGCTGCCTAATGCCCTGGCAGAGTTTCGAGCCCACAGGTTCAGCCGGCGTCTCCAGGCATTGGCCGGATGAATCGAACAGCCAGCCATGGAAGGCGCAACGCAAGCCGCCATGTTCGAGCCGGCCGAAGGCCAAATCCGCTCCGCGATGCGCGCAGTGGCGCTCGATCAGGCCGTAGCCTCCTTGCGCGTCGCGAAAGAGAACAAGGTCTTCGCCGAGCAGCTTCACCGGCCGTACGGGACGTGGTCCTTCGAGCTCATCGAGCAGCGCCGCCGGCTGCCAGTACATCCGCATCAGCTTGCCGCAGGGGTCCTTCGGGCCGGTGCGTGTGATCAGGTCGTTCTGTTCCTGGCTCATCATGGCGCGTCACCTCACCCTAAAAAGGCTTGCGATGGAAGGCGGTCGAAGCGTATTGTTCGTCTATTGAACAAATGTTCAATTATCGTAAACACGACATTAGAACTTGGCAAGGGTCTTTCATGGTCAAGCCGAAGCGTACCGACAGGCGACCCGACGGCGAGCCCCGCGCCACCGATTTCGTCGAAAGCCTCGACCGCGGTTTGCGGTTGTTGCAGGCCTTCGGCGAACGCTCGTCACCGATGACGCTGAGTGAAATCGCCGCTCTTGCTGGTCTGCCGCGCGCCACGGCGCGGCGCATCCTCTTGACGCTCGCCCATGGCGGCTACGTCGCGAGCGATGGCAGGCTGTTCGCGCCGACGCCGCATGTGCTGACGCTTGCGGGTAGCTATCTGCGCTCGAACCAGATCGTTGCGGTGCTGCAGCCGGTGCTGGACGAGATCGCGATATCTGCGCAAGAGATCGGTTCGCTCGCGGTGCTCGATGGCGACGACGTCGTGTTCATCGCGCGCGGCAGCCCGACGCGAATCTTTTCAGGCGGCGTCGATATCGGCTATCGCTTGCCCGCTTTCTGCACGGCGGTCGGCCGCGTGCTGCTCGGCCGGCTCGGCGATGCCGAATTGAAAACGCGTTTGGGCGCAATGAATCGCGAGGCGCTGACGCCGCAAACGGTGACGGATCCGAAGCGCCTGCTCTCAGCCATTACCGCCGACCGTGTCCGCGGCTATTCGCTGGTCGATCGCGAGGCCGAGCCGCATTTCCGTTCCATCGCCGTCCCGGTCAAACGCTACGACGGCGCTGTCGTCGCTGCGATCAATATCGGCGCCCATGTCGATCGCATCTCGACCGACGAGATGATCAAGCGTTTCCTGCCCCTGTTGCGCGAGCAGGCAGCGAATGTCACGCAAAGGTTGGTCTGAAGACCGCAGGGTGGCTGCGGCAAGGCGGCAACCGACGTCAAATCCGCAACAACGGCAGCGCTGATCTGCTAGGATTGCTGCGAAGGAATCCGGCGGATGGTTAATCTCGGACCCGAGCGCAGGCTGGCCGCGGTGGTTGCCGCTGACATGGTTGGCTTCAGTCGGCTCATGGAGGTCGACGAGGCGGGCACGCTCGCACGCCTCAAGACCCATCGGATTGAGCTGATCGATCCGGCCATTGCGAAGAATCGCGGACGCATCATCAAGACAACCGGCGACGGCATGTTGCTGGAGTTTCAAAGTGTCGTCGACGCCGTCACATGCGCCGCCGAGATCCAGCGTCGCATGGCGCGACGGAACGCGGACGTCGCGCCGGCGCGGATGATCCAATTCCGTATCGGCATCAATCTGGGCGATGTGATCGTCGATGGCGACGATATCTTTGGCGATGGCGTCAATATCGCGGCGCGCCTGGAAACGCTCGCTGAACCCGGCGGCATCTGCGTCTCCGCCGCTGTATGCGATCAAGTCGGTGGCCGGCTGGAAGACATTCTCTTCGAGGATCTCGGCGATCAGCAGGTCAAGAATATCGCGCGGCCGATCCGCGTTTTCCGGATACGGCTCGAGCAAGGCGCCGCTACCGCGCCGGAGCACGCAAATAACGCCGCAGCAGCCACGGCATCCTCGAAGAAGCCGTCGATCGCCGTGCTGCCGCTCGTCAATATGAGCGGCGATTCCGAGCAGGAGTTTTTCGCGGACGGTCTCACCGAGGACATCATCACGGAGCTGTCGCGCTTCCACGATCTGCTCGTGATCTCGCGCAATTCCGCCTTCGTGCACAAGGGCAAGGCGGTCAAGGTGCAGGACGTCGCGCGTGAGTTCGGCGTCGACTACGTGCTCGAGGGGAGCGTACGGAAGGCTGGTGGCCGTATCCGCGTCACCGTCCAGCTCATCGATGCCGAAACCGACCGGCACATCTGGGCCGAACGCTACGATCGCGAGCTCGAGGATATCTTCGCCATTCAGGATGAGATCACGCGCGCGATCGTCGCGACATTGCAGGGGCGCGTCGAGGCGGCGACGCATGACCGCGCGAAACGCAAGCCTACCGACAACATGATCGCCTACGAGTGCGTGCTGGCCGCCAAGGTGCTGCATCACCGATCGAGGCAAGCCGATAACGAGCAGGCGCTGGCCTTGCTCGACCGCGCCATCGCGCTCGATCCGAACTACGCCCATGCGCACGCCTGGAAAGCCTGCGTGCTGGGCCAGCAATGGGTTCACGGCTGGTGCGCGGATCGCGATGCGACCTTTCGAGAGGTTGCCGCTGAACTGGAAGTCTCGCTCGCGCTGGATGATAATGACAGCGACGTGCACCGGGTTTTCGCTGCGGTGAATCTGAATCGCGACGATCACGACAAGGCCGCGTATCATCAGGAGCGGGCGCTGACGCTCAATCCCAACTACGATCTTGTCGTCGTGCAGCAGGGCGAGCTGCTGACGTGGCTGGGACGGCCGGAGGAGGGGATTGACTGGATCAAGAAGGCGATGCGCCTCAATCCCTATCACCCCGAGCGCTTCTGGAGCCATCTCGGCCGTGCCTGCTACTGCGCCGAAAAATACGCGGAGGCCGCCGAAGCCTTCTCGCGGCTCACTCAGCCCGACCACACGCATCATGCCTTCATGGCCGCCACATTCGCGCAAATGGGCAACGCGGTTGCCGCCGCGGCGCACGCCGCGGAAGTGCTGAAACGCGAACCAAAATTCTCGGTGGCGACGTATCTTCGCACCCAGCACTACAAGCACGAGCACGACCGCAAACGGCACGAGACTGGCCTGCTCAAGGCCGGCCTGCCGGCGTGATTGGAAACCGCGACTTAAACCGCGACGCTCCGCAAGCCAAACGATCGCGCTTCACTTTGCAGCACCGGCCTCACGGTATCGATCAGACGCGCGGCGGCGGCATCGACCGAAAGGCCGGCGGTATCGACCACGGCCGAGGCGCGTGCGTAAAGCGGCTCGCGGCTGGAAAGGATGTTGCGCAACTCCGCCATCGCCGAACGATCGTCGGCCATCGGACGCAGGTCGCCTTGTTTGCGCACGCGCGCCATGTGCTCTTCCGGTTCGGCCTTCAGCCAGATCGTGTAGAACGATGACAGGATGAGATCGAAGGTCACCGGTTCGGAAACGATGCCGCCGCCGGTCGCAAGCACCGTCAGCTCCTTGCTCGCCAGCAGTTGCGTCAGTGCGGCCTGTTCGAGCCGCCGGAAACCTTCCTGGCCGTAAAGCGCGATGATCTCGGCGACGGAAAGACCGTTCTGCGTCTCGATCTCCTTGTTCAACTCGACGAAATTCCAGCCGATTTTTTTGGCGAGCAGTTTGCCGAGCGTCGACTTGCCGGCGCCGCGCAGGCCAATCAGCGCAATGCCGGCAAACGAAGCGCGCTGTGAAGATGCGCCGTGGCCGGCGAGGACGTCTTTGGCCTGCGTAATCTGAGCAGGCGTCGCTTTGCGCAGGAGATCGCGGATGACAGCCCAATCCGGCGACGGTTCGGCGGTCGGAATGAGATCTTCAAGGTGCGCGCCCATCGCGTGCGACACGCGGCGCAGCAGCACGATCGAGACGTTGCCGCGGCCAGCCTCCAGCTGGGCGATGTAGCGTTCGGAAATGCCGGAGACCTTGGCCAGCACCTTGCGCGACATGCCGCGCAGCGCACGCATGGTGCGCACCCGCTGGCCAAGCTGTTCGAGGAATCCGGTTTCGGGATCGCTGGTTTCGGTCATGAACCCCGGGGGCGAAGAACTGCTTATCGATAGTCGTAGACAGGAAACATAATGCCGGAGAGGATTGACAGCAAGCGCACACAGTGCCTTTCTATGCATTATAATTCTTAAAAGCTGGGGATGATGCGCGGTCCTGCGCGCGTTCGTCCGGCGCGAGGGAGCTTTCGGGGAAGCGGCATGAGCGAAACATCCGGCGCTTACAATGCGGTGACCTATCTGCTCGACCGCAACATCGACGAGGGGCGCGCCAACAAGCTCGCCTATACCGACACGGTTTCCGAACTGACCTATGGCGAATTGCAGCGGCAGAGCTGCCGCGTCGCCAATTTGCTGCGCCGGCTCGGCGTCCGCCGCGAAGAGCGCGTCGCGATGATCATGCTCGACACGGTGGATTTCCCTTCCGTGTTTCTCGGCGCGATCCGCGCCGGCATCGTGCCGGTGCCGCTCAACACGCTCCTAACGTCCGATCAATATGCCTACATCCTCGCCGATTGCCGCGCGCGGGTGTTGTTCGTGTCTGAAGCGCTCTATCCAGCCGTCAAAGACATCGTCGGGCGCATGAACGATCTCGAATGCGTCGTCGTCTCCGGCAAGAATGCGTTCGGCCACAAATTGCTGTCGGAAGAACTCAAGGGCGAGAGCGATACCTGTGCGACCGCCGCGACGCATCCGGACGAGCCGGCCTTCTGGCTCTATTCGTCGGGTTCGACCGGCATGCCGAAGGGCGTGCGGCATCTGCATTCCAATCTCGCCGCCACCGCCGAGACCTACGCCAAGCAGGTGCTCGGCATCCGCGAGGACGACGTGTGCCTGTCGGCGGCGAAGCTGTTTTTCGCTTACGGTCTCGGCAACGCGCTGACTTTTCCGATGTCGGTCGGCGCCACCACGGTGCTGAACTCCGAGCGCCCGACGCCGGCTGTGATGTTCGCGCTGATGAACAAGTATCATCCCAGCATCTTCTACGGCGTGCCCACTTTATTTGCCGCGATGCTGAACGATGAATCTCTCAAATCCCAAGGGGGCGGAAAAAGCCTGCGCGTCTGCACCTCGGCGGGCGAAGCGCTGCCTGAATCCGTCGGCAATGCCTGGAAAGCGCGCTTCGGCGTCGACATTCTCGACGGCGTCGGCTCGACGGAGCTGTTGCACATCTTCCTGTCGAACGCGCCCGGCGATATCAGATACGGCTCCTCGGGACGTCCGGTGCCCGGTTATCAGGTGCGGCTCGTCAACGAGGCGGGCGCAGATGTGTCGGACGGCGAGGTGGGCGAACTGCTGGTCGATGCGCCGTCCGCGGGCGAAGGGTACTGGAATCAGCGCAGCAAGAGCCGGCGAACGTTTGAGGGACACTGGACGCGCACCGGCGACAAATACATTCGCGACGCCGACGGGCGCTACACTTTCTGCGGCCGCAGCGACGATATGTTCAAGGTGTCCGGCATCTGGGTCTCGCCATTCGAGGTCGAGAGCGCATTGATCACGCATCCTGCGGTGCTCGAAGCCGCCGTGGTGCCCGAGGCGGACAGCGAAGGCCTGCTCAAGCCGAAAGCGTTCGTGGTGTTGCGCACCGAGGCGAACAAGGCTGGTCTCGACGAGGCGCTGAAGGACTACGTCAAGCAGAAGATCGGCGTCTGGAAATACCCGCGCTGGATCGAGACCGTCGAAGCCTTGCCGAAAACCGCAACCGGCAAGATCCAGCGGTTCAAGTTGCGGGATGACGCGAAGTGACTTTGTCTTCCTCCGGCTTCCTGCGCATCGGCGACAACGATCTCGAATATCGCATGATCGGGCCGCAGCCTTCGGAGGCCCCGACCATCGTGATGTTGCATGAGGGCCTGGGCTCGGCGGCGATGTGGGGCGACTTCCCGGATCGTCTGCAGGCCTCAACCGGCATGGGAGTCTTCGTCTATTCGCGCGCCGGCTATGGCGCCTCGACGCCTGTCACGCTGCCGCGCCCGCTCGACTATATGACCCGCGAAGCGCTCGACGTGCTTCCCGCACTGCTTGACGCGATCGGCTTTCAGCGCGGCGTGTTGCTCGGCCATTCCGACGGCGCATCGATCGCGGCGATCTATGCCGGGGCTACAGGCGATCACCGTCTGCGCGGCGTCGTGCTGATCGCGCCGCACTTCGTCGTCGAAGACGTGTCGGTCGCCTCGATCGCCGAAATCAAGACGCTCTATGAGACGACGGATTTGCGCGCCAAACTGGCGCGCTGGCACCGCAACGTCGACAATGCTTTCTATGGCTGGAATGGCGCCTGGCTTGACCCCGACTTTCGTCGATGGGACATCAGCGACTATCTCGCCTATGTCCGTATTCCCATCGCAATCCTGCAAGGTGAAGCGGACCAATATGGGACAATTCGCCAGGTCGAGATTGCGAAGGAGGAATGTTATTGTCCGGTCGATGTGACGTTAATTCCGCGATGCGGACACTCGCCGCATCGTGAGGCGACTGAACTGACGCTGGCAACAGTCTCAGAGTTCGTCAGGCGTATTTTGATTTTGCATGAAGGCTCGGGTATCCGGGCCGCCTAAGTTTTTGAACGCGTGGTTCTGATCAATGAATATGACGTCTTCGACCGCGGCGCATTTGCCGCTGCCCGGCTGGGCCTACGTGCCCGGCGAAATCGCAGATTCCGAACCCGATCATGAGACGCTTGCGCGCGCGAAGGCGCTGGTGCCGTCGCAATTCTTCGGGCACGTGCCGACCCGGCATCCCGCGCTCCGCTACGGGATGGCGCTGAACGACGCCGGGTATTTCTGGGAATCCCAGCAGGTGCTGGAAACCGTGTGGGCGGCCGCGCCGCAAGGCGGGCGTGAGCGCATTCTGCTGCGCGCCTGCATCCAGGTTGCGGGCGCCAATCTGAAACTGCGGATGCAAAAGGCCAACGCCACCGCGCGGCTGTGGACCGAGGCGCTGGCGGCGATCAACGAACTCTTGGCGCGCCGATCGCCCTCGGTCGGCGATGGCTTTGCCGACCGTTTTCCCGCGGCTCAACTGGCAAGGCTCCTGAAAGCCCGCCTGTCGCAGGCCTCGCTCTCCAAGGCCGACTGGATCGCCCTCGGTTCCCTGGCCTGAGCCTTGGCCTCATATGCATAAAAATGCAGAATTTTGGTCTGCTATTCTCTAGACCTGCCCGGTAACATGCACTATTGTGCATACAACCGTTAACAAGTGATGCCTCAGGGATGGCCCATGGCCGGTGACGAACGCGTTCTCGCAAACGGCGCGAGCTTTATCGATTTCCAGACCGATCCGTCGCGCTACCGGCACTGGAAGCTTGCCGTCGATGGCGATGTCGCGACGCTGACGATGGACGTCGACGAGAACGGCGGCCTGTTCGAAGGCTATCAGCTCAAGCTGAATTCCTACGACCTTGGTGTCGATATCGAACTCGCCGACGCCGTGCAGCGGCTGCGCTTCGAGCATCCGGATGTGAAGGTCGTGATCCTGCGCTCGGGCAAGAACCGCGTGTTCTGCGCCGGCGCCAATATCCGCATGCTGGCCGGTTCAACGCATGCGCATAAGGTCAACTTCTGCAAGTTCACCAACGAAACGCGCAACGGCTTCGAGGATTCGTCGGAAAATTCCGGCCAGCGCTTCATCACCGTCGTCAACGGCACAGCGGCCGGCGGCGGCTATGAACTCGCGCTCGCGACCGATCACATCATCCTCGCCGACGACGGTTCTGCGGCCGTCGCGCTTCCCGAAGTGCCGCTGCTCGCCGTGTTGCCTGGCACCGGCGGGCTGACGCGCGTTGTCGACAAGCGCAAGGTGCGCCGCGATCACGCCGACTATTTCTGCACCATCGAGGAAGGCATCAAGGGCAAGCGCGCGGTCGCCTGGCGTCTGGTCGACGAGATCGTGCCGAACAGCAAGCTCGAAGCCAGGGTCGCCGAGCGCGCCAAGGAGTTCGCGAGCGCCTCCAAACGCAATGGCAATGGCAAAGGCATCGCGCTGACGCCGCTGTCGCGCAAGATCGACGACACGACTATTCGTTATGGCTCCGTCAGCGTCGAGATCGACCGCACGGCCCGCATCGCCACCATCTCGATATCAGCGCCGGAGCAAGCGCCGCCCGCCGACATCGACGGCATGATTGGGCAAGGCGCATCGTTCTGGCCGCTGCAGGTTGCGCGCGAGCTTGATGATGCGATCCTTCACTTGCGCATCAACGAGCTTCAGATGGCCATGCTGGTCTTCAAGTCGCATGGTGAGCCGGCAAACGTGCTCGCTTATGACAATTTCCTCGAAGCCCACAAGGCGCACTGGCTGGTCAACGAGATCAGGCAATACTGGAAGCGGGTGCTGAAGCGCATCGACGTCACCTCGCGCACGCTGGTGGCCCTCGTCGAGCCCGGTTCCTGTTTTGCCGGCACGCTCGCCGAACTCGTATTCGCCGCCGACCGCTCCTACATGCTGATCGGCTCGCGCCAGGGCGACAACCGTCCGCCGCCGTCGCTGCAGCTGTCGGCGCTGAATTTCGGCGCCTATCCCATGAGCCATGGGCTGACGCGATTGGAATCGCGCTTTCAGGCCAATCCTTCCGATCTCGAGCGTGCGCGCGAGAAGATCGGCGAGGCGCTCGATGCCGAAGAGGCCGAAGCGATGGGCCTTGTGACGTTTGCGCTCGACGACATCGACTGGGACGACGAGGTGCGCGTGTTCCTCGAGGAGCGCGCCAGCTTTTCGCCGGATGGACTCACCGGCATGGAAGCGAATTTGCGCTTCGTCGGGCCGGAGACCATGGAATCGAAAATCTTCTCGCGCCTCACCGCCTGGCAGAACTGGATCTTCCAGCGCCCCAACGCGGTCGGCGAGGAGGGCGCATTGCGCCGCTACGGCACCGGTGAGAGGCCGCAGTTCGATACGACGAGAGTTTGACTTCGTGTCCCGGGCGCGGCGCGGCACATCGGTGACGCGCTGCAGAACCGGGACCCACTGGAATTTATAGGTCCCGGCTCTGCGACGCACCGCGATGCGCTGCATCGCGTCCGGGACACGAGATGGAGGAGCACGCCATGAACGTCAACATCATGAATGTCGATTATTCGACCAAGATTCCGAACAATGTGAATCTCAGCGAAGACCGTCAGGTGCTGAAAGCGCTGGAAGGCTGGCACCCCGGTTACATGAACTGGTGGGGCGACATGGGGCCGGAAGGCTTCCAGCAGTCGCTGGTGTATCTGCGCACCGCTTACTCCGTCGATCCGCGCGGCTGGGCCAAGTTCGACTACGTCAAGATGCCCGACTACCGCTGGGGCATTTTGCTGGCGCCGCAGGAAGAAAACCGCGTCGTTCCCTTCGGCGAACATTTTGGCGAGCCTGCGTGGCAGGAAGTGCCGGGCGAATATCGCGCGATGTTGCGGCGGCTGATCGTGATCCAGGGCGACACCGAGCCTGCATCCGTCGAGCAGCAGCGCCATCTCGGCAAGACCGCGCCTTCGCTCTACGACCTTCGCAATCTGTTCCAGGTCAACGTCGAGGAGGGCCGCCATCTCTGGGCGATGGTTTATCTCTTGCAGAAATATTTCGGCCGCGATGGCCGCGAGGAAGCCGACGAGTTGCTGCGCCGCCGCTCCGGCGATGCTGATGCGCCGCGCATGCTCGGGGCCTTCAACGAGGCGACGCCGGACTGGCTGTCGTTCTTCATGTTCACCTACTTCACCGACCGCGATGGCAAGATGCAGCTGCACTCGCTCGCGCAATCCGGCTTCGATCCGCTGTCGCGCACCTGCCGCTTCATGCTGACCGAAGAAGCCCATCACATGTTCGTCGGCGAGACCGGCATCACGCGCGTGGTGCAGCGGACGTGCGATGCGATGAAGGACGCCGGCATTACCGATCCCACCGACATCGCCAAGGTGCGCGCACTCGGAGTGATCGATCTGCCGACCATCCAGAAGAAACTGAACCTGCATTACTCGCTGTCGCTCGATCTCTTTGGCTCGGAAGTCTCGACCAATGCAGCCAATGCCTTCAACGCCGGCATCAAGGGCCGCTATCACGAGACCCAGATCCAGGACGATCACCGCCTGACCAACGACACCTATCCGGTGCTCAAGCTCGTCGACGGCAAGATCACGCGCGTCGACGAGCCGGCGCTGACCGCGCTCAACATGCGCCTGCGCGACGACTACACGCAGGACTGCGTCAAGGGCCTGCTGCGCTGGAACAAGGTGATCTCGACATCAGGCTACGATTTCAAGCTGACCTTGCCGAACGTCGCCTTCCACCGCGCCATCGGCGAATTCAAGGACATCCACGCCACGCCCGACGGCGTCCTGATTGACGATGCTACCTGGGCCGCGAAAAAGGGCGCGTGGCTGCCGTCGACGGAAGACGGTGGCTTCATCGCTTCGCTGATGAAGCCGGTGACGGCGATTGGCGAGTTTGCGTCCTGGATCTCGCCGCCCAAGGTCGGCATCAACAACAAGCCCGGCGATTTTGAGTACGTGAAGATCGAGACTTGAGCAGAACCTTCTTGCCTTCTCCCCTTGCGGGAGAAGGTGTCGCGCGAATAGCGCGACGGATGAGGGGGCTCTTTCCTTGCAAACAACCCCTCACCCAACCGCGCCTTTGTCTTGCAGCGGAGTTGCCCTCTCCCGCCAGGGGAGAGGGCGCAATAATAAGCATCTGATCAACTATCCCAGCCGCCGCCCTCGATGTCGGATTTGCCGCAGATGCGGCCGACGGCCGCAGGGTACCGACAATGCCGCAATTTGATTTGTAGACGGGCGGTGCAAGCCGGCCTCGCGGCATGCTATGATCAAAGAAAAAGCTGTCTCGCAAAAGCGACGCTGGAGGAATGCGATGATCTTCACGGGCACGACGGCGGCTGGCGAAACCATCACCTACCACGACGGCAAACGCTATCTCTGGTTCCTCTCGTTCGTTCCGCCGCTGGTCCCGCTGCTGTCCTACTGGCTCTATCTCAGGACGCAGAATCCGCTGGTGACCCTCATTCCCTTTGTCTTCATTTTCGGCCTGATCCCGCTGCTCGATGTCCTGATCGGCGAAGACACGCACAATCCGCCGGCGGAAGTGGTCGCTGCCATGGAAGCCGATCCCTATTATCTGCGACTTGCGCGCTTCTCCGTGATTTTCCCGTGGGTGAACTACGTCGCTTTGATTGCCTTCTTCGGCACGCAGGACCTGCCGTGGTGGTCCTACGTCGTGCTGCTGCTCGGCGTCGGCACCATAGACGGCGGCACACTGCTGGTTGGGCATGAACTCGGCCACAAGCCTGACCGGCTCAATCGCTTCTTCGGCCTTCTTGCCAACAATGCGGTCGGTTACGCCCACTTCCGCATCGAGCACAATCGCGGTCATCACACCTGGGTCGCGACACCCGAGGACCCCGCCAGCGCGCGCTTCGGAGAATCGATCTATGCTTTCGCATGCCGCGAACTGCCCGGAGCGGCCAAGCGCGCTTGGCGCAACGAGGCCGAACGGCGGACCAAGCGTGGCGAGCGCGTTTGGTCAATCAATAACGAGATCCTGCAGGGCTTTGCGCTCACACTCGTCGCCGCCGCTGCGCTGATTGCCCTGTTCGGCTGGAAGGTCGCACCGTTCATCGTCGCCCATCATTTCCTCGGCTGGTACGCGCTCACCCAGGCCAACTACGTCGAGCATTATGGGTTGTTGCGCGAGAAGCTGCCGAACGGCCGCTACCAGGCGGTCGAGCCTCGCCACTCCTGGAACACCAACCATATCGTCTCGAACTTGATGACGCTTCACCTGCAACGTCATTCGGACCATCACGCCAACCCGATGCGGCCCTATCAGTCGCTACGCGATTTCGACGATATCCCGCGCCTGCCGAACGGCTACACCGGCATGTTCGGGCTTGCGGCGATCCCGCCGCTGTGGTTCCGCGTCATGGACCCGAAAGCGCTGGCCTGGGCGGGCGGCGACATCAGCAAGCTGAATCTGCGCGATGGCGTTTTGCCGAGCGGCGGCTTGGCGGCGAACAGCTGAGAACGTGTCATCCTGCGATCTCGAGCCCTGCGCTCGCGTAAACCACGCCGCCATCGATCGCAATGGCGTTGCCCACCACATAGTCGCCGGCACGCGCCGCGAGAAAGATCGCAAGTCCCGCCATGTCTTCGTCGGTGCCGATGCGCCCGGCCGGAATGCGCTTCGACAGCACGTCGCCATGGTCGCGCGCGGCGCGGTTCATGTCGGAGGCGAACGCACCCGGCGCAATCGCGGTGACGTTGATGTGCTCGTTGATCAGCTTGGTCGCCATGCGCCGTGTGAGATGGATGACCGCGGCCTTGCTCGCGGCGTAGGAGTAGGTCTCCATCGGGTTGATGAAAATGCCGTCGATCGAGGCGATGTTGATCACCTTGGCCGGCCGCTCGGCGCTTGCCGCGGCGCGTAGCGGCTTGTGCAACGCCTTGGTCAGGAAGAACAGCGACTTGACATTGAGGTTCATCACCTTGTCCCAGCCGCTCTCGGGAAATTCGTCGAACTCGGCGCCCCAGGCGGCGCCCGCATTGTTGACGAGGATATCGAGTTTGGGCTCGCGCTTCATGACCTCGGTGGCGAGCAACTCGCAGCCGGCATTGGTGGAAATGTCGATCGGCAGCGCGATGCACTCGCCGTCATAGGCCTTGGTCAATTCCTTCGCGGTCTCCTCGCAAGGTCCTGCCTTGCGCGCGGTGATGTAGACCTTGGCGGCGCCCTGGCTGAGGAATCCCGCGGCAATCATCTTGCCGATGCCGCGCGATCCGCCGGTCACCAATGCGACACGGCCATCAAGCGAGAACAGGTCGGTAAACATGGCTAGCGTCCCTCCATTGGCTGCGGACAAGTTTCTGGGCGCGGCCCCCAGGCGAGTCAAGAATGGAGGCGCGTCGCAGGCGCCTTTTGAGGGAGACGAAGGCCGCCAATGGGTTGCGAGCGTTTACCGCGCGCCGGCGCGGATGTTGCGCCTGCACCACACTCCCACGGTAATTGTCTTGCCCACCGATCCGCACAGCGCCGCCAATTGACCTGCGAACGTCCCTTGGGATTAGCTGGCGTTTTATTTCTATCTGTTTCTGGGTGGGGGCACTCATGAAAGCGATTTTCATTCTCGCTGGCCTCGTGGTCGGCATCGCCGTGTTGGCATCTCCTGCATTGGCGCAGGTCGCGCCTGTCTCGGGCGCGGAAGCCGGGCACCTGACGGCAGCCGGCACCGGCGCCATCCGGGAGGTGAGTGCCGGCCGGCGGCACTACGAATATTATAAGGATTTTTGCAAGGTTATCGAACGTGCCTCGCAAACCCTGATCGAGATCAGGGCGGCCTCCGATCGAGCCTTCCTCGCCTCTGATTTCAGCGGTAATTCAGAGGCGATACAGAAGACACAGCGGGCCTATTCCAAGAGCTTCGATAAGCTCGCCGACGAATTGCAATCGACGCTGAATCAATGGGTCTCGTACTACAACGATCCCCGATGCGATCCGCCGTATAATTCTCGTGTCAGCCTACCGAAGGAATGGACCGCACTGTCCGTCGGCACTTACCTCATCGCCATCAACCGCGCCAAGGAAGAGATCGTCGAGACGTCACGCGCCACGGGCGACAAGACGAACTCGTTTGCCCCGGTTGGCGATCCGCAAGGGTTCGGAGTGCAGGCGACCTACCTGTTCGCGCCTTGGAATAATGCGTTGCGTGTCGGTCCCTTTGCGTCGGTCGATGTGATGCATCAGACGGTCAATCAGAATTTTACGGGTGGCCAATTCCTGGGAACGACGACCCATTGGCTCGCCACCGCCGGCGGCAAGTTCGGCGGCGTGGTGACGCCGGATGTTTTCCTTTACGGCCTTGCCGGCGTCAGCTGGTTGAACCGAAACCTGAATGTCAATTTCGCAAGCGCCGCATCCAGCACCGTCAACACGCCGGGTTTCACGGCAGGTCTCGGCGGCGAATGGCATCCGCGCTCATGGCAGCTCGCCGGGCACCCGGTGACGCTGTTTGCGCAGTATCAGCATACGTGGTGGGAGACGGCGAATTTCTACGCTCCCGCCTCATCGCCCGCATTCAACTACGCGTTCACGCGCGGCGACGACACTGTGAAGTTTGGTGTGAACTTCTATTTCGGAGGGGCTCCGGCGACGCCGGACTATCCGGTGAAGGCTCCGATCACGAAGTAGGCGCTCGGCAAATCAAGCCGCGTCGACGCGGCGAAAGCCGTTCCACATTGCGGTGGCCGCGCCCGAGGTGAGCACGGGAAGGATTCGCTCGTCCTGGAAATTGCCGTTGAGCGACACCCTTGGCAGCGCGGTCGGATATTCGGCGCTCTCGGGGAAGATCATGCCGGGCCGCGTCGTCACCGCCGTTTTGAATCCGGCTTTCTTTGCCAGGGCAAATTCTCGCTTACCTGCCGCGAGCCTGTCGCCGTAGGGATAGGCGAAGTGCAGAACAGGGCGCTGGATCGCCTCTTCAATGCGCGCGCGGCTTGTCGTCATTTCCTCGGCCGCAATCTCGTCGGTCTGCAGGGCCAGATTGCAATGCGTCACCGTATGCGCGCCGATGCCAACCAGCGGCTCGGCGGCAAACGGCTTCAATTCGTCCCAGGACATGCAGAGGTCGCGGCAGATCGCTGCGTGATCGACGCCGTGACGCGCACAGAGCGCGCCGATCTCGCGGGCCAGATCGCCTCGACCGGGCAAAGCGCGCAGCCAGTCGTGCAGGCGGGCGAACGCGGCGCGCTTGGCTGAAAGCGTCGATGCGTCGAGACGCATCGCCGCGCCAGCCACTTCAACCTCGATCTGGGAAGCCTTGGCGACCACCATCTCCAGCGCGGTCCACCACAGGATTCCCGTCCCTTCCGCAAAATCGCTGGCGACGTGAACCGTGAACGGTGCGTCAAATTCGCGCATCACAGGAAGCGCGAAATCCCGGTTGTCGCGATAGCCGTCGTCGAATGAAAAGCAGGCGAAACGCCGCGAGAAGTCGCGCTCGGTAAACCTGCGATGCAATTCATCCATGGTGATGATGTCGATGCCGCGCGAGCGCAGATGAGCCAGCACCGCCCGCAGGAAATTCGGCGTGATTTCGAGATGGCTGTTGGGCTGAAAGGCGGCTTCGCGGGCGGGACGCACATGATGCAGCATGAAAACGCTGCCGGCGCCCGCGAAGATCGGGCCAAGCAGGCGATGCGCCCCGGTGAGATAAAACACTTCCAGGCCGGCGCGGATGACGTTGCTGCGTAACTGCTTCATCAGAGGTTTGCAGTGCGGCGTTGAATTTGAAGTTCCTATAACGGACTCGCGGCGAAACTGATAGGAACTTCAAATTCGCCGCATTGGACGGCCGATTGGGAAAGGGGATTTCAGGCTAGCGGCCGACTTCTGAAGAAACGATTAGCGGGCGCTTAGCCGCCCCGTTATTTCGGGTTTGACAGCCCCACAACGGTTTGTTTTCTCTCCTTTTCCCAGCCCGCTTTTGGCGGTTCCGGCGCAGCCTTTGAACGAGGTTCGAAGGAATTGCGCCAAACCAAAAAGCGATAACGGATCAGAGTGTTGCGCCTCCCCCTGTCTACCGAAATTCGCCGAAGGGGGCAGTTTGCAGAATTGTTGCGAATTTCGGAGAAAACGCAGGCAGTCTCGCCTCGTGGGATATCGGATGCGCGGACTAATCAAGTGGAGCAGCAAATGGTGGCCGGGCACGATACCGCTGGCCGTCCTTTGGGCTTTGGCCGCCTGGATCTCGACGCCGCCGCTGGAAGCCGAGCTTGCAAGCCGCTCGACCGCGGCGCTCAAGGACGTTCTGCTGGACAAAAGCCGGATTACCGTTGACGGCCGCGACGTGACGATCGCCGCCGACGCCTTCTCCGAGGAAGGGCGACGTAGCGCCGTAGCGGCGATCGAGGCCGTGCCGGGCGTTCGTCTCGTCAACGACGAAACCCGCCTTATCCCCGAAGCCAAGCCCTTCGTCTGGGCGGCCGAGCGCGACGTGGTCAGGGTCACCTTGAGCGGCAGCTCGCCCTTGCCGGCGAGCAAGGCCAAATTGCTCGAAGCCGCCCACGCCGATCTCGGCGGCGTCGAGGTGGTCGACCAGACCGGCCTGGCGCGGGGTGCGCCGCCGCGTTTCGATGAAGCCGCGCTCCTGCTTCTTCAACAGATCCCGAAGCTGAAAGACGGCAAGATCACCATCACGGACAACAAGGTCAGTCTCGCGGGGATGGCGCGCGATCTCGGCGGGCGGGAGGCGATTGCGACTGCGCTGAAAAGTCTTCCTGAAGGTTTTTCGGTCGCATCGAACGAGATCAAGGCGCCGCCCTATATTTTCCAGGCCTACAAGGATCCGGTGGCGCTGACACTGACGTTGACGGGCAACGTGCCCGACAACAATGCCCGTGCCGCGATCGTGGCGGCTGCGGGGCGCAAATTCTTCAACGAAAAGGTCGTCGACAATCTCAAAACCAGCCTCGGCGCGCCTTCCGGCTTTGCGAGCGCGGTGGCGCCCGCGCTGGGCGCCCTGTCGCGGCTGTCGACCGGGACGCTCGCCGTCACCGATCGCGAGGTCAAACTCTCGGGCGATGCGCTTTACGACTCAGCGCCCGGTCAGCTACGCGCCAACCTGACCAAGGATTTGCCCCAGGGCTTCCAGCTCAAGGCGGATATTTCGGTCAAGCCGGCGGCCGCGCCGGTGGATGCGACGGTCTGCCAGCAGCTGTTCACCGAAGTGCTTGGCAAGGGCACGATCCGTTTCGAATCCGGCCGTTCCAATCTTGACCCGGATTCGGCAGGCCTGCTCGACCACCTGGTCGAGACCGCGCTGCGCTGCCCGACCGTCAATATCGAGGTTGCCGGTCATACCGACGCCGACGGCGACAATGCCGCGAACCAGGCCCTGTCGGAAAAGCGCGCCCAGGCTGTGGTGGATTATCTGGTGAAGGCGGGTCTGCCCGCGAGCCGGTTCACTGCAGCCGGCTTTGGCAGCACCCAGCCGGTGGCCGACAACGACACCGACGAAGGCAAAGCACGCAATCGCCGCATCGAATTTGTGGTGAAGGATCAGCAGCCATGATTTTTCTCGCGACGTTCCATTGGGGCTGGCTGCTCGGCACGCTGCTGCTCGGCTTTGGGATGGGCTGGATTGCAGTGGTTCATCGCGGCCATGGCGTGTCGAAGCAGCTTGCGCGCTCGCTCGGCGCGCTGGTGGCTGTCCTTATCGCGGTCGCACTGGCGCGGGCGGTCCCGGGCCGGCCGGGTTACTGGCTGGACCTTGGCCTGATGATGTTTGCGCTCTATTTGATCGGGTGCCTGATCGGGTCGTTATTGCGCGACCGGGTGCTGCCCGGTCCATCGAGCGCGAGCTGAGGTTTAATATGGCCGGCAGACCCTGCAAGGTTGCGGGCCAATTGTTTTTCGAGCGCAGCGCGAACCGTCCAAAACGGGTGCCTGGATCGCAGGCGATCCGCGCCGCTTTTTAAGGCCTTGGGGCCTTCCAATATGTTGAAGGAGCTAGGCTATTAGTATCAAGCGCATTCCACTTCACCGCAAAACAAGCTACGAAATGAACTAGTGGAGTGGATTTGACATTCGCTACCCACCTGGCCCCGAGCTCGGAGGCGAATGTCAAATCCCAAACTCCACTAGAAACATATATTTGCGAGTGGTCCTCTGGTTCTAACATTCGCAAAATAGGCCGCTGAGAAGGGATGCGAATGTTAGAATTGGACCACTCGGGGACTGACTGGGGTGGGCATCGTATCCGCTCCGCAGGTGTGTGCGAGACCGAGGTCTAGATGCTGGAACCGATACGCCGGGCGATTTCGTTTCTGCGCCACAGGCAAGTTTTGCACAAACTGGGCGTCGCGATCAGCGTCACCGTCATCGGTATCGCGTGCTACGTGCTCTTTCGCATGCTCCGCGACATCGACACGTTCGAGGTCATCGAAGCGATCAAGAGCACCGAAACCCGGTCGATCGCGCTGGCTGCCCTGTTCGTGGCGGCGGGCTATTTCACGCTGACGTTCTACGATCTGTTTGCGGTGCGGGCGATCGGCCACAGTGACGTGCCCTACCGCATCAATGCGTTTGCGGCCTTCACCAGCTATTCGATCGGGCACAATGTCGGGGCCAGCGTCTTCACCGGCGGCGCGGTGCGTTACCGCATCTATTCGGCCTGGGGCTTGAATGCGATCGACGTCGCCAAGATCTGCTTTATTGCCGGCCTGACCTTCTGGCTCGGCAACGCCGCGGTGCTCGGGATCGGCATCGCCGTTCACCCGGAGGCCGCTTCCTGGGTCGATCAGTTGCCAGCGTGGCTCAATCGCACCATTGCGATCGCCCTCATCCTTGGCCTCATCGCCTACGTGGTCTGGGTCTGGAGGCATCCGCGCAATGTCGGCCGCGGGCCCTGGACGGTGGTCTTGCCCGGCGGGCCGCTGACGCTGCTGCAGATCGTGATCGGCATCGTCGATCTCGGTTTCTGCGCGCTCGCCATGTACACGCTGGTGCCGGACGATCCCAATCTCGGCTTCGTCGTGGTCGCGGTCATCTTTGTCTCGGCGACGCTGCTCGGCTTTGCCAGCCACTCCCCCGGCGGGCTTGGTGTGTTCGACGCCGCCATGCTGGTCGGCCTGTGGCAGATGGACAAGGAGGACCTTCTGGCCGGAATGCTGTTGTTCCGGCTGCTCTATTATATTGTGCCGTTCGTCATATCTGTAATCTTACTGACGTTTCGGGAGGTTATCGTCGGCGCCCGGTCGAAACGGCTGCGGCAGGCCGCCGCCAAACTGGCGGTCGAGCCGCCGCGTGAGGCCGTCTATGTCCGGGAGCGCGGGGAAGGCGGCGCCTGACCGGGTGGTCGGGAAGGGATGAGATTTTCGGACTCGGAACTGTAGCCTCATGGCAATAGACGATACGCCCTCGTTCTTCTTCTCGCCGTGGCCGGATCGTTTGCGGCATTCCGCGATCATCCTGCTCGCTGCCGCAATTTCGCTCGCTGTCGTGGTCGTGCTCGGCGAACTGTCGGTGGTGCGGGCGGTCGCGATCTTCGCCTGCATCGCCGCGGCCGCGCTGGTGCCGTGGCGCCTGCACGATAGCACCGCCTCGCGTGAGGAAGTCCGCGGCGTCAATCCGGTGGAATCGGCCGCCGTCGCCGCTGTCGTCGCAGGCATGCCGGATCCTGCGGTGCTGCTCGACCGCGCCGGCCGCGTCATTCACCTCAATGCCGCCGCGGCCCAGCTCGCGCCCGCCTTGCGTAAGAACGAGCTTGCCCAGTTTGCCCTGCGCTCGCCCGAAATCATCACGGCGCTGCGCGAAGCCATCGCCACCACCGAGCCGCGCCGCGCCACCTATCTCGACCATGTTCCGGTCGATCGCTGGATGGAGCTCGAGATCATCCCGGTCTCGGTGCCAACGACCTTCGGCGGCACCGACAAATGCATGCTGATGACCTTCCACGACCAGACGCCGCTGCGCCGGGTCGAGGAAATGCGCGCCGACTTCGTCGCCAATGCCAGCCATGAATTGCGCACGCCGCTCGCGGCGCTGTCCGGCTTCATCGACACGTTGCAGGGGCCGGCCCGCGAGGACGCCAAGGCGCGCGAGCGCTTTCTCGGCATCATGCATACGCAGGCGACCCGCATGGCGAGGCTGATCGACGACCTGCTGTCGCTGTCGCGGGTCGAACTGTCGGCCCATGTCCGACCGGACACGCTGGTCGATATCGTGCCCATTATCCGCCAGGTGGTCGACGGGCTCGAACCGCTGGCGCGGGAGCGCCAGGTCGATGTCGACGTCGATTTGCCGGAGGCGCCGGCCTGGATTGCGGGTGACCGCGAGGAATTGCTGCGGGTGTTCGAGAACCTGGTCGAGAACGCGCTGAAATATGGCGCCTCGGGCGGCAAGGTGATCGTCTCCCTGACCGCGGCGATGTCCAGCGAAGGCCAGGCGGAAATGCGGGTCCAGGTGCGCGATTTCGGCCCGGGCATCGCGCCCGAGCACCTGCCGCGGCTGACCGAGCGGTTCTATCGGGTGGACGTCGGCGACAGCCGCGCGCAGGGTGGAACCGGGCTCGGTTTGTCGCTGGTGAAACATATTGTTAACCGCCATCGCGGCCGGCTTTTGATCGAAAGTGTGCCCAAGAGCGGCGCGACTTTTACCGCCTGCTTTCCCCAGGCCCGGCCGCCGTCTTCGACTTAAGTCGAAGTAATTTCAACGGCTTAGGCCTGTCATCCGACTGTCATCAAACCTTCGTAAAAGCAGCAACGACGGGTCCTAAACGGACCGCGTGAGCGCATTCGCTTACGAGATGGAGACCAGCAATGAACTTCATGAAAACAATCGTCGCTGCCGGCCTGGTCGCCGCATCGACGTCGGCGTTCGCCGCCGACATTACCGGAGCGGGTGCGACGTTCCCGTTCCCGATCTATTCAAAATGGGCTGACGCCTACAAGAAAGAGACCGGAAACGGCCTGAATTACCAGTCGATCGGCTCGGGCGGCGGCATCAAGCAGATCGAAGCCAAGACCGTCACGTTCGGCGCCACCGATATGCCGCTGAAGGTCGAGCAGCTCAACAAGGACGGCTTGGTGCAGTGGCCCATGGTGATGGGCGCGATCGTTCCGGTCATCAACATCGAGGGCGTCAAGCCGGGTGAGGTCGTGTTCGACGGCGATACACTCGCCAAGATTTATCTCGGCACGATCACCAAGTGGGACGATCCCGCGATCAAGAAACTCAACCCGAAAGTGACCCTGCCGGGCGAGGCGATCGCGGTCGTTCGCCGCTCGGATGGCTCGGGTACCACCTTCAACTTTACCGACTACCTTTCCAAGGTCAGCGCGGACTGGAAGAGCAAGGTCGGCTCGGGCACGGCAGTGGAATGGCCGGCCGGCGTCGGCGCCAAGGGCAATGAAGGCGTTGCCGGCAACGTCGCGCAGACGAAAAATTCGATCGGCTATGTCGAATATGCCTACGCCAAGCAGAACAAGTTGACCTATACGGCGCTGGTCAACCAGGCCGGCAAGACGGTGCAGCCGAGCGTGGCAGCGTTCCAGGCGGCCGCCTCCAACGCCGATTGGGCGAAGGCTCCCGGTTACTACGTGATCCTCACCAACCAGCCGGGCGATGCGTCGTGGCCGATCACGGCTTCGACCTTCATCCTGATGCAGAAGGACCCGGTCGACAAGGCGGCCTCCGCGGAAGCCATCAAGTTCTTCAAATGGGCTTTTGCCAACGGCGGCAAGGCGGCCGAGGAACTCGACTACATTCCGATGCCGGCAAACGTGGTCAAGCTGATCGAGCAGACCATGTCGGCCGATATCAAGAGCTGATGCGTCTTGCGTGAGTTCGCTTTTCGCCCGGGTGCATTGCATCCGGGCGAAGGGCAAAAATACCTGCCGCCCGGCAGTTGCTTCAAGTGGCATCGCTTCTGAAACGGTACGTCGCTTCAGAATAAAGACCGCTATCGGCAAGGCGGCCTCGACCAACAGGCGATCAGGCAGAGGGTCTAAGCGTGGCAGAGATGGCGGTTCAAAGCGACGATACGATGGAAGTCGCAGGCCCCTACGACCGCGCCAAGGCCTTGAGCGCCTTCAAGGCCGGCGACGTCACCTTCTACTGGATCACCCGCGCTTGTGCGATCTCGGTCCTGCTCATTCTCGGCGGCATCATCATTTCGCTGATCATCGGTGCGTGGCCGGCGATGAAGGAATACGGCTTTGCGTTCCTGTGGACGCAGCGCTGGGCGCCGTCGGCCGATCCGCCGGTGCTCGGCGCGTTGGGCCCGATGTACGGCACCCTCGTCACTTCTTTCATCGCGATGCTGATCGCGATCCCCGTGGGACTCGGCATCGCGGTGTTCCTCACCGAGCTTTGCCCACAATGGTTGCGCCGGCCGATCGGCATCGCCATCGAACTCCTGGCCGGCATCCCCTCCATCATCTACGGCATGTGGGGATTTTTCGTGCTTGGCCCGTTTCTGGCCTACACGTTCCAGCCGTTCATGATCAGCCTGTTCGACGGCGTCCCGGTGCTCGGTTCGATCTTCGCAGGGCCGCCGTCCTACCTCAGCCTGTTCAACGCCGCCCTCATCCTCGCGATCATGGTGCTGCCCTTCATCACCGCGATCTCCGTCGACGTCTTCAAGACGGTGCCGCCGGTCCTCAAGGAGGCCGCCTACGGCGTCGGCTGCACCACCTGGGAGGTGGTTCGTAACGTGGTGATCCCCTACACCCGCGTCGGCGTCATCGGCGGCGTCATGCTGGCGCTCGGCCGCGCGCTCGGCGAAACCATGGCGGTGACCTTCATCATCGGAAATTCCTTCCGCATCTCGTCGTCGATCTTCGCGCCCGGCACCACGATCTCAGCGGCAATCGCGTCCGAATTCGCCGAAAGCGACGGCCTTCATCAGTCCGCGCTGATGTTGCTTGGCCTCTTGCTGTTCGTGCTGACTTTCTTCGTGCTCGCTGCGGCGCGGCTGTTGCTGCTGCGGCTGGAAAAAAAGGCGGGCAAGTAGCATGAACCCGACTTACGTCAAGCGCCGCCGCAGGGACATCATCGTCCGCACGCTGTGCGTTGGCGCGGCCCTGTTCGGCGTCACCTGGCTGGCGCTGATCCTTCTCACCTTGTTCGTCAACGGTCTCAAGGGCATCAATCTCGATGTCTTCACCCAGAGCACGCCACCGCCAGGTTCGAACGAGGGCGGTCTTCTGAACGCGATCACGGGCTCCATCGTCATGACCGGGATCGGCGTCGGCGTCGGCGCGCCGATCGGCCTGTTTGCCGGAACCTATCTCGCCGAATACGGCAGGAACGATCGCCTCACGACCGTGATCCGCTTCATCAACGACATCCTGCTCAGCGCGCCGTCGATCATCGTCGGTCTGTTCATCTACGGTATCGTCGTGGTGCCGATGCGCAGCTTCTCGGCGCTCGCGGGCGCGCTGGCGCTGGCGGTGATCGTGATCCCGGTCGTGCTGCGCACCACCGAGGACATGCTGCTGCTGGTGCCCAATCCGCTGCGCGAGGCCGCTTCCGCGCTTGGCCTGCCGCGTTCGCTCGTCATCAAGCGTATCGCCTACCGCGCCGCGCGCTCGGGCCTGATCACCGGCGTGCTGCTGGCCACCGCCCGTGTCGCCGGTGAGACCGCGCCGCTGTTGTTTACCGCGCTTTCGAACCAGTTCTTCAATCTCAGGCTGACGGAGGCGATGGCGAGCCTGCCTGTGACGATCAACAACTTCGTCCAGAGCCCGTACGCTTACTGGAAGCAACTCGCCTGGAGCGGGGCTTTGCTGATCACACTGACCGTACTCGCTCTCAACATTGGCGCGCGCATTCTCGGCGCCGAGAGGACCGCAAAATGACCGACCTTTCCGCCGCCGCCAGTGTTCCCTCGACACCGACGCCCTCGATGGCAGGTCATGCATCGGGCCATGCCGAGCCGCCGGCCAAGGTCACGGCGCGAGGCCTGAATTTTTACTACGGCGAGCACCAGGCGCTGAAGAACATTAACATCACGCTCGGCACCAATCGCGTTACGGCCTTCATCGGCCCGTCCGGCTGTGGCAAGTCGACGCTGCTGCGGATTTTCAACCGCATGTACGATCTCTATCCGGGGCAGCGCGCGACCGGCCAACTGATGCTCGACCAGACCAATATTCTCGACGCCAAGCTCGATCTCAACCTGCTGCGGGCGCGGGTCGGCATGGTGTTCCAGAAGCCGACGCCGTTCCCGATGACGATCTACGAGAATATCGCCTTCGGCATTCGCCTGTATGAGAAGATTTCCCGTTCGGAAATGGACGACCGTGTCGAGAAGGCACTGCGCGGCGGCGCGCTCTGGAACGAGGTTAAAGACAAGCTCAATGCCTCGGGCCTGAGCCTGTCCGGCGGCCAGCAGCAGCGGCTGTGCATCGCCCGCACGGTCGCGGTGCGGCCCGAGGTGATCCTGTTCGACGAGCCCTGCTCGGCGCTCGATCCGATTTCGACCGCCAAGATCGAGGAACTTATCCAGGAGCTGGCCGAAAAGTACACGATCGCCATCGTGACCCACAACATGCAGCAGGCCGCGCGCGTCTCCGACAAGACGGCCTTCATGTATCTGGGCGAATTGATCGAGTTCGACGAGACCAACAAGATTTTCACGTCGCCGAACGACCGGCGCACCCAGGACTACATCACCGGCCGTTTCGGCTAGCAGTCTGTTTTTCGAAGCGATCGTGCGTAAATCAGGGAATAAGATCACCTCCCGCGTCGTCCCCGACGGGGGGCGTGATCCAAGGAGAAAGAGATGGCCGCAGAACATACCGCCAAGGCGTTCGACAGCGATCTTCAGGAGTTGACGCGGCTCGTGGCCGAAATGGGCGGCCTTGCCGAGCGCATGATCGTCGATGCCGTCGATGCGCTGATCCGCCGCGACATCGCGCTCGGCCGGCGCGTGGTCGAGACCGACGTCGAGATCGACAGTCTGCAGCGCATCATCGAAGAGCGCGCCGTGCTCACCATCGCGCGGCGTCAGCCGATGGCCGTGGATTTGCGTGAGATCGTCGGCGCGATGCGCGTTGCGACCGACCTCGAGCGGATCGGCGACCTCGCCAAGAACATGGGCAAGCGGGTCGCGGCGCTGGAGAGCGACTTTCAGCCGCTCAAGCTGATCCGCGGCCTCGAGCACATGACCGATCTCGTGCAGTCGCAGGTGAAATCGGTGCTCGACGCCTATGCCGCTCACGACCTGCCGGCGGCGATGAACGTGTGGAAGGGTGACGAGGAAGTCGACGCGATCTGTACTTCGCTGTTTCGCGAGCTGCTCACCTACATGATGGAAGACCCGCGCAACATCTCCTTCTGTATTCACCTGATGTTCTGCGCCAAGAACATCGAGCGGATCGGCGACCATGCGACCAACATCGCCGAGACCGTATTCTACATGATCGAAGGCCAGCAAATTCTCGACAAGCGACCGAAGGGCGATATGACGACCTTCGCAACGACCGTGCCCGGCAGTTGAGTGCCGTTTCCGGGGCAGATGCATCAGACCAAGCAAACCAATTTCAAGGACGAAAGAAGGCTACGCACATGAGCGCACGCATTCTGGTGGTGGAAGACGAGGAAGCGCTGACAACATTGTTGCGCTATAACCTCGACGCCGAGGGGTATGACGTCGAAACGGTCGGGCGCGGTGATGACGCCGACACCCGCTTGAAAGAGCGGGTTCCCGATTTGATCGTGCTGGACTGGATGCTGCCGGGACTTTCCGGCATTGAGCTGTGCCGCCGTCTGCGCGCACGGCCCGAGACCAAGCAGCTTCCCATCATCATGCTGACCGCGCGCGGCGAGGAAAGCGAGCGGGTGAGAGGTCTTGCGACCGGCGCCGACGACTACATCGTCAAGCCGTTCTCGGTGCCGGAACTTTTGGCGCGCGTTCGCGGTCTGCTCCGCCGCGCAAGCCCGGAGCGGCTCGCCACAGTGCTCACCTATGGCGACATCGAGCTCGATCGCGAGAAGCGCCGCGTCGCCCGATCCGGCCGGCCGGTGGATCTCGGGCCGACCGAATATCGCCTGCTCGAATTCTTCCTCGAGCATCCCGGCCGCGTGTTCTCGCGCGAGCAACTGCTCGACAGCGTCTGGGGCCGCGACATCTATATCGACGAGCGCACGGTCGACGTGCATATCGGCCGCTTGCGCAAATTGCTCAATCCCGGCCGTGAGCAGGACCCGATCCGCACCGTGCGCGGCGCCGGCTACGCGCTCGACGATCGGTTTGCGAAGGTCGAATAGGTTTTTAGGAAATAACTTCGTCAATAAAAAAGAGCGCGCCCTCGGCGCGCTCTTTTCTTTCGCCTGTGTGGATCCGCGACTACCGCGTCGTCTTCGGCTGCTGGCGGCGGCGATCGCCGGTCGGCTGATAGGCGACGCGCGAGTGATGCGCGCAATAAGGCAGGCTCGGCAGCGCCTTGCCGCCGCAGAAAAAGAATTCCGGGCTTGCGGGATCGCCAACCGGCCAGTGGCAGGTGGCCTCGTTCAATTCGAGCAGCGACAGCCGCTGGCTCATCGGCACCACGTTGTCATAGGCAATCGGATCCGGCTCCAGTTCGACCTCGAAAGCATGGGCCAGCGCCGTGTTGCCGCGCGAAACCGGGCGAGACACCCGCATCATGTGCTGGGCGGGACGTGCCTTGCGCGGGCGCGGTGCAGCAGAAGAGGGGCTCTTGGCGCGGCCGGAAAGGCCCAGCCGGTGCACTTTGCCGATTACCGCATTCCGCGTCACATTGCCGAGCTCGGCGGCGATCTGGCTCGCCGAAAGGCCTCCTTCCCAGAGCTTCTTCAATTGCTCGACGCGATCGTCAGACCAGGTCAATACCGTCATCGCACTCTTTCCTTCGCGTCACGCCGGCCAGTTTCGGGGCAGCGCTGCGATGCCAATCGTCTTAAAAATCCCTTCCGGCAGAATCCCTTAGCCTTCGCCGGGCGCAATAAAACGCCCGAACGTTTACGCAAAACACTGATGACCTAGAGGAGTAACAACCGCCGCACGAGATGTCGTATCCGACGTCTTGAAAGCTACAATATCGCGTGACTCCCGCGCAAGAGTCGACGCGCGCGCGTCCACATGTTCCACCTTTTTTAACGATTGTGTTGCGCCGGAGAGACCGCAGATTTACGGGCAATCCGTTGACACAGTTCGCCACGCGCCTAGAATACTGTCCTACGTGCCGCCCTGAAAAGGCGGCACGTTCCGTTTCGACTTCCGGTCGCCCATCTGCTTGAGCCTTGCGGCCGCGCCAATGCGCGCAAGGAACGACCGCCTTTAACGCTAACGACTGCCTCTAACGTAAAAGTGTTGCCATGACCAAGAGCGCGACGTCGCATCTGCTTCCGGTATTCGCCCGGGTCGATCTCGGTTTCACGCACGGCGAGGGCGCTTACCTGTTCGCCACCAACGGCGAACGCTACCTCGACTTCACCTCGGGCGTTGCAGTGAACGCGCTTGGCCACGCGCACCCGCACCTCGTCAAGGCCTTGCAGGAGCAGGCGACAAAACTCTGGCACATGTCGAACCTGTTCAGGAGCCCCGATGGCGAGCGTCTCGCCGCGCGGCTGTGCGAGCAGAGCTTTGCCGACTTCGTCTTCTTCTGCAATTCCGGCGCGGAGGCGCTGGAAGGCGTCATCAAGCTGGTGCGCCACCATCACTTCTCCAAGGGTCATGGCGAGCGCTATCGCATCATTACCTTCGAAGGCGCCTTCCACGGCCGCACGCTGGCGACGCTGGCGGCGACGGGGACTGCGAAATATCTCGAAGGCTACGGGCCGCCGATGGACGGCTTCGATCAGGTGCCGCATGGCGATCTCGAAGCCGTCAAGAAGGCGATCGGCCCGCATACCGCCGGCATCCTGATCGAGCCGGTGCAGGGCGAGGGCGGCGTGCGCGCGACGCCGCATGCTTTCGCGAAGGCGCTGCGCGAGCTGTGCGACCAGCACGGCCTGTTGCTCGCTTTCGACGAAGTGCAGACCGGCATGGGCCGCAGCGGCGACCTCTTCGCCTACAAGCGCCTCGGTGTCACGCCCGATGTGATGTCGCTGGCAAAAGCGCTCGGCGGCGGTTTCCCGATCGGGGCAGTGCTCGCGACGGCCGAGGCGGCTGCCGGCATGGGGCCGGGTTCGCACGGCTCGACCTTCGGCGGCAATCCGCTGGCGGTTGCTGCCGCCAACGCCGTGCTCGACGTCATGCTCAAGCCCGGCTTCTTCGAACATGTGCAGAAGATGTCGCTGCTCTTGAAACAGAAGCTTGCCTCCGTCGTCGATCGCTATCCGGCGGTGCTTTCCGAAGTGCGCGGCGAGGGGCTTCTGATCGGCGTCAAGGCGGTGGTGCCGTCGGGTGATCTCGTCACCGCGCTCCGGGAAGAGAAACTGCTCACCGTCGGCGCCGGCGACAATGTCGTGCGTTTCCTCGCGCCCCTCATCGTTTCGGAGGGTGAGATCGGCGAGGCCGTGGCGTCGCTGGAGCGCGCCTGTGCCGCGCTTTCGGCGAAACAAGAGAAGGTGGCCGCGCAATGAGTAAGGCGCTGCGTCACTTCCTCGATCTCAACATGCTGCCGCTCGCGGAATTGCGAGAGGTGCTGGCGGCGAGCCGCGCCATGAAGGCAAAGCTGAAGGCGCAGCAGAGCGGCGGGCCGCCGGCCGACAAGCCGCTTGCCGGCAAGACGCTCGCAATGATCTTCGAAAAGCCCTCGACGCGCACGCGCGTGTCGTTCGACGTCGGCATGCGCCAGCTCGGCGGCGAGCCGATCATGCTGACGGGCGCGGAAATGCAGCTCGGTCGCGGCGAGACCATCGCCGACACCGCGCGCGTGCTGTCGCGCTACGTCGACATCATCATGATCCGCATCCTCAATCACGAGGCGCTGCTGGAGCTCGCTGCGCATGCCACCGTGCCAGTCATCAACGGGCTGACGCGCCGCTCCCATCCCTGCCAAGTGATGGCGGATGTGATGACGTTCGAGGAACACCGCGGGTCGATCCAGGGCCGCACCGTGGCCTGGAGCGGCGACGACAACAACGTGCTGGCGTCCTGGGCGCATGCGGCGGAGCGCTTCAAGTTCAAGCTGAACGTGGCGACGCCTGCCGAACTCGCGCCCGGCAAGACGATGCGCGACTGGATCAGGGCGACGCAAGCGCCGATCATGCTGACCAACGATCCGGAAGTCGCCGTGCGCGGCGCCGATTGCGTGGTCACCGACACCTGGTTCTCGATGGGCGACAAGGACGGCGAGCATCGTCACAACCTGCTGCGGCCCTATCAGGTCAATGCGCGGCTGATGTCGCTCGCCAAGCCCGATGCGATCTTCATGCATTGCCTGCCGGCGCATCGCGGCGACGAAGTCACCGATGAGGTCATCGATGGTCCGCAATCGGTGGTGTTCGACGAGGCCGAAAACCGCCTGCATGTGCAGAAGGGCATTCTGGCCTGGTGCCTTCAGGCGGTGGGATAGGTCTTCTATTTTCGTCGTCCCTGGCAAGCGAAGCGCGACCCGGGATCCATAACCACAGGTCGGTGTTCGGGGCAGAGAAATCGGCTCCAGCTTTCGGGCCTCTGGATTGCTTCGCCGCTTTTGCCCCCTTGCGCAAACGCCTTGCGTTTGTGGCAGACAATGATGGGGACCACTGAGCGCAAAACGTAGGCCTGTGGTTATGGGTCCCGGCTTTCGCCGGGACGACAACAACGAGTGTTACGACATTCGCCCCTTTCGCTTCACGCCCTCAGACCCCAGATAGAGCGCCATGCCCTCCAATTCCCCCGACATCAAAATCCAGGAAACACCGGTCCGCGCGCCCTCGCAGGTGCCGCTTGACGATGCCGTGCTGCCCTTCGAGGTCGCCTCGCTCGACCTGCGCGGCCGGCTCACGCGCTTAGGCCCCGGGCTCGACGATCTGCTTGCCAAGCACGATTATCCGGCGCCGGTCGCAAAACTGCTCGGCGAGGCAATTGTGCTGACGACCCTGCTCGGCACGTCCTTGAAATTCGACGGCCGCTTCATCCTGCAAACCCAGACCGACGGTCCGGTGTCGTTTCTGATCGTGGATTTCCAGGCGCCGGATCGGCTGCGCGCCTATGCGCGGTTCGACGCCAGCCGGATCAAGGACGGCCAAAACTCCGGCCAGTTGCTCGGCAAGGGGCACCTGGCGATGACCATCGATCAGGGCGCCGAGATGAGCCGCTATCAGGGTCTGGTTGCGCTTCATGGCGGCTCACTCGAAGACGCCGCGCATGAATATTTTCTGCGCTCCGAACAGATTCCGACGCGCGTGCGGCTCGCGGTCGGCGAGGAATGGCGTGGCGGCGAGGGCGGTGCGCGGCGCCGCTGGCGCGGCGGCGGCATGCTGTTGCAATTTCTGCCGAAGGCGCCGGAGCGCGCGCGGCAGGCCGACCTTCATCCCGGCGATGCGCCGGAGGGCACGCTCGCGCACACCGTTGCCGAGGATGACGCTTGGGTCGAGGGCCAGTCGCTCATCGCGACCGTCAAGGATGTCGAACTGATCGATCCGGACCTGTCGGGCGAGCGGCTGTTGTACCGGCTGTTTCACGAGCGCGGCGTGCGGGTGTTTCAGCCGCTGGTGCTGCACGCACAATGCTCCTGCTCGCGCGAGGCGGTCTCCGCCATGCTCAACAGTTTCGATCCCAAGGATCGCGCCGAGATGGTGAAAGACGGCAAGGTGGTCGTGACCTGCGAGTTCTGCTCGTCGGTCTACCAGTTCACGCCGCACGAAGCCGGCGTGGAAGAAGGTGCGGGCTGATACGCACTTCGGAACACTAGCCGCCGCGTTATCGGTTTTTTTACCCTGTTGGCCGTCTATTACGCATCGCGTCGCCCGCGGGGAATGACATGCGTAACAAGATAACGAGACGGCATTTCGTTGCCGGTTCGGCTGCGGCCGCCATGGGCCTTTCCAGCCGTCGCGCTTATTCGGCCGTTCAGCCGCAGGTCTTGCGGATGGGCTTCATCAACCCCCGGGATTCCCAGTTCGGTGCCGGTGCGGTCGAGTTCGCGACCTATGTCGAGAAAAATTGCGGCGGCCGGCTGAGGATTGAGCTCTATCCTGCCGGCGAAACCGGCGGCGAGCTGGAAATGTGCCAGGACGTCGCCTCCGGCACGCTTGAGATGACCTTTACGTCGTCTGCGGTGTTCACCGCGATCGCGCCAGAGCTTTCGATCTTCGACATCCCCTTCCTGTTTCGCGATCTTGGCCATGCCCGCGCTGTGATGGACGGCGAAATCGGCAAGGCGGCCTTGGCGCGGCTCGAGCCCAAGGGCATCATCGGGCTTGCCTGGGGAGAAAACGGACTTCGTCATCTCACCACCTTCGACCGCGCCGTTCGCCGGCCCGAAGACCTCAAGGGCCTCAAGCTGCGCGTGCCGCAATCCGAGGTGATGGTTTCGAGCTTCAAGGCGATCGGCGCCGACGTGCACTCGCTGGCTTTCCCCGAACTTTACGGTGCGTTGTCCTCGGGCTCGTTTCAGGCCCAGGAAAATCCGATCGCGACCATCGTTGCGACGAATTTCGACAAGGTGCAGCACTATCTGTGCCTGACCGGGCACGTTTACTCGCCGGCGGCCTTCCTGATCTCGCCACGAATTTTTGAGCGCCTTTCGCCGGAAGATCAATCCGCGCTCCGCGCCGCTGGCGTTGCCGGAAGCAAGGCCAGCCGCGCCTATCTCGATCGGGCGGAAAAAACCGGTCTCGATGAGCTGCGCCGCCGCGGCATGAAAGTGGTCGAGGATATCGACCGCCCGGCCTTCGTGGCCTCGCTCGCCGGTCTTGAAGGTCAATTCCAGAAGCAGTTTGGCAAAGACAAGATCGACGCCATTCGCAGCTTCGGCAAATGAGGCAAAATCGATGTCGCTACTATCTATCGCGAACCGGATCAGCCTCAATGGCCGCCTGATCGGCGGCTTCGGGCTCCTGATAGTGCTGAGTGTGGGCACGTCGATCTTCTACAATGTCCGGATCCGCGACGTTCGGGACAATGTCGCCCGCATTGAACACGCCTCGGCGGCGACCGACACGGTCAGCAGCTTCACGCGCGACCTTCTGCTCCTGCGTCGCGTCATCGTCGACTATTTCCGCTCCGGCTCGGCTACGGACCGCGCCAAGTCGCTCGCGGCGTTCGAGCCGCTCGACAAGTCGATCGATGCCGTGCGCGAAGCTGTCGGTCCGCGCGGCGACATGCTGCGCTCAGCCCTTGCCGACTACCATGCTACGTTCAGCAGACTGGATGAGGAGGTCAAGAAGCGCCAGGCCGCGTTTACGAGCATCAACGCGAGCGGCATCCGCCTCACCAACACCCTGACGACCGTAACGCTTGAACTTGGTGCCGCAAGCGAAGCGGCGCTTGCCCCGGCCCAGCGGCTCGAACAGGCGGTCCAGGCGCTTCGCGCCGTCGTCTATCGTTACATGGGAGCGCCCTCGGCCAGCGATCTCGATATCATCCCCGCGGAACGCGAACGGATCGCGAAGGAGCTTGCTGCGGTCAAGGCTCTGCCTCCGGTCGATCCGGCGCTTTCGAAGATTATCGCCGCATTGCCGGCGCAGGCCGAAAAGATGCTGGCCGCATCCGATCAGCTGATCGGCGCGGCCGCCTCGACGGAGCAGGCCTTTGCGGTTCTGGTCAAGGCCGGCATCAAGCTCGGCGACGATGCGGAGGCGCTGCGCAGCGAATATCAGAAGAGCCGCAGCGAGGCCATTTCGACCGCCGGGCAGATTGCCGAGGCGGCCTCGACGGCTGGCACAATCGCCGCGGTCACGGGCGCCGTGCTGGCCGCCATTCTCGCAGGCCTGATCACGGTGTCGATCTCGTCCCTGATCAAGCGGATGACCCGAACGATGTCGCAGCTTGCGGGAGGCGATCTTTCGGTCGAGATCGAAGGCGCCGAGCGGGGCGACCAGATCGGCAACATGGCGCGCGCGGTCAACATCTTCAAGGACAATGCCGTTCGCATCGCCGAGGTCGAATCCGAGAAGAACCGCCTCGCGGCCCAGACCGAGCAGGATCGCAAGGCGGGCTTGAGAGAACTTGCCGCGCGGTTGGAACGTGCAGTCAAGGATATCGCCGACTCGGTGAAGCAATCGGCGCAGCGCATGCACGATGGCGCCGCGACCATGAGCGGCGCGGCCGAGCGGACCAAGTCCCAGTCGGGTACCGTGGCGGCAGCGTCCGAGCAGGCGTCGGCCAACGTTCAGACCGTCGCCGCTGCGGCCGAGGAGTTGACCGCCTCGATCCACGAGATCGGTCAGCAGGCGCAAAATTCGGCGACCGTTGCGCGGCGCGCCGCCGAGCAGGCGAGCCGGACCACGGCGACGATGGAAGGCCTGTCCGAGGCCGCCGACCGCATCGGCGAGGTGATCAACCTGATCAACAGCATCGCCTCGCAAACCAACCTGCTGGCGCTCAATGCGACGATCGAGGCTGCGCGCGCCGGAGAAGCCGGCAGAGGCTTCGCCGTCGTCGCTTCGGAGGTCAAGAACCTTGCGTCGCAGACGGCGCGCGCGACGGAAGATATCGCGGCCCAGATCTCGTCGATCCAGGGCGTGACGCGGGAAGCCGCCGCCGCCATCAAGGGCATTGAATCCGTCATCATGGAAATCAACCAGATCGCGTCGTCGACTGCGAACGCCGTCGAGGAACAGGGCGCTGCCACGGCCGAGATCGCGCGCAACGTCCAGCAGGCCGCGGCGGGCACCGGCGAGGTTTCCAGCAACATCGCAGGCGTGCTCGAGGCGGCGGCCGAAACCGATGAGCATGCGCGTATTGCGCTGGAAAATTCCAACGAATTGACCGGCCAGGCCGACCGGCTCTGGCAAGCGGTCGTCGGCTTTGTCGAGGACGTGAAGGCGGCCTGATCGATCGCCGAGCCACTATCGACCACGGCGTCAGGCTAGTGTCCCGATTCCGAAGTTCGTATCATATTTCGGAGCCACGTTTCGAACTTCGAAAATCGAAAGGACACTCGTGGTCCGATTCTAACATTCGCATCCCTTCTCAGCGGGTACTTTTGCGAATGTTAGTATCAAAAGACCACGAGCAAACATATGTTTCTAGTGGAGTTCAGGATTTGACATTCGCTTTCGGACTCGCGACTGGGTGGGTAGCGAATGTCAAATCCACTCCACTAGCAAAGCTATTGATCTAGTGTGGCTTTGGTTCAGAAGTCCGCATGAAGAACCCGCGGCAGCAGTGGTGCGGACTTCTGAACCGCCACACTGGTGACGATGATTCAATCGTCCTCATCCTCCATATGCCCCAGACAGTCCACGACCCTGCCGTTCTGCATGACCGGCACGTAGACACATGAGCGGCCCTCGGCGTCGACCAGCCGGATCGCTTGCGGCATCTGGTCGGGATATTCGCCGCCATGATCCATCGTTTCAAAACGCAGCCCGCTGCCGTCCAATTCCGGATCCTGCGGCCGTTGTTCGGGGGCGAGCGGAGCGAACCTGTTTATCAGTCTCATTGCTGGTGACTTACTGGCGACGATGACGAAATTGAGGGGGCTGAAAAGCACGCGGCGCTTTGGCGGAGACAGTGGGATTTTCCTGGTTTGGATTCTGAAGTGCGACCAGCTGCACAGCCGCCTGTGCGGACCGGCGCTCCATATACAATTGCCCCGCGACCAGCATTCCTGCCGCGAAGATGAGCGTGACCATCGCGCTGGCCAACTGCGACATCTCGTCCATGATACCCAGCCTCTTACGCCTTGTCGGAATCGCTAACTCGCGAGCGATCAGCGTAGTTCCGGGCATGCGCCGATCCTCCTTAGTCTAAGGCGACCCGCGCACGCGGCGATCGTGATGCGGCGCACTCAATCCTCGCGTTCGGGGAACAGGCGGAAGCCGCGACCGTTTCATTGTCACGGCAGAGGATGCAGAAGGGGCCGCGAAGGTGACCGGGAGAATGAATGGATTTGGCGTCGCGCTGATTGTCGTCCTGACACTTGGCGCTGCGCTCGGCGCCGAGATGGATCCGGCAGCGATCAACAACGCCGAGCCGCCCGTGAAGAGGCTCTCGAATGACAAGCCAACACCGTTTGGCGTTCGGCTGGAAGTTCTGCTTGATCGCGCACACTTCTCGCCCGGCGAGATCGACGGGAAATTCGGAACGAACGCGAAAAAGGCGCTCCGCGCCTACGCGGAGGCGCAACAGCTGCCGGGTTCGGATGAGGCGACCGGGGAGATCTGGCAAAGGCTTCGGACCGACGACCAGCCCGTGCTTGCGAATTATACCCTGACGAAAAAAGACATCACCGGCCCGTTTCTCCGCAGGCTCCCGTCAAGGATGGAGGCCATGAAAGGCATTCCGAGGCTTGACTACACCAGCGCAAAAGAAGGGCTCGCCGAGAAATTCCATATGAGCCAGCAGCTGCTCTCGATGCTCAACCCCAGGCAGCGGTTCGATCGCGCCGGCGACACCATTGTCGTTCTTGCGACCCGTGCTGAGCAGACCTCGCCGCCGGCGAGAGCGGAAAGGGTCGAGGTCGACAAGCATCGGCAGACCGTGGAGCTGTTTGACAAGTCGAACGCGCTGATCGGATTTTTCCCGGCGACCGTCGGCAGCAAGGACAAGCCGTCGCCGTCGGGCACGTTGAAGGTGACAGAGATCGACCAGAACCCGACCTATCACTACAATCCGCGTTTTCACTTCAAGGGCGTGCATTCCCGAAAGCCGTTCACCATCAATCCCGGCCCCAACAATCCGGTCGGCGTCGTCTGGATCAACCTGTCCGGCGACGGCTACGGCATTCACGGCACGCCGTCGCCCGGCAAGATATCGAGAGCTGAGTCCCACGGCTGCGTACGGCTGACGAACTGGGACGCCGAACGCGTGGCAGCGAGCGTCGGAAAAGGCACGCCTGTGAATTTTGTCGACGATCCGCGCTGACACGCCGGCGGGGATCGCTGGCTGCAGGCCCGGTCCGGACCGATTTGTTCCATGCTTATCCCGCGAAAATGCAGCCCGGCTGGCCGGAACGACGCATCGCGGCGCGCGGTTGATTGGGATGAACAAGCTTTACCCGTTGCTGCTGGAGCATCGACTGCCTGTTCCTCTGCGGTACGGCATCGCCGCCGCCATCATGTTGATCTGCGCGATGTTGCAGATGGCGTTGCAGATGCTGACGGGATATCCGAGCTATTTTCTGCTGCTGCCAGGCATTTTCCTGTCGGGACTGATCTTTAACCGCGGGACTGGCCTCCTGGCCGCCGCGATAGCAGCCTGCGTCAGCATTTACCTGAGCTATCGGGCCGATGATGGCTCGCTCTATCTTGTCGAGAACGGTCTGTTTGTCGTGACCGCTGTGGGTACGGCGCTGGTCGCCGAGTTCCTGCGCGCCGAGATGAAGCGGGTGATGCAGGCGGACAAGACCAAGTCTGTGCTGCTTCAGGAAATGGCGCATCGCACCAAAAACAATCTGGCCGTTCTCAGCGCGATGATCCGCCTCCAGGCCAAAAACGCGGAGCCAGACGTCGCGGCGGCGCTGGAGGCGACGGCGCGTCGAATCCACGTGACGTCGCAGGTTTACGACCACCTCTCGCACAGCCAGGACTCGCGGCTCGTCGGCATGCGCTACTTCCTGAATGGCGTCGTCGACAAGATCTTCCTGTCTCTGGCGCCTCCCGGACCGATCGCGTTTGAAGTGCTCAGTGATGATGTCGCTCTGCCTCATAGTCAGGCGCTGGCGATCGGCATCATCACCAACGAGCTCGTGACGAACGCATTGAAGTATGCCTTTCCCGAGAACCGGCCCGGTCAAGTCACCGTCGAGCTGTCGGTAGCCAAAGACATCGCCTTGAACATTTCTGATAATGGTGTCGGCCACAATTGCGAGGATGATCCATCCGGCCTCGGCTCGCGGATCGTGATGCTGCTGACCCAGCAGCTCGGCGGCACGCTGTCCTATGCAAGGCTGCAGCCCGGCCTGTCCGCCCAGCTCCGCGCGCCGCTGCGCGATAGATGATCGAATCGCGGGGAGGAGAAGGCGGGGCTTTGCGCCGCGGCTTCATCCTTCGAGACGCATCGCAAAGCGCGATGCTCCTCAGGATGAGGTCGGACCAAGCGGCGACTCAAGACCCTCATGGTGAGGAGGCGCAGAGCGCGCCGTCTCGAACCATGAGACGGCCATATTGATATCAATTCAACACCCGCTTCGCCTCGGGACTATCGAGTGAGAACGTCGGCACGTCGATCTCGAACTTCTCGCCGCTTGCGCTCACCATCTGGTAGCGCCCGGTCATGATGCCCGATGCGGTCGGGAGCGGAACGCCAGAGGTATATTCAAAGCGTTCGCCCGGCGCGAGCGTCGGCTGCTCGCCGACCACGCCCTCGCCACGCACTTCCTGTTGCCGGCCGGTGGCATCCGTGATGATCCAGTGCCGCGTGCGCAGCTGCACAGTTTCACGGCCGGAATTGGTGATCACGATGGTGTAGGACCAGAAATATTGCCGATTTTCCACGGAGGAACGGTCCGGGAGGAAATTCGGCTCGACGGTCACTTCGATGTCACGGGTCACGGCGCGGTACATGCAGTCTCGACTATCTCTCAAGTTACGTTTCATCCTACCCGATCGTTTCGCCAGAACCAATCGCGAGCCCGCCAAGAGCGAATGTCAAATCCGGAACCACACTGGAAACCTCAGTTTCCCGGTTCTGACATTCGTAGACCAGCGCGCCGCGAAATCATACGAATGTCAGAAGGAGACACCAGTGCGACCCATCGCGGTTTCACCACAGTTGGGGGCTAACGCGCGGCTTTCGCACGGCGCGCCGGACTGTGCTATCTTTACTGGTGTCCCGGTTCTGACATTCGTATCATGTTGCTGCGGGCACTCTTACGAATGTCAGAACCAAAGGGTTACGAGGAACTATATGATTCTAGTGTGGCTTTGACTCTGACGTCCTTTGAAGAACTCGCGGCGACACTGAAAGGAACGTCAGAGTCGCCACACTAGCTGACCTTGCCGACCTTATCGATGGTTTGAGAGATGACCTCGGTTGCCGATCAGATTTCCGGACCATCACTCGCGGCCGATGCAGGCGTTATTGCGGGCAGTGCGCCCGCGCGCGCCGAGGCGCCCGCGATTGCGAAGCCTGCGGCCGGCGAACGCGAGCTGCGGCTCGATTTGTTCCGCGGGCTTGCGCTGTGGCTGATCTTCATCGATCACCTGCCGCAGAACCTTCTGACCTGGCTCACCATCCGCAACTACGGATTTTCCGACGCCACAGAAATCTTCATTTTCATTTCCGGCTATACCGCTTCCTTCGTCTACGGCCGGGCGATGCGCGACGTCGGCTTTGTGGTGGCAACCGCCCGCATCCTGCGGCGGGTCTGGCAGATCTATGTCGCGCATGTGTTCCTGTTCACGATCTTCCTTGCCGAAATCTCCTACGTCGCCACCAGCTTCGAAAATCCCCTCTACAGCGAAGAAATGGGGATCATGGATTTTCTGAAAGAGCCTGACGTCACGATCGTGCAGGCGCTGCTGCTCAGATTCCGTCCCGTCAACATGGACGTGCTGCCGCTCTACATCGTGCTGATGCTGTTCCTGCCGCTCATCCTGTGGCTGATGCGGAAAAGTGCCGACCTGACATTGGGGCTGGCGATCCTGCTTTACGCCGCGACCTGGCATTTCGATCTTTATCTGTCGGCCTATCCGAGCGGCTTCTGGGTATTCAATCCCTTCGCGTGGCAATTGCTGTTCGTGTTCGGCGCCTGGTGCGCGCAGGGCGGCGCGCAGCGGATGTCGCGCATCCTTACTTCGCCGGTCACGCTGTGGATTTGCGTGGCCTATCTCTTGTTCTCGTTCCTCGTCACGCTGACCTGGTACGTGCCGCAGCTCAGCCACTTCATGCCGAAGCGGCTCGAGCAATGGATGTATCCCATCAGCAAGACCGACCTTGACGTGTTGCGTTTTGCTCATTTCCTGGCGCTGGCGGCCGTGACGGTGCGCTTCCTGCCCAAGGACTGGCCGGGCCTGCGGTCGCCCTGGCTGCGACCTTTAATCCTCTGTGGCCAGCATTCCCTCGAGATATTCTGTCTCGGCGTATTTCTCGCTTTCGCCGGGCATTTCATCCTGGCGGAGTTCTCGGGCGGAACCGGGTTGCACTTTGTTATCAGTATTTCCGGAATCCTGATTATGACGGCCGCGGCGTGGCTTTTCTCGTGGTACAAGCACTCTGCCGACAAGAGTGGCCGAGCCAAGGCTACCGGCGGCAACGCCGATATGGCGGGAGGGGGCGCATGAAGTTCGTCTCAGGGGCAATCCTGAGTGTGAGCGTGCTGGCCGGCGTTCTGGCCGGCGCTGGTGCGCGCGCTGACGATCCGCCCGCCGCGCCCGCTGCGCCTCCAGCGTGCGAAGTTCCCGATTATTTCCTCTCCGGCGATACTGCGCTGCCGAAGGTCGCGGAAGTCATCAAGGCAGGCGGTCCGCTGAATATCCTTGTCGTGGGCAGCCGGTCCTCGACGATCAGCGTCGCTGGGAACCACACGGAGGCCGCCGCCTATCCCAGCCAGTTGCAGGCCGCGCTGAAAGAAAAGCTGCCGGCGATCGAGATTAATTTATCCGTAGAAATACTGGCCAAGAAGACCGCTGAGGAGGTGGTGCCCGGCCTTTCGAAATTGGTCGAGAGCAAGAAGCCTACCTTGGTGATCTGGCAGACCGGAACCGTCGATGCTATGCGCTCGGTCGATCCGGATGATTTCCGCGCCGCGGTCGACGGAGGCGTCGTGGCGCTGCGGGATGCCGGAGCCGACACGGTATTGGTTAATCCGCAATACAGCCCCCGCACGGAGTCGATGATTTCCGCCGCGGCGTATCTTGATAATATGCGTGTCGTCGCGCAGGAGCATGAGGTGCCGCTGTTCGACCGTTTCGCGCTGATGCAAAAATGGTCCGAGGACGGAGAGTTCGATTTGTTTACCCCAGTTCACAGCCCCGAGCTTGCGAAGCGGGTTCACAGCTGCCTCGGACGTGCATTGTCGCAATTCATTATGGCCTCGGCTCACCCGAAGCCGCCGCAGGAGAATTGAGAAAGTCTGCCGTTGATGACGTCTCGGAGATATTGCCGCCCTTTTTGCCTCACTGCCTTTGTGCTGCTGATTGCAGCACCGGTGGCCGTTTGCGCCGAGAATACGCCACAGGCGGCTGTTTCCGATAGCGCCAAGACCGATGCTGTGAAGCCGGCCGCGTCCGCCGCGGAGCAATCCGCACAAGCCGTCGGCGCGCCAGCCGACAATGCCGGTAGCGCGGCGCCAGCCAATCAGGCTCCGCAGGACAAGCCGGCGCAACCAGCGAGCCTCACTGACAAGGCGATCGACAAGGTGAAGCAGGCCGCGAAATCGGCCAGCGATATTTTCAATCGCGTGCCGTGCCTCCCGCCGAAGGGCGTGGCGCGAGCGTTCTCGCTGCCGCATGTCGCGCACAAGCTCGCCGCGGGGGAACCGGTGACGATCATTGCGTTCGGATCGTCCTCGACGCAGGGCTATGGCACCTCGTCGCCGGAGTTCACCTACCCCAATCGCCTCGCGGCGCAACTGCATCGGCGGTATCCCGCGGCCAATATCACCGTCGTCAACCGCGGCCGCGGCGGTGACGATGCGCAGCAAATGATGGCGCGGTTGCAGTCCGAGGTGATCGACGTGAAGCCTGACCTCGTGATCTGGCAGGTCGGCACCAATGCCGTGCTCCGTAACGAGGATCCCGATGCTATCGCGCAAAACGTTCAGGACGGCGTGGCCCGCATTCAGGCCACCGGCGCCGATGTCGTGCTGGTCGACCTGCAATATTCTCCGCGGGTGACCGAGCATCCCGAGAACGCCAGCAAGATGGTGAAGCTGATCCGCCGGGTCGCCCAGCTTCGGCACATCGGCGTGTTTCCGCGCTTCGAAGTGATGCGGCAGTGGCATGAGAGCCAGGCCTTGCCGATCGATACGTTCGTCATCGCCGACGGCCTGCACATGAACGATTGGGGCTATGCCTGCTTCGCGCAGATCCTCGGCGACGACATCATTCGCTCGGTCGGGCAGATCAGGCTCGGCGTGGCTGCTCCGATCAACCGCTCGATGTGACGCCGTCGACCTCGTCATTGCGAGGAGCGAATGCGACGAAGCAATCCAGAGCTATCAAAAAGACTGGATTGCTTCGCTTCGCTCGCAATGACGCGATAGGTCGTTACGCTTTTTCCAGCGCTGTGTGCAAATCCTCGATCAGGTCGTCGGCATGTTCGAGGCCGGCGGAGAAGCGGATGAAGCCGTCGCTGATGCCGAGTTCGGCGCGCGCGTCCGGCGAAAGCCGCTGATGCGTGGTGGTCGCCGGATGCGTGACGAGGCTCTTGGCATCGCCGAGGTTGTTGGAAATGCGCGCCAGCTTGAGCCCGTTGAGCGTGCGGAACGCAGCCGCCTTGCCGCCCTTGACCTCGAAGCCGACCAGCGTCGATCCGGCGCGCATCTGCTTCTTCACCAACGCTGCCTGCGGATGGTCCTCGCGGCCGGGATAGATCAGGCGTGAAACCTTCGGATGCCGCGCCAGCGCATCGGCGATCTTCGCGGCATTCTCGGTCTGCGCGCGAACGCGCACGGCCAGCGTCTCCAGGCCCTTGAGCAACACCCAGGCATTGAATGGCGACAATGACGGTCCGGTCTGGCGCATGAAGTTGTGCAGATGTTCGGCGATGAAGGCCTCCGACGACAGGATCATGCCGCCGAGACATCGGCCCTGGCCGTCGATGTGCTTGGTCGCGGAATAGACAACGACGTCGGCGCCCAACGCGAGCGGGCTTTGCCAGATCGGCGTCGCGAAAACATTGTCGACGATCAGCCGCGCGCCGGCGGCATGCGCGATTCCCGCAATCGCGGAGATATCGAGCACGTCGAGCGTTGGATTGGTGGGGCTCTCGAGGAAGAAGCTCCGGGTCGTCGGCTTGACCGCGCGTTGCCACTGGTCGAGATCGAGACCGTCGACCAAGGTGGACGAAATGCCGTAGCGCGGCAGCAGGTCTTCCACCACATAGCGGCAGGAGCCGAACATCGCCTTCGCCGCGACAACATGATCGCCGGCCTTCAAGGGCGCGAGAATGGCGGTCGTCACTGCCGCCATGCCGGTTGCGGTCGAGCGGCCGGCTTCGGCGCCTTCGAGCTCGATCATGCGCCGTTCGAACATCGCAATCGTCGGATTGGAATAGCGCGAATAGATGTAGCCGGGGTCTTCGCCCTTGAAGCGCGCCTCGCATTGCTCGGCGGTGTCGTAGACATAGCCCTGGGTAAGAAACATCGCTTCCGACGTTTCGCCGAATTCCGAGCGGATGGTTCCGGAATGAACCAGCCGGGTTTCGGGGCGGTAGCGGGCAGGGGCGGACGTGTGAGACGCGGGCTTCGACATGTGACCTCCGTCATGACCGCTTTCGAAAGCGGCCACAAAAAAACCGGCCTGGAGAAACTCCATAAGGCCGGGATCACATTGTCCCCGGCCTGTTTAGCGACTTATTTAACGTGGCTGCAAGCCGGCCGGCTCAAATCACCACGGGATAAGTCATGCTCTATTCCCTCGCGCCCTTTCCGTCAAGGCGACCATCGGCTAACCGGTAAAAGGCCTTATTTTCAGGGGTTATTGGCCTGGATATCCTGCAAGGATCGCACTCCGTGAGCTTTACGCTTCCGCCCGGCGCCAACGGCATCCTGCCCGACCGCATGATCGCGGCGATGGCGGACGCGGGCCTGATCCTCCCTGCCTATCCGTTTGTCGAAAGCCAGATACAGCCGGCGAGCCTCGATCTGCGTCTCGGCGACATCGCCTATCGGGTGCGGGCGAGCTTTCTGCCGGGCCCCGGCGCTACGGTGGCCGAGCGCATCGATGAACTGAAGCTGCACGAGATTTCGCTCTCGGACGGCGCGGTGCTGGAAACCAACTGCGTCTACATCGTGCCGCTGCTTGAGTCGCTGGCATTGCCGCGGGAGATCGTTGCCGCCGCCAATCCGAAAAGCTCGACAGGACGGCTCGACGTTTTCACCCGCGTCATCGCGGACGGCACGCGCCGCTTCGACATGATCGGCGCCGGCTATCACGGTCCGCTTTATGCCGAGATCAGTCCCAAGACGTTTCCGGTCTTGCTGCGCGAAGGCTCGCGGCTCTCGCAGGTTCGCTTTCGCACCGGCGAGGCGATCCTCAATGCGGACGAACTCGACGCGTTGCATACGTTGGAAAAGCTGGTTGACGTCGACAAGGCCGACCTCACCAATGGCGTCGCGCTCAGCGTCGATCTCTCCGGCGAGAAGGCCGGCGGCTTTGTCGGCTATCGTGCCAAGCGCCACACCGGCGTGGTCGACGTCGATCGCCGTGGCGGCTACGCGGTCGATGATTTCTGGGAGCCGATCGCAGCGCGGCCCGATGGCAGTCTCATCCTCGATCCCGGCGAGTTCTACATCCTTGCCTCGAAGGAAGCCGTCCAGGTGCCGCCGGATTACGCCGCCGAGATGGTGCCGTTCGATCCCCTGGTCGGCGAATTCCGCGTGCATTATGCGGGCTTCTTCGATCCGGGCTTCGGTTATGCCGGCGCCGGCGGCAAGGGCGCGCGCGCGGTGCTGGAAGTGCGTTCGCGCGAGGTGCCGTTCATTCTCGAGCACGGCCAGATCGTCGGCCGTCTCGTTTACGAAAAAATGCTGTTGCGGCCCAATGCGATGTATGGCCAGCGCATCGGCTCCAATTATCAGGCGCAGGGCTTAAAGCTCTCCAAGCATTTCCGGGTGTGATGGATAGCGCCGCGCAAGAGGCGCAGTGGAAAAGATGGCGCTGCGTCGCCGATCTCTACCACGCCTGCTTCACCGGCTTGATCCTGACCGTGGTGACGCGGCGCGGCACCGCCGATGCCGCCGAATTTGTCTTCCGCGTGTTTCGCCGCCAGCAGCAGGAGCGCTTCCTGCCCGGGCTCGAGAAGCTCGGCCTCAAGGGTCTGCCGCCGGCCGTTGCCGCCGCGCAATACCATTATCTCTCCAACTGGATCGGCGGCGTGCATGTCGAATACATGTATGAGAGCGATCGCAAGGCCTGGATCCGCTATCCGGTGCCGCGCTGGATCTGGAAGGGCACCGCGATCTGCGGCGTGCCCAGTGAAGTTTCGCGCGCGATGCTGCGCGGCTGGCACGCCAATAACGGCGTCGCGCTCGGCAATCTCAAGCTCGGCTTTGTCTGCACCAAGCAGAGCGTCGACGGCCAGGACGGTCTCGAAGGCTATTATCACGAATACGACCATCCGCTCGACATAGATCAGCGGTTGGTGTTCGCGCGTCATCTCGAAGCTCCGCTGTTCGATCCCACGGCTGCACCTGCGCTGCCGGTCGCGAACTGGCCGAAACCGCGGCTGGAAAAGGCCTATCGCAACTACGCGATGGAATACGTCCGCACCGCCGCGCCGGTGATGGTGCAACTGTTTGGCCCCGAAGATGCCGGTTACCTCCTTCATCTCACCGGCAAGCTGATCGGCATGCAGTCTTACGATGAGGTCGCGCTGGCGCTTGGCGGCGAGCACGGCGGTGCGCGCGAATGTTCTCACTTGCTGATGTCGCTGCTCACGGCGCAGGACGACGCTGCCGAACTCAATGAATCACAGGGCGGCTTCGCGATCAGCCAGCAAAGCTGGAAGCTGATGGACGAAGTCAGCGATTTCCATCCGGCCTGCAGCCGCATCCTCCATGGCGTGTTCGAAGGTCTTGCCGCCGGCTGCGGCCGCCACATCGCGGTCGATATTGCGACAGCAGCCGGCGGGCGGCCGCCTTTCCTGTGGTCGATCGCGTAAGCGTCGGATCGCGGCTCAGCGCCTCGCCGGCGTCACGCGCCAGATGATATTGCCGACGTCATCGGCCACCAGCAGCGCGCCGCTCTTGTCGATCGCAACGCCCACGGGGCGGCCTTGAGCCTCACCATCGGCATTGAGGAAGCCGGTCAGGATGTCGCGCGGCTGACCCGACGGCTTGCCGCCCGCGAACGGCACGAAGATCACCTTGTACCCGGAGCGCGGCTTGCGGTTCCATGAGCCGTGCTGGCCGATGAACGCGCCGCCCGCCATATCGGGCGGAAACAGGTTGCCGGTGTTGAAAGCCAGGCCCAGCGAGGCCGTATGCGCGCCGAGCGCGTAATCCGGCGCGACCGCCTTGGCGACGAGATCGGGACGCTGCGGCTCGACGCGGGTATCGACATGTTGGCCGTAATAGCTGTAGGGCCAGCCGTAGAAGCCGCCGTCCTTCACCGATGTCATGTAATCCGGCACCAGATCGTTGCCGAGTTCGTCGCGCTCGTTGACGACGACCCACAGCGCGCCACTCTGCGGCTGCCATGCCGGTCCGTTGGGGTTGCGAAGGCCGGAGGCGAACAGGCGCGTCTTTCCCGTGATGCGATCGACCTCCAGCACGGCGGCGCGACTGGTTTCCACGTCCATGCCGTTTTCGCCGACATTGCTGTTGGAGCCGACGGTCGCATAAAGCTTTGACCCGTCGCGGGAGGCGACGAGGTCCTTGGTCCAGTGGTGATTGAGCGGGCCCGCCGGCAGATCCGCGAGCTTGACGCCCGGCGCGGTGATTTTGGTATCGCCGGTGCGGTAAGGAAATCTCACGATCGCGTCGGAATTGGCGACATAGAAATCGTTGCCGACCAGCGCCATGCCGAACGGCGAATTCAATCCTTCGAGAAAGGTGGACTTCGTCTCGGCGGTGCCGTTGCCATCGGCATCGCGCAAGAGCGTGATGCGATTGGCGCTTGTCGTGTAGGCGCCGGCGCGGGTCATGACCATCTTCGCAATCCAGCCCATGACGCCGCGTTCGTCGTCAGGCCTTGTCGGCGCGTTGCTCTCTGCCACCAGCACATCGCCATTCGGCAGAACGTAGATCGTGCGCGGGTGGTCGAGCGCGTCGGCGAATGCATTGACCGTCATGCCTTCGGCGGCGACGGGTCTTGCGCCCGCAGCCCAGCCGATCGCTTTCGCAACGTTGACGGTCGGAAGCAGCGACTTTTCCGGCGCAACCAATGTCGGGTTGGGGCCGAACGTCTGTCCGACCGTTGAGGTTTCCTGATCGTTGCAGGATGCGAGCGGCAGTGCGATGCCCGCAACACCGACAACAAGTACAAGTTTACGAATTGGCTGGCGCATGAATGTCCCCCGGCGGTCGCGGCAGGTTACGGTAATCCGCACCCCGGACAAAGGCATGACTTCGGATAATCGCTGCGAGATCCGCCTTCAGGCGTTCACCTTCCTCGTTGCGGAATGACGGCGATTTGAGCAGGCCCCCCTTGCATGTCGCGCAGATGGAATCGCGCGAGACCGTGCTAGGAACCCCAAGAACCCCAAAGACCGCGCAACAGGGTGCGGCGACAGCGGACATGGCCGATATCTCCGTCGCAGAAATCCCCGTAGACGAAAAAGAGCGCCCGCTGCCGCCGCCAGCGCCGGCGGTTCAGAATGCGCTGATCGACGCGCCGATCCTGTCCACGCTGCTGCGTCTGGCTTGGCCCAATGTCATTGCGCTCAGCGCCGGCACCTGCGTCGTGATCGCGGAAACCTCCTATATCGGCCGGATCGGCGTCGAGCCCTTGGCGGCGATGGCGCTGGTGTTCCCGTTCGTGATCCTCACCATGACGATGTCGGGTGGCGCGATGGGCGGCGGTGTTGCGTCTGCGATTGCGCGTGCGCTCGGCAGCGGCGATACCGATCGCGCCTCGACGCTCGCCTCGCATGCGCTATTGATCGGGCTCGTCTTCGGGCTCACGTTCACCGCCGGTATTTTGATCTTCGGCCCGACGCTTCTGGAAATGCTCGGCGGCCGCGGCAAGGTGCTGGCGCATGCGGGGGCCTACATGCAGGTGTTCTTCGCCGGTGCCACGCTGCCATGGCTGATGAATTCGATGGCGGGCATCCTGCGCGGCACCGGTAACATGAAATTGCCGTCGCTGATGATCCTCTGCGCCGCGGCTCTTCAGATCATCTGCGGCGGCACGCTGGGCCTCGGGCTCGGTCCTGTCCCGCAATTCGGCATGCGCGGGGTTGCGGCCGGCGCGTTGATCGCCTTTTCGGTTTCTATCGCAGTGATGGCCTGGTACCTGTTTTCCGGACGGGCTCGCGTCGTGCCGAAAATCGCCGGCTTGAAAATTCAATGGGCGATGCTGGCCGACATCCTCAAGGTCGGGCTCGTCTCGTGCTTTTCGCCGCTGCAGTCGGTCTTGACGATCAGCATCTTCACACATCTGCTGGCGCGCTTCGGCACCGAAGTCCTCGCCGGCTACGGCATCGGCGCCCGGCTCGAGTTCATGCTGACGTCGCTGGCCTTCTCGTTCGGGATTGCATCCGTGCCGATGGTCGGCATGGCGATCGGCGCCGAAAAGATTGCGCGCGCGCGAAAGGTCGCGGCGACGGCGGGTGTGGTTTCGTTCGTCTCGGTCGGCTTGATCGCGACCTTGATCGCCATCGTTCCGGAGGTCTGGGTCAACCTTTTCACGAGCGATCCCGGCGTGCGCGCTGCGGGCAAGCAATATCTGTCGACGGCCGCGCCGATGTACGCCTTCATCGGGCTAGCGATGTCGATGTATTTCTCCTCGCAAGGCGCGGCCAGGATGCTTGGCCCGGTGCTGTCGCAGTCGGCGCGGCTCGCTTTCATTGCGGGTGGCGGCTGGTGGCTGGTGACGCGCGATGCGACGGCAGCGGATTTCTTCATCCTCGCCGCGGCGTCGATGGTGCTTCTCGGCGTTCTGTCGGCTGGAAGCGTATTCCTGACGCGATGGGGTCCGAAGACCGAGCCGGTCGTGCCGATCCAGCCGGTGCTGTCCGGCGCGATCGACTAGTTCGGAATCGGGACACTAGAGCCGCGCCGCGCTAACGTCCGAGGTGTTTCCGCATCGCTTCAATCGCGATATCCATCTGGCTTGCGATGTAGGGTGCGATGTCGTTCGGCAGCACGTCGACGACCCAGCTCATGCGAGTGTGGCCGTCGCCGTCAGCGAAGACCTGTACACAGCCGTTATAATGCCGCACGCGCTCGCCGCCGATGATGGCGTAGACCAGCCGTCTCCGCGTATCGTCGCAATCCACCAATTCCTCGCGCGCCACGACGCCGTTGTGAAAGGTCAGGATGCGCACGGTCCCCTCAAGACGGCTGTCGACGACAAAGCCGGGGTTCAGCCGTTGATGCACCGCGCCGAAGTCACGCACCGCATCCCAGACAACGTCGCTCTGCGCGTCGATCATAAAGTCCTTGTGAACCGAAGCCATGAATCGAGTCCTCGCTGGTTGTCATTCCGGGGCGCGAGCACAAGCGAGCGAACCCGGAATCTCGAGATTCCGGGTCTGGTGCTGCGCACCATCCCGGAATGACATGGGAGATTAGGTACAAACCGCTTCGACATTGTTGCCGTCGGGATCGATCAGGAACGCGGCATAATAGGTCGGGCTATAGTCCTTGCGCGCTCCCGGCGCGCCGTTGTCGCGGCCGCCGGCTTTCAGGCCTTCGGCATGGAATGTCCCGATTGCCGCGTGATCGGGGGCGCGGAACGCGATATGGGCTCCGGTGGCGGCTTGCCCATTGTGCAGATGTAGCCATAGCGCAGGCTCGCCCTTCGGTCCGAATCCCGCACCGCTTGCATCTTTGGAGCAGAGGACGTAGCCGAGCGGCGCCAGCGCCGCCACATAGAATTTGATGCTGGCGTCGAGATTGCTGACTCTCAGCCCAACGTGATCGTACATGGTCGGCTCCATCTGTTTGTCGGCGGCTCAATGGCCGCGAGATGGAGATGACCCTAGTCAGTTCAGCGCCAGGCTCTCTTGGAGAATCTTGCGCTTTCCTCGCGCGGCATCGCGGAAGGCGGTCGGCGAAGCGCCGGCGGCGCGGTGGAAGGTGCGCACGAAATTGGAGAGGTCCTGAAAGCCGACATCATAGGCAATGTCGGTGATGGCGATATCCTCGTCGGCCAGTAGCCGCGCCGCATGGCGCAGCCGCGAGCGCACCAGATATTGATGCGGGGTGACGCCGAGCACCTTGGAAAACAGGCGCAGGAAGTGGAACGGGCTGAGGCCGGCCTGGTTTGCGGCGTCGTCGAGGTCGATCGGGCGATGCGAATTCGCCTCGATCCATTGCGCGGTTTCGACCGCGCGGCGGCGATCGCGGGTCTTGATCGCGGCCGCCTTGCGTGTCCGGTCGGACACCGCATCGACGAAGCGGCTGGCGAAAACATGCCCGACCTCGTCCAGTCCGATATCGCTGCGGCCATCTGCTGCCGTTTGCGCCAATTCGCCGAGCACCATCAATTCGGGTAGCGGCGGCGCCGCGCCGATCCGCCAGGCGTCGGCCCGGCCACCGATCGTCTCGACCAGCTCCGGCTCAAGAAAGAACGACAGGCACTCGTCGCCGCAGATGTGGTGGTCGTGGGTGCAGACATATTCGTCGCCCGGAAAGCCGACCAGCACGGAGCCGGTCACGAGATCGAACGACCGCCCGCGGCTTTGGCAGCCGAAGCTGCCTTTGCGCACGTAGGAGACGGAATGGCAGGCAAACTGCTCCGTGAACGGCTTCTCGCCGGGGGTAGCGGTGCAACGGAAATCGGACACCGAGATCGAGCGGTGCTTGAGCAGGGTGGTGCGGACCATGGAAGAAAGTTAGTGGGGCAGCCGCGGCGGCGCAACCGGTAGCAAGACGTCTAACAGGGTTTTGCTCGCGGGGCTGCCGGTTCCTTCGATCGACAACAGCCGCCGCTTCGAGATCAACCCGCCATGGGCGGACATCTTGTCGGTATAGCTTCCGGCCTCCAGCACGCGATGGCAGGGCACGATGACCACAAAGGGATTGCGGCCAATGGCCTGGGTGACCGGGCGGACCGAGCTTGGGGTCCCCATCCGGCTCGCGATCTCGCTATAGGTCACGGTTTGCCCGCGCGGAATTCGCCGTGTGACTTGATAGGTTCGCTGGTCGAAGGCGTGGATGCCGCTCATGTCGAGGGTGATGTCGGCGAGGTCGGCCGCCTCTCCGCGCAGCAGCGCGACGATACCCTCGATCGCCACGTCGACATTGGGTGTCGGGCGTGTCTCGCGGGCCTCGGGATAAAGCTGAAAAAGCCGCCTGCGGGTGTCGATCTCACGGGCTTCCGGCAGCTGTACGCCGACAATGCCCGACTGGCTCCATGCGATGCCGCACCGGCCGATCGCCGTGTCGAAAATGCTGTACGCCCGCCCCAACATACGCCTCGCCCCCGAGAAAGCATCATAGCACCGCTTCTGCCGGCCGCATCTAAAATGTGACAATTCGGTTAAAGCGGATCGGGACGGCGCATTCGATGTTGGCCCTGCGGCAAACTGTGCGTTGCGGGACCACGGCTGCGGCATCGCAAGGCGCGTCATGACCATTCGCCGGCGCGTCATCACCAGCGACGAAACGGAGACGACTTCAAATTTTCCGCGGGAGCGGACACGTGCCAATCAACTAATATTCAGTTCGCGCAGTGCGACCGCTTTGCTAGAGGTCGCGCACCGGACCTCCCCCGTCCGGAACAACCTGGCAAGGCCGTCAAGCGACCATACTCCGCTTGGCGGCCTTGCTGTTTGCGCGCGCGTAGCGAGCCGCGCGCGATCAAAATCGAATTGCCGCGCGGGCAGTGATACATCGGCGCCAGGGTCCCGCTTCAACGCGACGAAGTCTGCTTTGCAAACGTTTTACGACGCTGCGGAGAAAGATTCGTCGCATTGTCTGACTTGATGGTGATCGCTCGCGTGATCGTTCTCACAACTTCGTTGAAGTGCCTTATTTCAAGGCGTTTGCGAGGCGTTGTGGCGAGTGCGCTACAGAAATTTTTCTTAAAGCAGAGCAGAAGCGCGCGCGTGAGGATCCCGTCCGGGACTCTCGTTTTGTTCGTTTTCGCGGGGGCGTATCTGCCGCGATCGTTGTTTGAGGGACCAACATGAAGAAGACTTTCATATCGGCCGCGGCCGTGCTGGCTTTCGCCACCACGATGGCTCACGCCGACGAACTTTCGGATATCCAGGCCCAGCAGAAGCAGTTGCGCGAGCAGATGAGCAAGCGCCTTGCCGATCTCGAAAAGCGGCAGAAGGCGCTCGAAGCCCAGAAGGCCGCTGTGCCGACCATCAGCCCGGTCGACGCGATGGCCGCCGACCTGCCTTACAAGGCCGCCGTCAAGGCGAAGCCGCCGGAGAACGATGACATCTGCATCAAGGGCATTTGCGTCTACGGCAACTTCGACATGGGCGTCACCTATCAGAACCACGGCGCGCCGCTGAGCCCGCTCGCCGTCGGCCCGCTGAACTATCTCGTCTCGAAGAACTCGAACGGTGCGTATTTCGGCGCCGGTCCCAACCAGCTCTCGACCTCGTTCATCGGCCTGCGCGGCAAGCAGGAAATCGGCGACAACCTGTACGCCATCTTCAACCTGCAGACGCAGTTCGACCCGACGAGCGGACAGGCATCGAGCGGCATCGGTTCGGTTGCCCAGAACAACGGGCAGCCCATCACCGGCTTCCAGAATGCGTTCAGCGATTCATCCAAGGCCGGCCAGATGTTCAACAACGCCGCCTATTTCGGCGTGAGCTCGCCGACCTATGGCACGTTCACCATGGGCCGCCAGAGCGCGCTGACTTCGGATCTCGTCACCAACTACGATTCTCTCGCGGGCTCCAACGCCTTTTCGCTGCTCACCTACCAGGGCGCCAATGGCGGCGGCGGCGACACCGAAAACCGCATCTTCGACAACTCCTACGAATATCGCGTGAACATCGGCCCGGTGCGGCTCGCTGCTGAAGCGCAGCTGCGCAACGGCGGCAATAGCGGCACCGGCAATGCCTTCGAAGGCAACATCGGCTTCGACTATATGGGCTTCTCGATGGACTTCGTCGGCGGCAAGATCTATGACGCCGTCTCGGCCTCGCCCTTGACGTCGGCGCAGATTGCGGCGGCCACCGCTTTCGCCGTCGGCACCGGCCAGGTCGCGGGCACCGTGTCCGACAACACCGTGTTCCAGGTCGGCGCGCGCTATGTGATCGGACCGTGGAAGCTGTTTGCGGGTTACGAGCATGTCAACTTCACCAATCCGAGCAACCCGCTCGCGGCCGGCGCGTTCCTCGAGGGCGGCTACATCCTGACCAACCCCAACAACGCCAACTTCCCGAACGACAGGATCCTGCAAACGGCCTGGATCGGCGTGAAGTACTCGATCACGCCGAATCTCGACATCGCCGGCGCCTATTACCACGAGTGGCAGAACAGCTTCGCGGCCGGCGCCAACGCAGGTTGCTCTTCGGTCGTGTCTTCACAGTGCTCTGGCACGCTGGATGCGGTCTCGCTGGTGGTGGACTGGCGCTTCGCCCGGCACATGGACATGTATGCCGGCGCGATGTGGTCGCAGGTCCAGAACGGCCTTGCCAACGGCTTCCTGCAGACGACGGCCACACCAGGCAACACCAGCAACAAGGCCAACTCGGTCGATCCCGGCATCGGCCTCCGTTACCAGTTTTGATCAGTTGACACTGATGATCTGACAAACAGGGCAGGGACATTCGAGGGCGCGAAAGCGTTCGAGAATGTCTCCGCGGCCGACTGATATTTCGGTCTTAGCGGCGATTATCCCGCAAGCCGCCGCCAATCCGGCGGCGGCTTTCGACTTAGTAGGACTTTGCGCCTTCGTTAAGGTCCGCTACGATTGTGGGCATGGAGTATCACAACGTATGAATGATCTTACGCTTCTATCTATCGCCTTGGCAGCGATTGTCGCTGGGATTACTGCGTGGCTTGGCGGTCTGCTTGCTCAGAAGCTTTTTGGTCCAGGCAAAGCAAGGAGCATCATTTCGATTATTTTCGGAGTTGGCTCAATCCCGATCACGAATAATACGCTCGTACCAATGCTCCAACAAGAAGCGGGGCCTTACGAAGCGATCAGTGTGATGAAGCGATCCCCGGTCTTCGATGTAATCTTCAAATATCACCCCGATGCAGAGGTCGACACCGCACAAAAGTTGAAAGATATCATGTCCGGCCCAAGTGCAGGGAGGAGCGCTGCCGCTCGCGCAATCGGTGCGGCGCTTTCAGACAAATACGTGAACATGCACATCTTGATGGCGTCCGATAATGCTGTCCGAAACCTGCTTGTGGCCGAAGAAGCGATCGTTGGTTCGATTAGGTCGCAACCAGACGCTTGTGTGGCACTCTATCTAGGGAGCCCAAACGCTCCCATCGAGAAGGTCTCAAAGGAATCGCTGGACGCGAAAATAAATGCCAGAGCGAACGTTATAAAGACAGCCATCACGCAGCCATCGCCACCATTGACGTCCGTTACAGCGGATGTGCTCGGAAAGGTTTTGGTGCGCGCGTATCAAGCCAAAGGCTTCGAACTAAATAAGATAAGCAAGCTGGAAAATGTTGGCGCGTTACCTTCAAATGAAGGATGCGAGGTCGGATATCATTTTCTGTCGGCTATGGCCTCGCTTGATCCCAAGGAGGCTTCAACGGTCTACAAGGGGCTCTTGATCTTATCAAAACAATGAAGCGACTTGGATGGCTTATCCGTTGCTGGTGGTCCAGGTTCGCCCGCTCTTTACCCAATGAGCCGTCCCCGCCTTGATCCCGCCGCGCCATGTAGCGAGCGGTCGCCGCATCGCCCTCAATTATGGAGTTACCTCGTTCAGGAACGTACGCATGGCCTTGCGGTACCGAAAGAGCATCGGAAATCCAATAATCAGCTCATCTCCCACACTTGGAATTGGATCGACGAACGAGATAATTGCTATCGATTGTTTATTCCAGCGACCGCGAGCGTGGGTAAGCACGTTCCGGGCCGCAATTAGTTCGAGGCAGCCTTGCTTTGCCCATTCAAATTTTGGGTCAAGGTGTGTTGCTAGCTTCTCGATTTTCGACTGTGGAAACACCCCGGCGGTCTCACTGCGCGCGGCAAGAATGTCATCCATCATCTGGTCGAAGATAACTACCAAGTCTTGAACCAGCATGCAGATTACTTGCCGAACGACTTCTTCAAAATGAATGTTTGGGTTGCGCCGAAATTTGACGGCGCTCCTTCCAAAGGGCTCGGATGCGAGCACGGACGAATACGAGGCCTCCGGCTCTAGCCAAGTGCCGGCCTCCAGAATGCTCTTCGGCAAACTTGGCATGTTTCCAAATTCAATGGCCTTCGCAATCCGCAGCGAGTGTATCAAAGTGTAGAGGGTGGTGGTCCACGCGTTTACGCGCCCCCAATCCATTAGCGTGCCTCCCGTCGTTGAAAGTATCGCTCAAGTTGCATAACATGCGGCTGCTCTCGATGGGATATTACAGCGCGCGCAAAAGTGGAAGAGCTGGCTGCATCTGAAACACATGAAGAGCAGTTCAAGTTCTTGCGCCGTAAGATCATTGCGGCGAAGCAGGAGAGGACCAATGGAAGACCTTGAGTTGTATCTGGTCGATATTGTCGATCCGACGTTCAAGGACTTTGAGGAGCACCCGACTTCGAGGCGGCACGCCTTCCTTGCTTGTGTGGTCACATGCCATGCAGTGGACTATCTCGCCTATCCGAATGATCCCCGGTCGCTACGTCAACAATTCGAACATCAGTCGGAGGCATTCAAGATCGTCAATGATGTTGGCCACGCGTTCAAGCACGTGGTTCAGGGCCGCCCGAGTGCTCCTCGAATGATGCAGTCCGACGTTATCGAACGGCCGCCCTTTTATTGGGGAATTGGCGTATGGGGCTTGTCGCGCTGGGGGGATGAAGTCGGAGGCGTAACGCTTGACAGCGATAGGACTGTTGACTTGCTCGAAACCGTGCGTACGGCTGTCGCTTTCCTGTGGTCGAAGGTGGAAGCTTCTCGGCGGCAACTCGATGAACCGCCTCTCATCGGATGAGCCCTCAGTATAGCGGCGCTACTGCCCCCAGCGGCGGCCTTCACGTAAAGCGGAAATAATCGCCAAAACTCGATAGAACGCTGTTGTCGCACAGGTTGAAAGTCATGCAATATGCCCGTCCGGGAAGGAGGCATACATGACGAAAGAAAGAGACCAATTGGCGGGAACGCTTAACGGTCAATATCAAAGTGGTACGGCATCAAAGGCAGAGGTTATCAGCGCACTTGCGCAGTATGATGCCGCGCATGCAACAAAAGTGATGGCAAGGTATTCACTCGCATCAACGATTGTCGCTGCGGTATCGGCGATCTCGTCCGCGGCGGCGGCCTACTTCGCATACGCCAGCCTGCACGTCGTTCACTAGCAATTCCAGAAACGGATTGGGGGAGTAAGGAACATGTTCGGCGACTACGAGTGGGAGTACTCGCCTCTCGCAAAGGCGGGCAATTGGTTTTGGACCAAGGCCGTTGACCCCATCCTTTGCCGGATTGCTGGAGATGGTTATTCGGCACTCAGGACAATCCGGGGCATAATCCAAATCATCATTCTCGTCGCAATTTTGCTTTTGCCGATAAGCGTCTTCTATAAGCCAAGCCACATGTTAACTGCGTCAGGCTTGCTGTTCGACATCGCAGGCGTGCTGCGGCTATTTCTTCTGGAGGAAATAAACAGCTCGTTGGAGCACTTCCGCGAAACTAGACCAGACAATCTTCCGTCAGTCGCAATGCGTGAACTCATCATGCCGGAAGCTGCGGGCCCGTACCAAGAGGATACTTCCGATGATGCCTTTATCCATCGCTTCTATTATGCAAAGCGGGCGGTGTTCTTTCTATTTCTTGGCTTCGTCCTCCAAATGATCGGCGACCTTGTCTGAACCTTCCTTTACTCAAAGAGTGTAGCCATCCAGCATCATGGTGAGGTCAAATTGAGCAAGGTCGCGGACGGCTTCGGCGAAATGGTGTGGAAGATTGACGGCTATGACGGCACTGAGCAAATCTTTGAACAGCGTATTCCGTTAAACAACGCGTCGTCCGAGAGGATTGCCGGAATATTGAAGGATCTCGCGTCCAAGCATCTGACGCCGGGTGAGATTTCTGCGGGCCTCGCCGATGTTCGCTCGGATGCGCAGCACGGCAATCGCATCATACTGATGGCTGGTCAGGACCCTTACTACGTCGCAGCTTTGTTTCGAAGCGACGAGTTAGAGGGAGACGCAGACAGTCGATTGGCGGAGTGACGTTGACGATGGCCTGACAGAAAGGTCGTTCCATGCGACGGCCTTGGCAATCTGCTAGGTTGCTCTTCAACGCCGTGGTGTCGTTATTGGGCAGGGGCCGAGCGAGCCATAGGTATACACCCGGTGCTCTTGCCCTCCCGCTCCGGTTGCGGTTGGATGCGGCAGCATAGGGAAATTGGATGAGCGACTACGAAATTCAGAAAGGCTTTAGTCTCCTCCCCTCCGAAGAGGAGATTACGGCGGTCATCGAGGCGGCCCGCAGGGATGTTCGCTATCTCGTAACCGACTACCCCGTGGAATTGCTAGTCCAAAAATTTAAGGAAGAGCCCGAACAAGAGGGCGACATCTACATTCCAGAATACCAAAGAAAGCTCCGATGGTCTGAGCAAGCTCAGTCTTATTTTATTGAAAGCGTGATACTGAGAATTCCGGTCCCTCCAATCTTTTTCTATGATGTCAAGGGACGCTTGGAAATCGTGGATGGGTCCCAACGGGTCCGGACCTTGGCACGCTTCGTCAATAATGAATTCGCTCTGGGTGACCTCGATAAGCTGGATATTCTGTCAGGTTTCAAATACGCCGATTTCCCGCTCACAATTCGTAAACGCCTTTTCAACACTCCAATCCGCTCATTCGTTCTGGACGAAGGCACCGACGAGAGTACTCGTATCGAGCTGTTCAGACGGTTGAACACTACAGGCAAGACACTGCACGATGCAGAGATCAGGAAGGGTGCTTTCCGCGGCAAATTCTTGGACCTGATCTTGGAGTGCGCCGCGACGGATATCTTCAAAGACCTTTCGCCCAAGATCACCAAAGCCGCTGATCCGGAAAGCGAGCGGCAGGAGCTAGTCACTCGCTTCTTCATATACTCGGATCACTACACAGAATTTAAACACGACGTTCGCCGATTTCTGGACCTGAAAGTAATTGGACTGAACAAGACCATTACCGACGCGCAGGTCCACCAGATGCGAGACGAATTCTTGCGCACCATGACATTCGTGACGGACAACTATCCCAAAGCTTTTTACCGAGGTGGTAAAGGTGGCACGCTGCCCCGCGTTCGGTTTGAGGCTATCGCGGTAGGAACTTGCTTAGCACTAAGGCAAAAGCCAAACCTTAAACTGACTTCCGACCCCGATTGGATTTTTGGCGATCAGTTGAATGCGCTAGTTAGGACGGACGCCAGCAATAGCGGGCCGCGATTGCGCGCTCGTATCGAATTCGTGCGAGATCGATTGCTGGCGCAAAGCAAATGATTGAAGCGGACTTTCGTGCTCGAATTGCTGGAGTGTCATATTATTTGCGGTCTCTCCACGAGCTAGAAGCGCGGCACCGCACGCCCGGCAAGGGTTTTTATCGAGCGGCGGCGACGCTCGCGGCATCTCGCGCCGCGAGCTTCATCATGATTTATAATTGTGTGGAGTTCGCCACTAGGGAGACTGTCGTCAGCGTTAGAAAGAGTATGCAAAATGACAGCAGCTCCTTTGCGGAGCTGATCGCCTATTGGCAGCAAGATATCGTGCACGCGCATTTCAAGAAGAAGTTGCAGGACGGCGTCAATCACGGTGCACTGTTGCAGGAGTTTGTTGAATTTGTCCCGGGAGTAAAGAGCTGGTTGCAGAAGGAGGAAGCCGTACCCTTTGCAGGCAATATCGATCACACGAAGCTGATAAAATTTGCCCGGGACATTGGTGATAGTAGATGGCGGCCGCCCAGTGGGACGTTGGGCGGGTCGGATTTAGCAATCGTAAAAACCGCTAGGAATGAATTAGCACATGGCGAGGAAACGTTCGAAGATATAGGTGGTAATTATTCCGTCGCAGATATCGCAGATAAGCTCGTCCGCGTAAGATCGTTCATGTGTTCGTATATTAGGATGATGCAGCGGTACGAGGCGGGCCGATCTTATGTTAGCTGACGAAATTTCTCAGGTCGGGAATAAAGTTGGGATGCGTTTTCAAACTGCTTTTTTCGATGCGAGATAAAAAGCCCGACGCGGCCCGGGCCGAAAGCTCTGCCGCATCATTCAATTGAAAATCTTCCAAAGTTCCAATAGTGGGCGCGTCCGAGCCCTCGTGCTCGAAGCAGAAATATAGGTGGGGTTTGTCTTTCTCGCCAAATGCAGCGTTAGCAGACTTTGTGAAGGTCCGACTTACGGGCGCTTCGTATTTTACTTCTTCGTTTTTCAAGAAACCCCGACCAATCCATTCGACTACGGGCACACTGACAGCATTGCCAACGAGCTTCCATCTCCCCCGCTTTTTCTTGCTTTTCAAAGCGCCAACGGCGGTCCAACCAGAAGGGAAGCCTTGCATTCGTTCAGCATCCGATATTCCGGGCGTCAAAAAGGACCGCGAACGCTTGTCCCAAATCGCAGGTGGGGATGGGATGGAGAGCGACGAGCCCCCTTTCAATGGTGGCACCGCGCCGGGTGACCAGCCAAGTCCTGTGTTTCCTTCTGTCCAGTAGAAGCCAAACATATCGGCGGTAGGCTGATCGATATTCGCTGCTTCGCTCGCTCCTCGGAAAAGTATCGTTTGCGGCAATACTTTGCGCGATCCCAGAATGAAAACTCTGCGGCGGCGCTGCGGAACGCCGAATTGTCTGCTGTCCAAAATTCGATAAGCCCAACGATAACCCAGCCGTTCAAGGTTCGTGGTGACGTACTTCAATGCAGCTCCGCCGTGAAGGTGCAAGGAAAACGCGACGTTCTCAAGCAACACATATTCCGGCTTGTGCTTGCTTGCCTCGATAACTCGGAAAACTTCCGAAATTAATCCTGAGCTACGGCCGTTGAGCCCCGCAGTCCTTCCGGCTTGGCTTAAATCTTGACACGGCCATCCAGCAGTCAAGATATCGCAAACTGGTAGCTGCTTTAGCGCGCGGACGTCCCTGCGAATGGTGATGCCGGGAAAACGGTGATGCAGAACTGATCTTGCAAGGTCATCGCTCTCGCACATGAGAACCGTTTCGTGGCCAGCCCGAGACAGGCCCAGCTCGAAACCGCCAATGCCACTGAATAAGCTAACGACCCGCATTCGAAGCCCCACGTGGTCGGTCATTTAGCACGTTCGCTGCGAGAACTCGAGTTCTCTTTTTGATAGATGAGTGGATAGGTTTTGCCAGGGTCGCAGCAGCTTGAACTGTCGGCACCTCACATTCCCACACCACTATCACTTTCCAGCCTGCGGCTTCCAAGGATGCCTTTGCTCGCTGATCTCTCGTCACATTTTTCTTGAATTTTTGAAGCCAAAAGTCAGTGCGCGTTGCTGGGGTCGTGGATTTTGTGCAGCCCTTATGCCGATGCCAGAAGCATCCATTGACGAAAACGGCCACCCGCGCACTGGAAAACACAAGATCAGGAGTGCCGGGCAAGTCGCGACGATGGAGGCGAAAGCGAAGCCCCGCCTTGTGAAGGGCTCGTCTCAAGTTGATCTCCGGCTTGGTATGTTGACGACGAACTGCGGCCATCATTGACGAGCGTTTTTTGGGGGAAACGATATCGGCCACTTCGATCTCCTGTCGAAGAGATCGATACTGTCTCATCATAAAATTTACAATTGCTGACGGCGAAACGGCAGACCAACTACAAGGGCCAATCCGGCCAACAACCATCCTCCTCATGTCGGCCTGTTCGATTAGTGCAGGTGTTGTCGAGCAGTCGCTGTCCAACGTCTTTCCAGACGGCATGCGGTTCATAGAACCGCACGGCGTCAGCCTTTTGAATTTCGACGATGCGAGAACAACGACGGCACTCGACGCGGAGCACATGTCGGGGAATTTCTGACAGGCGGCATTGTTGGATCGGCAGCCACGGTTTTCCGGCGGCGCGCGGATCGTGCAGCACGGCATCCCATAATTGATCCGGCATCGGATCGCTCTGGGCTGGGTCGGGCGCTTCGGCCGGTTGGATACCGGCAGGCTCGCGCGCCAGCTTTTCCACTTGCTTTCGGGAAGGCATCCGCCAGCTCGCCGGTCGGTCATTCGTCATGTCTGATTAGAACAAAACATGAACATTTTGTCCAGTGGCAACGAGCACACTGGCGTTCCGCAAATCGTGCCTCATTGGCTTGTCGCAGCGGGCGAGAGCGGGCTATGAAAGGGGCCCGAACGAAACAGGCGACCAACAAGGCGACCAAATCTTCGGAAAGTATGCGCTAAGCTTCTGATTTTGCGGGCGTAGTTCAATGGTAGAACGGCAGCTTCCCAAGCTGCATACGAGGGTTCGATTCCCTTCGCCCGCTCCAACCCCGCTTCGGCCTCGCCTCAGCCCGACCCCACATTCAATCCGCTTTCGCCGGCGATGTCGTGCGACAGCTTGCGCGATTTGAATTTCCACCCTTCGGCCGTCTTGACGACCGTATCCTCATGGGTGCCGGCGACCGCGATGGCAGGGCCGGTTTCGCAATCGCGCGCCACCATGAAATTCGAGACCACCGAAGCGCGGTCGCCAAAGAGTTCGATGATGACGTTGCCGGTGAAATGCTTGCGCCTCTTGCCGGGCGCCGGCTCCGGCACGAGGCCGCGCAGCAACTTCTCGATCGCAGCGGGTCCGCGCCCCGTGCCGTTGCGCGAGATCCATTCGCCGTCCGAGGTGAACAGGCCGGCGAATTCGCGTAAGCGATAGCCGTCAAGCAGGAAGCAATAGCGCGCCAGCAACTGGCGAATGGCCTGCTGGTCTTCCAGTGAGGTGGACATTCGTTCAACTCCGGCACGCGAATCCCAAACAACGAATGTCAGGATTCAGACCACACTGACTTGATTCTCGCCAGCGCGGGATGCGGTTTGATGGAACCGTCATGCCCGCGCATAGCCGTTTGAAGAACGGCGTCGCTTCCGCTCGCCTATGTCGAAGAACGGCGTCGCTTCCGCTCGCCTATGCCGAAGAACGGCGTCGCTTCCGTCCGCCTATCCGCGGGCATCCACGTCTTAATTCCACGGCAAAACAAAGACGTGGATGGCCGGAACCCGTCCCCGCCAAGGCTCCGCCGGGGCCACGATCTCACTCGGCCCGCCGAAGCTCAAGCGAAGGCGGCAAGTCCGGCGTGACGGTGAATAGGGCGCTCGCGGCCAGGCATTCTCCACCGATGTCGGAAGCGTGAAGGCGGCGGCGCGTAACAATGCATGTCCTCTTTGCGAAGAGCCTGACGAACCCAAGGAGGATCCCCATGTTCTCGCGCCTTGTTCTCCCGTCCGTACTGCTCGCAGGCCTCTTGCCGATCATGGCCCATGCCGCTGATCGGCCTGTCGTCGTCGAACTCTTCACCTCTCAGGGTTGCTCGTCCTGCCCGCCGGCCAATGCCTATCTGAACGAGCTCGCGAAGGGCCGGCGCGACGTATTGGCGCTCGCCTTCCACGTCACCTATTGGGATCGCCTCGGCTGGAAGGACCCGTTCTCGCTTGCAACGGCCACCGACCGCCAGGCCGTCTATGGCCGCCGCTTCGGTGATGGCTCCTATACGCCCGAGATCGTCGTCGATGGCGCGACAAGTGCGGTCGGCTCCGACCGCGAGCAGGTCGGTTCGGCGATCGAGCACGCCGGGCGCGACGGGCAGACAGCGGCCGCGGTCAAGATGACCAAAAACGGTGAACAGGTTTCGATCGACGTTGGCGCAGGCTCAGGCCAGGGAAGGATCTTGCTGATCGGCTTCGATCATGAGCACGTCACCGCGATCCATCGCGGCGAGAATAGCGGCCGCACGCTGACCGAGGCCAACGTGGTCCGTTCGTTCCGCAACGTCGGCCAATGGTCAGGTGCGGCGCTGCGCCTCAACGAGCGCTTCCCCGAAGGGCAGGACGCAGCCGTCGTGATCGAGGCGCCCGATGGCCGCATCATCGGCGCCGGCCGGCTTGGGGCTGGCGGCTCGACGTAACCAATCGTTGATCTCACCGCGTCATTGCGAGGAGCGGAAGCGACGAAGCAATCCAGCGATTCCTCAGCCCTCTGGATTGCTTCGCGGAGCCTGTCATCGGGCGCGCGTTCGCGCGACCCGTTGGCTCGCAATGACGGCTGTACCACAGCTACGGTGTAACCGTCAGCGTCGCCTTCATGTTGGGATGAAAGCGACAGTAATACTCGAACGTGCCGGCCTTCTTCAAAACCAGGCTGCCGCTTTTGTTGGGCGGCAGCATCACGTCGAAGTCGCCGTCTTTCGCGGTCGCGGTGTGAGCGAACGGGTCCTTGTTGACCCATTCGATGGTGTCGCCGACCTTGGCCGAAACCTCGCCAGGTGCGATTTCGAGCTTGTCCATCGTGATCTGGACGGTGGCAGCCAGCGCCGAGACGGATACGCCGGACACGAGTCCTGCGATGATCGCGGCGAAAATCCATCTAGTGCCGCCCATTTGAAGTTCCTCCACTGCTCGTTGCGAAGTCCGAGAGGAACTTCAAATGGAAAAGCGGCACTAAGAGTCGACATCTTCTAGTGTCCCTTTGGCTCTGACATTCGCAAGCGAACTCGCAGCGACGGGATACGAATGTCAGAACCGGGACACTAGCCTTCATTGGATGCCTCCTACTTCAGCTCCGCCGCGACATGTTCTGCGTGCTGCTCGTGGCCCTGGAAAATCTTCAACCCCGTCTGCAACAGGCTCTTCAGTTCCGGATTGCTGGCGGACGGGATCAGCGTGGTCTCGAGCGCGCTGTCGACCGCCTTGTGATAGGCAACTTCGTTGGCGACATAGGCCTTGTCGAACGCAGCGCCGTTAAGCTTGCTGAGTTCGTCAAGCTTGGCGGCAGCGTTCTTTGACAGCGTCTTGCTGGTGTCGTTGTCTTCAGGCGTGACGTTGAGCTTCTTGACGAGGTCGAGCGCCTGCTTGTTCACGGCCTCATGGTCGCGCACCATGTCTTCGGCGAAGGCCTTGACGTCCTTGTTGCTTGCTTTCGTCAGCGCCTGTTTCGCCGCCGCGATGTCGATGAGGCCTGCGGTGTAGGCTATATGGGCGATCTGCGGATCGGTCGGCTTGGCGGCTTGCGCGAGAGCTGCGGCGCTCACGAGGCTCAACGCGGCAATCGCCGCGCTCAATCGGATGAACATGATTTGCCACTCCTGTAGGCCGAGGCTTGAGCCGCGGCATTGTGATTGCACAGGAGTTGGATGGAGCGTTGTTAAAAAGGTTCCTGAAAAATTACGCTAGCAAACGCTAAGCTTCGAAGCCGAGACGCTTCAACACGGCTTCGGTCAACCGTTCACATCGCTTGCCGGCAAATGGAAAGGCTTCCATCGCCACGGGACCGATCTTGCGCTCGACATTTTCACGCAGCATCGCGCGGGCGCGATGCAGTCGCGTCTTCACCGTCTCTGGCTTGAGGTCGAGAATCTCGGCGGTCTCCTCGACATTCATGCCTTCGACCACGCGCGTGATGAAGACGAGACGAAACGGCTCGGGAAGCTCGTCGATCGCGCGCTCGACGACATGCTGGATTTCGCGTTGAGCCATGGTCTTTTCCGGGTCGGCGGGAACAGAGAGGGGAAACTGGATGATCTGGGCTTCAATGGCGCCCGGCGGCAGCGACGCCAGTTCGACGCTCGGCCGCTGGCTGCGCAACCGGCCCAGGGCCTCGTTCATGGCGATGCGCGAGAGCCAGGTGGAAAGGCTCGAGTCGCCGCGAAAACTGTCGAGATGGGTGAAAGCCCGGACGTAGGTTTCCTGGACGACATCCTCGGCCTCTGCGTCGTTGCGCAGGATGCCGCGGGCGAGCCGGTACAGAAGGCGATTGTTGTCCTTGATGATGGCGCGGATCGCCGCCTCATCGCGGCCACGGGCGCGGGCAACGAGGTCGTCGGCTGGCGCTTGGGTCGTTTTCGATGTCTTTGCCTGGCGCATGGTGCAATCCCGGAACATGATTCTAGGGATTGGATGACGGATTTCCCAGAAGGTTCCCAAATTTTTGCGAACAAAAACGGCCGGCAAAAGCCGGCCGTTTGGTTAAAGCGCGGGTCGTTTGAAAAGTCGCCGCAAGCTGGTGACGCCGAGGTTTATCGCGCGTGGTTACGCTGTTTGTTCTCCCTCCGCTGCGAGGGGGAGGGTTAGGGTGGGGGTCGATTTATAGAGGAAGCTGCGACTAGAAAAGTGACCCCCTCCCGGCTCGCTTTAAGGCGCAAGGCGCGTTTTAGCTCGCCGACCTCCCCCCTTGCAGGGGGAGGTGAAGAAATCCAGCACTACTTCGCCGCCGTTACCATGATCTCGACGAGATATTCGGGCGCGGCGAGCTTGGCCTCGACGGTAGCACGCGCCGGCGTGTTGCCCGGTGAAACCCAGGCGTCCCATGCCGCGTTCATCTCGGCAAAGTTCTTCATGTCGGTGATGTAGATGTTGGTCGACAACAGCTTCGACTTGTCGGTGCCGGCCTTCGCCAGATGACCGTCGATGATCGACAGGATCTCCTGGGTCTGCTTGGTGACGCTTTCGCCCTTGGCCTTGTTGGCGACAACACCGGCCAGATAGACGGTATTGCCGTGGACGACGACCTGGCTCATGCGCGGTCCGGTATCGAAACGTTGAATGGTCATTTTGATCTCCCTTATTGATCTCTCTTGGAGTGACGCCGCCACTTAGCCCGTCGGAGCGCGCGCCGCTACGGTCTTGTTGCAGCGAAGACCTGCGTTTGGTGACTACAAAATAGCCTTCGCCGCCGCGCGCCCCGCATTGCGGCCCGAGAACAGGCAGCCGCCGAGGAACGTCCCTTCCAGGGCGCGATAACCGTGCATGCCGCCGCCGCCGAAGCCGGCTGCTTCGCCCACGGCATAGAGCCCGGGCATGATCTGGCCGTTCTGGCCGAACACGCGGGAATCCAGATCAGTCTCGAAACCACCGAGCGTCTTGCGGGTCAGGATGTTGAGCTTGACCGCGATCAGCGGGCCATGCGCGGGGTCGAGAATCCGGTGGAGGGCCGCAGTGCGGATCAGGCGATCGCCGATATAGCGGCGCGCATTGTGGATGTTGATGATCTGGGTGTCCTTGGCGTAGGCGTTGCCGGTCTCGCGGTCGCGCGCCTCGATCTGGGCCTTGATCGAATCGAGCTTCAAAAGGTCGTTGCCGGCGAGCGCATTCATGGCGCTGACGAGGTCAGCCAGGTTGTCGCGCACGATGAAGTCCGCGCCATTTTTCTTGAAGGCCTCGACCGGCGCCGGCGCGCCCTTGTTGGTGGCGCGGCGCGCGGTCATCACCCAGCTCCTGCCGGTGAGATCCGGATTCTGCTCGGAGCCGGAGAGCGCGAATTCCTTCTTGATGATGCTCTGGGTCAGGATGAACCACGAATAGTCGTGGCCGGTGGAAAGGATGTATTCCAGTTGGCCGAGCGTGTCGGAACCGGGAAAGAGCGGCGAGGGCAGCCGCTTGCCGGTCGCGTCGAACCACATCGACGACGGCCCGGGCAGAATGCGGATGCCGTGAAGCGGCCAGATCGGCGACCAGTTTCTGATGCCCTCGACATAATGCCACATGCGATCGCGGTTGATCAGCCGCGCGCCTGACTTCTCCATGATGCCGATCATGCGGCCGTCGACATGGTCGGGCACCCCGGAGATCATATTTGCCGGCGGCTTGCCCAGCCGCGACGGCCAGTTTTGTCGTACCAACTCGTGGTTGCCGCCGATGCCGCCGGACGCGACGATCACCGCCTGCGCGCGCAGCGTGAATTCGCCGATCGCTTTCCGTGAACTGCTCATGCCGCGCGCGACCGGATCGCCTTCGAGGATCGCGCCGCTGACGCCATCAACCGCGCCGTTCGTCATCGTCAGCGTGTCGACGCGGTGGCGGAATTTGAATGTGAGCGTGCCTTCATTTTCCGCCGCGCGGGCGCGCCGCTCGAACGGCTCGACGATGCCGGGGCCGGTGCCCCAGGTGACATGAAACCGCGGTACGGAATTGCCGTGGCCCATGGCGTCATAGCCGCCGCGTTCGGCCCACCCGACCACCGGAAAAATACGGTGGCCCATCGCCCGCAACCAGCTCCGTTTCTCGCCGGCCGCGAAAGCGAGATAGGCCTCCGCCCAGCGCCGCGGCCAGAGGTCTTCGTCACGGTCGAAGCCGGCGGTGCCCATCCAATCCTGATGCGCCAGCTCGTAATTATCCTTGATTCCCAACCGCCTCTGCTCGGGCGAATCGATCAGGAACAGTCCGCCGAACGACCAGAAGGCTTGTCCGCCAAGGCTTTGCTCGCCTTCCTGGTCGACCACGGTGACGCGCTTGCCGGCGGCCGCGATCTCGGTTGCAGCGACGAGGCCGGCCAGTCCTGCGCCCACCACGATGACGTCCGATTCGCCTGCCATCGCGTTTCCTCAATTTGCTGGAATGAGTGAAGCCCGTGGTCGCCCGGATGGTCAATGGCCAACCGAAATGATGAATGGTCAATGGGCCGCTGGCCTACCGGCGTTCACCGAAAGTCTTGTTCCGGTTCGGGATATTGCCGGGAAGGGTGCAGCGCCTCGGCAACACTCGCTCTGAATTTGGTTTGAACTGTGCTGACCATCTGGACAAAATAGCCAACTCGAAACACGCTCTGTCGCAACGCATCACCTACCGCCGCAGACTTCTGAAGTCCGGCAGGTTGAACTGGGGCCGGACAAAATGAAATTCATGCTGGGGCTGCTCGCTGCGGTTGTTCTGCTGGCGAGCGTGGGGACGAGCCATGCGGTGGTGCGGATCGGCGAGGACCGCGGCGGGCGGATCGGCACCTATGTCGACAAGTACCAGGAAGTGCGCACGTCCGGCGAGATGGTCATCATCGACGGTCTCTGCGCATCGGCCTGCACCATCGTTCTCGGCGCCATTCCCCATGACAAGATTTGCGTGACCTCGCACGCCGCGCTCGGCTTCCACGCGGCCTGGGATCTCGACGATGACGGTCACGCCATCACCAATCCCGAAGCCACCCACATGCTCTATTCGATGTATCCGTCGCCGGTGAAGAAGTGGATCAACCAGCGCGGCGGCTTGACCTCGCGGATGATCTATCTGCGCGGCAAGGAGCTGACGAACATGTACCACCCGTGCTTCCTCGATGCCCGGGCATCGACGGCGCATTAACATCGCCTTCGGGCGTTATTCCATCAGCATGACGTGATTGCGACCGCGGTCCCGGCGCTTGCCGGGGCCGCGGCCAGGCTTTATCTGAACCAATGAGACCCCGGCGGCAGGGCCGTCGGTGGTCTTTCAGGCAGATGGGCCGATGGCGCAGCTAATTTCCACGCCGCAGGGTTTTCGGCGGACTTCCGGGCCCGCCCGGCTCGCGCGTGCGCTGGTCGTGGGCGGCGTGACACTCGGCGTCCTGCTTCTGCTCGCCGCAGCCGTGCTGTGGTTCACTTACGGAAGCGCGGTCTTCTTCGAGATGATCGCTTCCGGCTTCGCCGCTTGTTTCTAGGAATTTGTGATCATGGATCGGACCGCCCGCCCGCTGGTCGTCATTGGAGCGTTTTCGGTAAGCCTCGTCGTCGGGCTTGTCCTGATGCTGTGGGCGATGGGCGGCCTTCGCCATGTCGCGGCGCCGGCCGCGATCGGGGGGCCGTTCCAGCTCACCGACCAGACCGGTCAGACCGTCACCGAGAAAGCCATGCTGGGCCACCCCACGCTGGTCTTCTTCGGCTTCACCCATTGTCCCGACGTCTGTCCGACCACGCTGTTCGAGATGTCGGAAGTGTTGAAGGCGATGGGCAAGGATGCCGATCGCGTCAACGCCTACTACATTTCGGTTGACCCAGAACGGGACACCCAGGCTGCGATGAAGGAATATCTGTCGAGCTTCGATCCGCGCCTGCGGGGCCTCACCGGCTCGAGCGAAGAGATCGCGAAGGTGCTGTCCGAATACCGGGTCTACGCCAAGAAGGTTCCGCTCAAGGACGGCGACTACACCATGGACCATACGGCGCTGATCTATTTGATGGACCGCGACGGCAAGTTCGTTGCCCCCTTCAACATCAATCGTAAGCCTGAGGAAGCCGCCACCGACCTCAAGCGTTATCTTTGACTTAAGGTATCGCCGGGCGGCGGATGGGTCTATAAGGCCCCCGATTTTCCAGAAAATCGGCTGATGATGCAGGCGAACCAGACACGTTTTGGCGGACGGACCTTGAAGGCGCTTCGGCTTTTTGCGGCCGCGGCCGCCTTGACGTTCGCGGGCGGTCTGGCCCACGCGCAGATCGAAAAGCCGTCAACCCCGACACCCGGTGCTGCCAAGCCCAGCCAATCGGTGCCGAAGCCGGTGGCCGAGCCTGGCCCGCAGGCGGTGCCGGGCTTTTGGGACCCGCGGCGGCGGCCGGACCGGCCGGATCTGTCGCGCCTTTCTGTGATCCGGTTCTTGACCGAGACCGATTATCCACCGTTCAACTTCACCGGCCCCGACGGCAATCCAGCCGGCTTCAATGTCGATCTGGCGCGGATGATCTGCGACGAGATCAAGGTCACCTGCACCATCCAGATGCGGCGCTTCGAGACGCTGGTCGATGCGATCACGAGCAACCGGGGCGATGCCATCATCGCCTCGCTTGCGGTGACGCCGCAGCTGCGCGCGAAGCTCGATTTCAGCGATCCCTATTACCGCGCGCCTGCGCGCTTCGTGTCGCGGAAGGATTCGGTGATGCGCGAGGTGCGCCCCGAATTTCTCGAGGGGCGCAAGGTCGGCGTCATCGGCGGCACCTCGCACGAGGCGTATCTGAAGGCGATGTTCACGGATGCGGAATTACACGCCTATCCGAACGACGAGACGCTGCGAACCGCGCTGCGGCGCGGCGAGGTCGACTTTATTTTTGGCGATGCGATCTCGCTCGCCTTCTGGATCAACGGCACAGACTCGGGCGACTGCTGCGTTTTCTCGGGCGGGCCTTTTGTCGAAAGCCGCTACTTCGGCGAGGGCGTCGGGATCGCCGTGCGCAAGGGCAATGACCTGTTGCGTCAGGCCATGAACTGGGCGCTGTTCCGGCTCTGGGAAAAAGGCCGCTATACCGATCTTTGGCTGCGCTATTTCTCGGTCAGCCCGTTTTGAGTATTTGACTCCGTCATTCCGGGATGGTCCGAAGGACCAGACCCGGAATCTCGAGATTCCGGGTTCGATGCTGCGCATCGCCCCGGAATGACGTTTATAATGATGAATTGAGCACTTCCTCGGAGATCCTTCCCAAATATGTCCGTCAACAATCTCAGCCCCAGCGACCTGCGTGCGGTCGCCGAACAATCCAACGCCTGGCCGTTCGAGCAGGCGAAAGCGATCGTGGCGCGGCTGAAAAAGAAACCGAAAGATGAAGTGCTGTTCGAGACCGGTTACGGTCCGTCGGGGCTGCCGCATATCGGCACCTTCGGTGAGGTCGCGCGCACCACCATGGTGCGTCACGCCTTCCGCGTGCTGACCGAAGACAAGATCAAGACCCGCCTGCTGGCGTTTTCCGACGACATGGACGGCCTGCGCAAGGTGCCGGACAATGTGCCGAACAAGGAGCTGCTTGAAGCCAATCTCGGCAAGCCGCTGACGAGAGTGCCGGACCCGTTCGGCACGCATCCGAGTTTCGGCGCGCACAACAATGCGCGGCTGCGTGCCTTTCTCGATACGTTCGGCTTCGACTACGAGTTCGCCTCTTCGACCGACTACTACACGTCCGGAAAATTCGACGCGACGCTTCTGAAGATGCTGGAGCGGATCGAGAAGGTGATGGCGATCATGCTGCCGTCATTGCGCGAAGAGCGCGCAGCGAGCTATTCGCCGTTCTTGCCGATCTGTCCGCGCACCGGGGCCGTGCTGTATGTGCCGATCACGGCGCATGACAGCAAGGCCGGCACGATCTCCTACGACGATCCCGAGACGAAAGAGCACGTCACGCTTCCTGTCACTGGCGGGCACTGCAAATTGCAGTGGAAGCCGGACTGGGCGATGCGCTGGGCCGCGCTCGGCGTCGACTATGAAATGGCCGGCAAGGACCTGATCGATTCGGTCAAGCTCTCCGGCAAGATTTGCGCGGCGCTCGACGGCGCGCCGCCGGAAGGCTTCAACTACGAACTCTTCCTGGACGAGAAGGGCCAGAAGATTTCGAAGTCGAAGGGCAACGGGCTCACCATCGACGAATGGCTGCGTTACGCCTCGCCGGAATCGCTGTCGTTGTTCATGTATCGCGAGCCGAAGGCGGCCAAGCGCCTCTACTTCGACGTGATCCCGCGCAACGTCGACGACTATCAACAATTCCTCGAAGGATTTCCGCGTCAGGATGCGCGTCAGCAGCTCGGCAATCCGGTCTGGCACATCCATGCCGGCCATCCGCCGAAGGCCGATATGCCGGTCACGTTCCAGTTGTTGCTGACGCTGGTGTCGTCCTCGAATGCCGAGAACGCCTCGACGCTGTGGGGCTTCATCGGCCGCTACCGGCCGGGTGTGACGCCGCAAACGCATCCAAAACTCGATGCGATGGTCGGCTACGCCATCAACTACTATCGCGACTTCGTGGCGCCGACCAAGAAATTCCGCGAACCGACGGACGGCGAGCGCGCGGCGCTATCGGACCTGCGCGATGCGCTCGCGAATATGTCCACGGAGTCGACGGCCGAGGATATCCAGAATGTCGTCTACGAAATCGGCCGCCGCGAGCCATTCCTCGATCCCGTGAAGAAGGGCAAGGACGGCCGGCCGGGCGTCTCGCTCGACTGGTTCAACATGCTCTATCAGGTGCTGCTCGGGCAGGAAAAAGGCCCGCGCTTCGGCTCGTTCGTCGCGGTCTATGGCCTTGCGAATGCGGTCGCGATGATCGACGGCGCGCTGGCAAGGTCGGCTTAAGTAATTCGTCGTCCCGGCCAAGCGAAGCGCGAGCCGGGATCCATAACCACAAGCAGTCGTTGTTGCGACGACAGCGACCACCTAATCACGATACGGAAAGATTCCGCGGTATGGGTCCCGGCGTTCGCCGCGACGACATCGACTAATGCCGTGGCAGTGCAGGCCCATCACTTGCTGCGCGCGCCAGCGTGAGCAGCATCTTGAGCAGCGGCGTCGGCACGCGATGCCGTTCAGCCAGCTCGACCACCGCGCCCGTCAGCGCGTCGATCTCGAGCGGGCGGCCGGCAAGGCGATCGAAATACATCGAGGAGCCGGCGTCGGGCGGGATAGCAGTGAGCCTTGCCATCGTCTGCGCGGCCTCGTCAGTCGCAAGCCGCGCGCCATCGGCGCGTCCGACCGTGACTGCCTCTTCCAGCAGTGCCAGGCAAAGCGCTGCAACGTCCTCGCGCCGGAACACCGCATTCCGCTGCAGCGTGAGTGCGGAGACGGGATTGGCAACCGCGTTGACCAAAAGCTTTCGCCACGCCAGCGTCTTGAAGTCGCCGCTCAAGAGGGTTCGCAGCATCGTGCCGTCGAATAGCGCCGCGAACGCCTGTCCATCGGTGTCGTCGGCCACGGCGAAGTCGTATTCGCTACCGCGGCGGTAGCGAACGCGATCGGGCGCCAGCCGCTCGCTGTTGTAATAGACGATGGTCGGGATCACGGTCGCGCGGCCTGTGAACGGCGCGAGGTTTTCGGCATGCCCGATGCCATTTTGCAGCGCTGCGACCCGCGTCGCCGGACCGCACAGCCGTTGCAGCCAGGGTGCGCTCGCTGCCGTGTCCTGCACCTTGGTGCAGAGCAGAACCCAATCCTGCGGCTGCGCTTCGTGCGGATCGGTCAGGGCGGGAAGCGGGGATTCGATCGTGCCGCCGGCGCACTCGACAGTCATTCGCGCGATCGGGCGCCTGACGCAGGCCACGATGTCGTGCCGCCCGGCCGCACCAAGCATGCCCGCGACCACGCCGCCGATGCTGCCGAGCCCAATGACGGCAATGCGCTGGCGTTTCGAATTGGCGGCTGGTGGCGGCATGCAGGCCTCGTTCGGATTTCACTGCAAATTACCCGCTGAATTGGTGCGGCGCCACGCCTAACCTGTCATGCGCGGGCTTGACCCGCGCATCCATCCTACTTTGCAAGAGAGCTCTTCATTTTTGATGGATGGCCGGGTCACGCCCGGCCATGACGCGCGGGTGAAATCGCGCTAGGGTTGCCTCAAACAACAGACATTCAGGGAGTTGCTCATGCAGTTCAGGGTTTCGCCGGAAACGGTTTCCGACACCAGCGCCGAGCAGTGGCAGGCACGGCTCGATCTGGCGGCCGCGCATCGGCTGGCCTTCATGCAAGGTTTTTCCGAGGGCATTTTCAACCACCTGACCTTCGTGGTGCCGGGGCAAAGCGACCGCTACTACCAAATCCCGTTCGGCACGCATTGGTCGGAAGTCACGGCCTCCTGCTTCATGGAAGTCGGCATCGACGACGGCAAGGTCAAGCGCGGCGAGGGCGACGTCGAGCGCTCCTGCTATTGCATCCACGCGCCGATCCACAAGGCGCTGCCGCAGGCCAAGGCGGTGTTCCACACCCACATGCCGTTTGCGAGCGCGCTGACGCGGCTGGAAGATCCGCGCATCAAGGAGATCGGGCAGACCGAGACCGGCATGGCCGGCAAGATCGCCTATGACGACGAATACACGGGTCCGGCCTTCGATCCGGCCGAGGGCGAGCGGCTGGCGAAGGTCATCGGCGACAAGACCATCCTGTTCATGGCCAATCACGGCATCTCGACGGTCGGGGAAACCATCGCGGCCGCCTATGACAAGCTCTACTATATCGAGCGCGCCGCCCAGGTGCAGATCTATGCGATGTGGACGGGGCAGCCGTTGAAAAAGCTCCCGGAACCTGTTGTGGAGAAGACCCAGCAGGAGATGCGCGGCAATAGCTATTACACCGGCTTGTCGCCCGCAGAGCGGCATTTCGCGGCGCTCAAGCGCATGCTCGACCGAAAGGAACCGGACTACGCGACGTAGGGCAGTTGCCTGACAGCGTGGACCGCGCGGCTGACCGGCTTGAAATTTGCCGCCGTCCCTGCGAAAGCAAACCGGTATTTCGTCTATTCAAACAGCTGAGCCGCGCCGATACGGCGCGGCCAGGGGGAATAAATCCTTCGTGCGCAAGATCTACAAGATCTGCCCGGCTTCGGCCTGGCGCGAGGCGGAGCGGCAGGGTGTGTTCAGGGGCAGCCCCGTCGATCTCCGTGACGGCTTCATTCATTTTTCGACGGCTTCGCAGGTGGAAGAGACCGCGCGAAAGCACTTTGCTGGCCAGACCGGCCTTTTTTTGATCGCGGTCGATTCCGACGCGCTGGGCGATGCGCTGAAGTGGGAGCCCTCGCGCAACGACGAGCTGTTTCCGCATCTCTATGGCGAACTCGATCTCGGCGCCGTTACGGCCATCCTTTCGATGCGCGCGCGCTCCGACGGCTTTCACGACATCCCGGAGCTCGAGCCGTGATCCGCGCCTTCGACGCTCTGTCGCTGCCGCTGCTCCGCTGGCTCGATCCGGAGGATGCGCACAAGCTGGCCGTGCACGGGTTGAAATTGCTGCCGCCGATGCGGCCGCGCTCCGACGATCCAAAGCTTGCGGTACGGGCGTTCGGGCTGAATTTCCCGAATCCTGTCGGCATGGCGGCGGGCTTCGACAAGAACGGCGAGGTGGCGGACGCGGTGCTGCGCCTCGGCTTTGGCTTTGTCGAGGTCGGAACGGTGACGCCGAGGCCGCAAGGCGGCAATCCGCGGCCGCGCATTTTCCGTCTCGAACGCGATGAAGGCGTCATCAATCGCCTCGGCTTCAATGGCGACGGTGCGGAGGTCGTGCTGCGGCGGCTTGCGGCGCGCGCCCATCTCGGCGGCATTGTCGGCGTCAACATCGGCGCCAACAAGGATTCCGCCGATCGCAACGACGACTATGTGAAGCTGATCGAAACCTTCGCGCCGGTCGCAAGCTATTTCACCGTCAACGTGTCCTCGCCCAATACGCCGGGCCTGCGCAGCCTGCAGCAGGCGAACGCGCTCGACGAGCTTTTGGCGCGGGTGATCGACGCCCGGGAGCGGGTACGCAAGAACGCGGGCGATTCGCCGATCCTCCTGAAGATTGCGCCCGATCTCAGCCTCGCCGAGCTCGACGACGTCGTTCATATCGCCCGCTCGCGCCGCGCCGACGGCATGATCGTCACCAATACGACGCTCGGACGGCCCTCGACCTTGCGCGAACAAAGTCGCGCCAAGGAGTCGGGCGGGCTATCAGGCCGGCCGCTGTTCCGGCTGTCGACGCGGATGGTGGCGGAGACCTATGTGCGCACCGAGGGCGCGTTTCCGCTCATCGGCGTCGGCGGCATCGATTCCGGCGGCGGCGCGCTCACCAAGATCCGCGCCGGCGCGAGCCTGATCCAGCTTTACTCGGCGCTGGTCTACAAGGGCCTCGGCCTCGTCGAAGACATCAAGCGCGATCTGTCCTCGACGCTGCTCCGCACGGGCCGCGACTCGTTGTCGGAAATCGTCGGCGCCGACGCGGCCACCATCACGGCCGAGGACTGGCCGGTTGGCTAGGGCGCATCGTGGGCGCCATAGGTCGACAGCACCATGCGGTCCGAATTCCGGTACGTAAACACGTTGGTCGCTGCAGCGATCACCAACGCTATCATCGCCCCGTTCTTGCCACCTATCAGGTAGCATGAAGAGCGCTGTGAGGCCTGCCAGCGGAATTGGGTCCGCAGGTCGTTCGGTCACGCGCCCCTGCGCGGCTGCTGAGCGCGGCGTCCCAAGGCTATGTGCTGCGAGCGTCGCAATCGCAACTCCTTGATCCAGGTCAAGCCGCTGGAGCAAAATAGTCGCGGTAGTTTGCGAGACCGGGGCGACCATGCGATCATCGGCGGGTGACATTGGACGGAAAAGGAACGCCAATGAATTCCACAGCGAACACAAGGGATGACCTGATCGCGCGCGCCGACGAACAGATTGCAAGTGCCTACGAAAAACTTGCGCGCGTCGATGAACAGATTGCGCGCATGTCTGCGCAACCTTCGACAAGCGGGCACGACGCCACAAACGATCCTCCGGTCGTTCCCGCCTCGCAGCCACCGCACGGGAAGCCCGAGCGGCGGCGGCTCATCGTCCTGCTGCCGGCGGCGTGCGCCGTCGGCATCGTGGTTGCCGTCATTTTGCAATCGTCTCATGGCCGCGTGGCACTGCTCGGTGCCCAATCGCCGACGCAGCTCGTTTCAACCTCATCCTCGCGATCGAATGCCCCGCCGCCTGCACAGCCCGATCCACCGGCCGTTCAATTGAGCGCTGCAGAGGCAGCCCCGCCGCAAGCAGCATCATCGCTCAACACTGGAGCGCAGGACGCCGCCACGGCGGCAACGGTTTCAGAGCTGACGCAGTTGCTGCAAAAGATGACGGGCGATATCGCAAATCTGGAGCGGGCGATAGAACAGCTCAAGGCGAAGCAGGACCAAATGGCCAGCGACAATGGAAAAGCCATCGAGCAACTCAAGGCGAAGCAGGAAGACGCGGCGCGCCAGCTCGCCAGGATTTCCGAACAGAGCGCGTTGGCGAGGTCGTCACCGCCTTCGGCAGGACCGACCCAAGCGCCGCAAGCCAAAATGCGGCCGCAGCCGCCCCCGCCGCACAGGAACCACCCGGCGAGGTGGTGGTACTACGATGACGAATGGTAATCGCGGCAAAACGCAGCAGATCGTTGAAGTCGGACTTGGCGTCGGATTCCCCAGGCCTGAGTACATGCACTAGATCGCAACCACGAGCCCGTCGCTGGCGGCTTCATAGGGCAGACCGCCCAGCCGTTCGAGCATGTCGTCGCTCATATGGGTCAGGATCAGCCGCTTCGGCTTGATCTCCGCAAGCCGCGCCTCCAGCGCCTTCAGGCTGAGATGGTTCTTGACCGGCCTGTCGTAGGTATACGTCTCGGCGATGAACAGATCGGCGTCACGGCCGAGCGGGATCAATGATTCCGTCCATTCGGTATCCGCCGTATAGGCGATGGTGCGGCCTTCCGCCTCGATCCTGTAGCCCAGGAACGGACCGCCGGAGTCGCCGTGCACGACCGCAAACGGCGTGACGCTCACGTCGCCGAAGCGAGCGGCTTTGTCAGGCGACAGCGAAACGACGTTGAGGTCGAAACGCTGTTTGGTCTTCAACGAATTTTCAAACAGCGCTTCCATCACCTGGGTGAGCCGCATCGCGATGCCTTCAGGGCCGGCGATCGTCAGCGGGCGGGTTCTCCGGCCAAATTGCGCGTCGAGCAGCAGGAACGGCAGGCCGGCAAAATGGTCGCCGTGGAAATGCGTGATCAGAACGAGATCGATATCGTTGCGGCTAACGCCTTGGCCTTTGAGCGCCGGCAGCGACGACGCGCCGCAATCGATCAGGACATTGGTGCGCGCGCCGGTTAAGTGAAAGCATGTGTTGAACCTGCCGCCGGAGCCGAACGCGTCGCCGCTGCCAACGAAACGCAACTGCATAAGTCTTTACCTTTAGTGGTCCGATTCCAACATTCGCATCCCTTCTCAGCGGCCACTTTGCGAATGTTGGAATCAAAGGACCACTAGCAGATATAAATTTCTAGTGGAGTTTAGGATTTGACATTCGCTTCCCGGACTCGTGGCTAGGTGGATAGCGAATGTCAAATCCACTCCACTAGGCGGGGACAGGGACCGCAATCGGCGCGAATGACGCACGCAGATTGGCGGGATAGCGCAGCGCCTGTAAGCCCCCGCGCGAAGCGTAGAGTACCAGCATGGCGATCCAGAGGCCGGTATTGCCGAGCCCGCGCAGCGCAAACCAGGTGGCCAGGAAGCAAAGCAGCGACAGGATCATCAGGTTGCGCATCTCGCGCGCCCAGGTCGCGCCGATGAAGATGCCGTCATAGCCGAAGGCAAATACCGCTGGAAGCGGCGAGACCACCACAAACCAGAGATATTCCTGCGCAGTCTGCTGCACATTGTCGTTGGCCGTCATGATGTGGATCAGCGCGGGGCCGAACAGTGCAAACACGATTGCGACCGCGACAGCAAAGCCAAATCCCCATGACAGCACCAGCCGCACGGCGTCGGAGAACGAGGTGCGGTCTCGCGCGCCATAGGCCTGCCCGCAGAGTTGCTGAGCGGCATTGGCAAGACCGTCGAGAAAGAAGGCGCTGATCAGCAGGAAATTGTTCAAAACCGCATTGGCGGCGAGAACGACGTCGCCGGCGCGCGCGCCTTGCGCGGTGAAGAAGAGCAGCGCGGCGATCAGCGCCGCGGTGCGGATCATGATGTCGCGATTGACGCTAAGCATGCGCCACAGCTTGGCGCGGTCGAGCAGCACCACGCGCGGCACATTGAGCGGCTGATGCATGATGGTGCGCGCAACCGCGACGCCGAGCACAAGCCCGACCGTCTCGGCGATGACAGCCGCAACCGCGGCGCCCTCGATTCCCGCATTCATGCCGGTCACGAGCGCCAGCGTTGCCGCCATGTTGACGACGTTGATGACGATCTGGATGACGAGCGCGAGTCCGGCGCGCGCCTGCCCGATCAGCCAGCCGAGCACGACGAAATTGGCCAGCACGATCGGCGCCGACCAGATGCGGATCGCGAAATAGGCCCGCGCGGCGCGCGTCACGCCTGCGCTGCCGCCCATCGCGTCGAGCAGGATCACGCCGAGCGGAATCTGGAGGATGATCAGGCCAAGGCCGATCAGTGCGGCGATGGCGAGGCCGCGCACCAGCAGGGCGCGGATTTCCTCGGTTTCGTCAGCGCCGAGCGCCTGCGCCGTGAAGGCAACCGTGCCCGTGCGCAGAAACGAGAACAGCCAGAACAGGCAGTCGAAAACCACCGACGTGATGGCGACGCCGCCGAGCAACGTAGCATCGCCGAGCCGCCCGATGGCAATCGTCGAGACAACGCCGATCAGGGGCGTCGTCAGGTTGGCGACCATCGCGGGACCCGCGATGGCGAACACCCGCGCGCTCGTCACTTTCGAATTCACGGAAGATCAGCCCGCTTGTTACCTTCCGCGCGGCGTGCCGAACAGCCGCATCAACAGCCAGACCGGAATCACGATCACGGCGCCGAGCAGGAAGTAGCGCCACAGCCAGTTGATCGCATCGAAGCCGAGATCCCAGATGCGCCGAAACAGCAGTTCAATGCTGCGCAAAATATTCCAGGGATCGAAGCCGATTGCGGCGAGCACGACGCCGACCAGGATCGACAGCAGGATCAGGCGGAACGCCACGGCCAAAGGCGAGCCCCCCAGAAAGCGGTACAGGGCGTCGTTATTCGACGGCAAGGGTCTCGTCTCGTTCTGCATGGATCGTCTCCGCGGCTGCGATCTATATTCTAAAGCATGACCAGCAAGGCTGGGAACACGTTTTCCTTAATCTTTCGATTGCAATTTTTTAATCCGCCCCGGATTCGGCGGGCTCCGATGTCGCCGAGCTCTTCAACAGCCGCTCCAGCGTCTCGAGCCGGTCGGCTTCGCGCGGCGGCTTGTCCCAGCGCAGGCGATTGATGCGCGGAAACCGCATCGCGACGCCGGATTTATGCCGGGTCGAGCGTTGCAAGCCTTCAAACGCGACTTCCAGCACCAGCCCCAGGTCGGGCTCATGCACGACATGCCGCACGGGACCGAATTTTTCGACTGTGTTGCGGCGAACGAAGCGGTCGATTTGCAACAACTCTTCGTCGGTGAATCCGAAATAGGCCTTGCCGACCGGAACGAGCTGCGCGTTGCCGTCCTCGCCGGTCCAGACCCCGAAGGTATAATCGGAATAATACGACGAGCGCTTGCCATGGCCGCGCTGGGCATACATCAAGACGGCATCGATGATGTGCGGATCGCGCTTCCACTTCCACCACTGGCCCCTGGGGCGTCCCGGCAGATAGAGCGCATCGCGGCGCTTGAGCATCACGCCTTCGACGGCTTCGGCATCCGCACCGGCGCCCGCGGCTGAGGGATCGCGACGCGCCGACGTCAACGCTTCCCAACTGTCAAAGGCAATCGTGGGTGAAAGGTCGACTTTGGGATCGCCGAGTTTCGCGACGAAGACTTCAAGCCGCTCGCGGCGTTCGGCAAAGCTGAGTTCGCGCAGATCGGCCTCGTCGTCGGCCAACAGGTCGTAGGCGCGCAGGTGGATCGGATAATCCTTGATCAGTTTTGTCGAGACGACTTTGCGATTGAGGCGCTGTTGCAGCACGTTGAAACTCTGCACGCGGCCTTCACGCACCACCAGCAGTTCGCCATCGATCGCGCCCGGCAAATGCAGCGAGGGCAACATATCCGGAAAGCTTTTGGTGATGTCCTCGCCCGTGCGCGAATAAAGCCGGGTCACGAGATGACCTTCAGGGCCGCGGCCGCTGACCGCCTGGACGCGAATGCCGTCCCACTTCCATTCCGCGATGTAGTCGTCCGGGTTCAGAGCGGCGAAGTCCGTATCCTCGATCGCGTGCGCCAGCATCACCGGACGGAACGGCGCCGGATCGCGATTGACCGGCTTGTCGCCGCGGCCTTCCAGCCAGGCGAACAGATCGAGATAGGGCGGGGTGAGGCCGGGCCAGAGCAATTCGATCTCGTGGGCATCCTTGTCGCCTAGCGCGGCCGCCGCGGTCTTGGCGAGCCGCGCGGAAATGCCGATGCGCATTGCGCCGGTCACGAGTTTCAACAGCGCCCAGCGGCCCGTTTCATCAAGGTCATCGAGCCAGCGCGAGAGTTTTCTCGGCATTTCGGTCTTCCCGAGCGTGCGCAGCGTGGTGACGACTTCGCTCAAGGTCGGCGGCGGCGGGTTGTTGTGGAGTCGATCCTCGACGTTCTTCGGCCACATCAGCGCGACCGTCTCCGAGAGATCGCCGACATAGTCATATGAGAGCGCGAACAGCATGGGGTCGGTGCGCTCGGCAATCAGATCGCGGATCAGGCCGGGCTTGGCGTGCTTGAACGACAGCGCGCCGGTCAGCGCCGCGAGCGCGTAGCCGCGATCGGGATCTTCCACGGATCGAAAATAGTTCGTGATCAGGCGCAGCTTGTTGTTGCGGCCGGGCTCGTAAGCGAGGCGATCCAGCAGTTCTGCGAACCGGTTCATGCGGTATCGCCTTCCGCGACCGCCACGTCGCCTTCGCCGCTGTCCTCGTCGCCATAGCCGACGAGATCGAGCGGGCGAGCGCTAAGCCCTTGCGTCTTGCACCAATGCACCAGCGCATCTTCCTGGCCGTGGGTGACCCAGATTTCGCGTGCTGCCGTCGCCTTGATGGTCGCGGTCAGGCCGTCCCAGTCGGCGTGGTCGGAAATGACGAGCGGGAGTTCGACGCCGCCCTGGCGGGCGCGAGCGCGTACCCGCATCCAGCCCGAGGCAAAGGCGGTGACGGGATCGGGAAATCGCCGCGTCCAGACGTCTGATGTTGCCGACGGCGGCGCCAGTGTGATGGTGCCGGCGAGATCGGCCTTCTTCATGCCTTTGACGGCGCTGATTTCGCCGAGATCGACGCCGCGGCTTTGATAGTAGTGCGTGATCTTTTCCATCGCGCCATGCAGATAGATCGGCGCGTCGTAACCGGCTTGGCGCAACAGCGCGATCACGCGCTGCGCCTTGCCGAGCGAATAGGCGCCGACCAGGTGCGCGCGCTCCGGAAACAGCGCCGCCGAGGAAAGCAGTTTCTTGACTTCATCCGCCGCATCACCGTGACGAAATACAGGAAGTCCGAATGTCGCCTCGGTGATGAAGACATCGCAGGGCACGACCTCGAACGGCGTGCAGGTCGGGTCGGGCGCATCCTTGTAATCCCCGGAGGCGACGATCCTGGTGCCGCCGCTCGTCACCGCAATCTGCGCCGACCCCAGCACATGTCCGGCCGGGTGGAATTTGATGGTGACGTCGCCGAGCCGCAGTTCCTCGCCATAGCGAACCGCTTGGGTCGTGCGGGCAAAGTTCTCGCCATAACGCAGCCGCATCATGTCGAGCGTCTCCTGCGTCGCGAGTACCGCGCCGTGGCCGGCGCGGGCATGATCGGAATGGCCGTGGGTGATCACGGCGCGCTCCACGGGCCGCACCGGATCGATATGGAAGCCGCCCACCTTGCAGGCGAGGCCGGCCGGTTGCGGCGTCAGGATGTCTTGCGGGCGCATGGTGTTTATATAGGCTGACAGGACATTCGTTCGAGTCCCGCCTTTTGCCCCCGCAACCCGAATCGGCCCTGACATGCCCGCGCGCCTGTTTCTGTCCTCCGGCGATCTGACCGCCGACCGCCGCTACGAATTTGCGCGCGACCTGCAGCTCAGGGGCGACCTGCCGGCGGCGGCCGATTTGCTCGAGCAGGCGATCGAGCTCGCGCCCGGCTTTGTCTCGGCCTGGTTCACGCTGGGCGAGATTCGCCAGCAACTCGGCGAGCGCGATGCGGCGATCGCCGCGTTCAGGAAGGCTCGCGATGCCGATCGCCAGGATCCGCACGGCGCCAGCCTGAAGCTGATGCGGCTTGGCGCAGAAGAACTGGCGGCGATGCCGCCGGCCTATGTGCGCACGCTGTTCGACCAATACGCGCCGCGGTTCGATCGTGCGCTGATCGACGATCTCGACTATCGCGGACCGTCGGTGCTGTTCAAGGCGGTGCTGACGGCGCGTCATGCAGCGAAGAAGCCCGCGTTCTTCAAGCGCGCGATCGACCTCGGCTGCGGCACTGGTCTGGCGGCAAACGCCTTCGCGAAAGAGGTCGATCATTTCACCGGCATTGATCTGTCGCCCGGCATGATCGAGAAGGCGAGAGAGACCGGGCTTTACGGCGAGCTTGAAGTTGGCGACATGCTGGAAGGCTTGCGGGCGAAGCCTGACGCTTGCGCCGATCTCGTCCTCGCTGCGGACGCCATGGTCTATGTCGCCGATCTCGTTCCCGTGCTGACGGAAATCCGCCGCGTGCTCGCGAGCGGCGGCCTTCTGGCGTTCACACTGGAGCGCAACGCCGGTGAGGGCGTCATGATCGGCGAGGGCCTGCGCTATGCCCATAGCCCGCAATACGTCCGCGCTTCGCTGGCAAATTCGGGCCTGGCGCTGTCGCAGCTCGAGGAACAATCGTTCCGCACCGAGAGCAACATGCCGGTGCCGGGCCTCGTCGCGGTCGCGGCCAAGCCGTAATATGACGCCGTGACCTCAGCTCAACCAGATCTGTTTACCCACGCCTTGTTACCCGACAATTTTCTGCGCTGGTTCACCTCGCGCGGCTGGTCGCCGCGGGAGCATCAATTGGCGCTGTTGGAAAAGGCGCGCGAGGATCGCCCCGCGCTTCTGATCGCGCCGACCGGCGCCGGCAAGACGCTTGCGGGATTCTTGCCGACGCTGGTGGAGCTTTCCGGCGGCGGTACGTTCGCCTCCACCGGCCGCAGTGTGACGCGCAGCCGCGGCCTGCACACGCTTTACATCTCGCCACTGAAAGCGCTCGCGGTCGATATCGCCCGCAATCTGGAAACGCCGATCGCCGAGATGGGTCTGCCAATCAAGGTCGAGACCCGTACCGGCGATACGCCGGTGTCGCGGCGGCAGCGGCAGCGCCGTTATCCGCCGGATATTCTGCTCACGACGCCCGAACAGCTCGCGCTGCTGTTATCCTCGGACGATGCGCCGTTTCTGTTTTCCTCGCTGCGCCGCATTGTGCTCGACGAACTGCATGCGCTGGTGACCTCCAAGCGCGGCGACTTGTTATCGCTCGGGCTAGCACGGCTGTGGCGTCTGGCGCCGCAGATCCGCGCCATCGGACTATCGGCGACGGTTGCCGAGCCCGAGCAACTGTCGCGGTTCCTGGTGCCGCAACAGGGCCGCAAGCACCAGTCCGCCGACGTTGTCGTAGCCGGCGGGGCGGCCGCGCCTGAAGTCGAGATGCTGGACAGCCGCGAGCAGGTACCCTGGGCCGGACATTCCGCGCGCCACGCGCTGGCGGAAATCTACGACCTCATCAAGCGCAACAAGACCTCGCTCGTCTTCGTCAACACCCGCAGCCAGGCCGAGATGCTGTTCCAGGATCTTTGGCGGATGAACGATGACGGCCTCGCGATCGCGCTGCATCACGGCTCGCTCGACGTCGCCCAGCGCCGCAAGGTCGAGGACGCCATGACCAAAGGCAGACTGCGCGGCGTGGTCTGCACCTCGTCGCTCGATTTGGGCGTCGACTGGGGCGATGTCGACCTCGTCATCAATGTCGGCGCGCCCAAGGGTGCGTCACGGCTGATGCAGCGGATCGGCCGCGCCAACCACCGCCTCGATGAACCTTCGCGCGCGGTGCTGGTGCCGGCGAATCGTTTTGAAGTGCTGGAATGCGCCGTCGCCATCGATGCGGTCAGTGAGAACGCGCAGGATACGCCGCCGCTGCGCACCGGCGCGCTCGACGTGCTGGCGCAGCACGTCCTGGGCTGCGCCTGCGGCGAGCCGTTTCTGTCCGATCAACTCTACGACGAGGTGCGCACCGCCGCGCCCTATGCCGAGCTCAGCCGCGTCGACTTCGACGACGTGGTCGATTTCGTCGCGACTGGCGGTTATGCGCTGAAGACCTATGAGCGGTTTGCGCGCATCAAGCAGGACAAGAATGGCCGCTGGCGTGTGACGAACCCGAAGGTGCGGCAGAGCTACCGCCTCAATGTCGGCACCATCGTCGAGGAGCCAATGCTCAAAGTGCGCCTGGTGCGTTCGCGCGCCGGCGGCTCGGGCTCGACCGGCGTGATCGCGCGCGGCGGCCGCATGTTGGGAGAGATCGAGGAATATTTCATTGAGGGCCTCTCGGTCGGTGACACCTTCGTGTTCGGCGGCGAAGTCGTGCGCTACGAGGCGCTCATGGAAGACCAGGTCTATGTCTCCCGCGCCAACGACTCGGATCCGAAAGTGCCGTCCTACATGGGCGGCAAGTTTCCGCTATCGACTTATCTCGCCGAACGGGTGCGCAAGCTGCTGGCGGACAAGCGGGCGTGGAAGGGGCTTCCCGAGCAGGTGCGCGAATGGCTATCGCTGCAGGCGCATTTTTCGCGCGTGCCGGATACGCGCGAGCTGGTCGTCGAGACCTTCCCGCGCGGCAACAAGCACTACCTCGTCTGCTATCCCTTCGAGGGGCGTCTCGCGCATCAGACGCTCGGCATGCTGTTGACGCGACGGCTCGAGCGCGCCCGGGCGCGGCCGCTCGGCTTTGTCGCCAATGAATATGCGCTCGCGATCTGGGGGCTCGGCGATGCCTCGTCGATGATCCGGCAGGGGCGGCTCGATCTCAACGCGCTGTTCGATCCCGACATGCTGGGCGATGATCTCGAAGCGTGGCTTGCCGAATCGGCGCTGATGAAGCGCTTGTTCCGCACCTGCGCGCTGATTTCCGGCCTGATCGCGCGGCGCTTCACCGATGAGGAGAAGACCCGCCGTCAGGTACTGTTCTCGACCGATTTGATCTACGACGTCCTGCGCAAGCATCAGGCCGATCACGTGCTGCTCCGCGCCGCCCGCGCCGATGCGGCCGCGGGCTTGCTCGATATCGGCCGATTGGGTGATATGCTCACGCGAATTCGGGGACGAATCACTCATCGGGAACTCGACCGTGTTTCGCCGCTGGCGGTGCCGGTGATGCTGGAAATCGGCCGCGAAGCAGTTTATGGCGAAGCGGCCGACGAACTCCTGGCGGAAGCCGCCGAAGAGCTGGTCAAAGAAGCGACGGGGTAGACTTTGAACGCAGGCGGCGAATGTCTCGACAACGAAAACGCGGCGGCATCCGCGGCCAACCTCGATGTTGCCGGCGTGACGCTGTCGGCTGATCTTTCCGGCGCGCTGTTCTGGAAAGAGCAGAGCCTGCTGGTCGTGTCCGACCTGCATCTCGAAAAGGGATCGAGTTTTGCCGCGCGCGGCGTTTTGCTGCCGCCTTATGATACGGTCGCGACGCTCAGCCGGCTGGCTGCTGCCATCTCCCGCCATCATCCAAGGACCGTGATTGCGCTCGGCGACAGTTTTCACGACCGCACCGCCCATGAACGCCTGTCCTTAGCCGACCGCGAGGCGCTCGCGGCATTACAGGCGCGGCGCGACTGGATCTGGATTTCCGGCAATCACGATCCGGCGTTGCCCTCCGATCTCGGCGGCATCGTTGCGAGCGAAGTCGCGATCGGTCCGATCGTGTTCCGCCACGAGCCGACCGGTGCCGTGGGCGAAATCGCAGGCCACCTTCATCCCAAGGCACGCGTTGCGACACGGGCGCGCTGGCTGGAGCGGCGTTGTTTTGCCAGCGACGGCGAGCGCGTCGTGATGCCGGCCTTCGGCGCCTATGCCGGGGGGCTCAGCATTCGCGACGAGGCGTTTGCGAAGATCTTTTCCGCTGGCGGCTTCATGGCGCATGTGCTCGGCGATATCCGCCTGCACACCATCGCCGCCTCGCGCTGTTATTGATTGGCCTCATTGAAGCCGTGTGTTTCATGGCACGGCGTGGAGCTTTTCCAGACGAACCAATTGTCTTCGGATTTAAAACCGCAAACACGGGCCGTTTCATCGTACCGCAGCTTCATTCGTCTGCGATGATCTTCGATTGAGTCTTGAGAGCGCGGAATGCCGTTTGGACCGAGATCCGGCCAACGATAGGTATACAGCCTCTCTGCCTTGGCCAGGCAAACCTGGTCGAAGTTTGCCGCTTGCGCAAACGCGATGCAGGATTTCAGAAGGAGCTGGGGCCAGACCTTGAATTTGCGCGGAAATGCAACGGATTTTCCGCCCTGCAGTTGTTTGATGTACAGAGCATTATTCTCGATGTACAACGACATGCCGCAGGCTTCTTTTCGGTTGCCCTCGTTGTCGTGACAGATGATCACCACAACGATCGGTGCATCCCAATGGATGTCGTCCTTGGTGCGCAAAGGGCCGACGGCCTTGCGCAACTCCAGCCGCCGCTCGACGATCCATCCCTTCGAATCTGAAAATCTGCCGTCAATGGCAGCCATCAACCCGTCGAGGCGTTTGCGGTGATAGCGTGCCCGCAGATAGCGCAAGAAAAATCGGGAATGTCTGAATACTTTCGCCAGCCGCGTTCGGTCGGTTTCGAAAGTGACCCGCGAGCCAAGGTCGACGGCGCGACCGTCGTGAAGGCATGACTGGTCATCGTCGGTAGCCGCCAATCCATAGGGAACGCCTCCCTTGACGCTCATCGCCAGCGCTTCTGCGAGCGCCTAGCATCGCCCGTAAAACGTCCGATAGTTGCCAGAGTTCCTCCATCGTATTGACGCGTTGACTTGTGGAACGACGGTTTCCAACGCGTGTTTTGGAATTGGGCGCGAACTCACCCGCGCTTCCTCTGCCGTCCGGCCCAACGGAGTCATGCCGCGCAATTTTGGAAAAGAGCTGGAATGAGCCGAATCTCGGTGCTTATCGCGGATGCTGACGCGTGGACCGCGCTTCCTGTCGCCCACTGTTTGAAAGCATCGGGCAGGGTGACCGTTCATGGATTTTCCGCAACCGCCAATACTCCATCCCGTTACTCCAGCCTTTTCACGACGTATCAGTGCCTTGGAGAGACATTCCACCGCGATCTCTGGCTCGATCAAATCGGCAGGACCATCAAAAAGCACGGCATCGACATCGTGATGCCGACGGCAGATTTCGCCATCCGGACGCTGAGCGAGCAGCGCGAGCGTCTCGGCTGGACCGCCAAGCTTGTACAGTTGCCGGACGTCGGCACTTTCGATACGGCGACAAACAAGGCGTCGCTGGCGGGCTTCCTTGCTTCCAATAGGTTTCCGCAGCCTCCGAGTGCGGTGGTCACGGCAGGCAGGCCTGCGGATAATTCTCTGTCCTCCTTGACATTCCCGGTCCTGGTCAAGCCGCCCCTCTCAAATGATGGAAAGGGCATCAGACGCGCGGAAAACCGCGGGGACTTCGATGCGTTTCTGGCCAGCCGGCCCGACGGAGATCCCTGGGTCGTGCAGACCTTGATCGAAGGACACGATCTCGGGGTGAGTGTGCTGTGTGGGGACGGCGAGGTCATCGCGTCGGCCGAGCAGCATGCACTTGTTCCATCGCGTGAAGCGTTCAAGCCTGCCGTTGGCATTGAGTTCGGCTACGAATCTTCCGCGACCGACCTCGTCAAAAAGTTGATGCGCGAACTCGGATGGTCGGGCGTAGCAAATATCGATCTGCGCATCGCGCGCGACTCCGACATTCCGTTGATCCTTGAAGTCAACGGAAGATACTGGAGTACATTGCTCGGCTCGCTCAAGGCTGGTGTCAATTTCCCGCTATTGGCCTGCGAGACAGCGTTGGGAGAGGTGAGGTCAAATCGGATCGCACGGCGGGCACGCTACTTTGCCGGTGCCCATAGCATTTTGATGAGTGTGTCAGGTGGTGGCGCCGATCGCATCAGACCAGGCGAAACGTCACTTTACCAGCTCTTGCGCGATCCTGTGCCTCCAGCCTCACGGCTCCTGAGCAGGCTTCTCAGCGCCAGTCCACTATCAAGACTGCCAATAACCAAAGTTGGAGTGCCCCCGATCATTCGCTAGGATCTTCGCATCGGGTCAAAGGCATCGGGTCAAGGCATCTCTCAACCTCGCGTGACATCGCATGGCGGCGTTTCACCTCGACCCGCTTGCGGGGAGGTCGGCGTATTCTGATGCGCCCGGTGACGCTGCCGCAGCAGACCGGACGCGGCTTGATCAAATCAGACGTTCGAAGAATCGAACCAGAGCGCGCCACATGCTATTCGTCGGCCGATGGTTCTCGGGAACGGAGAGTGACATGCGGGTTGCGGTGATGGCGGCAGGAGCGCTCGGAGGTTACTTCGGCGCGCGCATGGCCGCGGCAGGGCACGATGTCGCCTTCATCGCGCGCGGCTCCAACCTTGAAGCCATTGCGAAGAACGGTCTCAAGGTCGAGAGCGTGCATGGCGATCTTCATCTGCCCAAACCGAATGTAACGGATGATCCGGGCAAAGTGGGGCCGGTCGATATCGTGCTGTTCGCGGTCAAGCTTTGGGACAGCGAGAAGGCGGCCATGCAGGCTCTTCCCCTGGTCGGATCCGAGACCCGGGTGATCCCGCTGCAAAACGGCGTGGACAGCTCCGAGCGGCTCGTTCCGATCCTGGGGGCCGACAATGTGGTCGCCGGAAGCGCCTATATTGCGACCGTGCTGTCCGCACCCGGCGTCGTCACCCATACCAGCCAGTTCGAACGCATGGTTTGCGGGCGAATCGACGGCAAGCCAGACAGGCACCTCTCGTCTTTTGCAGAAGCCGCCCGGGCGGCCGGCATCGATATCACGGTGTCGGACGCGATCGACCGGGAGCGGTGGCAGAAATTCGTGTTTCTCGTCGGGTTGTCGGGCGCGACCGCCACGACGCGCCAGCCGCTTGGTCCGATCCTCGCTGACCCGGATACGCGCGCATTTTTCTACAACCTGATGTGCGAAGTCGTCGCGGTCGGTCGCGCCAAGGGCGTTCCGGTACCGGCGAACTTTGCCGACGACAGAATGAAGTTCGCACAGGGCTCGCCGCCGACCTTCAAGGCTTCCATGCTGCACGATCTCGAACGCGGCAACCGGCTCGAACTCGATTGGCTCGCGGGGAAGATCGTCGATCTCGGGCGCAGCCTTGGCGTGCCGACGCCGGCTAACGATGCCGTCTACGCCATGCTCAAGTTGCACCGAATGGGCAAGCCAAAGACCGTCAGCTGACCGACCCGAATATCTTCAGTGAAAACTGACGATCCCGACGCAGTTCGCGTCTTTTCCTGCCGGATATGTTCCGATCAGGGTGTCGTAACTGCGAGGAGAGGTGGTTGTACTACTGCGCGGTGCGTCGTTCACCGAACGAAGGTAGCGTAAGCTGAAAGGCCACGCCGCCACCGGTGACGTTGGTAGCCCAAATCTTGCCGCCGAACGCCTCGACGATTCCGCGCGATGTGGACAGACCGAACCCACCGCCTCGCCTGGAGGCGAAGGCATCGAAGATGCCCGCGAGGTCCTGCTCCGGAATTTCTGCTCCGGTGTCCGAAACAGAAAGCCCGGCCTTGGACCGCCCGACCGGTCGGGTCTCCATCATGATCCGGCGTTGGCCTGGCGAATTGCTCGAGGTGGCGTCGAACGCGTTCAATGCCAAATTCAAGACCACCTGCTGCAGCCACGTTGGATCAGCGCGCACCGCCAGCGTGCTTCGCCAGGGGCGCATCTTCATCTCGACGCCTATATCAGCCGCGTGCGGTCTCAAGATTTCATGAACGACGCCTACGACATTGTTCAAATCGATTTCTCGCAGCTCTGGCTCGTCGTTTCGCAACAGCATCTGCATCTGTCGGATGATTTGCGCTGCACGCTGATTATCACGGCGAACATCGAAGAGGATGTCCTTCAGTCCGCCGGGAGCAGGAAGATTTTTGAGGTCCAACTCGGCAGCTTCGACGTTGCTCAAGATCGCTGCCAAGGGCTGGTTCAATTCATGTGCAAACAAGGAGGCGATCGCCGCAGCGTCCACACGCCGCGTCAATCTGGCAATCTCGAGAAGCCGATGACGTAATTCGCTCTGGGTTTCCCTGTGCTCATGGATGTCGGTACAGGAGCCGATGTAGCCGAGAAAGGAGCCGTCCCGGGCAAAGCGCGGGATTCCGGTATCGTCAATCCATCGATACGTGCCGTCATGGCGACGCAACCGATATTCCATCCGGAATTCCTTGCGGGCGTCAAAGTGGCTGACGTAGGTTTCAAGGCAGCGATCGAAATCTTTTGGATGGACGCCTTCGGACCAGCCGTTACCGATTTCCTCTCGCATCTCACGGCCGGTAAAAGCCAGCCATGGCAAGTTGAACCAGACGCATTGCTTGTCGGGTCCAGACACCCAGATCATCACCGGGGCGGCATCCATGACCTCGCAGAATCTCGCATCCAGTCCGCCCGCAGGTTCGATCGGAAGATGGGTCGAGAATGAAGTGCTCGCGAGAACGGCTGATTTCGAACGCTCGTCGATCCGTTGACGGTGTCGGGTGAGGGCCCGCTCGACAGCGGCAAGCAAGGTGGATTTCGAAACCGGCTTCGTCAGGACATCTTCGGCGCCGGCCTTGATCGCCTGAACGCCGGCCTGGGCGCTCGCGTGCCCGGTCAGGAACACGATCGGCAGGCTGGAGCCGATCTCATTCAATCGACCTTGCACGTCGAGCCCGTCAAGCTCCGGCATGCGCATGTCGAGCAATATGCAACTAGCTTCCTCGTCCGGCAGGTCTGCCAGAAGCCGTTCGCAGGATTCATGGACCACTACGCGGTAACCAGCCGCCCGCAGCAACCGAGCCATCGCGACGCGAAAAGATCGATCATCATCGACGATGTGGATGGTTGCCGGCGCGATAGTCATCCTGGTCACGAGATTGGACGGAATACCCTTAGCGTGAGTTATCCAGCGAGGCTACCGGTTCGCAGGCTGCTTTGATCTGCGTCAACAGTGGCGGTCACCGGTTTCGACCGTGGGGACAATCCGGGATGGGGCGAATTGCGACCTGAGCGTGCCGGAGAAGCCCGATCACTCGCCCACGGCGAGATCTTGGGACGAGTCCATCAACCGGACTTGCTCCCGTCTGATTTGCCCGTCTGTCCAGACGATCTCGCGAAAATAAATCGCTTTCGCCGACGGGCAAATCAGTGGTTCCTCTTCGCGCGTCTCGCGCCCGATAAGAGGGGCGTATCGCGATCGTCACGGACGTTGGGCGCGGGATGCGACGGACGCTTGTCATGCAACTGACGAACGCATGAGGTGAGCGGACGGCGAAGCCGTGTGGTCTTGACGTCTCGACGCTGGCGTTAACCCGGTGACGATGCTTTGCATCGCACTGGGGACGGTGACAAAAAGCCCGATCGCCGGAGAGAGCACGGAATAAGTCGTAAACCGTCGCGCAGGGAATGCCGGAGTGATCAGGCGAACCTGTGGTGACTACGCTTGCGTGCTTTTTTCATTTGCACGCGAGGCTGCGGGTGCGTCAGGCACCCGGCATTCCCTGCGCCCTCTTTCATTTGAGGGACAAATAATTTGCAAACTCGGGCGCGCATGGCGTTGCGAGAACGCGGCGCTTTGCGCCGGCGCGATCAAGGCAAGGAAATTATCGTGAAGACGAACGTCAATTTCCTTTCGAGGCACCGAAGGCGCGCAAGATCAACGGTTCGTAGGGGTGCGGCAACTCCAGACAACATCGCATCTTCATCCCTCCCCCGCGAGCGAAGCGAGTGTGGGGAGGGTGGCCGTTGCGAAGCAACGGTCGGGTGGGGGGCTCATTTTGTTGAAAATATCACTTGCATAAGAGTTGTTTTTGAAACCCCCCATCCTGGCCTTCGCTTCGCTTCGGCCTTGCCTCCCCGCAAGGGGGAGGGAGAAGAGAGCTCTCGCAAGCTGCTGCTTCGTGCCCGGTTATACGGCCGGGATATTCCCGGCCGTTCGGCCGATAGAATGCGTGGGCTGCAATTTGCAAATTCGTTCCTATCTTGATCGATAGGAGAAACTCATGTCCTTCTCACCGGACGCACTCATTCAATTATCCGACGCCATCTCTGCACGCGTAGAAGCAGCCAGGGATGCCGTCGTCGCCGTTCGCCTCAGCGACGACAGGCACCTCACCGGAACGATTTGGCAATCGGGCGTCGTCGTCGTTTCCGAACAGGCTTTGCCGCGCAAGGATGAATTCGAACTGGTCGTGCCGGGCGGCGTAACTCTGGCCGCCACGCTTGCCGGACGCGATGCCTCTACCAACATCGCCATCCTGAAGACGGCCGGTCCGCTTGCCGCGCCGGCCTTTGCGGCGGCTGACGCGCGCATCGGCGCGCTTGCGCTTGCCATTGGCGCCGACGGCGCGGGCGGCGCCAGCGCTCGATTGGGCCTCGTCAATCTCGCCGGCAGCGAATGGCATTCCCGCCGCGGCGGTCTGATCGATCGGCGTATCGTGCTGGATATCGAGCTTGCTTCCCGGGAAGAGGGGGGACCCGTCTTCGACGCCGCCGGCTTGTGTCTTGGCATGTCGACCTTCGGGCCGCGCGGCAAGGTCATTGTCATTCCGCACGCGACGCTTGCGCGCGTGGTGCCGCAGTTGATCAAGGAAGGGCATGTCGCGCGCGGCTGGCTCGGTGTTGCGCTGCATGCCGTCGCGGTCCCGGATGCCTTGCGCGAAAGCGCCGATCAGAACGGCGGGATGATGGTGATGTCGGTCGTCGATAACGGTCCGGCCGCACAGGCGGGGATCGTCGCTGGCGACATCATCCTGAGCGTCGACGGCATATCTGCGTATCGCTTCAGAAAGCTCGCCCGATATTTCGGCAGCGACAGCATCGGACGCAAGGCGGATGTCCGCCTGATCCGCGGCGGCGCCGTGATCACCGTCCAGACCACCATTGCAGAACGGCAGGCCGCGTGAACGAAGTGGCGAACGATATCGTATTTGCGGAGCGATTGCGGGTCGCTGTTCACGCGGATGACCCGCATCGCCGCAACCTCCTTTGCAAGGCCGTCACTGAAGCAGGCCACATGATTGTCGACGCGCACGATGCGGCGGATATCGTGCTCGCCGACGGCGGCCGGCCGCCGGAAGATGCGCGCAACGTCATCGGGCTTGGTATCCAAGGGCTTGGTATCGCCGACGACCGCTTGCGCGGCGCGTTGCCGCGCGAGGCCGACGCGCGGCAGATCGACGCGGCGATCCGCGCGGTCGCCGCCGGCCTCATCGTGCGCGCGCCTGTCGCACGCGATGGTTTTGCCGCGATGGGCGAGAGCGAGGGTCACCCTTTGCTGACGCCGCGCGAACTCGAAGTGCTCGCCGCCCTTGCCGAAGGCATGACCAACAAGGGGATTGCGCGGCGGCTCGATATTTCGCTGCACACGGTCAAGTTTCATGTCGAGTCACTGTTTCGTAAACTCGGCGCGCGCACCAGGACTGAAGCGGTGGCGAAAGCCGCCGAACGCCGCCGCAGCGAGATCATCATGTTGTGAGATAAGCGCATCCCGGCCTTTGTTGGCGGTATTTGTCAACCAGCCGCGCCCTTAAGCAAAACCCAACAGGAATAAAGTCGGACCCGCTCCGGTCTTTTCCGCATCGAATGGATGCAGGCGAAGAATCGGAGCAGATCGACATGACAAAAGATTTAGAATCCGCGAAAGCATCCGCCGCCGCGACTCACGTAGATGATCGGTTCGATGGAACCAGCATCATGCTGCATTGGCTGACAGTCGTTCTGATCGTGGTTCAGTTTACCAGTGTCTGGGCGATTAAAGTCGTCGGCGACGAGGGCCCTCTCGAGACGATGCTGCTATCGATTCATTTGACCTGCGGCATGTTGACCTGGATCGTCGTGGTGGCGCGCCTCGTCCGGCGTCGTTATTTTGCCTATCTGCCGCCGTTCCCGCCGAGCATGCCGAAAATTCAGCAAACCATCGCAAAAGCCAATGAATACGGCCTCTACTTTTTTCTGCTGATGCAGCCGGTTACGGGGCTGGCCCGGGTGCTGCTGCGCGGACACCCCGTTGAATTGTTCTTCTGGCGCGTGCCGGCGTTGATGGAGCCGGATCCTGCGATGCGCAGCCTGTTTGTCGAGGCTCACGAAATCGGCGCGAAGGCGCTAATGGTCCTCATCGGTCTTCACGTCGGCGCTGCGCTATTCCATCACCTGATTTTGCGCGACAGCGTGTTGCTGCGCATGCTGCCGCGGATTTCGGCTCGGGCGAAACTGGCGCCGGTCTTCGCGAAGAAGGATGCGGAATAGATCCGGGATGTGGAAACCGAAGGCGCTAGGCGATGATCCTTTCAAGCTGATCGCGCAACAGGCCCCTGAGCAGGTCGAGCTTGTAGCCAGTCATTGCGAGCGGCTTGGCGCCGACGGTGGATTGTGCAACCGCATTCCCGATCGCTGTCGCATTCACGGCAGCGCCATGCAAAAGCGACTCGGATGCGGTCAGTCGAAGCGGCACCGGCGCAATACCGCCCGCCACAATCCGGGCAAGCTTGAAAGTGCCGTCCGCAATCACCGCGCGGACGACCACTTCCACCAGGGGCCATTCAGCATAGCTGCGGCTGATTGCGCGCCGATAGAGCGCGCGTTCGCCGGCGACGGGGACGCCGAGATCGATACTCTCAACGATCTCGCCCGGCGCGAGAAGGTTATCGGCGCGGCCATTCGAGCCATCGCCCAGCAACGCCGCGATCCCGAGACCCTGCCGCCGGTTCGTCGTGACGGTCGCGTCATAGGCCATGAGCGCTGCCGCCATCGTCGACGGATGCGGCGCGACGCAAGGACCGAGATCGAAGACGACGCCGTAGAGATGATTGCCATCGCGCGCGGGGCAGCTGTCGCCACCCTTCTTGAGACAGGGAATGTGCGGATCGCGGAAATACCAGCAGCGCGAGCGCTGGGCGAGATTGCCGCCAAGCGTCGCCACATGCCGGATCTGCGGCGTGGCAAGCCCGCCCGCCGCCGCGTTCACGCCGGGATAGGCGGATGCGAGCCTTGCATCGGCAGCCAGCGTTGCAATCGTCGCGAAGGCGTTGATCCGCGCTGCGCCATTTTCGTCCCACGTGATGTCTTGCGCGCCGGCCGGTCGGACCAGATCGGTCAGCGGCCCGCGCGAGACGCCGCTGCGCCGGCGCTCGGAAAGATCGGTTCCTGCTGCGCGAAATTCCGCTAACGGCGCTGAGGCCGAGGCTGTGCCGTTGCTCATGCCACGCTCCTCTGGTTCAGGAGAGCCACCAGCCGGTCGGGCCGGACCGGCAGCGAATTGGCCCGCACGCCGATCGCGTTGCGGATGGCGTTCGCAATCGCCGGCGATGTCGGCACCGTTGCGACCTCGCCAATTCCGACACTGCCGCCGAGCACGTGATCGAAACCGGCTTCGTCGAAATGAATATCGATGTTGGGCGTGTCGGCGATACCGGGGATGCGGTAATCCTCGAGGCCCGCGGTGAGAATATGTCCGCGGAGCGGATCGACCTCGCGTCCTTCGTAAAGCGCGTATCCGATGCCCTGGATCACCGATCCCGCCGCCTGGCTGCGCGCCAGCGCCGGCGCGGCGAGCTTGCCGACAGCGATTCCGGTATGAACGTTGAGCACGCGCACGTGGCCGAGCCAGGTATCGACCTCGACCTCAACCACCTGCACCGAACTCGGCACGCCGGCGCCGATGGCAAGATTCGAGAACCGACGCATCATCCAGCCGAAGATCGCGCCCATGAAGCCCGCTTCCTTCAGCGGCGAACGTACGCCAGGCGCCAGATGCCGGCTGTCTTCGGGCCGCGTCGCCGACACGCTGACGTCGGCGGACGCCGCGATCAACTCGCGCCATGGCGCATTGGAGCCGGGCGCGGGCTTTTGTCTTGCGTTGTTCTCGATGACGGTCTTGAGCTTCTGAATCGCGAGCAGCATCGGCGGCACGACCGAGGCGGTGGTTCGGCTGCCGCCCGAGCCCGGCCCTTCCGGCAAAATCGAATCCCCGATGCGAACGTCGATCTCATGCGGATCGAGTCCGAATTCGCGCGCGACCGTGTTGGCCATCACGGTCCGGCTGCCGGTGCCTATGTCCTGGATCGAGCTGCTTGCAATCAGCCGCCCGCCCTTGATCGCGAGTTCAACCTTCGACCCCGGCTGCCATAAATACAGCCAGTAACCGCTCGCAACGCCGACGCCGCGACGATAGCGACCGTTCTTGGACGAGGCCGGCTTCGCATTGCGCCAGACCTCAAGTCCCGCGGCCCATTCATACAGCCGCTGACGATTGGGGTCGGTGTCCCAGCGCTGGCGAAGTCTGATCGGGTCTATTTGCATGCGAAGCGCGGCTTCGTCGACGGCCTGTTCCAGCGCAAACGCCATCGGCGGCCCGCCCGGCCCTCGAAACGGCGCGCCCGGCGGCAAGTTGCTGATGACGTCGAAGTCGACCAGCGCCTTGGCTTCCGCGGGATAGATCAGGCGCGCGAGCGCCGCGATGGTGGAATTGACGCCGGCGCCGTTGTCGGACCAGGCCGTCAACGACAACGCCTTCAGCCGGCCGTCCTGCGACGGCAACAAGGCGATGTCGACTTCAGTGCCGGGACGATGTCCGGTGACGGACAGTTCATCGTGGCGATCGAGCGCGACGCGAACCGGCGCCTTGGCTTCGCGCGCGAGCTCGATCGCGGCGATGGTGTCGATGCCGACGCTTCCCTTTGAGCCGAATCCGCCGCCGACGTGATCCGCAATCACGCGCACCTTGTCGTGATTCAGTTTGTAGCGCTTGGCGATCAGCTCCATCACGTGAAAGACGGCCTGCGTCGAGACGTGCAGCGTCAGCCGATCGCCGTCGAAGCGCGCGACGGTGGCGTGCGGTTCGAGACAGCTGTGCGACTGGCCCGCGGTGCGAAAAATATCCTTGATCAGCAGTGGATCATTCGCCTCCGTCGCGTTCGCGACTTCGCTGCGCACCGTCCTCGTCCGATGCGAGAAGGCGGCGGAAGGACCACGGACATTTTGCTTCCACGACGCCGGCGCCGGCGATCCTTCCGAGACGTTGGCCGCCTTCTTGCGGCTCGATTTTTCGAACACGACGGGCGCGTCCACCTTGCGCGCGGCGTCCAGTCCCACGACCGATGGCAGTTGCTCGTAAGTGATGCCGATGGCGGCAGCAGCTTCTCGTGCAGTCGCATGATCCCGCGCGGCGACCGCCGCGATCGGCTCGCCGACATAGCGCACGATCTTGTCGTCGCCGAGCAGCGAGACCACAGCCCCGACGCCGGGCAGCGCCCGCGCTGGCGCAAAATCGAGCGCGGTGATTTTGCCGTGGGCGACGGTCGAACGAACGATCAGGCCTTCGAGTTGCCCTTCGTGGCGGATGTCGACGGTATATTTTGCATTGCCCGTCACCTTGTCGCGGGCCTCAATGCGAGGCGCGACGCTTGTATCGGCATCGAAGCGGCCGCTGCAGGCTTCCGCGACCGCGCGCAGAATATTGTCGTAGGCGCCGCATCGACACAGATGTCCGGAGAGCGCGGCGCCGATCTCCTCGCGCGACGGAGACGCGGTGCCATGCGCTTTGCGCCAGTTGTCGTGAAAAGCGGTTGCTTCGACGATGAAGCCGGGCGTGCAGAAGCCGCACTGCAAGGCGTCGAGCGCCATGAATGCGCGCTGGATCGGGTGCAGTGTCGCGGCCGCAATTCCTTCGACCGTGGTGATCGTTCGGCCTGCGGCGGCCTTCGCCGGCATCAGGCAGCTCACCACGGGGACGCCGTCGAGCAGCACGGTGCAGGCGCCGCAGACGCCTGCGCCGCAGACGAGTTTGGTCCCGGTCAGACCCAATCCGTCGCGCAGGACATCGACGAGAAGAGCATCCGGATTCCCCGGCAAGGTTTCGATACGGCCATTGATCGCCACGGTGCTCATTTCGATCTCCTTTTGGCGCGGAATTGGGATGCAGCAGGCGCAATCGCGCCCGCCACGAGAAGGCGGACCATCCGGTCGAGTTCACGCAGCAGCTCAGTATCCAGGCGAAGATTGTTGAAACCGCGGACGGCGGTCTGGATGCAGTGAGCGAGATCGCGCGACGTCATGCCATCCTGCAAGGCGAGGCCTTGCCTGGCGCAGACGCGGTCGATGGTCTCGGCGCGCAAATCGGCGTTGTGCTCGACAAAGCTCTGATAGAGATCGCGGGTCTGCAGCTGATGTTCGGACATCAGCTCGTCGGCTTGCGGCGAGTCCTCGACGCATTCGATCAGGTAGCGAAAGCGCGCGCCGATCTGCGCGGCCAGAATATCGGCCAATCCGCCGCCAGCCTGCTCCTGTTCGAGACCCGCTGCAGCCTCTGCCTCAAAGGCGTATTCGTGCATCTGTTCGACGACGGCCCGAAACAGCGCTTCCTTGCTTTCATAGTGATGATAGAGCGCCTGCCGGGTCAGGCCGGCTTCCTCCGCGATCTGGCTCATCGACGCGCGCCGGAAGCCGAACCTTGCAAAGACGTTTTCTGCCGCCGATAAAATTCGATCGGAAGAGCCCATTCGACAATTTTGACAAATGGCGTCAGTTTGTCAAATAGTGGCTTATGCCGACCGGTGAATTTCAGCTCAAGGATCGACCGGATTGATCGATCGGGAGAGGCCATATAAGGAGGAACCATAGCCGCGCGGCCGCTTCGCTGCGCCAAGACCGCGAGACAAGAAACTTTCAAAAATCCAGGGAGCGGCGAGGGCATGGTATCCCCCAAAATCGCAATCATTGGCGCCGGCATGGGCGGCATGGCGGCCGCCGGGACACTGCGGCAGGCAGGCCTCGATGTCGAGGTCTTTGAACAGGCGCATCAGTTCGGCCGCATCGGCGCCGGGATCCAGATGCTGCCGAACTCGATGAAGGTGCTGCGCGGCATCGGCGTCGAGGACATGCTGCGCCAGCGCGCCTTCGCCCCGTACTCTCATCTCAACCGCGTTGGCGACACCGGCGAACTCAAGCGCGAATTGCCGATGCCGGAAGATCTTTACGGCGCGCCGTTCCTCTGCATGCACCGCGCCGACCTGCATGAAGCGCTGACCTCGGTCGTCCCGCGTGACATCATTCATCTGAACAAGAAGCTGGTTCGGCTGGAGCAAAATGGCGGCCCGGTGACGCTGTTCTTTGCCGACGGCACGACGGCTAAAGCCGATGCCGTGATCGGCGCCGACGGCGTCCACTCGGTCGTGCGTGACATTATTATTGGCCCCGACAAGCCGATCCATCGCGGGCGCATCGCCTACCGCGCGGTGTTCGATTCAAGCCGGTTGCCGCAGGATATCTCGCGCTCGCGCGTCAAGTGGTGGGGCGAGGATCGCCATATTGTGATCTATTATACCACCAGGGACCGCAGCCAGCTTTACTTCGTCACCAGCGTGCCGGAGCCTGCCGACTGGATGACGAAGGAATCCTGGTCGGCGAAAGGCGACGTGCATGAGCTGCGCAAGGCCTACGCGGGTTTCCATGCCGAGGTGCGGATGGTGCTCGATGCCTGTCCGGATTGCCACAAATGGGCGATCCTCGAACGTGATCCGCTGCCGACCTGGAGCGAGGGCAGGGTGGTGCTGATCGGCGACGCCTGCCATCCAATGACACCTTACATGGCGCAAGGCGCGGCAACCTCGATCGAGGATGCTGCGGTCCTCGCACGTTGTCTCAGGGGTGTCGAGGTCGATGGCATCGAAGGAGCGTTCAAACGCTTCGAGGCCCATCGCAAGCCGCGCACCTCCAAGATCCAGGAGATCTCGAGCGCCAACACCTGGATGAGCGGCGGCAACGACGATCCGGGCTGGCTGTATGGCTACGACGCCTGGAACGTATCGCTCGATGCGCCGGCGCCGGCGCCGGGTTCTTCGCCAAAATCGGCGGCGGCATGAGTGTTGCCGTGGTATCGTCATCGGGGAACGCGATCGCGGCCGACGGCGCGTCGATCGCCTACACGCTGCACGCGGTCGAAGGATCAATTGAGCGCCCGCGCATTGCGCTGATCCATTCGCTGGCGCTCGATCGGACTTTTTGGGATGGCGTAGTGCCTCTGCTCACGCCGCATGCCGATGTTCTGGCCTATGATTGCCGCGGTCACGGACAGTCAGCCAGGGTCAGGATGACCTACACGCCCGAACTCTTCGCTGGTGATCTCGCGAACCTCCTCGACCACGTAGGTTGGCGCCGCGCGATTATTGCAGGCTGTTCGATGGGTGGATGCGTTGCGCAAGCCTTTGCCGGGGCTTATCCCGAACGCGCACAGGCCCTTGCCGTCATGGACAGCACCGCATGGTATGGTCCGACCGCACCGAAAGACTGGCGTGAGCGCGCAGCCACTGCTGCGACCAAGGGACTATCGGCGCTGATCGGCTTTCAGGCGACGCGATGGGTGAGCGATGCGTTTCGCGAACAGCATCCAGACGTGATGCAGAAACATATCGACGTGTTCCTCGCCAACGACGTCGAGTGCTATCGCGCGACCTGCCAGATGCTGGGCGACGCTGATCTGCGGCACTATCAAGCTGCGATGAGGTTGCCGGTCAGTGTCATCGTTGGCGAGGAGGATTACGCCACGCCGGTTGCGATGTCGGAGCAGCTTCACGAGGCGCTACGAAACGCCACGCTTTCGGTTCTGCCGAACGTGCGCCATCTGACGCCGATCGAGTGCCCCGAGTTGATCGCGGAAAAGATATTGACGCTGGCGAGGCAGGTTTAGCGGGAGAGACACGTGTCACTTGCAGATGCAACGCCACGCTCCCAGGCTTCGGCCGGCTTGTCGTCTCAGCCTGCCTTCGACGCCGAGGGTGCGGCCACACACTTGCTCGCGCGGCTGGAGCGGGTGCCGGCGTCACGCTGGTTCGTCATTGCCCGGGTCGTGATGGGCAGTGCGACCTTCTTCGATGCCTTCAATGCGCTGTCGATTGCGTTCGTTCTGCCGATCCTGGTGCCGCTGTGGCACATCACGCCGCCTGAAATCGGCATTCTGATCGGCGCAAGCTATGTCGGGCAGATCATCGGCGCGTTCGCTTTCAGTTGGGGCGCCGAACGCTATGGCCGCATTCCCTGCGCGGCGGCAGCGACCGCCATTTACGCGGTATTGAGTCTGGCCTGTGCCGCGGCCTGGAGTTTCAATGTTCTCCTCGTGCTTCGTTTCGTTCAAGGCATCGGGGTCGGCGGCGAGATGCCGGTGGCCGCCACCTATATCAGCGAGCTTTCCAAAGCCCGCGGCCGCGGCCGTTTCTTCCTGCTCTATGAAATGATTTTTCCGATCGGGTTGATGGCGACCGGCCAGGTCGGCGCCTGGCTTGTACCGCTGATGGGCTGGCAGATCATGTTCCTGATCGGCGGCATCCCCGGCCTGGTCATCGCGCTGATGTTGCTGCGGCTGCCGGAATCTCCGCGCTGGCTGATCGGCAAGGGCCGGCTTGCCTCGGCTGAGGCCGTCATCGGCCGCCTGGAGGCGGCGTCGGACAAATCGAGCGAAGCGGCTCATGCCGCATCCGCCGTCACACTTCCGGCACAGGTCGAGGTGCCCGCTCGCTCCCGCGGCAAATGGGGCGAGTTGCTATCACCCGCCTATCGCGGGCGCACGCTGATTGCCTGGGTGTTATGGGCGTCGGCGTTTCTCGTGGCCAATGGCCTCAACAACTGGATGCCGACGCTTTACACCACCGTCTATCACCTCGCGCTTCCCGAGGCGCTTCGCGCGGCTTCGCTGACCAACGTCGCGCAAGTGTGTCTGGTGCTGATCTGCGCGCTGGTGATCGACCGTACGGGCCGCAAATACTGGATGATAGGCGCCTTCGGTCTTGGCGCGGTGACGCTCGGCATCCTGGGGTTCGGAGGCACGCAGGAGGTGTCGTGGTTCATCGTCCTCTCCACGCTCAGCTACGGGCTGATCGGATCGATTGCGGCCGTGGTCTATCTCTACACGCCGGAAATCTATCCCACGCGGATGCGCGCGGTCGGAACCGGCGTTGCGACGTCCTGGCTGCGGATCGCGTCTGCGATCGGGCCGACGATAATCGGCTTCATGCTGGGCAAGGGCGGTGGCGTCGATGCGGTATTTCTGATGTTCGCCGCCGTGGCGATCATTGGATTGATCGCCGCAACCCGCATGATCGAGACGCGGAACCTGCAGCTCGAAGAGATTTCGCGCTGATGTCAGGCTGTTCAACTGATCGTCACTCGACCTGCGGACTCTTATAAATATTCTGTGCTTGCAAGGTTGATGTGTGCGGCATTGTTTCGCTGTGCGCCTCTCAAAAGCTGATATAATGCGCGAAGCAACGACAGGCGATTCAATATGAATACTCCGGAACGGAACTCACCGATTGATCCCGTAAAACTCGACCGGCTGGCGGAGGTCGCCATCAAGGTGGGCCTAAGGCTCGAGCGTGGACAGAATCTTCTGGTGACGGCGCCGACGGTCGCATTGCCGTTGGTCCGCAAGGTGGCCGAATATGCCTACAAGGCCGGTGCCGGTCTGGTGACCCCGATCCTGTCGGACGAAGCGATCACGCTGTTGCGCTACCGGTACGGGCCGGACGAGGGTTTCGACCGCGCGGCCAACTGGCTTTACGAGGGCATGTCGAAGGCATTTGCCGCCAACACGGCACGGCTTGCCATCGTTGCCGACAATCCGATGCTGCTGTCGGGCGAGGATCCGGCGAAAGTGGCGCGGGCCAACAAGGCCAACTCCATTGCCTACAAGCCGGCGCTCGAACGCATCGTCAATTTTGACATCAACTGGAACATCATCGCCTATCCGTCGCCGTCCTGGGCCAAGCTCGTGTTTCCACAAGATGAAGAAGACGTCGCGATAGGAAAGCTTGCCGACGCCATCTTCTCCTCGTCGCGCGTCGACAGGGATGACGCCGTCGCGGCCTGGCAGGCGCACAATGAAATACTGCGTAGCCGTCGCGAGTGGCTGAACGGACAACGGTTCGGTGCCCTGCATTTCTCCGGCCCCGGCACCGACCTCACGGTCGGGCTCGCCGACGGACACGAATGGCAGGGCGGCGGTTCCACCGCGAAAAACGGTATCACCTGCAACGCTAATATTCCGACCGAGGAAGTCTTCACCACGCCGCACGCAAGGCGGGTCGACGGACACGTCGTCAGTACCAAGCCGCTGTCATATCAGGGCTCGCTGATCGAGAACATCGCTGTGCGCTTCGAGGAAGGGCGCATTGTCGAAGCAAAGGCATCGCGTGGCGAACAAGTGCTCAACAAGGTGCTCGATACCGACGAAGGCGCGCGCCGTCTCGGTGAAGTGGCGCTGGTGCCGCACTCTTCGCCGATTTCGAAGAGCGGGCTACTGTTCTTCAATACCCTGTTCGACGAGAACGCCGCCTGCCACATTGCCCTCGGTCAGTGCTATTCGAAGTGTTTCGTCGACGGGACGAAACTGACGCCGGAGCAGATCGCGGCGCAGGGCGGCAATACCAGCCTGATCCACATCGACTGGATGATCGGCTCCGGTGAGATCGATATCGACGGCCTGTACGCAGACGGCCGCCGTGTGCCGGTGTTCCGGAAGGGCGAGTGGGCCTGAACGGTTCCGCGACCGGGTGACCCGGCCGCACCCGTTGATTGCGACAGAAGCCGCTAAGGAAAGCTTAAAAGATTGTTATTAGCTTCGCGCCCGATGTCGCCGGGCCGAAGCCCGGTGCATTTTGATCGGCATTTTTCGGGTATTTGAGGGGCATAGATGGCATTGATTGAAACCAGCAACATCGTCGTCAACCTGACGTCGAGGCCGATCGAGCCGTCGTGGATCATCGAGGGTAATCCCGTCGCGCAATCCTGCGTGCTGTCGAAGAGCGCCGATGGTTTGGCCACCACCATCGTCTGGGAGTGCAGCGAAGGCAAATTCAACTGGTACTACGATTTCGACGAGACCATCCTGATCCTGGAAGGCTCAATCGTGCTCGAAAGCGACGCGATGGGCGGCCCGACCCGTTACGGTCCCGGCGACGTGATCTTCTTCCGCGACGGCGCGCATGCCCGGTGGCACGTCGAGGGTCGCGTTCGCAAGCTCGCCTTCTGCCGGACCACTCAGCCGTTCTTGCTCGGCTTTGCCGCGCGGGTCTTCAACAAGATCAAGCGCGTCGTGTTTCTGTCCGAGAAGCGGGTCGCGCCGGGTCTGGCGACCTGAGTTACGCCTGCGCCTGATACAGGCGCGCGATCGCAGTGATGTTGAGCGCTCCAAGTCCCTCAGCCTTGGCTCTTCCGAAACATTGCAGGGCGGCTTTGGTCATCGGAAGCGCCGCCTTCGTCTGAGCCAGCGCATACGCAAGATCCTTTTCGACGAGATCGATCGGAAACAGCGGCGCATCCGATTTGGCCTGGATCAACGCAAGCGCGCCTTTGGCGGCTGGACTCGTGACCGGAAGAGAGGCGAGTGCCTCCATCATGGCAGCTTGATTGCCATCGATGCCCCGCAGCAGCGCCAACAACTCGGCGACAGCGGCGACCTGGATTGCGAATAGCGCATTGACCGCGAGCTTCAACGCCGCGCCGGCCCCGACGGGCCCGACATGATGGCTCGCGCCGCCGATCGCCGAGAGTACGCTTTTCGCCCGATCGAGATCGCCGGCGTCCCCGCCGACGAGATGGATCAGCTGGCCAGCATCCGCTTGCGGACGCGAGCCGACCACGGGAGCATCGAGGAAAGCGGCTCCGGTCTTCTGGACCTGTTCGGCGAGCTCTCTCACCCAGCCGGGCGTCAGCGTACTGCATTCGATCGCAATCGCACCCGCGCCGAGCCCTCTCAAAGCGCCATGCTGTTCGTTGCACCAGATCGTGCGCGAGGCTTCGTCGTCGCGCACCATCGCGATGACGACCCCGGCGCTCTCGGCAGCTTCGCGACACCGCACCGGCAGCCGCCAGATCATGTAGCGGCCCTGCCGACCTGTTGTAAACGCGCACCTCGTGGCCCGCGCGTAGCAGGCGCAGGGCCATTCGGCTGCCCATCGCGCCCAGTCCGAGTACCGCGATGCGCATGCTCACGCTGCCTCTACGAGCTTGACGATGCTGGCCTTGGCTTGATCGAGATTCGCCGCAACCGTCGCGGCGTCCGCGGTGGTCGCCTCCGTCGGGATCACCGTGACGTCGGCAACGCCGAGGAAGCCAAACAGGAACTTCAGATAGGGCGTGACAAAATCCGCGCTCGCCAGGGCGCCGCCATAGCCGCCGGCGCCGAAGGCAGCGACAACGACCACTCGTTTCGCCTTCACCAATCCCGTGAAATTCGTCCCGTCATAGGAGAAGGTTCGATTAATCCGGACAATCTGGTCGATCCACGATTTCAGCGCCGACGGCACGGCGAAATTGTACATCGGCGTCGCGATCAGGATGGTGTCGGCGGAATTGACCTCGTCGATCAGCTCGTCCGACAGCGCGACCGCGTCTTTCAGGCTGGTGTCGAGTTTTTCGACCGGCGTGTAGAAGCCGGCAATGGTGGTCTCGTGAATATGGGCGATCGGGTCGGCCGCCAGATCACGCCGCGTGATGCGGGCGCCGGGAAAGCGGCTGGACCACGCGGCCACGAACGCGTCGGCGAGCGCCCGCGAATGCGATCCATCGCGTCTTGAGCTTGAATCGATACGAAGAAGCGTCGGCATGATGATCTCCGGGAAGGTTGCGGCTATTAGGTAGCCCCACGCCCGGCCGCCGCCAGCCGATGATCCCTCACGACGCCGATGCGAATCTTGCACGAATGCGAACGAGCGGGTCGGACAGCGAAACTTGCATTTCAGGCCGTTGATGCGCATCTGATGGCGGGATGGATATCGAGACCCTGCGAATCTTCGTGCGCGTTGCGCAGCGTGGCAGTTTTGCCGTCGTGGCGAGAGACTGTGGCACCGATCCGTCGTCGATTTCGAGAACCATTGCCGGACTTGAAGACGAGCTCCAGGTGCGGCTGCTGCAACGCTCGACGCGGCGGATGACGCTGACGGAAGCGGGCGCGAAATATCTCGCGCGTGTTGAGCCATTGCTCGATGAGCTCGACCGGGCGAAGGACGACGCGCTAACAACGAGCGCCGAGCCGATCGGCATCATCCGGCTCACAGCCTCGGTCGCATTCGGACAAAAGTGCATTGCGCCGCTGTTGCCTGAACTGCGCGAGGCCTTTCCCGATCTCGGCATCGACCTCGTGTTGACGGACGTCAACCTCGATCTGGTTTCGGAAGGCGTCGATCTCGCGGTGCGCCTCGGCCCAAGCCGCGATTCCGCGTTGATCGGCGTCAAGCTGGCCGACACCAGGTATCGTGTCTGTGCAAGCCCGGCCTACGTCGCGGGTTCGCGTGAAAGGGAGCTGCCGCTGGCGGCGCCGGCGGACCTCGCCGCGCATCGCTGCTTGCTGTTGAATCTGCCGGATTACCGATCGCGATGGCTGTTTCGCGATTCCGGCGGGGCGACCTCCGAGATCGCGGTCGATGGCGACGTCCTGATCTCAAACCCGCTCGTGCTTCTCACCTGCGCGGTTAACGGCATGGGACCGGCACTGTTTGCAGACTGGATGGTCAGGGATGAACTTGCGAGCGGCGCGCTCGTCGAGCTTTTTCCAGAGTATGCCGTTACGGCAACCGACTTCGAGACCGCGGCCTGGCTGCTTTACCCGAGTCGGACGTATCTCCCGCGCAAGGTACGGGTCGTGATCGACTTCCTGCGCCGGGAATTCGGCCACAGTGCGCCATAGCAATCAGTCGAGCTTGAGCCCGTAGGCTCTCGTCGCCGTCCCTGAGAACAGCGCATTCTTCTCGGCCTCGCTCAAGGACGCGGCGATGCGTTTGAAAGCGTTGAAGATCACCTGGTAGCTGCATTGGCCTTTGTCGGGCGGAAAGTTGCTCTCGAACATCGCGCGTTCGACGCCGAAGGCTTCGATGCACGTCTCGATATAAGGCCGCCACGCCGCGGCCAACTGCTCCGATGAGGGCGGCATCGCCCGCTCGTGAAAGTCATAACCGAGCAGGCACATCGCGAGGCCGCCGAGCTTCACCACGACGTTCGGGCATTCTGCGATCTCGCGGATCGACGCCTTCCAGGTCGCGAAAATCTCCTCGCGGCGATTGGCATATTGACCGGTGCCGGCGGGCCCGCCGCAGTGATCGAGCACGAGGCGTGTTTCCGGAAAGGCGCGGGCAAGATCGGTGAGCTCGCCAATCTGTGGATGGAACAGCCATGCGTCATAGCTCAAGCCGAGTGGAGCGAGATGCGCAAAGCCATTGCGGAACGTGGAATCGAGCAACAGGCCTTTGGGCCGCGTCGCATACATGTGCGCCACATTGGGATCGGCATCCCAGGCGGATGAATGCCGGATGCCGCGGAAGCGGCCCTGGCCGGCTGAGATCTCGGCCTCCAGCACCGGACGCACCTCGTCGCCCAACAAGAGATTGGCGTGGCCGACAATTCCGGCGCAGACGGCGGCGGGACCGTAGCCGCCGCTCGCGCTCATGGCCGCGGCGCCATTGGCAAACTCAACCTCGCCGACCGGACGAAACGCTTCCGGCCCCTTGGCGCGATACATCGAACGCGCCTCGACATAAACGGTGGCGATGACATTGTGGCCGGAGGCGAGATCGGAGGTGATGTCCTCGATGAGATAGCGCTGGCCGCCGCGATCCCACAGATGATGGTGGGGGTCGACAATCCGGCGGGCTGGATCGAGCACGTCCTCTTCGCGCAAGGCAAGCCAGTCGGGGCGCGGATCGGCATAAAGGCCGCTTTTGGTGGATGGTAAGGTACTTGCGGCCACGAACGCTCTCCCCTGCGCTATTCAAGTCAGACGCCGCGAAGAATGATGACGGTCGGCGCCTGAGGCAAGGTCTCTTTCGAAATCGTCAGGCTGCGCTCGGCTCGCTCCTCGATCTCGAATTGCTGTCCGATCCTGCTCATGAACTCGTCGAGCGGCGTGGCGAAGCGATGCATCGGCAGCACCACCGACGCGCGCAGCCGCCGCGTTATCTCGGAGACGCCGTCGAGCGACATCGTATACGTTCCGTCGATCGGCACCATCACGATATCGAGGCGGCCGATGGCGGCGAAATGGCTGTCGTCGAGCTTGTGGTGCAAATGGCCGAGATGGCCGATGCAGAGGCCCGCGACCTCGAAGACGAAGATGGAATTTCCGTCCTTGATCATCTCGCCCGAGGAATCGTCCATGAAATAGCGCCGGATATCCGTGGTGACGTTACGGATGAGCACGTCGCCGATGCGCTCAAAGATCCGGGCCGGACTGCCGTCGTCATTCCAGCCGTGAAAGACGTGCGGAATGCGCGCATCGGGGAATAGCGAGTAATGCGTCGAGTGCGCGCGGTTCATGGTGACGACGTCGGGCAGACGGCCGGTCGTGTACGCGCCGCTGAAGTCGGTCGCGATCCGCACCCCGCCCGGAGTATCGATGTAGTAGGTCGAATGGCCGGCATAGGTGATGGTGACGTTGTCATCCTTTGCCGCGGCAGCACGTAGCGACACTGGCGTCACGCGAGGCGGCTGTTGCGCCATGGCGAGGCATTCGCTGCCGCGCGGCGCGTCCTGCGCGGCAGCCAGTGAGATCGGACAGCCCAAAAGGCCGAGGACGACGGGAGCTATCCGCAGCATGGCGCTCACACCCGGAACAATTACAGACATCGGAGTGTAGCGTCGAATTGCCGGGCCGTCATGGCGGCGATCGCGCATGTCTGGGCTGATACGGCAATTTGAATGATGGCTCATTGCACTTTCTTGTTAGACTTCATGCGGGCGCAGAGTTAAGCGCCGATCCCGGAGCACGAGTGCGAGAACCGATCGACCGCCGTCGTCTCTTGATGTTTGCGGCCGCCGTTACCGGAGGTTTTGCGATGGAGTTTTCAAAAGCGCGCGCGGCCGCCTCACGCCGCTTGGAGCCGCTGCGCTCGATCGACGCGGGCGTGCTCAATATTTCCTATCACGAGGACGGGCCTTCGGACGGTCCGGTCGCGGTGCTGCTGCACGGCTTCCCTTACGACATTCACTCCTATGTCGACGTGGCGCCAATGCTCGCCGCCAAAGGCTGTCGCGTGATCGTGCCCTACGTGCGCGGCTACGGGGCGACCCGCTTTCTGGATTCCAAAACGCCGCGCTCGGGCGAGCAGGCCGCAGTCGGCGCCGACCTGCTCGCGCTGATCGACGCGCTTGGCATCAAGCGCGCGGTTTTTGCCGGCTATGATTGGGGCGGCCGAGCGGCCTGCGTTGGCGCGGCGCTATGGCCCGATCGCTGCGCGGGTCTCGTGAGCGTGAACGGCTATCTGATCCAGGATATCGCGCACGCCATGGCCCCAGCGAAGCCTCCGCGCGAGCTCGCTTACTGGTATCAGTATTATTTCCAGATCGAGCGCGGCCGCGCCGGTCTTGCCGCCAACCGGCGCGAGATCGCCAGGATCTTGTGGCAACAGTGGTCGCCGAACTGGCATTTCGACGATGCGACCTTCGATCGGACCGCCATGGCGTTCGACAATCCTGATTATGTCGATGTCGTGATCCACAGCTATCGCCACCGCTATGGCCTCGCTGACGGCGATCCGCGCTATGCCGATCTGGAGCGCAGGCTGGCGGCGCAGCCTGTCATCACGGTACCCACGATCACGCTCGACGGCGAGGCAGACGGCGTCAATCCCGCTATCGACGGCACGGCGCATGCGGCGAAGTTCAGCCGCCGTCTCGACCATCGCATCATCCCGCATGCCGGACACAATCTTCCGCAGGAAGAGCCGGAAGCGTTTGCGGCAGCGGTGATGGATGTGATCAAGGCGTAAGCAACGCGCTTTTTCTATTGACGCGTTTTCTTCACGCGAACCGGTGCCCACTTCGCTCGAAAACGCTATCTAATCTCGCTGCGGGCTAAGCTTCCAGGTTGCGGCCAGAATGGCTGCCGTCATTAGTCCCGAGACCAGCGCGGCGTGCGGAATTGACAGCGCCAGCGCCGACGTCGCGGCCCATCCGATCGACGAAAAAGCCTCGGCGAACGTTGCGAGCCGCGACGATGTCTGGCGGCGGCGGAATTGGCTGCGGCGGGCCTGCACACGGAACCAGAGCTGGATCGCGGTCGCGGAAGCCGCCGCGACGGCGACGCCCGCCGCCGTGACGGCCGCTTGTTCAGGTGAAGCAAACATCAACGCAAGGACGAGCGGCGCGAACAGCGCTCCGATCACAAGCAGCACCACCTCGATCTTGGCACGGATCAGGCTTGAGGGCGGCAGTGGCGACGTCCTGACGAGGTCGGGCGCGTCTTCGCCGGAAATGGTCAGCCATCCAAGGCCGCCGGCGAGTTGTCCCGCCGCCATCACGATGACAGGCGTGATCAGCACGATGCCGATCGACGAGTCGCTGAAGCTCCGCCACAGCAACACAGCAGGCGGCACGAGGTAGAGCAGCTGCATCAGGCTTTGCGACAGCAGCCACGGGTCGCGGCCGAGCAGAACCAGTTCCTTCCGCCGTAACGCCTGCTGCCGCGATCCGGTCCGGAACGAACGGGCGCGAGAGGCGCGGCGGGCAGATGCGGTCCCGGCCGAGGCGCGCGCGGCGGTGTCGGCAAATCCCGCCGAGAGGCTCGCCATGACGACCCCGAGCAACAGAAGTCCGGTGGCGAGCAGGAGCGAAAGCGCTTCGCCATCGCCGAACGCCGCGCGCGCAGGCCACCACAGCATGCTGTCGGGTCCCGGCGCAAACGCCGCGGTCGCGTCCGACGTCAGAACCGCAAAGCGGGACAGCGTGCCGTAGGACAGGATCGCAGCAATCTGCAGCGCGATGACAAAGCCGGCGCCGATCACAGCAGCAACAATCTGGGCGACCAGCCGCGTGCGTTGCGGGCCGATCGTCCGGAACAGGAGAATGGTCACGGCGATTGCAATCGCCGCGGCAGAAAGCCCGATCGCGATGACCACGCCATAGACGGCGAGCCAGCGGAGACCGCCGCCGAACATTAGAACATCGACGAACGGCGTTGCGAGCAGCATCGCCATGGCGGTGACCGACAGCGCAATCGAGGCAAGCCGGATCGAAAAAACACGCGTGAGGGCGACCGGCGACGACATGATGAGGTCGAGATCGGCGCGCGCATAAAATACCCGCGTCACCGATTCGATCGCCTGCGACAGCATCAACGCCCAGGCCAAAAGGATGGTCGCCGTGACGACGATCAGCGTCTGCTTGTCGAGCGGGGCATGGAGCGTGGCATAGCGTCCGATCACGGCGTAGGCCGGTATGTGCAGCAAGACTCCGAAGACCAGAAGACCGACGATCATGGCGCGGCGACGCCCGCGGCGTCCGCCCGTCATCATCGCGAGCCATTCGCGCCAGGCGAGACGGATTTCGTGGCGCGCGAACCAGCTTAATGCGGCCGTGGTCATGCCGCTGCCGCCTCGTGGTCGACCAGCGCGATGAACATGTCTTCGAGGCTGGTATCGCCTCGACCATTCTGTTGCCGCAGTTCAGCGAGCGTGCCCTCGGCGACAAGTTTCCCCGAAGAGATCACGCCGATGCGGTCGGCCATGCGCTCAGCCACTTCCAGAATATGCGTCGTCATGATGACGGTGCACCCGCCGCGCACGCGCTCGCCGAGCAGGCCCTTGACGTGGCGGGCGGAGACGGCGTCGAGACCGGTCAGCGGCTCGTCGAGAATGATGAGGCGCGGATCGTGCACCAGCGCGCCGGCCAGCGCGACCTTCTGGCGCATGCCCTTGGAAAATCCCTCACAGCGTTCGTGCATGTTCGCTTCAAGCCCGAGCGAGACCAGCAGCTCGCGGGCGGAGGCTTCCGCGAAGGAGGGCTCGATCGCCCAGAGGCCCGCGACGAATTCGAGATATTCCAGCGGCGTCAGCTTGTCGTAGATCATCGGCTCGTCCGACACCCAGGCCGTCACCTGCTTGGCCGCGACCGGATCGCTCAGCGCGTCGATGCCCGTGACCGAGACGGACCCGGCATCGGGCCGCAACAGGCCAGCCACCATGCGCAATGTCGTGGTCTTGCCGGCACCGTTCGGGCCGAGCAAAGCGTAGAACTCGCCGGTTCGAACGGTGAGATCCAGGCGATCCACGGCCGGGCGGTCAAAACGCTTTGTTAACCCTCGCAGCTCGAGGGCCGATTGAGTGGGGGCCATGACGCCGGATGATCCTGGTTACAACTACTAACGACCATGGACCAAAAACCGTTGCGGCGCGGTGAATCGGGGAACCAAAATTGTGTGACTAAAACTGGGGGCAAGAACGGATCGTTCTTTAGGGGCCGCTGAGGGCGAGGCCGACTTCCACCGGCTGCATGGTCGTTGCGCTGCAGTGCCAGCCATCGTCTTTCTTCTGAAAGGCAAACGATTTTTCGATGCGCACGCGATAGCCGACCTGGAATTGCTCATGGCTGCCGGGCACCGATTTCGGCCGGCCCGCTTTCAGATCCCAGCAGGTGCCCGTACATCCCGACGCGATCGGGCTGCAGGCGGTGAAAGGCGAAAGAACCACCATCTCGATTGCGCTGGTGACTTCCGCGCCGTCGTTGGTCTCGTTGCCCCGCACCTGAGAGACCCGGTTCACGGCGATGAAGTTGCCGCACGAGCCTGCCGAATGAATTTGCGCGACACAGAGGTCGACCGCATCCGCATTCGGCGCCGGTGATGGATGCTGTCTTCCGAACAATTTTTTCGAGTCGCCTTTGGCTGCAGTGACCTCGGCGATCCTCCGAGCGAAATATTCGGAGAGGCAGCCCTCGGAGGAGGAAAGCTCCGCCAGCGGAACGTTGTCCTTGTTGTCCAGGCCGCACTTGCGATCGCGCTCTCTGGTCCACCGTTCGAATTCCTCAAACGCGTCCCGTTCGTCATCGTCCTTGAGCCGGGCGATGACCGCCATCACCTTCTCATTCAGCTCCTCCTTGGCCAGCGCCAGGGTCGGATCGCTGCAAATCAAAAGGCCGGCCGTCGTGTGCACGGCGAGACAGTCGAAATTCGGATCGGTCAATATCGCGATCCGCTCCTCGGTCTCTTTCAACAGGCAGTCCCTGACCGCCTTGATGTCGTCGATCCTGATCGGCTGCCGTCCAAGAATGCCGCAACTGGAATTGCGGTCTCTGATCCATTCGGCATTTTCCTCGATCGCCAGCCGCCGGTTCGGAAGCCGGTTCAACCGTTCGGCGATGGCGCGACTCAGTCGGTCGCCGCTCGCGTTGAGCTCGCCGTCGCCGCAGAAAAGCTGCTCCGCCGGGACTTTGACGTCTTCGCAATGGTTCTTTGCGAACAGCGGCAGGATATCGGTGATCGATTGATTGGAAGCCGCCTCGGCATGCACTGGCTGCGCCAGGCCTAACCCGACAGCCACAATTGTCAGCCCCATCAAGCTACGCATCCGATCCCCCGAACGGAAAAGCTTCCGCCACACTAGCCCATCGTAGCTTTTCGGCTGCCGAGGCGAAACGAAATTATTGAGGCAGCTGGCCGCGGGACATGCGTCAATTGATGCCGGCCGCAGCCAATGATACCGTGATTTATTGATGAGCCATGGGACCAGCATCCTCGCAACGGTTGGATGCGCCTTTATTGAAGACGAGATTTGAAGCCATGACGTTTCGCCTTGGCGCGGCAGCGCGCAGATTGTTCATCGGTTATGTTTTACAGCTGGGCCTCATATTGGCCCTTGCGCTATCGCCGGGCGCGCGCGCCCAGAAACTCGTCGATCCGAACACGGTTGCGCCGGAATATCGCGAGGCGGCCGAGAAGCGCCGCGCAGAACAGCTCGCGCTATACCAGTGCTCGAAAAAGGCTGATGACGCCAAGGTGCTGCGCAGGGACCGTGTCAACTTCATCAATGATTGCCTCGAAAAACATCAGCACCAGTGAGTGGCTGGCAGTTTTTCGGCAATCAAGGCCTGGCCACGGCGTTTCGCGCCGAGGCGGCATTTGCTGGATTCAATTGGATTTTGAAGCGAGGCTCACCGCGATAACGGGAGCTGCGACCTCGCTTGCAGCACTCGCGAGCGCGCCCTGCGTCTCGTAACGCATGACGCCGCTGTCATCGATGACAAAGAGGGGACGGTGATTGCGGATGTCGATATCCTCGATCATCGTCATGCGCCGGTTGTCCAGCGTCAGCCAATGGCCGTCGAGCCGCGCCGACACCACCGCATGATCCTCGCCTCGCGTCAGATCGCGCAGGACCACGAGCCGGAGGTCGTCGCGCGATACGCCGGCCATTCGCAGTGCGGCGAGCTTAGCAATAGCGTAGTCCTCGCAATCGCCGGCGCCGGTGGCAAAGGTGTCGAGCGGCGGGCTCCAGACGTCGATCTGACCATATTGGGCCAAGTCGCTGGTCGCCTTGATCGCAAGGTTGATCGCGCGATTGATCTCGCCGAACCGGGCGCGGCCTTCGCGGGCCCGGGCTGAATCCACGATGGCAAGCAATTGCAGGGCGGCCGGCGAGACGCAGCGTTCGCGATCGCCATCACAGAGCGCAAGCTGCACCATGTCGTCGTCGAGCTTGCGCTCGAGGCCACTCCATTTTTCCGCAAGGCCGCCGGCGGACAATCTGGTCGCAAACAGCCCAAACGGTTCGGCCGATTTGCGAATCCCGTCCAGCATACCCGGCGAAATCAACGTGCCCGCATTGAGGTTGGCTGCAGGCCCGAGCCACATCAGGGCCCAGGCAAGAATGATGGCACGCCAGGCATGCCCGTTGCGGAAGTAACCCATTTTGACACCCCATCCGCCCGGGCATCGCCAGCACCTTCTGGCGCGGGTGACCGGGTCGTTTTGCGAACGATGATGGGTGGTGGACGCTGTTTTTTGCTTAAGGGCCGCGTGCGCGCCGCGGGAATGTCCCAAACAGGCTGAAGGGCGCCTTACCGGTGTTGTGAAAATGCTACGGAAGTGAACCTTATGGCACCGTCGGAAGACTTCTGTCTGATATAGCTAATTTGATGAAAGTTGCCGGCTTTGTAATCCAGCTCACAGTCAGGGAACTGGAATTGGTCCACTATTCTGCCATGTGAGGCCCTAAAAGGCTGTAACCAGTATAGATTCTAAAAATCTATACTAGGAAGATCGAAAATTTGGCTGATTTTGCCATCGAATACATATCAAATGCTGTGGGGCTCAAAATCTATAGTGTCCTTCATCTGGGAAAATCGGGGCGAAGTCCCGTCGAAAATCCATGCCCGCGGGGTTTGGAAAACTCTTTTGCAAGCAGGAGATGGTTTCGCGAACCGCCCACTGATGATAAGGAAGCTTAGACCATTGAAATTATATATTTATTAACCATTGCGGTGACCAGGTGAATTACTTCGGCAAATTCGATGCCAAGGTTTCCGACGCTCTGGGCCAGCACCCAAGCGCTCACCTTTTTTCCGAAACAGTCCACGCCACTCACGTCCCATCGGATGCGGTCGTCGTTTCCGACGCGCAATTGCTTTTCAACGCAGAGTTCAAGCGCTCCGGTGTTGACCTCGTTCTTTCCGGCGAAGGCCGTGAAGTGGTCTTGCATGACTACTTCAAGGGCGTGCATCGCGCCTCGATCGCTTCGCCCGACGGCGCCCATCTTACCGGCGATATCGTCACCGCGCTCGCCGGCGAGGTGCAATACGCGCAGGCCGACAACAGCACCGACGCTCACAAGGTCATCGGCCATGTGACCAAGCTGGTCGGCAGCGCAACCGCGACCCGCAACGGCGTCTCGATCATCCTCAACAACGGCGACAACGTCGAAAAGGGCGACGTGGTGGCGTCCGGATCGGATTCAACACTCGGCATCACCTTCATCGACGGAACGGTGTTCGGCCTGTCGTCGAATGCGCGCATGGTGCTGAACGAGATGGTCTACGACCCCAACGGGTCGAGCAACTCGTCGCTGCTGAGCCTTGTGGCCGGCACCATCACCTTCGTCGCCGGCGAGACGGCGAAGCACGGCGACATGAAGGTCGATACCCCGGTTGCGACCATGGGCATCCGCGGCACCGCCGTGCTGGTCGAGATCGACTTCTCGGTGCCCGGGGCCGCGCCCGACGCAAAATTCCAGGTTCTGGTCGAGCCCGACGGCACGACTGGTTCGTACATCCTGTTCGACAAACAGACACTTACCCCGCTGGCCGTCGTCGACCAGGCCGGGATGCAGATCAACATCTCGAACGGGGTCATGAGCCAGACACTGGCTCCGCTGTCGCCGGAGCTGCAAAAGCTCATCACCGATGTGTTCGCGCTGAAGTTCTCCGACAGCTCGAACACCAAGTCGATCGAGCATTTCACCGACTCGATTGTCCCGACCAACGCGTTCGGGCCGTTCAAGCTGGACGTTGGCCTCCTCGCGCCGGTCTCGGTCACGATCACGAGCCAGGGGACGGGCTCCAATGGCGCTCCCGGTGGATCGCCGGACATTATCCCTCACGTTCCCAACGGGCTGACCATTCAGACGACCAACGGCATCATCATTCAGCGTGCCGGTGCCGCCGCGACCGGACAGGATACCGTGTCCGGCACGATCACATTCGCTGACATCAACGCCACCGATCGTCCGACGGTTTCGACGCACTTCATTTCCTTTACCCTCACGAATGCGCTCGGAAAAGATATCAGCGGCACGGTGACCGCGGCGGAACTCGCAGAGATCAACGCTGCGCTGGCGCTCGCCGTCAATTCCAGCACCGGCAATAACGGGGTTGATAGCTGGACCTACAGCATTCCCGCCAGCGCGCTCAGTTTCCTGCCCGCGGGCGCCACGCTGACGCTGAACTATAACGCCACGGTCGACAACAACTACGCGCCGCACGACGAGACCCTCACGGCACCGATCACGATCACGATCAAGAGCGCCGCCGAAATCTGGAGCGAGACCAAGGAAATTGCGTCGCCTTCGCCTGGCGACTGGGCGACCGGGGCGAACTGGCTGACCGGCGCGGCTCCGACCGCAAGCGACGACGTCATCATCGTCACCGATCCGACGAAGAGCGGGACCCCGTTTTACCCGGTCACGATCGGCGAAGGCGACCCGGCTGCGTTCGCCGATTCCGTCACCATGGACGATCTGGGGAGCCTTGCCCCGGAGCTCGACAACTTCAACAAGCTCACGATCGGCAGCGGCGGCCTTCATTTGAACGCCGACTCGATCCTCAAGAATTTCGGCACCATCAGCGTTGGCGGCATCGCCGAAATCCTGCAGCACAGCGTGCTGCAGAATTCCGGTCCTCTGGCACATCTGACGCTGCAGCAGGGCGGCGACTTCAAGGACGAAAGCCAGATCACCAATTCCGGCACGATCGAAGTCGCCGGCAGCACGCTCAATGTCGAGGTCGATATCGCCAACAAGGGCGGGACCCTGCAGATCGACGACTTCGCCAAGCTGACGCTGTCGGATGGGGCGACGATCGACCACGGCGCCATCACGCTTGGCGCCAGCAGCGTGCTCGATATCGAGACCGCAGCTGGGGCTACGCTCGACGGCGTCGCGGTGACCGCCACCAGCGGCTTCCTGCAGAGCGGGATCGCGATCGGAGCCCTCACGCCTGGCGGCTCGACCCTGACGATGAAGGACGGCGCGTCGATCAGCGGCGGCGAGATGACGATTGCCGGTGGCAGCACGCTCGACGTGGAGAGCGGAGGCGGAGCGACACTCGATGGCGTGACGGTCGTCGGGACCAGCGGTGTCTCGGCAAGCCTGATCGAGATCGGTGTCACCACGGAGGGCGGCTCGACCCTCACTCTGCTCGACGGGACGTCGATCGCCAGCGGCAACATGACGATTGCCGCGAGCAGCGTGCTCGATATCGAAGCCGGAACGCTTGGTCCGGGTGCGACGCTCGATGGTGTCGCGGTGACGGGCTCGAGCGATCCGAGCACCATCGCAATCGGCCTCTCAGGCCCGGCGACGTTGCTGCTCGACGATGGCACCACGATTACGAACGGCAATATGACAATTGCCGCAAACAGCACGCTCGATGTTGAAGCCGGAACGACTGGTCCCGGTGCCACGCTCGATGGCGTGACCGTGACTGGCGTCAGCCCCAACGGCGTCAGGGGGGAAACGTCAGACAAGCCAAGCAAGATCGAGGTCGGCACTTCGGGGGCCGCGACGACTCTGCTGGTCGACGACGGCACCACCATCATCAATGGCGAGCTGAAGATTGCCGGCGGCAGTACGCTCGATGCGGAAGCCGGAACGACCGGTCCGGGTGCGACGCTGGATGGCGTGACGGTCACTGGCACCGATGCAAATGCAGCGCTTTCGGTGACGGCAAGCACCATCGAGGTCGGCCTCTCGGGCGCTGCGACCCTGGTGCTGGACGATGGGACCTCAATCAAGAATGGCAATCTGACGAATGCCGGCACGCTCGATATTGAAGCCGGAACGCATGGTCCGGGCGCCACACTCGATGGCGTGACGGTTACTGAGATCAAGGCAATCAAGGGTGAATCGTCGGACGCGTCGATTGGCGAGATCGAGGTCGGGACCTTGGGTGCGGCGTCCTTGCTGCTGGACGACGGCACCACGATTACGAAGGGCAATCTGACGATTGGCGGCGGCAGCATGCTCGATGTCGAAAGCGCGCTCGGTGCGACGCTGGATCACGCCACCGTCGCCGGCACCAATGCGGATGCATCGCTTTCGGTCGCGGCCAGCACCATCGCAATCGGCCTCTCAGGCCCGGCGACGCTGACGCTCGAAGGAGGCACCTCGGTCGCAAACGGCAACCTGACGATTGGCGGCGGCAGCACGCTCGATGTCGAAAGCGCACCCGGGTCGACGCTGGACGGCGTCATTGCGACCGGCATCAGCGGCGACCTGGCGAGCACGATCGAGATCGGCGTCCATACGATCGGCGGCTCGATCCTGACCCTGCTCGACGGTACGTCGATCTCCTACGGCGACATGACGATCGCCGTCGGCAGCACGCTCGACATCGAGAGCTCAAGCGGGGCGGCGCTGGACGGCGTCAATGTTGCGAACTCTGGAACGATCCAGGTCGACACCGGCCCCGAAACGACCACTGTCACGCTTGTGCTTGATGGCGGCACGGCGATCACGGGCGGCGACCTGCTGATCCACCATCCGGGCAGCGGCGAGAACGGGGTCGTCGAGATCAAGACCGGCGGCGCCACTTTCGACGATCTCACCGTCACCAACAACGGTGAGTTGATCATCGACGCGTCGGTCACGCTCACGCTGACGGACAACACCTCAATTCTTGGCGGCACGATTGACGACGCCGGCACCTTGTTGGTCAGTTCGTCGAGCGAAATCACGAACGCCACGATTGATGGCGGCGGCAATGTCACGGTTACCGGCGGAGCGCTGACCTTCTCCGGGGTCACGCTGGACGACGTGAAGTTGTCGGGCAGCATCACCAATGCCGACACGCTGACGATCGACGAGACCGTGACGCTGAACGGCGCCTCCATCTCAGGCGGCACCATCGACGATACCGGCGCGATCGTCGGACATGGAGCGATCGGCTCGGTTATCACTGGCTCTGGTACCGTTGAGTCGAGCGGCGGCACGCTGACCTTGTCGGGCGTCAACACCTATACCGGTGAGACCACGATTGACAGTGGCAGCACGCTGGCACTGTCGAGCACGGGTTCGATCGCGGACTCCAGCGATGTCGTCGACAACGGTACCTTCGACATCACGGCGACTTCGGGCGCCTCGATTGTGACGCTGTCGGGCAATGGCACTGTCGATCTCGGCAGCAAGACGCTCACTTTGACGAACGGCTCGACGACGTTCTCGGGCGCAATCAACGGCACCGGCGGGCTGACGGTCGACGGCACCAGCACCACCGAGACGCTGGGCGGCACCAACATCTATAGCGGCGTGACGACCATCGGTTCGGGCGAGACGCTGGCGCTGTCAAGCACGGGTTCGATCGCGGACTCCAGCGATGTCATCGACAACGGCACGTTCGATATCTCGGCGACGCCTGGCGCTTCGATTGTGACGCTGTCGGGCAATGGCGCCGTCGATCTCGGCAACAGGACACTGACGCTGACCAAGGGCTCGACCACGTTCGGCGGCATCATCAACGGCACCGGAGGGTTGACGGTCGACGGCACCGGCACCACCGAGACGCTGGGCGGCACCAACACCTATAGCGGCGTGACGACCATCGGTTCGGGCGAGACGCTGGCGCTGTCGAGCACGGGTTCGATCGCGGACTCCAGTGATGTCGTCGACAACGGTACCTTCGACATCACGGCGACTTCGGGCGCCTCGATTGTGACGCTGTCGGGCAATGGCACTGTCGATCTCGGCAGCAAGACGCTCACTTTGACGAATGGCTCGACGACGTTCTCCGGTGCAATCGACGGCACCGGCGGGCTGACGGTCGACGGCGCCGGCACCACCGAGACGCTGGGCGGCACCAACACCTATAGCGGCGTGACGACCATCGGTTCGGGCGAGACGCTGGCGCTGTCGAGCACGGGCTCGATCGCGGACTCCAGCGACGTCGTCGACAACGGCACGTTCGATATCTCGGCGACGGACGCTTCGATTGTCACGCTGTCGGGGAATGGCACCGTCAAGCTGGGCGCGCACACATTGACCCTCACGAATGGGTCGACGTCATTCTCGGGAGCGATCACCGGCACCGGCGGGTTGACGGTCGATGGCACCGGCACCGAGACGCTGGGCGGCGCCAACACCTATAGCGGCGTCACGACCATCGGTTCTGGCGAGACCCTCGCGCTGTCGAGCACCGGCTCGATCTCCGACTCCAGCGATGTCATCGACAACGGCACGTTCGATATCTCGGCGACGTCTGGCGCCTCCATTGTGACTCTGTCGGGCAATGGCACTGTCGATCTCGGCGCAGCGACGCTGACCTTGACGAAGGCGTCGACCAGTTTCTCGGGTACGATTGGTGGTACCGGCACCGGCGGCGGCCTCACAGTCGCAAGCGGTACGCAGGCCTTCGGCACGGTGACGCTGGACGATTTGACCCTGTCGGGCAGCTTCAGCGAGACCGGCACCGTGACGATCGACGATACCGTCACGCTGAACGGCGCGACGCTGTCGGGCGGCACGATTGACGTGGCGGGTATCCTGGATTCGGAAGGCACCAGCTCTATCAGCGGTGCGACGATCAACAATCCCGGCCATATCAACGTCGTCAGCGGCAAGCTCACGATCGACCCGGCGCCTTTCACCAATAAAGGCACGATCGAAGTGGACGGCAAGGCGGATCTGGTGCTCTCCGGCGAAACCGTCACCAACAGCGTCACCGTTGGCCTGACCACGACCAATGGCACCATTCAGGTCGACAGTCAGGGACTGCTGACGCTGAGCGGCTCCTCGATCAATGGCGGCATCGTCGACAACCTCGGCACCATCGATGTCACCTCCGCCAGCTCCATCAACAACACCTTCAGCTTCGTCAATACCGGAACTGTGAAAGCGGACGGCGCCGCACTGACGTTGTCGGGCACGACGGTCACCAACGCCGGCGGCACACTGGAGTCGGCGGGAAGCGGCCTTGTCGATCTCGTCAACGCCATCGTCAACAATGGTAATCTGAGCGGCAAGTTCTCGACGGCGACCGGCAATAGCAGCAGCACGCTGAACGGCCTCACCCTGGAGCTCGGTACCCTGGTGACGGCGACCGTCGGCGTGCTTGAGCTGACCGGGATCATTACCAACAACGGCGAGATCGACGCGAACGGCGGCGCGGTCCATCTGGTGAGCTCGACCCTCGACTCCGGCACGCTTGGCGGCAGCGGGACGATCACGACGGTCGGCAGCGGTTTGGACACATTCAACGGCGTAACGATCTCTCACGGCACCACCGTCACGGTAGCCGACCACACGGCGCTGGACCTGTCCGGCACGATCACCGATGCCGGTACGATCGCGCTTAGCTCGTCCGGTCACACCACGCAGCTTGAGATTTCCGGCAGCGTCTCGCTGTCCGGTGGCGGCGCCGTTACGATGTCGGACGTTGCCGACACGACCGGTCATGTCGACAACTTCATTGTCAGTGACGGTTCGGCGGCCACGCTGACCAATTCCGATACGATCGCCGGTGCGGGCACCATCGGCGACAGCAACCTGACGCTGATCAACAGCGGGACAATCGACGCGACGGGAACACATGCGCTCGTCATCGCGACCGGCGTCACGAACAACTCCGGCGGTATCCTGGAAGCTTCGGCTGGCTCCGAGCTCGATATCGACGGCAATGTCGTCAATAACGGAACGATCGAAGCCAACGGCGTATCCTCGTTTGTCAAGATCACCGGAAACGTCACGAACACGACGGGTTCGACGGGCGCGATCGACATCTCCGCAGGCGGGCATGTTGAGATCACCGGTTCGGTCTCGGCGGGTGAGACCGTGACGTTCGAGCAGTCGAATGGCGCGGGGCTGCTCACCCTCGATGATTCCCATGGATTCCAGGGCACGATCGCGGGTCTCGTCGAGGCTCCTACCGAGAGTCAAGAAAATCACGTCGATTTGCTGGATTTGGCATGGACCGGCCGTATGCATGTCAGCTTTGCCAGCGGCCACGTCACCGTCACCAACGGCAGCGGAGATCACGTCTCTCTCGCGGTGTCGGGTACGTCTGGCGACTTCGAAATTACGGAGGATAGCTCGGGTCATACGCTACTCGACGATCCCGCAACGACAGGCACGGTGACGGTCGACAGCAACCAGGTGCTTGGGGTCTCGGCGGCAACCTCGGCGACCATCGACTTTACGAACAGCAGCGGCAATACCGGTGAGCTTCTGCTCAACGACTCTCATGATTTCACCGGAACAATCGTCGGCTTTGCCGGTGACGGCACGATCGCGAATTCCGACCTGATCGACGTGACCGACGTCGATTTCGCCAATGTCGCGACGGACAAGACGACCTACACTGAAAATGCCGCTGGCACGGGCGGAACGCTGACCCTGCACGATGCGAACGGACAGGTGCTCGACAGCATCAACTTCACCGGCAGCTACCAGCTGGCGAACTTCACCGTCGAGAGCGATGGCAGCGGGGGCACGTTGATCGTCGATCCGCCGGTGGATAGCTCGACGGCGGCCAATACGATCGTTGCGAGCGGGGCGGACCAGACCTTGAGCGGCTCCGGAGCGAGCGACAATTTCGTCTTCAACTTTGCCGGCGTCGGCCATTCCACGATTGCGAACTTCGATCCGGTTGCCGACACGATCCAGGTCTCCAGCTCCATGTTCGCGAACGTCCAGGCCATCCTGAACGCAGCGCATGATGACGGTCACGGCAATTCGGTCATCGCCATCGACGCCCATGACAGCATCATCTTGAATGGCGTTTCCAAGACGCAACTGCACGCCAGCGATTTCCACGTCGTCTAGGCCAGGCCTCGCGCGCAGGGCGCGGACGCCGTCTGCTGCGCGGCGCCCGGTCGCCGCAACAAGATTCGTGATCAATTCCGCATGTCGTGATATCGAAACGGCATGAAGAAGCTCAAAATCCTCCGGCGCTGGTTTGGACGACGATTCGGCTATTCGCGGCTGATCTGCCTTGCCTTGCTGATCGGCATCGCTGCGCTGCGCGTTGCCGATTTCGCGCCGATCGAGGAGCTTCGGGTCAGGGTTTTCGATTTCTACCAGCGCTTCGATCCTCGTGTGAAGACCGCGCGCCCGGTCACCATCGTCGATATCGACGAGCCAAGCCTCAAGAAGTTCGGACAATGGCCGTGGCCTCGGACTTATATGGCCGACATGGTCATCAACCTCGCCAATCTCGGCGCGGTTGCCATCGCCTTCGACGTGGTGTTTTCCGAACCCGACCGGCTCAATCCGGACATCGCGGCCAAGACCATGCGTTATCTGGATGAGACGACCCGCACCAAGCTGCGCGAACTGCCGAGCAACGATCAAATTCTTGCCGATGCCGTCAGGCGAACGCGGGTCGTGCTTGGTGAGACCGGGCTCGATACGGTGGTGTCTGAAATCGACAAGGACCTTCCCTTCACCGGAGTTGGGACCGTCGGGGAGGGAGCGGAGCCGCGCTTTTTCGAGTTTCCTGGCCTGCTGCGCAACGTTCCGGCGCTCGAGAAGGTTGCCGCCGGCCGTGGTCTTCTGACGATCGTGCCCGAACGGGACGGCATCATCCGCCGCGTGCCGATGATGTTGCTGGCGCAGGGTAAGCCGATGCCGGCGCTGAGCCTGGAAATGCTTCGGGTCGTCTCGGGCTCCTCGACCGTTATCACCAAATACGACCGAAACGGCATCAAGACCGTCGGCGTAAGAGGACTGGATGTTCCGACCGACAAGTATGGTGAGCTCTGGGTGCATTTCGCGCGTCACGATCCGTCGATCTACGTGTCGGCGGCCAGCATTCTCGATAACAGCGCGCCGGTCGAGAAGATCAGGGGCAAGCTGGTCCTGATCGGCACCGGGGCGGTTGCGTTGAACGACATCAAGACCACGCCGGTATCGAGCGCGCTCCCTGGCGTCGAGATCCATGCCCAGGTGCTGGAGGCCGCGCTCACCCACGCGGTGCTGTCGCAGCCCAATTACGGGCTGGGGGTCGAACTTCTCGGCGCGTTCATTCTCGGAATTCTCGTCATCATGTTCACGCCGAATCTGGGGCCGGTGACGCTGGTCGGCGTCGGCGCGTTGTTCGCCACCGTGCTGATCGGCACATCCTGGTATTTCTACAAAGAGCAGCGGCTTCTGATCGATTTCACCTATCCGCTGCTGTCGACCACCGCGATCTACCTCACCTTGATTTTCGCAAGCTTCGTGCGCGAGCAGGCGCAACGCCGTCAGATCCGCTCGGCCTTCGGCCAGTACATCTCACCGGCCCTGGTCGAGCAGCTGGCGCAATCGCCGGAAAAGCTGAAGCTCGGCGGCGAAGAGCGCGAGATGACGATCATGTTCTCCGACGTTCGCGGCTTCACCTCGATTTCGGAATCCTACAAGCACGATCCGCAGGGCCTGACGGCGCTGATGAACCGCTTCCTGACACCGCTCACCGACGCCATTCTGGCGCGCAAGGGGACCATCGACAAATATATGGGCGATGCGATCATGGCGTTCTGGAATGCGCCGATCGACGACAACGATCATCAGGTCAACGCCTGCAACGCGGCGCTCGACATGCTGGAGAAGATCGATGCCCTCAACAAGGAGCGCGAGATCGAGGCGCGGGAAAGCGGCCGCGCTTACATTCCGATCAATGTCGGCGTCGGCCTGAACACCGGCGTTTGCGTCGTCGGCAACATGGGGTCGAATTTGCGCTTCGACTATTCGGTGCTGGGCGACAGCGTCAATCTCGCCTCGCGGCTTGAGGGGCAATCCAAGGAGTATGGCTTTCCGATCATCGCCGGTTCGAGGACGGCGATTGCGGCCAAGGACAAGTTCGCCATCCTCGAGCTCGACTTCATCATGGTGAAGGGAAAGAAGGAGCCGGAGGTCATCTACGCCATTGCCGGGCGAGAGGATGTGGCGCAGTCCGCCAAGTTCCAGACCTTACGCAACCTTACGATCGAGATGCTCGCCTGCTATCGCAGCCGCGACTGGGAGGGCGCGCTGGCATCGATCGATCGGGGCCGTCGCACCGACGAGGCCGGGGCACTCGGTTATCTGTACACGCTCTATGAGTCGCGCATTCGCAATTATCAGAAGAACCCGCCGCCCGACGACTGGAACGGCGCTTTCGCGCTTCTGACGAAGTAGCCAGGCGCGGCCAACTAGCCGAAAAAACAACAAGGAGGAAAATCCGCATGACGAGACCCTCGGACAAGGAGATTGGCGCTATCGCAAGCGCCGCCGGCGTTCCGGTGGACAAGGACGTCGCCGCGCGCATCGCCGATTCCATCGGGCCGGCCTTCGACGGTTTTGCGGCGATCGCCGGTACGCTTCCTTTCGATCTCGAGCCGTCGACCTTTGTGCTCGTTCAGACCGACAAGGTGGCCCGATGAGCGCGGAACCAGCCCTGATGTCGCTGACGGAAGTCGCGAGCGCGATTGCGGACAAGCGGATGTCATCGCACGAAGCGACGCAATCCTGTCTCGACCGGATCGCGAGATGGCAGCCGCATCTGAACGCCTTCATGGCGATCGAGGCGGAGGACGCCCTGAAAGCGGCCGATGCCGCCGACGGCGCGCTTGCCAAAGGCGGTCGCCGCGGCGCGTTGCATGGCGTGCCGCTCGCGCACAAGGACATGTATTACGAGACGGGCCGGGTCGTGACTTGCGGTTCGCGCATTCGCCGCGATTTCGTTCCCACCACGACATCGACGGCGTTGCAGCGATTGAAGGACGCCGGCACGATCCGCCTCGGCTCGCTGCAGATGGCGGAATTCGCCTACGGCCCGACCGGCCACAACGCGCATTTCGGTCCGGTGCATAATCCCTACGCGCTCGACCACGTCACCGGAGGCTCGTCGTCGGGATCAGGTTCCGCGGTCGCGGCGCGGCTGACATTCGCGGCACTCGGCTCCGACACCGGCGGGTCGATCCGCATGCCCGCGCATTTCTGCGGTGTGACCGGGCTCAAGACGACCGTGGGACGCGTGAGCCGCGCCGGCGCGATGCCGTTGTCGCAATCGCTCGACACCGTCGGGCCGCTCGCCCGCACCGCGGAAGATTGCGCGGTGCTGCTCGGCCTGATGGCGAGCGCCGACCCCGCCGATCCGACCGCGAGCACTCTGCCTGTGCCGGATTATGCCGCGGCCACGGCGCAGTCGATGAAAGGGGTCACGATCGGGGTGCCCAGCGCTTTCTACGTTGACGATCTCGACGCGGACGTGGCTAGCGTCCTCGACGCCACGATCGCAACGCTCAAGCGCGAAGGCGCCAATGTTGTGCAGGTCGACTTGCCCGATCAGCGCCAGCTCTCCGGCGCCGCGCAACTCGTGCTCGCCGTGGAGGCGGCCGCCTTCCACAAGCGCTGGATGATCGAGCGGCCGCAGGATTATGGTGCGCAGGTCCTGATGCGGCTTCAGAATGGGCTCGCGATCTCCGCCATCACCTATCTCGAAGCCATGCGTTGGCGCGGTCCGGCGCTCGCCGCGCATAACGCGGCGACGGCGAAAGTGGATGCCGTGATCGCACCGGTGTCGCCTGTGCCCGCGCCGACCATCGCCGAAAGCGACGTCGGCAACGGACCGGACGCCGCCGCCGTGCTGCAGCGGCTGACGCGCTTCACCCGTCCGATCAACTATCTCGGCCTGCCGGCGCTGTCTGTTCCATCGGGCTTTACCCGCAAGGGCCTTCCGGTGGGCTTGCAACTGATCGGCCGCTCGTTCGACGAGGCGACCCTGCTGCGGATCGGTGCGGCGTTCCAGCGCGCGACTGATTTTCACGAAAGTCTGCCGCAACTGCCGTGACGATCGCGAGCTTGCCAAGCCGCTTCCGCCGATCGTTCGGCTCTCGGCCCCGTCAAGATTGAAATTGGCATGGTCACGTCAGCCAATAATGGCTAGATTCGTCGGCAGCGCGGGGAGGACGTCGCGCGTCATCAGGGGGACCTTATGTACATATCGGGTGAAAGTCTCATCGTCATTCTGTTCGTCGGTCTGGTCGCGGGCTGGCTGGCTGGGAAGATCGTGCGTGGCGCCGGCTTCGGCATCATCGGGGACATCGTTATCGGCATTATCGGTGCCTTCATCGCCAGCTGGCTTTTCCCAAGGCTTGGCATTCACATCGGCGGTGGCCTGATTTCGGAGATCATCTATTCGGCGATCGGCGCCATCATCCTGCTGCTGGTCGTGAGGTTGATTCGGAGCGGCGGGCGCTTGTAATGCTCACGGAAACGGAACAGGGCTGGCCGAGCCGGCCGGCCCTGGACTTCCGACCTTCTTGCGCGACTAAAAGGAGAGATGGCGTCGTGGGTCCACGGTGAAAAATCGTTGGGTGGCAAGCATTTAGGTTAATGCGACTTCATTAGACGGTATTAGCGATAATCGGTAATAATGCGCCTGCGAACCACTGAGCTGGTTCGCCATCCCCTTGGCTAGAAGAGATCAGGATAATGGCAGCCGCTCCCGGTGTCCGGCGTTCCGAACTCGGTGAAGCGCTGCGCGCCTGCCGCACTGCTTTCATCGGCGTCGGCATCATGAGCTGCATGATCAACCTGCTCTATCTGACCGGGTCGCTGTTCATGCTGGAGGTCTACGACCGGGTGCTGCCGAGCCGCAGCGTCCCGACCCTGATCGGCCTGATCATCCTGGCAGCCTTCCTCTACATGGCGCAAGGAATCCTCGACCTGATCCGGGGACGCATTCTCGGCCGCGTCGGAACCTCGCTCGATGAAGCCCTCAACGCGCGCGTGTTCGACATCGTCGTCCGCTTGCCGCTGACCGTCGGCAGCCGCAATGAGGGTCTTCAGCCGCTGCGCGATCTCGACAATGTGCGCAGTTTTCTCGGCGGCATGGGGCCGGGCGCTTTCTTCGACCTGCCGTGGCTGCCGTTCTACCTTGCGATCTGCTTTGCCTTCCATTGGCTGATCGGCGTCACTGCGCTGGTCGGTGCGGTCATCCTGGTGGCGCTCACGCTCACGACCGAATTTTTGTCGCGCGCGCCGGCGCGCCAGGCGCTGGGTCTCGCGGCGCGGCGCAACGATCTGGCAGCAAGCAGCCGGCGCAACGCCGAAGTGCTGGTGGCAATGGGCATGTCCGGTCGCCTTAGCCGGCGCTGGTCCGAGGCCAACCAGAATTACCTCGATGGCAACCAGCGCGCCAGCGACGTCTCCGGCGGGCTGGGGTCGATCGCCAAGGTCCTGCGGATGATGCTGCAATCGGCCGTGCTTGCGGTCGGCGCCTATCTCGTGATTCATCAGGAAGCGACCGCCGGCATCATCATTGCGGGGTCGATCCTGAGCGCGCGCGCACTTGCGCCGGTCGATCTCGCGATCGCCCATTGGAAGAGCTTCATCGCCGCGCGTCAGAGCTGGCATCGCCTGAACAAGCTCCTGGACACGATCCCCGCCCGTCCCACGCCGACCTTGCTGCAAGCGCCGTCCAGCCGCGTGTCGGTCGAAGCCATCAGCATCGTGCCGCCCGGCGACCAGCGCCTGATCGTTCAGGACGTTACGTTTACGCTTTCCGCCGGAAACGGACTTGGCATCATCGGGCCGAGCGGCTCGGGCAAATCCTCGCTGGTACGCGCGTTGGTCGGCGTGTGGCAGCCGGCGCGCGGCAAGGTGCGGATCGATGGCGCCGCGCTCGACCAGTGGTCCTCGGACGTGCTCGGCCGCTACATCGGCTATCTGCCGCAGGACGTCGAATTGTTCGCAGGCTCGGTTGCGCAGAATATCTGCCGCTTCGATCCCGATGCCACGTCCGACGGCATCATCGCGGCCGCCAAGGAAGCCGGCGTCCACGAAATGATCATCAAGATGCGCGAAGGTTACGACACCCCGGTCGGCGAGCAGGGAACCGCGCTTTCGGCCGGACAGGCGCAGCGCGTGGCGCTGGCGCGCGCGCTTTACGGCAACCCTTTCCTCATTGTGCTGGATGAACCGAATTCCAATCTCGATACGGAGGGCGATGAAGCGCTGACGCGCGCCGTCCGTGCCGCGCGCGAACGCGGCGCCATCGTGGTGGTGGTTGCGCATCGGCCGATCGGGATCGAGGCGGTCGATCAGTTGCTGGTGCTGAAGGACGGCCGCGTGCAGGCCTTCGGTCCGAAGGAAACCGTGTTGGCGCAGGTATTGCAGCCGCGCGTGGCCTCGCCGTCGCCGATCAAAATCGTCTCGGAAGGAGGCGTCGCCAAGCCATGAAGGACCTTCAAAAAGCCCTGACGGATCTTCAGGAGAAGGGCGCGCGCCCCTCGATCCGGCGGCATTTGATTGTCGGCTTGACCGTAGTCATCCTGCTGGCGGGCGGTCTCGGCGGCTGGGCCTCGACCGCGCAAATTTCCGGCGCCTTGATTGCGCAGGGCTCGATCGTCGTCGAATCCAACGTCAAGAAGGTGCAGCACCCGACCGGCGGCGTCGTCGGCGAGGTGCGTGCCCATGACGGCGACGTCGTCAAGGCCGGCGACATTGTGGTCCGGCTCGACGATACCGTCACCAAAGCCAACCTTGCGATCGTCACCAAGAATCTCGATGGCCTGTGGGCGCGCGCGGCGCGGCTCGAGGCCGAGCAGCGTGGCCTCGACAAGATCGTGTTTCCGAAGATGCTGACCGATCGCGCCAGCGATCCCGACGTCAAGGAGATCATGGCCAACGAAACCAAGCTGTTCGAGGTGCGCGTCAACGGCCGCGCCGGCCAGAAGGCGCAGTTTCGCGAGCGCATCGTTCAGTTGAACGAGGAAATCTCCGGCCTGACCGCGCAGGAGGCGGCGAAGGACAAGGAAATCGGTTTGGTCGAGACGGAACTCTCCGGCGTTCGCGATCTCTACGAGAAGCATCTGGTGCAGCTCAGCCGCCTGACGACGCTCGAACGCGATGCGGCGAGGCTTGCCGGCGAACGCGCGCAGTACGTTGCGCAGCGCGCCCAGGCCAAGGGCAAAATCACCGAAACCGAGTTGCAGATCATCCAGGTCGACAAGGACATGGTCAGCGACGTGTCCAAGGACCTGCGCGAGGCCAACGACAAGATCGGCGAACTGGTCGAGCGCAAGGTGACGGCGGAAGACCAGTTGCGGCGGGTCGATATTCGCGCGCCGCAGGACGGCATGGTGCTGCAATCCACCGTGCACACCGTCGGCGGCGTGATCACCGCGGGTGACACCATCATGCTGATCGTGCCGCAGACCGACGACCTTCAGGTCGAAGCCAAGGTCAATCCGCAGGATATCGACAAGCTGCAGGTTGGCCAGAAGACGCTGCTGCGATTGTCGGCCTTCAACCAGCGTACCACGCCGGAATTGAACGGCATCGTCACCCGCGTGTCTCCTGACACCACCACCGACCAGCGCACCGGACAATCCTATTACACGATCCGCGTCTCAATGCCGTCGGAAGAGGTCGCGCGCCTTGGCGACGTCAAATTGATTCCCGGCATGCCGGTCGAGGCGTTCGTGCAGACCGGCGAGCGCACTTTGCTGTCTTATCTGATCAAGCCGCTCAGCGATCAGTTGATGCGGGCTTTCCGGGAGAAGTGACGGCGGAAGCCGTTATTCCGGAGCGATGCGAAAGCATCGAATCCGGAATCCATTTCTCCTAGTATTCGCGTGGCTAAATGGATTCCTGTATCTCGATGGCTGTCACTGTCATAGTGGCGGGCAGGCGGAGATAGCCCGTTGGATTCCTGGCCGCTCGAGGTCGTAGTCCCGGCATGGGCGTCTCCGTTTTTGCTTTGTCTGATCGAACAGTCGCATGG
>NZ_DASREO010000100.1:0-44637 GCF_035652035.1 Bradyrhizobium sp.
GCCTTGGTGAGCCATTACCTCACCAACTAGCTAATCAGACGCGGGCCGATCTTTCGGCGATAAATCTTTCCCCGTAAGGGCTTATCCGGTATTAGCACAAGTTTCCCTGTGTTGTTCCGAACCAAAAGGTACGTTCCCACGCGTTACTCACCCGTCTGCCGCTGACGTATTGCTACGCCCGCTCGACTTGCATGTGTTAAGCCTGCCGCCAGCGTTCGCTCTGAGCCAGGATCAAACTCTCAAGTTGGACTTGGAACTTTGAACCGGCTGATCACAACGTTTGACGAGGTCCCACCATTCTTTGTCAGCCGAAGCCAACAGTCGGCCGAAGCCGACAGCCGCCTGCGATTCACATCGCGGGCAGCGATGGTGTAACCTTTAAAACGTGTACCGCCGAAGTCTTTCGTCCGATCCCGATGAATGAAAGCAAGCCTTCATTCGCTTCGAGATCCGCAAGGACTCCGCCGTCCACGTTTCTCTTTCTTCATCTTCACTTGTCAAACAGCCCGGGGTCCGAAAACCCCACTCCCTTGTTGAGGGAGGATCGCTCAAGTCCGAAACCTTCCAAGGAAGCCTTTCGAACATCCCACTCGACGGCAAATGACAACCGGTTTCCACCGGCTGTTGATTCACTCATCTCAGTGAGGAGCTTACAGGCACGACACCATGCCTTGGCCGAGGGCCAATGCAGCGCCGCGCTCAGTGGGGCGGGTTATAGTCCCGCCTAATCGACGTTGTCAACGCCTGATGTCAGAAAATCGTCGCATCGCATCGAGAATCTTGCAGCTCCCGAAAGCCCCGATTTTTCGGGGCCAAACGCCGTACTTGAGCCACAATCCTGCGCCGTTCTGGCATACATAGGTGCTGAATCGCCTGATGCCAGTGGGGGCCGCGGGCGGCTGAAGACCTCGGGAAAGGCGAAGATCACCCATGAGCCTGTCGCCTCTCCCACGCGGACGCATACTTTCGAAGAGATTTGCACACTATTCACATTCGTGATTTCGGCCGCGTTTCGGCCTTCGGTCGCGAATATCGGTGCGGCACGCCGCGCTTCCGTTCCCTGTTCCTTGGGGTGCGGGTTGAGGAACGGCGTAAGGCCACGTCGATGCTGATGCAAGTTGGGGGGATGGTGGTTTGAGCCACAGGACGTCACGCGGGGGCGGATACGGGCGTGATGCCGGGGTCATCGACCTCGGTCACGAGCCCCCGCTTTCGGTTGACGGCACTGAGGCCGCGGTAATCGACCGCCGCCGCATCTCGGTCCAGTGGTTTAGCGGCACTATTCTGACGGGTCTTTGCGGCGCAGCCCTGATCGGCGGCGCCGTTTTTGCCTCGCTCGACGGTGAAATGACGTTCGCCAAACTGCCGGAACGGGTCGAGGGCGCGCTGCGCGGGGCATTCAACGCCAACGACCGCGGCACCCTGCACAAGAGCGATCGCCTGCCGCCGCCGAGCGAAGCGAGCGCTGCGCGCAACGTGGTGCGGGTCTCTACCGTCACGCGGGTCGGCAACCGCGATGTGATGCGGGTGCGGCCGTTCATCCGCATCTCCGGCAACCTGTCGATGACGACGAGCGACTTGTCCGCGAAGATCCCGCCGTTCAATGCCCAGCGCATGCTCGCCGATGTCGGCACGTCGGCGCCGGCGGCCTCCGAAGACCCGAACAATCCCGACGCCGTCGAACCCGACGCCGAAGTGTCCTTTGTCACCAAGGATCTCGCGCCGATCCTGCCCAAGGCCAAGATCGCTGCGAACATCACGCTCGACGAGATCATGCTGCGGGTCCGCGACGCGTCGAACTGGCGTGGCAACGGCGCCGGGGGCGTGAAATACGCCTCGCTCGCCAACGCTACCGCTGACGTCTCGGGCACGCAGGGCGGCCTCAAGCTCGCCTACGCGACCGAAGGCAACGTGGCCGACCCCTATGCGGGGTTCGAGACGCGCGTCGTGCCCGAGAATGTGACGCTGCTGCCGAAGACCAAAGAGCAGATCACCGGCGGCAACCCGGTCGGCGAACGCGTCCATGTCGTCAAGAAAGGCGACAGCGTCGCCTCGATCCTGCGCGATCAGGGCGCGACGCCGGAAGAGGCCAAGGCGATCGCCTCGACGCTCGGCCCGCGCGGCCGCGACGGCGGCCTCAAGGAAGGCCAGAAAGTCCGCATCCTGATGGCGCCGGCAGGCCCCGGCCTCAGGCTTCAGCCCTACCGCGTGATGGTGGCCAACGATTCCACCGTCGAAGCCGTCGCAGCCCTCTCCGATCTCGGCAAATACGTTCCCGTCGACGTCTCCAGCATCAACACCGTCGCTGAGACCGCCGACACCAGCAAAGACGACGATGACGATGATGACGGCACCGGCGTGCGCCTTTATCAAAGCATTTACGAGACTGCGCTGCGCAACAAAGTGCCCGCGAACGTCATCGAGGACATGATCCGCATCTACTCCTACGACGTCGACTTCCAGCGCAAGGTGCAGCCCGGAGATTCCTTCGACGTGTTCTTCGCGGGCGAGGACGAAGGCACCGCCAGCAACAGCGAAAAACCCGAAGTCCTGTTCGCCGCGCTGACGGTCGGCGGCGAGACCAAGAAATACTACCGCTTCCAGACGCCCGACGATGCGGTGGTCGATTTCTACGACGAGACCGGCAAGAGCGCGAAGAAGTTCCTGGTCCGCAAGCCCGTCAACAATGCCATCATGCGATCGGGCTTCGGCAGCCGCCGCCACCCCATCCTCGGTTATGTGAAGATGCACACCGGCGTCGACTGGGCGACCGCATACGGCACGCCGATCTTCGCCTCGGGCAACGGCGTGGTCGAAACCGCCGGCTGGGAAGGCGGCTACGGCAAGTACGTCAAGCTCAAGCACAACAACGGCTACGAGACCGCCTACGGACACATGTCGGCCTTCGCCAAGGGTCTCGAGGTCGGCAAGCGGGTGCGGCAGGGCCAGGTCATCGGCTTCGTCGGTTCGACCGGACAATCGACCGGCGCCCACGTCCACTACGAAATCCTCGTCAACGGCCGCTTCGTCGACCCGATGCGCGTGAAGCTGCCGCGCGGCCGGTCGCTGGAAGGCACGATGCTCACAAGCTTCGAGAAAGAACGCGACCGTCTGGATCAGATGATGAGCGGGCGCGGCGCCCGCATCTCGGACGCAAGCGGCGGGCCCGTCCAGCTCACCAATCGCTGATCTCTCTTCGCTCCCGGCTTACGTCGTCGCGCTCACCACCGCGAACACGATGCCGATTGCGGTCAGGCCGAAGGCGACCGCCATCAGCGGCAGCAGAACATCGATGGCCGCGTGCGAACCGTGAAGCTTCGCGCCCCAGACCGAGAACTCCCCTGCTTTCCAATCGCGAAACGTCGTTGTTGACGGATGCACCTCGTAAGGCGTCCGGTGCTTTCGCCATGTCTGCGACAATATCCACGGCAGCGCGACGGCGATCGACAGCAGCACGGTGACAAATGCGAGCGGCAGGCCAACGTAGCCGCCGCGATCGAACAGCACCCAGGCGCTGACCACGAACCAGGCGACGAGGCACGCGGCGAAGCCAAAGACGCGCGGATGCAGTTCCTCGAACACGGGTTTGTTATGGGAGGCAGGTTCCCTGTTCATGACGGCTCCTTTGCGTTGAATGGGGTCCGCCAAAAGCCCCGCGCATTTGGCGGGCGAATGTCATGACGACAACAGCCCCGCCCAAGTGCGGTTTCATTACGATGCTGACAGGAAGGAACAGATGAAAAACCCCGGACGCCAAGGCGTTCCGGGGTTTCATCAGTTCAGTTTTTCAGTTCGGCTTCTTCAGTTCAGCTTGCGCTTGGACACCGGCACTTCGAACTGCGCGATCTCCGCGGTTTGCCGTGCCTTGCCGTTGAAGGTGAGCACATTGCCTTCCGCCGAAATCATCACGCGATCGCCGTCGTGAATTTCGCCGGCGAGGATCATCTCGGCGAGCGGGTCCTGCACATTGCGCTGGATCACCCGCTTGAGAGGACGCGCGCCGTAGGCGGGATCCCATCCCTTTTCGGCGAGCCAGTCCCGAGCCTTGGCATCGAGCGTGAGCGTGATCTTGCGCTCCTCCAGAAGCTTCGACAGCCGCGCGAACTGGATCTCGACGATCCGCCCCATCTCGCTCTTCTGCAGGCGATGGAACAGGATGATCTCGTCGACGCGGTTGAGGAATTCGGGCCTGAAATGCGCACGCACCGTGCCCATCACGAGCTCGCGCACGGCTGACGTATCCTCGCCTTCCGGCTGGCTGACCAGGAATTCAGAACCAAGATTCGAGGTCATGATGATCAGCGTGTTGCGGAAGTCGACCGTGCGGCCCTGTCCATCAGTGAGTCGGCCGTCATCGAGCACCTGCAACAGCACGTTGAAGACATCCGGATGCGCCTTTTCGATCTCGTCGAACAGCACGACCTGATAGGGCCGCCGCCGCACGGCTTCCGTGAGCGCCCCGCCCTCGTCGTAACCGACATAGCCGGGAGGCGCGCCGATCAGCCGCGATACCGAATGCTTCTCCATGTATTCGGACATGTCGAGGCGCACCATCGCGGTCTCGTCGTTGAAGAGATATTCGGCGATCGCCTTGGTCAGCTCCGTCTTGCCGACGCCGGTCGGGCCCAAGAACATGAACGAACCCATCGGACGGTTCGGATCCTGCAAGCCCGCACGCGATCGGCGAACAGCGGTCGCGACCGCATGCACGGCCTCAGCCTGGCCAACTACGCGCTGGCCAAGGCTCGCCTCCATCTTCAGGAGCTTGTCCTTTTCGCCTTCCAGCATCTTGTCGACGGGAACGCCGGTCCAGCGCGAGACGACCTGCGCGATGTGGTTGGCGGTGACCGCCTCTTCCATCATCTCGCCGGCATTCTCGTTGGCCTCGATCTCGTCGAGCTTCTTCTCGAGCTCGGGAATCCGGCCATAGGCCAGTTCGCCCGCGCGCTGGAATTCGCCGCGCCGCTGTGCGTTGGCGAGTTCGATCCGCAAGCCGTCGAGTTCGCTTTTGAGCTTCTGCGCGTTCGACAGCTTGTTCTTCTCCGCGCTCCATCGCGCGGTCAGCGCCGCCGATTTTTCTTCAAGCTCGGCAAGCTCCTTCTCCAGCGCCTTCAACCGGCTCTTGGAGCCGGCATCGCTTTCCTTCTTCAGCGCCTCCTGCTCGATCTTGAGGCGGATGATTTCGCGGTCCATCGAATCCAGCTCTTCCGGCTTGGAATCGACCTGCATCTTCAGCCGCGCCGCCGCTTCGTCCATCAGGTCGATGGCCTTGTCGGGCAGGAAGCGGTCGGTGATGTAGCGGTTCGACAGCGTGGTGGCGGCAACCAGCGCGGAATCGGTGATCCGCACGCCGTGATGCTGCTCGTACTTGTCCTTCAGCCCGCGCAGGATCGAGATCGTGTCCTCGACCGAGGGCTCGGCAACGAAGATCGGCTGGAAGCGCCGCGCCAAAGCTGCGTCCTTCTCGACGTGCTTCTGATACTCGTCGAGCGTGGTCGCGCCGATGCAATGCAATTCGCCCCGCGCCAGCGCAGGTTTCAGGAGATTGGACGCATCCATCGCACCGTCGGCCTTGCCGGCGCCGATCAGGGTGTGCATCTCGTCGATGAATAGGATGATCGAGCCTTCGGCCGAGGTGACCTCGGACAGAACGGCCTTCAGCCGCTCCTCGAACTCGCCGCGATACTTGGCGCCCGCAATCAGCGCGCCCATGTCGAGCGACAATAGCTTTTTGTCCTTCAGGCTCTCCGGCACGTCGCCGTTGAGAATGCGCAGCGCCAGGCCCTCGACGATCGCGGTCTTGCCGACGCCGGGCTCACCGATCAGGACGGGATTATTCTTGGTGCGACGGGAAAGCACCTGGATCGTGCGGCGGATTTCCTCGTCGCGCCCGATCACGGGGTCGAGCTTGCCGTCTCGCGCCGCCTGCGTCAGGTCGCGCGCGTATTTCTTCAGCGCGTCATAGGCGTTCTCGGCCGTCGCGCTGTCCGCGGTGCGGCCCTTGCGCAAGCTTTCGATCGCGGCATTGAGGTTTTGCGGCGTCACGTTGCCCTTGCGCAGGATGGCGCCGGCCTCACCGTCCTTGGTCAGTGCAAGGCCTAAGAGCAGCCGCTCGACTGTGACAAAGCTGTCGCCGGCCTTCTCGGCGGCCTTCTCGGACGCATCGAAGGCGCGCGCCAAATCGGGCGCCAGATAAACCTGTCCGGCGCCGCTGCCTGAAACTTTCGGGAGTTTGCCAAGCGCGTCCTCGGTCGCTTTCAGGATCGCGCGGGAATTGCCGCCGGCGCGGTCGATCAGACCGCTGGCGAGGCCCTCATTGTCGTCCAGCAGAACTTTCAGCATATGCAGCGAGGAAAACTGCTGATGCCCCTCGCGCATGGCCAGTGATTGCGCGGACTGGACGAAACCCCTCGCGCGCTCGGTATATTTTTCGATATTCATCGGTCACTTCCCTCAGCCTGCCCGCACCACCCTAGAAGGCATGGAAAAAAGGGCATCTTCATGGGGTTTCCGCGCGCCGCATTGACGTTCCTCAACCGGGGCGCGGCCGTCACCGATACAGGATAGATCGATCGCATCGGCTTGAAACAAATGTGGGAAGCGGGTTCCGGAAACGGAAGAGGCGTTTTCACAAATTCGTGTGCGGTAGCAAGAGAACCCGGAATCCCTTAAGTAAAATGCCCATGCCCGCGCAAATCGCCAACCTTTACCGCTATCCCGTCAAGGGCCTGTCCGCAGAGCCGTTAACCGAGGTCAGGCTCGATGTCGGCCAGACGCTTCCGGCCGACCGTCGCTATGCCATCGAAAATGGCCCCTCCGGATTCGATCCCGCGGCGCCCGGTTGGCTGCCCAAGGCCTATTTCCTGATGCTGATGCGCAATGAGCGCCTGGCCGGACTTCGGACCCACTTCGACGATGACACGAACCTGTTGACCATCCTCAGGGACAGCGCGGTGGTGGCGCGCGGCGACCTCGAAACCGCAGAGGGCCGCGCCGCGATCGAACAATTCTTCACGGCGAATTTTGCCGATGACCTCAAGGGTCCACCGAAAGTCCTCTCCAGCGAGGGCCACAGCTTTTCCGACGTCGCACGCAAGGTCGTCTCGATCATCAACCTCGCCAGTGTTGCTGCCGTCGGTAGTTTGGTCGACTGGGCCGTGCATCCCCTTCGCTTTCGCGCCAACATGTACGTCACGGGATGGCCGGCCTGGCATGAGTTCGAACTGATGGACCGGACGCTTGCGATCGGCGATGTTCGTCTGAAGGTCGTCAAGCGGATCAAGCGTTGCGCGGCCGTCAACGTCGATCCCGAGACAGCCGCGCGCGACCTCGAAATCCCGAACACGCTGCAACGCAGGCTCGGCCACATGGACTGCGGCATCTATGCCGAGGTGATCCGGCCCGGCACGCTCCGCGTTGGCGACGAGGTGGCGGAGGAACAGGCGCAATTCGTTTAGCGCAAGCGCGCTCTCTCGTCCCTCTCCCCTTGCAGGAGAGGGTGCCGAGCTCGGCAGCGCAATTGCGCGCCTGAGCGAGGCGGGTGAGGGGTTGTCATCAACCGAACGAGACCCCTCACCCGGTTTCTCGCCAACGCTCGAAACCACCCCCTCCCGCAAGGGGAGAGGGCAAGATCTCAATTCGGCATCACATACGCATAAATCCGGCCGCGCGAGATCGGCGCTTCCTTCACCCGGTTGCCGTTGTTGCCGGAGATCATGATCGGATTGCCGTGAGCATCGATGCCCGTGATGATGCCGACATGGCCGCCGCCGCGCCGGCCCATCACCGCAATCGCGCCGACCTGCGGTCCAGACACGTGGTGGCCATAGCTTGCGAACGAGGCCGCCATATCCGAGCCCGTGCCGCGATGGCCGGTGCGCGCGAGCACCAAATTCATGAAGCGGGCGCACCACAGGCTGGCGCGGCCGGTCGGGTTGCCGCCGAGGTAGCGGCGCGCTTCGCTGACCAGATCAGATGAGCCGCCTGACATCGCCGCGTGACCCGAGACCTCATCCGGCCCGACGCTGGCATAGCTGTTGGCGACCTTGTGCAATCGTTGATAGGCGATGCTGTGATCCCAGCGCGACCGGCGCGCCAGGTGGCGGATGCGGTGATAAGCGAAGTGGCGGCGCGCGTGATGGCCGGTCTCGTAAGCGTGGGCCAGTCGCCGTGTGGCATGGTGTGAACGTGCCGCAGCCGGCGTAACAGAGGCAGCGAAAGCTGTCGAACACAGTGCAATCGCGACAAGCGACCGACGAACGTGAGAGAATTGAAGCATTCTTGATTGATCCTTTTTGCAACCCCCTTTCCCCACCGGCCACCAAGGTCGCCGGCATCCCGAGCGCTTAAAAAAATCGCGGTGTGACGAGAGCGAGGCGAGATGCGGCCGCCCGCGTCCGATTCGAAGGTCATTCCGCGCATATTCCGTGACGAAAAGAAGTGCCCTTGCCTCATTGCAGCCGTGAGCATTAACTGCGATTTTTCGAATGTGTCCGTGCCAAGGCGCACGCAAGAACAATGGGAGAAGGAACGAATGCCGTACGCTGTCGCCAACGACAAGGTGAAGCTCCATTTCGAGGAAGCCGGCAGCGGCACGCCGATTCTCTTCCTGCATGAATTTGCGGCCGACCACACCAACTGGGAGCCGCAGATGCGCTACTTCTCGCGCGGTCACCGCTGCATCGCCTATTCGGCGCGCGGCTATACGCCGTCCGACGTGCCGGCGTCAGCGGAGGACTACAGCTACAGGCATTTCTATACCGATGCGCTCGCGGTGCTCGATCATCTCAACATCGCGAAAGCGCATTTTGTTGGCCTCTCGATGGGCTCCTACTCCTCGCTGCAAGTCGCGCTCAATGCGCCGGAGCGCATGCTGTCGATGACGCTCGCCGGCGTCGGCTCGGGATCGAGCATCGAAAACCTCGACACCTTCCGCAAGACATGCCGCGAGACCGCGGATCAGTTCGACAGGATCGGCTCGATTGAAGTCGCCAAGGTGACGCGCGAGGCGCCGGGCCGCATTCCATTCCTGGTGAAGGACCCGCGCGGGCACGCGGACTTCTATGCCGCGCTTGCCCGGCACGATTCCAGGGGCTCGGCCAATACCATGCGCGGCTTCCAGGGCGGCCGGCCCTCGATCTACACATTGGCCGAGGAGATCAGCCGCGCGACCACGCCGGCGCTGATCATCTGCGGCGACGAGGACGATGCCTGTGTCGAGCCGAGCCTGTTTTTAAAGAAACAGCTTCCTGCATCGGGCCTGACGTTCTTTCCGAAGTCGGGCCACGTGCTCAATCTGGAAGAGCCGTCGCTATTCAACGGGTCGGTCGAGCGCTTCATCGCGCTGGTGGAAGCGGGTCGCTGGGGCGTACGCGATCCGCGGTCCGTGTTGCCGCATTAGCTTGCAGGAGAGAAGCAATGGAACTGAAAGATGCGGTCGCACTGGTGACCGGCGGCAACGGCGGGCTCGGACAACGCATTTGCCACGCGCTCGCGCAGGAGGGCGCGCATGTCGCGATCATGTACGCGCGCAGCCGCGAGCAAGCGGAAGGCGTCGCCGGCGAACTGGCGTCGCAATACCACATCAAGGCTCAAGCCTTCGCCTGCGACATCACCGACGGCGCGGCCGTGAACCGGCTTGTCGGCGAGGTCAGGCAGGCCTTCGGCCGGCTGGATATTCTGGTCAATGACGCCGCGTACAATTTCGCGATCCCCTTCGGGGATCTCGACGGCCTGACGCCGGAAGTGTGGGAAAAAATCATGTCCACCAACCTGACCGGGCCGATGCTTCTGACCAAAGCGGCAGCTCCTGTCATGAAGGCTCAGGGGCGCGGCCGCATCGTCAACATCGCGTCAGTGGCAGGGCTCTACCCGACCGGCTCTTCCATCGCCTATGCCGTGTCAAAAGCGGGACTGATCCATCTGACGCGTTGCATGGCGGTGGCGCTGGCGCCGGAGACGCTGGTCAACTGCGTGGCGCCGGGTCTTCTCGACGGCACGCGCGCGACCGCAAATCTCAAGTCCGAACAGATCGAGCGCTCCGCAGCGACATCGCTGCTGAAGAAGCCGGCCGACAAGGACGACTGCGCCGACATGGTGGTCACCATGTGCCGCACGGAGACGATGACCGGCCAGACGGTCGTCATCGACGCGGGGCGGATTTTTCATTGACCACATGAGATTCGATCAGGGAGGCGCTCGTTCAACGCAATGGTCGAGCGCTTCACTGGCGGAAGCGGTCGCTGGGGCGTACGCGATCCGCGATCACCTCACTGAGAACGCCTCGGCACGCCACAAGCGGTCATTCCATGAGCAGACTCGTGAAGAATGGCTTGGTGATCTCGGCGGTCGCGGGCGGCTTCTCGTCAGAAAGTTCGACGGTGATAAATTCTTTCTGACAGTTCCAGCAATGCCAAAGGTCCTGGACTTCCCGCGAGTTGACGCGCTCATCCCATTCGAGGCCGACCAACTCGGAACCGCATTGAGGGCATTTCTTGTGACGGCTTGAGCTCGAGGACATGTGCTGCCTCCCTCTTTCCTGATGCCACTATGCGGCACCAGAAAGCCCTAGTCATGATCCAGATCAAAGAGCCTGCCCATCAGTCACAATTGATTCCTGCTCTGGCGCCTGCGCACCAGAGCAGGAATGCGGCAGAGGGAACTTCTGCTCTTCCAAGCTTGCGCCAATCGGCTAATTTTTGGAACCAGATCAAACTGATGCTACCTGTCCAGTCCTCACCGAAAAAATAAATCGCTTCACGCTTCACCCAAATCAAATCCATAAGCGCCGCCGTCCCGCGCCCTCAAACGAGGGGCGTTTCGCGATCGTCACTAAACGTTGGCGCGGGATGCGGTGGACGCGGTTGTGCCGAGACGACGAGCGACACATTTGCGGACGGCGAAGTCGTGTGGTCCCGATATCCCGATGCCGATATCAAGCCTTAAGAGCGATCTTGCAGGCGACGGAGGCAACAAGGCCGGTCTCCGGGGAGAGCACGAAGGAAGCCGTTAAAACCATTCGCGTGCGGGAATGCCGGGTGAAACCGGCGCGACCGTGGTGACTTGCTCGTGTGGTTTTTATCTTTCCCACGCGAGGCTGCGGGTGCGCTTGGGCATCCGGCATTCCCCACGCCCTCTTTGGGCGAAGGACGGATCAACAACTCGGGCGCAACGTGTCGCGGGGGTGCAGGGTCGCGTCCCGACCTCATTGCGAGGAGCGAAGCGAAGAAGCAATCCAGTCTTCAGTCTCTCTGGCGCTGGATTGCTTCCGGGATTTTTCGTGGCTGTTTGACATGTGAATCAGAGCAAGCGTCTGTCAGCCTCCGGGGCCGTCCTTCATGATGTAGCCCATCAGGTCGTCCACGTTGTGCTCCAAATCCCGGATGATGTCCTTGACGACGTCTCCGATCGAGATCACGCCCACGACCTTGCCCGCGTCCAGCACCGGCAGATGGCGAAAGCCGCGCGCAGCCATCATCGTCATGCAGCCTTGCAGCCGACCGTCCGGTCCGACCGTCACCGGGTTGCGCGTCATCACCTGGCCGACCGGCGTCTGCTTCGCATCGAGCCCGGGCAGCAGCACTTTGATGGCGCAGTCACCCTGGGTCACGATACCGACCAGCACGTCGTCGTCGATGACCAGCACCGACCGGACCCGGTTGTCGCGCATCTGGCGCAGCGCTTCGACGACCATGTCGCCGGAACGAACATGGATCAGGTCGCCAGACTTGTGGGCCAGCGCGCTTTTAACTGTGCTCATCGATCACCTGTCGTGCGCCTTGTTCCTGCTCGCCTTGATGGTCCGCATTGAAGGTTAGTCGAAACATCTTGCCTTGTCAGCACCGCGCCGGGCTCCCGGCTCGCGCTCGCAAACGCTCGCTCGGCCGGGACAACGGTGAGTGGCTATTCGACACGAGAACTAATGAATGGCAGCCGCGGTTCGCCGGGACGACTTCGTGAGCCAAACGTCGTCACATCAGGGACTGCGGGTCCGGCGCAGTCGCGGGGCTCAATCGCTGGGACGTGCGTGTGGTCGATGGTGGCATAAGCGTCATTGCCCGTCGAAACAAGCAGCTCTCGGGACTTCGCAAATAGGTCAGCATAGCTGTCCACTTTGTAACCACAGCCATCGAGAAATTTGCGTTGCCCGAACTCGCGCCACGATTGTGGCGCGCTATTGAGACCTAAGCGGAGGGAGGAAGATCGATGAAGATCCTCATTGCGACGCTGGGCCTGCTTGTTTCAAGTCCGGTCGCCGCTCAGGAATGCAAATCGTGCTCCGAGGCTGACGCCTGCATACAGACGTACGCCAAGGCAGTGTCGACGGCCCAAAGGGCCACGAAAGTGGCAATCCGGGATTGGCAGCAAAATCTGGACAGAAAGGCTTCTGCGGAGTTTTCCAGCAGGGGCATGGCCGCACTACAAAGCGTCCTGGATTCGCAGGTTCGTTCGGAGCTTGAGAAGCTGAAGGAGTGCCTGGCTAAAATCAAGTAGTCGGCTTTGAGCACCTTCTCGATCGATCCTGTTGCACAGTCCCCGTGGCCAATTTCCGCTTTGGCCCGATGGGCCAGAATAAGCGCGAGGCGAACAATGGGGCGATGGGCCAACCTTGGCGGCGGCCGCGGTTCGCCGGGACGACTTAGTGAGCCAAACATCGTCACATCATGAGGACTGCGGATCCGGCGCAGTCGTGAGGCTCAACCGCTGGGTGGGCGTGATCCGTGGTTTGATCGTCATTGCGAGGAGCGACAGCGACGAAGCAATCCAGCCTCCAAATTACACTCTGGATTGCTTCGCTTCGCTCGCAATGACGGCGAAACCTATCTCCCCTTTCCGCCGCGGCTGAGCAGAAACACGCCCTGCTCGCCAAACATGTTCCAGAACCACCAGGGCGCGTTGAGCCGCAGCGGCCGGCCGTAAAGATCGAGCGCGACCGCGCGCTCCATCTTGACCGAAATCTCGTCGCAGAGCTGCACGAAATCCTTGATGGTGCAGAAATGAATGTTCGGCGTGTCGTACCAGGTGGCGGGAAGGTTCTCCGTGCGCGGCATGTGGCCGCCGATCAGAAGCTGCAAGCGCATCCGCCAGAAGCCGAAATTCGGAAACGACACGATGGCGCGCTGGCCGATCCGCAGCAGATTTTCCAGCACCACCTTCGGCTGCCGCGTCGCCTGCAAGGTCTGCGACAGGATCACATAGTCGAAGGCGTCGTCGGGATAGTTGACAAGGTCGGTGTCGGCGTCGCCCTGCACCACCGCGAGCCCCTTGGCGACGCAGCGATTGACGCCCTCGCGCGACAGCTCAATGCCGCGGCCGTCGATCCCGCGGCTTTCAAGGAGCTGCAACAGATCGCCGTCGCCACAGCCGACGTCGAGCACCTTCGAGCCGGGCGCGACCATTTCCGCGACCAGTAGATGGTCGGCGCGCTCGCCCGCGCCGTCGCGCGTCAGGGCGGGGCTTAAGGGAAGAACCTGCTGCTGCACGCTCATGCGCCGTCCTTGAGCCCACGCGCTTTCCCTGCCGATTGCAGGAACGCGCGCGAGATTTCGAAGAACTCCGGCACGTCGAGCAGGAAGGCGTCATGCCCGCGGTCGGTCTCGATTTCGGCAAACGATACCCGGGCGCTCGAGGCATTGAGCGCATGCACGAGCGCGCGCGACTCCGAGGTCGGAAACAGCCAGTCGCTCGTGAACGACACCACGCAGAAGCGGGTCTGGATGCCGCGAAACGCCCGCGCCAGCACGCCATCGTGATCGGCGGCGATGTCGAAGTAATCCATCGCCCGCGTCAGATAGAGATAGCTGTTGGCGTCGAAGCGCTCGACGAACGACGAGCCCTGGTAGCGCAGATAGCTTTCAACCTGGAAATCCGCGTCGAACGAGAACGTCGGCAGGTCGCGATCCTGCATCCTGCGGCCGAATTTGCGGTGAAGGGCTGCGTCCGACAGATAGGTGATGTGCGCGGCCATGCGGGCCACACCGAGGCCGCGATGCGGCTGGGTGCCTTCTTCGAAGTAGCGGCCGTTGTGCCATTCGGGATCGGCCATCACCGCCTGACGGCCAAGCTCGTGGAAGGCGATGTTCTGCGCCGAGTGCCGCGTCGAACAGGCAATCGCCAGCGTCGAGAACACGCGGTTCGGAAACGCTGCCGTCCATTGCAGCGCCTGCATGCCGCCCATGGAGCCGCCGACCACGCAGAACAGCGTGTCGATGCCGAGGCGATCCAGCAACATCGCTTGCGCGCGCACCATGTCCGGAATGGTCACGACGGGAAAATCGAGCCCCCACGGCTTGCCAGTCGCGGGATTGATCGAGGCCGGCCCGGTCGATCCCATGCACGCACCGATCACGTTCGAGCAGATGATGAAATAGCGATCCGTATCCAGCGGGCGGCCTGGGCCGACCATGGTCTCCCACCAGCCGGGCTTGCCGGTCACCGGATGGGTGTTGAAGACGTGCTGATCGCCGGTCAGCGCATGGCAGACCAGAATGGCGTTGGAGCGCGCGGCGTTCAGCTCGCCATAGGTCTGATAGGCGATCTGGAACGGCGCGAGATCGACGCCACAATCGAGCCGTAACGGCTGGTCGGCGCCGAACTGCGCAACCTTGGAGCTCGGATGATCCGCCTCCTGCAGCCGTTCGTCGGCGTGGATCGCGGGACTTGCTACGGACTGAACTACCTTGACCATCTTGATACCGATCCCTCGGGAGGCTTGTCAGGCCACCCGGAAATCAGGCCATAAAAAATCCGGCCTGAACGGAAAGTTCGGCCGGGATCAATCTGTCCCCGGCCTGTTTAGCGAGTTTTTTAACGTGGCTGCAAGCCGGCCGGCTCAAATGACCACGGAACGTCATAAAATTAGTCGCTTGGCCTCTCACCGTCAAGGCAAGGCCGTGGTTAATAGACCCTCCCGGCCCCGTGGCCCGGACGTGCTCTTGCGCTGCCGCAAGCCATGAGAGAGAACGGAAACGAGACTTCGCCGGATTGCCAAATGTCCAAGCCGCCCCCCTCACCGCCGTCATTGGCCGAACTGCGCCAGGAGATCGATTCGATCGATGCGCAGGTGCACAGCCTGCTGATGCAGCGGGGCGACATCATCGATCGCCTGATCCAGGTGAAGCAGACCCAGGAGGTCGGCTCCGCCTTCCGGCCCGCGCGCGAAGCCGACATGATGCGTCGCCTGGTGCAGCGCCATCGCGGCATCCTGCCGCTCGACACCGTCGAGAGCATCTGGCGCGTCATCATCTCGACGTTCACTTACGTACAAGCGCCGTTCTCGGTGCACGCCGATATCTCCGTCGGCGAATCCCTGATGCGGGATTCGGCGCGGTTTCATTTCGGCTTCACCGTGCCCTACGTCTCGCATTTCAACGCGTCGGCCGCGGTCGAGGCGGTCGCCAAATCCAAGGGCGATCTGGCGCTGGTGTCGGCAACATCAAGCCATTCGCCATGGTGGATCGCGCTCGAACCACACGATGCGCCCAAGATCATCGCGCGGTTGCCGTTCGTCGAGCGCGCCGATCATCCCGCGGCGTTGCCCGTGTTTGTGGTGTCGCGCGTTGCCGACAGCGCGATGGTGACCGAGGTCGAGACATGGAGCGTGCGCGTCTCCGGCTGGAATGCCGAAATCGCCCGCGCGCTGTCGCCGCTCGCAGAAATCGTCGCCGTGCCCGATACGGCGTTTGACGGCGCGGCGCTGCTGGTGTCGGTGGCCGCCGGCCACCTCGAAAAGATCAAGTCGGCCCTGATCGCGGCCGGCGCCTCGGTGCGCTCATCGGCTCTCGTCGGCAGCCACGCAACGCGCTATACCGTCCCCAACGGGCAGGCTAAATAGCCCCCGTTACCCCGGAGCCCAAGATGTCCCGACCCGTGCCGAATCCCGGCATTCTCGATATTGCGCCCTATACGCCCGGCAAGAGCCCGAAGGCGGAGCCGGGCCGCAAGGTGTTCAAACTGTCCGCCAATGAGACGCCGTTCGGCCCCTCGCCGAAGGCGATCGAAGCCTACAGGAACGCCGCCGCGCATCTGGAGGACTATCCGGAAGGCACGTCACACATTTTGCGCGAGGCAATCGGGCGCGCCTTCGGGCTCGATCCCGACCGCATCATCTGCGGCGCGGGCTCCGACGAAGTCCTCAACCTGCTGGCGCACACTTATCTCGGCCAGGGCGACGAGGCGATTTCGACCACCCACAGCTTTCTGGTCTATCCGATCGCAACCAAGGCGAACGGCGCCATCAACGTGATTGCGCCCGAGGCCGAGTTCACAGCCGATGTCGATGCGATCCTCAAGCTCGTCACGCCGAAGACCAAGCTGGTCTGGCTCGCCAATCCGAACAACCCGACCGGCACTTACCTGCCGTTCGACGAGGTGAAGCGGCTGCGCGCCGGACTGCCGGACAATGTGCTGCTGGTGGTGGACGCGGCCTACGCGGACTATGTCTCGCGCAACGACTACGAGATGGGTATTGAACTCGTGGCGACCACGGAAAACACCGTGATGACCCACACGTTTTCGAAAATCCACGGCCTTGCCGCGCTTCGCGTGGGATGGATGTTCGGACCCGCCCACATCATCGATGCCTGCAACCGTATCCGCGGGCCGTTCAACGTCTCGACGCCGGCGATGCTGGCGGCAATCGCCGCGCTCGAAGACACTGCGCACCAGCAGATGTCGAAGACCCACACCGAGAAATGGCGCAACTGGCTGACGGACGAAATCAACAAGCTTGGCCTCAAGGTCACGCCGAGCGTGGCCAATTTCGTGCTGATCCATTTCCCGCTGGACAAGGGCAAGACGGCGGAAGACGCGGACGCCTTCCTCACCAAGCGCGGCCTCGTGCTGCGGGCGTTGAAGAATTACAAGCTGCCACATGCGCTGCGGCTGACGATCGGCACCGAGGAAGCCAATCGGCTGGTGGTCGACGGCTTGCGTGATTTCATGACGTCGAATTCATTGGGGTCGAAGTGAACACGGCTGCAAGCTTCGATCGCATCGCGCTGATCGGTTTTGGCCTGATCGGCGGCTCAATTGCGCGCGCCGCGCGTGCGCAGGGCCTCGCAAAGGAAATCGTCACCACCGCGCGCTCGGAGAAAACCCGCGCGCGCGTCATGGAGCTCGGCATCGTCGACCGCGTCGTCGAGACCAATGCCGAAGCCGTCAGAGATGCCGACCTCGTCATCCTCTGCATCCCTGTCGGCGCCTGCGGCCCTGTCGCAGCGGAGATCGCGCCTCATCTCAAGCGAGGGGCGATCGTCTCCGACGTCGGCTCGGTCAAGGCGGCTATCGTGAAGGACATGGCGCCGCATTTGCCCGCGAGCGCCCATTTCGTGCCGGCGCATCCCGTCGCGGGCACCGAAAATTCCGGGCCCGATTCGGGCTTTGCCGAACTCTTCATCAACCGCTGGTGCATACTCACCCCGCCCGAGGGCACGGCGCCCGAGGCGGTCGAGAAGCTGCGCGCGTTCTGGGCCGCGATCGGCGCCAAGGTCGAGATCATGACGCCCGAGCATCATGACATGGTGCTCGCCATCACCAGCCATTTGCCGCATCTGATCGCTTATACAATCGTAGGCACGGCGGATGAGCTTGAAGGCGTCACGCAATCCGAAGTGCTGAAGTTCTCCGCCGGCGGCTTTCGCGACTTCACGCGCATCGCCGCATCCGATCCGACCATGTGGCGCGACGTGTTCCTGACCAACAAGGATGCGGTGCTGGAGATGCTCGGCACCTTCAACGAGGATCTTTCGAAACTCACCCGTGCGATCCGCCGCGGCGACGGCGAAGCGCTGTTCGATCACTTCGCCCGCACCCGCGCGATCCGCCGCGGCATCGTCGAGATCGGACAGGATTCGGCGGCGGCCGATTTCGGTCGTCCACACGAGCAGCTGACGAAGAAGTCCTAGCTGTCATTGCCGGATGTGATCCGGCAATCCATCTTGCAAAGAAGATGGATACGCGGGTCAAGCCCGCGTATGGACGAGTTTCGCCTGAAACGGAATCAAAACAGCGGCGGGACCTGGCCGACTTTCAGCGGGCCGAGATAGACCGCGCCATCGGCAAAGCGCAGCGGGAAGCTGCGCGCCGGCTTGCCTTCCAGCGTCGCAGGCGTGCCGAGGGCATTGATGCCGGCCGCGACACCGGCATTGGCGTTCTGCCTGACCACCTTGCCGAGTCCGGGAATGGCCCTGTCGAGCGCCCCGAGCAGATTGGTGACGTCCTGTGATTTCACGCCCGGCGCGACGCGATCGAGCGTCGCCTGCGGCACACCCTCATCCAGCATTTTTTCGATGCCGAGCGCCGGGATGATCTTATCGAGTCCCGTCACCGTCATCTGCAGCTCACCGTCGATACGGCCCTGCGCGTTGAGCGCGAGCGTGCCGGCGGCGACAGCGATCAGATCGTCTTGCTGAACCCGCGACTGCACGATCTCGACATGCCCGCCATTGCTCTGAAGCTCGCGAAATCGCTGCGGCCACGGCTTCGGTACGAGATCCTTGAGGCCGCTCAGTTTGGCATGGATATCGGCGGTGAACGGCCGCGCCAGCAGCGGATGGACGTCCTGCACGCTGCCGGACTGGACCTCCAACACACTTTCGATGACCGGATCCTTTGACGTCGAGCCTGCAGCCAGGCGGCCGTGCAGTTCGACATGTTTGGCGCGCGCCGCCGGCACCTGAACCGAACTGTCATTGACGCGATCGATCGCGACGTCATCGAACGCGATCGAGGCGCGTTGAGGAATCGCAGGCAATCCGACGACGCTGGCGCGCGCGCTCGCCCAGTTCACCTGCATCGCGGGCGCGTTCTGCGTCTCGGAGATTGTTGCGGGAGCGTGGAATTCGGCGATCAGCAATTTCGGATCATAGACCTGCGCGACAGCAAGGATTTCGCCGAGGCCGATCGTGACGGGCTGAGCTGCACCGGCCGTTTGCGAGGTCAGCGTGACGCGTGCGCCGTCGCAACGCACTTCAAGGCGGAACGGATAACCGCCGATCGACTGCTTCGCGCAGTCGTAGCTTCGCCCGGATTTAGCCTCCTGCGCGCGCCAGGCGTCGGCCTTCACCTCGGCCTGCGAGACGGCATAGAACCAGAACACGCTCCATGCCGCGGAGGCAATCAGGAGCAGGATCGGCATTGCGAAAAGCGGCCAGCGCGAGCGGCGGCGCGGCGTATCGGAAGCAAGGGTCATGGCAGCCATAGACCGACCATTGGCGGCGAATTTTGTCAAATGTTAGCGGCACCTTGGGCGATTATGGCCTTGAGGATTGCGCTTCGTTTCACAATTATGTTCTGATAGCCATGAACGTTAATGCCCGACGAAAAATCCTCCACGCCTGATCTCTCCGACGAAGATCTCTGGGTCTTCGGCTATGGCTCGCTGATGTGGCGGCCGGGATTTGCGTTTCTCGAACAGGTGCCCGCGCGGCTGATCGGCGAGCATCGCGCGCTATGCGTCTATTCGTTCGACCATCGTGGAACTCCGGAAAAGCCCGGTCTCGTGCTCGGCCTCGACCGCGGCGGCGCCTGTCGCGGCATTGCCTTTCGTGTCGCGGCAAGGCAGCGCGATGAGGTGATCGGCTACTTGCGCGGCCGCGAGCAGACCACCCACGTCTATCGCGAGGTCATGCGCTCGGTCTGGCTGGAGAACGAACCGCGCGATCGGGTCGCCGCGCTGGCTTACGTCGTCGACCGCGGCCATGTCCAATATGCCGGACGGCTTTCGCTGCAAGACCAGCTACGCTACGTGCGACAGGGCCACGGCCGTTCCGGCAACAACCGCGACTATGTGCTCGAGACCGTGCGCTCGATCGAGGCGCAAGGGTTTCGCGACCCGCAACTGCATCAGCTTGCGACGATGCTGCACGACGAAGCGCCGCTGCATCGCTAAAGCGTTTTCGAGCGAAGTGGGCACCGGTTCGCGTGAAGAAAACGCGTCAAAACAAAACCTGGGGCTTCACGCGTTGGCGGAGGCCGAATTCGGCACGCGGCCAAATAATTGCTGCTGCTCGCGCTGTCCCGCTTCGACGAGCCGCGCCGTCGCTTCCTCGATGACGGTGGAAATGCGCGTCAGGAATTCGTCGCGTGGAAGACCCGGCGGCAGCAGGTCGAGAAATTCGACCACCAGCGTGCCCGGATAGCGCATGAAGGTTCGGCGCGGCCAGAACAATCCGGAATTGAGCGCCACCGGCAAACAGTTCGTGCGGCAGCTCGCATAAAGCTGCGCAACGCCGGGCTTGTAATCCGGCGGGGCGCCGGGCGGCCTGCGGGTGCCTTCCGGAAAGATGATCAACTGGCGGCCATTGCGGACTTCCTCGCTGGCCTGCCGCACCATCTTCAGAAGCGCTCGGCCTCCGGCGCTGCGGTCGACGGATATCATCTCAGCCTTGATCAGGTACCAGCCAAAAAACGGAATCCGCGTCAGCTCGCGCTTAAGGATATAGAGCGGATGCTCCAGCACCTGCAGCAGCGCGAATGTTTCCCACATCGACTGATGCTTGGAGGCAACGACCAGCGGGCCTTTCGGGATTTTCTCGACACCACGAAACTCCACCTTCACATTGCACACGACGCGGAGCAGCCAGGTGTTCTGGCGTGACCAAATCCGGGCCAAGGTCATGATCGCCGATCGCCGCATCACGAAAGTCGGAATCGCGGCAATGAGCCAGCCGACCAGAAGAACGTAGAACAGCACGTTGTAGATCAACGAGCGCAGGAAAATCGAGGTCATCGTCGATACCGATTAGTTCGCCGAGTTCGCTTGCGCGGTCGCCGGCGGGCGCGGCGCGGCAGGAGGCAGCGAGTCATTGGCCTCGCGCATGACGTCGAGACCGATATCCGCCAGACGCACCCGCACCTCGGCGGCGACGTATTTGACGTACTCCGATAGCACCAGGCGCAGCGTCGCGCTATTGCTCCACCAGGGTTCCTCGCGCCATTTATCGCCGACCACCGCGAATGGAATGAGGGTGATATCAGGCATCGCGTGCGACAATTCGACGATCGCGCGCGGCATATGGTAGTTCGACGTCACCACGATCAGCGATTTGAAACCGCGTTCATGCGCCCAGCGCCGCGTCTCGGCGGCGTTGCTGCGGGTATTGACCGCCGAACGATCGAGATCGACACAGCAGTTCAGCAAGGATTGATTGTCAGGCAGCGAGCGTGAGATGTCGCTGGCGCCGCTGAGCGGATGCACGCCGGAAATCAACAGCCGCTTGCCATAGCCGCCTGCGAGCAACTCCATCGCATCGGAGACGCGAGACGACCCGCCGGTGAGCACGACGATGCCGTCGGCGGTGCGCGACGGCCTGCTCTCGGTGCCGCGCAATTGCGAAAGAAAGCCGGCGAAGCCGCACCCGGCCGCGACAACGGCCGCAACAAGAACGCTCACGGTGGCAACGCCCCACCGCTTCCGCGGCGGGGCAGAAGCCAGGGCGTCTGGCTGGCTGGTCAACGGCCCGTTCATGGCAACTTGGCGATCCCTCGTCCACTCGAGTCCGAGTGTAAGGCATGATCGGGAAAAACGGGAACCAGTTTTCGCGTCCGAATGGTCGTCAACCGGCTCATTCGATGTCGTTGAGGGTTGCAAACAGCGTGCGCCGGGACGCCCAGGCCGTGATCGCGGCGATCACAAGGGCCTGCACCGCCAGCATCAGATAGCCGGAAGGACGCAGCGAAAACGTGCCCAGCAGGGCCGCGAATTGGTCCCCGACCGGGGTGCCGGAAAACCAGTTCGCAATCGATTCCGAGAAGCCGAAGACGAGCATGGCAATGCCGCCCCCGATGATCCCGCCTTCGAGACCAAGCCGCAGAAAATGCCGCAAGAAGCGGTTGGCGATAAAGCGGTCGCCGGCGCCGACAAAATGCAGCACTTCCACAATGGGGCGGTTCGCGGCCATGGCGCCGCGGGTGGCGAACGAGACCGAGATGATCGTGGCGATGATCACCAGCACCAGAATGCCGAGACCGGCGATCACCGTGGCGCTGGTCATCGAACGCATCCGGTCGATCCAGGCGCGGTGGTCGTCGACGCTCGCGGTCGTCGCCGCCTGCGTCACGCGCCGGCGCAACGCTTCGAGATCGATCGCCAATCCCGGCTGGACACGGGCGACAAGCACGCGCGGCACCGGCAGGTCGTCGAGCGACAACCCGCTGCCGAGCCACGGTTCGAGCAACTTGGCGGACTCCTCGCGCGTGAACTGTCTGACATCGACGATGCCGGATTGCGCCCGCACCGCATCCGCGACGGCCACGGCGTCGCGATCGAGGTCGCGTCCGGGGCTGGGGCGCACCTGAACGGTGATTTCGCTTGCGACTTCCGATTGCCATTCGGCCGCGGAAGCGCTGACCAGCAGCACCGTGCCGGTCGTGATCGAGGCCAGGAAGGTCATGATCGCAACGACCGCGACCAGCGCGCTGCCGGAAATCGAGCCCCGCGGCACGATCGGCGACAAGTTGCGCGCCCGCGCCGGCACCTGCGGACGCTCGGTTCCGAGGTCGACCAGGGGTCCAAGCTGATGATCGGTCCTACTCATAGATGTGCAATCGTCCCTGATGCAGCACCAGCCGCCTGGCATCGTACTGGTCCATCAAGGTCATATCATGGGTGGCGATGACAACCGCAGTCCCCGACTTGTTCAATTCGATGAACAATCGCAGCAAACGCCGCCCGAGCGTCGGATCGACGTTGCCGGTCGGCTCATCCGCCAGCAACAATTGCGGCCGCGAAATGACAGCGCGCGCGATCGCCGCCCGCTGCTTCTCGCCGCCGGACAAAATGGGCGGCAGCGCGTCCATGCGTTCGCCGAGGCCGACCCACTTCAAAAGGTCGATCACTTCCTTGCGATAGCTCGACTCGTCCCGGCCGAGCACCCGAAACGGCAAGGCCACATTCTCATAGGTGGTCATGTGATCGAGCAGGCGGAAATCCTGCAACACGATCCCGATCCGCTTGCGCAGGTCCGCGATCTGATCCTTGGAGAGCAGCGAGACGTCGTGGCCGAACAGATTGACCAGGCCGCGGGTCGGCCGCAGCGACAGGAACAACAGTTTCAACAGCGAGGTCTTGCCGGCGCCCGAGGGGCCGGTGAGGAACTGAAAGGAGTGGGCGGGAATCAGAAAACTGAGGTCGCGCAAAATCTCCGGGCCGAGCCCGTATCGCAATCCAACATTTTCGAACCGAACCAAGTTCAGCTCCGTTCGATCAAGGCGAGGCAAGAAGCCGGGAAACCCGCGGAGCCCGGCTTCGCCCGCTGCCGGGAACTTGCGTCGTTTATGGTTTCCGATTCGTTAACGGTCGCCTTGTAGCATCCTGGAGCCCCGCTTTGCGAAGTCCCGTCAACTGGCGATCAGATGGCGCGAACCTCGGAACAGGCGTCGGCACCCGTCCCCAGCGGAGAGCGGCCCCATGCAGATCGTTTGTCCTCATTGTTCAACGTCCTATGGCATTGATCCGGCAAAGCTTGGCGAGGCCGGCCGCACCGTGCGCTGTTCCCGCTGCAAGGAAGTTTGGCTGGCCCGCGCCGAGGATGCGATCGAATTCGCGCATCAGACGGCACCAAGCCAGCATAACGCCGAACAGGACGCCGCTGCCGAGTGGGAGGCGATGGCTCGCGAACAGGATGACTCCGGCGACGCCCCCCATGTCGAAAGCCCCTCGATCGCCGGCGATTGGCAGGGTTCCTCCAACTGGCAGGCGGACGCGAGAAACGAGGCGGATGCGGAAGGCTCGCAGCCTCGGCGCTTCCCATTGCTTGGCAAACTTGGGCTCGGCCGATTCATGAGGCCGAATGCCGGCCGCTCCACGTCGCGCCGCACGGCTCCGATCAGCCTGGCCACCGCTTGTGCCGCGATGGGGGCAATGGCGCTGGCCATCGTGATCTGGCGCGTCGAGATGGTGCGGCTGTTGCCGCAAACCGCCGCCTTCTACAAATTGGTAGGCCTCGAGGTCAATCTGCGCGGCCTCAAGTTCAAGGACGTCAAGGTCTCCTCGGAAATGGTCGAGGGCAAGCCCGTGCTGGTGATCGAGGGCTCGATCACGGGCGAATCCAACAAGCCGGTCGAGATCCCACGGCTACGATTTTCCGTGCGCGATGCGCAAGGCGCCGAAATCTACGCCTGGAACGCCGTGCTCGAACAATCCGTCCTGCGGCCGGGCGAGCGGGCGCAGTTCAAGTCTCGCCTCGCCTCGCCGCCGCCGGAAGGCCGCAATATCGACGTTCGCTTTTTTAACAAAAGAGATCTGACCGGCGGCCACGCCTGAAGCTGGCCGACCAAACGCATTCACAAATCCGGTGTTGCCATGTCACGCGTGCTGATCGTCGACGATGAGGAATCGATGCGCCTTCTGGTCGCCCGCGCCATCGCGATGGACGGCCACGAGATCACCGCCGCTTCGGACGGCGCCGAGGCGCTCGAAATCCTGGGCGGCACCGACGGTTCATTCGATCTGATATTGACCGATATCCAGATGCCGGTGATGGACGGGATTGCGCTCGCGCTTTCGGCGGCGCGGGATTTTCCGCAAGTCACGATCCTGCTGATGACCGGTTATGCCGAACAGCGCGAGCGCGCCTCCGGCCTCAGCGCCATCGCGCACGACGTCATCAGCAAGCCGTTTTCGGTGGCCGATATCCGCACCGCCGTTGCGGACGCGCTGGCGTCACGCCAGCCGAACTAGCCCCTCAATAGTCCTTCAGCAGCCGCTCGAGGTAATCGAGCTCGATCTGCGGGCGCTGCGACTCGGACGCGCGGCGGCGCAGCTCTTCGAGAATCCGGCGCACGCGCTGCACGTCGATCTCGCCGGGAACCTTCACCGACAGGTCGTCGGAGGCATCTCTCCTGCTCAACGGCCGGCCCAACGGATCGCTTTGCTGGCCATTGCCCTGCTGGCGGCCGACCCGGTTGCCGGGACCATTGCCCTGACCATCGCCGTCCTGCTGCTGTTGCATCGCCTCGAGATCCTGCGCGCCCTTGCGCAGGGCATCCAGCGCCTGGCCCTGCGCATCTACCGCGCCATCCGCGTTACCCTCGCCGAGCTTGCCGCCGGCATCGCCCATCGCGTTGTCGGCCGTGCCGAGATTGTCACCGTCATCACCGGCCTGCGGATCACCGTCCTGACCTCCCTGTTGGCCTTGCGGCCCCTGCTGGCCGCGCTGATTGGGGCTCATGCCGCGCTTGGCCAATTCATCCTGCAATTTCTTCAGGCGGTCGCGCAGACCCTGCTGGTCCTGCTGGAGATCGCCCATGGCCTGATCGCCTTGCTTGCCGCGTTGCCGGTCACGCCGCGAATCCTGGCCCTGCTTATAGGTCTTGTCTCGCAACTGCTGCTGCTTGCGGATCATGTCGCTGAGCTCGTTCCGCGCTTTATCCATCTCGTCATCACCGGACTGGCCGGGCTGCGCGAGCTGAAGGCCTTCCAGCATCTGCTGCAACTGATCGAGCAATTGCCTCGCCGCGTCCTTGTCGCCCGAACGCGACAGCCGCTCCAGCCGGTCGATCATGCTGTTGAGGTCCTGCTGGCGCATGATCCTGGCGTTGGGATCGAGCGGCCGCGCCAGCGCCTGCGGATTGTTGCGAAGCTGTTCGGCGAGCTGGCGGATAAAATTATCGAGCGCCGCGCGCAGATCCTGGGTGAGCTTCTTGATCTCTTCGTCACTGGCGCCGCGCTCCAGCGCTTCCTTGAGCGCGTCCTGCGCCGCGCGAAGCGCCTTGTCGACATCGGTGATGTTGCCATCCTCGATCGTCACCGCGAGCGCCCACATGCTCGCGACAACCCCGCGCAAAGCTTCGTCGGAATGCGATTGTTCGAGCTCCCGCGTCACACTGCGCAGGCCGAGATATTGGCCAACTTCCGGCATGAACAGTTCCGGCGCGATCAGCAGCGCCTCCAGCGCATCGACGACCTGGGGACGCTGGTTGGCATCGAGCGCCAGCGTGCGACGTTGCTCGATCAGCGCGCGCGCCAACGGCTTGGTGAACAGACGTTCGGGCAGACGCATATCGAAGGGCTCGCTATGCCCCTCATTGCCGGCCTGATCCTTGGCCGTCAGCGTCAGCCTGACGTCGGCGCCGGCGTAAGGATCTTCGCTGAGGTCCTTGACGGTCTGGCCCACGCCGTTACGGGTGCGGACATTCGGCAGCACCAGCGGGAATTGCGGCGCTTCAAACAGCGGCCGCGCGTCACCCGCGCCGTTCCGCGCCGCGAACTGCGCGTGCGCTTCGGTGACGCCGTAATCGTCCTCGACCTTGTACGCAAGCTGCAGCGCGCCCCGCGCCTGACGCTCCGGATCCTTGGCGAGCGCGATGGTCGGGGGATGATCGGGCAAGGCACTGAAGCGCCATTGTGGCTGGCCGGACGGTGCGCGCACATGCGCGGTGCCGTCGCCGGTGATGGTGAAATGCTTTTCGCTCGTGCCTTTGGGCGCCTGCTCTGCGGCGGCAGCTTCGGCGAGACCGCCGCCCACCACCACGTCAAGCGCGCCGCCGCTCGAGCGTACGATCAGCGTGCTGCCGGCGGGCACCGCAAGCGGCCCTGAAGGTGGAAGCGCGGCCTCCTTGTTCGCAGCCGACAGGATGATCGGTGGCCGCCCCGTATAGATCGGTGGCGTCACCCAGGCATCGACTCTGACATTGTCCGCGGCGAATACGCCGTTCCAGTCGAAAGCCGCGGCGACGCGGACGTTCCTTTCATCGCCCGCCGCGAAATAGGTCGCGGCCATCAGCACGACGACCAGCGCACGAAGCGCCCATGGATCGTGAATGGCGAGCCGCGGCGACGGCAAACCGGCGCGAATCCGCTTGATCGATGCCAACGTGCGTTCGCGCTGGGCCTGCCACAGCGCCAGCGCGACGGGATCCTGCGTCGTTAGCGTGTCGGTCAGCGTCGTCGCCGGGCGATGGCGGATGCCGGTGCCGCGATCAAGCCGGATCAGCGTGTCCTGGCGGCTTGGCCAGCGGAAGCGGAACAGGGGCGATAGCGCGGCGAGCGCAAGAACGGCAAAGAGGACGAGCCCGAGAGCGCGGGCGGCAAACGGCAGCGCCAGCCACAGGCCTGCCCAGGACGCCACCAGGAACAGTCCCGCGACGGTCAAAAACCGCGCCAGATGCGGCCAGCTTCGTTCCCAGGCAATCGCGAATTCAGCGCGCCGCAGGGCTTGCGCGATCCGCAGCCGCGAGGCTGCGTCAGGGTTACGTTCCTGCTCCGGCGAAACGGGGGTGGGTCCGCTCAATCAGCTCTCCAGGTTGCCCGGTCATCCAAGACTAACACAACGGCGGCCGTGAGGCACCCACGCAGGTGGGGTATCCCACAACTGGCGCCCTTTCCGAAGTTCGTGTTCTGCCTCAGCACCTACCTTTCGCGAACTTCGGAAAATCAGGGGCATCAGCAAACATCTGATTCTAGTGCCGCTTTCCATTCGAAGTTCCTAAAGGGAATTTGCCGCTTGTGGTGCAGGAACTTCGAATGGGCGCCACTAGCCTAACGCATAACACGAAGGCGTGACTGTACCTCAGCAAGCACGTAACGTCATTTTTGGAACTATCCAAAAACCATCAGGGAACGCCATGGACAAGACGACACACGACAAGGGACTCGAAATCAGGAAAGCCGTGCTCGGCGAAGCTTACGTCGCCAACGCACTGAAGAATTCCGACGAGTTCAACAAGCCTTTCCAGGAACTGGTCACCGAATATTGCTGGGGTGCGTGCTGGGGCCGCGACGGACTGCCGCGCAAGACCCGCAGCATGCTCAATCTGGCGATGATCTCGATTTTGAACCGGCCGCATGAGTTGCGCGCGCACATCAAGGGTGCGCTCACCAATGGCGTGAGCCGTGACGAAATCCGCGAAGTCTTCATGCAGGTTGCGATCTATGCCGGCATTCCCTGCGGCGTCGACAGTTTCCGCATCGCGCGCGAAGTCTTTGCCGAACTCGACAAGGCATGATCCCTTTACCTCATGGTGAGGAGGCGCTTGCGCCGTCTCGAACCATCAAGCCACCACTTCATCCTTCGAGACGGCCGCGTTGCGGCCTCCTCAGGATGAGGTCATCAGATATTCCCAGGATCTAAATCATGGACATCGGATTTATCGGCCTTGGCAACATGGGCTTTCCCATGGCGCGACGACTGATCGAGGCCAAGCATCAGCTTTTCGTTTTCGATTCCCGAAAAGAGGTCATGGACAAGCTCGTTGCGCTCGGCGCGAAGGCTATGTCGTCACCGAAGGACGTCGCCGATCACGCCGAGACTGTGATGGCGAGCCTGCCGTCGCTCCAGGCCTCGCTTGATGTCGCAACCGGCAAGGACGGCGTGATTGAGGGCACGCGCGTGAAGCGTTTTGTCGATCTTTCCACGGTCGGATCGCAAATGGCGGTGCGCATCCACGACATTCTCGCCAAGCGCAACCTGGTCCAGATCGATTGCCCCGTGTCTGGCGGCGTCGGCGGCGCCGAGAAGGGCACGCTGGCGGTCATGGTGTCAGGCCCGCGCGCTGACTACGAAGCGATCAAGCCGGCGCTGGACGTCATCGGCAAGGCGTTCTTCATCGGCGAAAAACCCGGCTCGGGCCAGACCATGAAGCTCGCCAACAACTTCTTGTCCGCGACCGCGATGGTGGCGACGTCCGAGGCTGTAGTGATGGGCGTGAAAGCCGGCCTCGATCCCGCGATCATGGTCGACGTGATCAATTCGGGTTCGGGCATGAACACGGCGAGCCGCGACAAGTTTCCGCGCTCGGTGCTGCCGCGCAGCTTCGATTACGGCTTTGCCACCGGCTTGATGGTCAAGGACGTCCGCCTTGCGCTCGAAGAGATGAAATCGTTTGGGCTGTCGATGGAGGTCGCCGAGGCCGTCGGGCGGCTGTGGGAAGTGGTGATCCGCGACATCGGGGCGGATTCAGATTTCACCGCGGCGATCAAGCCGATCGAGAAAAAGGCCGGCGTCGTGGTTGGCGGCCCCAAGGGCGGGATCGCGGGGAAGTAGTTTTTCGTTCCCCGGACGCAACGCAGCGCTGGCGATGCGTTGCAGATCCGGGGTCCACGCATCTTGGGTCCCGGATCAGCGTCGCGTCATTTCATGACGCAACGCGTCCGGGACACGAGGGCTATAACCACGGCGCCGGCTGATCCATCGCAATCAGCGCGTCGACGTCGAGGCGCGGACGCACCACCGCGTATTGATCATCTTTCACGAGCACTTCCGGCACCAGCGCGCGCGTGTTGTAGGTGCCGGACTGCACCGCGCCGTAAGCGCCGGCCGTCATGATGGCGAGCAGATCGCCTGCCTTCGGCTCGACCATGTTGCGACCGAGCGCGAGATAGTCGCCGCTTTCGCAGACGGGCCCGACCACATCGGCGGTAATTTTCGGCGCGCCGGCGGGCGCGGCGCGCACCGGCAGGATGTCGTGGTGCGCTTCGTACAGAGTGGGACGGATCAGATCGTTCATCGCGGCATCGATGATGACGAACTTCTTCGCCTCGCCTTGCTTTACGTAGATCACGCGTGAAACCAGAATGCCGGCATTGCCGACCACCATCCGGCCGGGCTCGAACAACAGCGTGCAGCCGAGATTATGCGTCACCCGCTTGACCATCGCGGCATAGGCTGACGGCAAGGGCGGCACCGCGCCGTCCATATGATAGGGAATGCCAAGACCCCCGCCGAAATCGACATGCGAAATGGTGTGGCCATCGGCGCGCAGCGTCTGCACGAAGTCGGCAAGCAGGCGGAATGCGGCTTCGAGCGGCACGAGATCGGTGATCTGGCTGCCGATATGCACGTCGACACCGGTCACGCGAATGCCCGGCAGCTTGGCCGCGCGCGCATAAACCTCGCGCGCGTGGGTCAGCGGAATGCCGAACTTGTTCTCGGACTTGCCGGTCGAGATCTTCGCATGCGTGCCGGAATCGACATCCAGATTGACGCGGATTGAAACCCGCGCCGTCTTGCCTTGCGCTGTTGCGAGGCGTGACAGCAATTCCAGTTCCGGCTCGGACTCCACATTGAGGCAGAGAATGTCGGCGGCGAGCGCAGCGCGCAGTTCGGCCTCGGTCTTGCCGACGCCGGAAAACACGACGCGATCGGGCGGAATGCCGGCTGCAAGCGCGCGCTTGAGTTCGCCGCCGGACACGACGTCGGCGCCGGCGCCGAGCTTTGCCAGCGTGCGCAGCACGGACTGATTGGAGTTCGCCTTCAGCGCGTAGCAGACCAGCGCCTTCTCGCCGGTGAAGGCCTCACTGAAAACGCGATAGTGGCGTTCCAGCGTCGCAGTCGAATAGCAATAGAACGGCGTTCCGACGGCGTCGGCGAGGTCCACCAGACTAACCGCCTCGGCGTGAAGCACGCCGTTGCGATAATCGAAGTGATTCATGATGATTTTCCACGGAGCGGCGGAGAACACATCCGCCGTACAAAACTTAGTTGCTGTTCAAAAGCGGGTCGAGAGCGAACGGCCGTTTTGGCCCCCTGCCCGCGGTCGGCAGGTTGCCGGAGCCATTGTTCGGGTCGAACAGGTTCGGATTGCCGGGCTGCGGCGGTGCGTTCGGATCCGTCACGGCGGCAGACTGAGCCGGCAGCTGACCTGACGCGGTCGGCGGCAGATCAAGCGGTCCCTTGCGGCCGCAACCGCCCAGTGTCAACGCGGCAGCGCTCAACAGGATGAGAGCCCAGCGAGTGTTTGGGCGGTCGTCACGAGTCACGTCAAAAATCCCCAATGCGGGCCGCACCATACAAAGATTGATCCGTTCTGGCCACACTTTGCACGGCTGAATTTCGGGTAAAGAATTGTAACTCAGCCCTATTTTCGCTCTTTTTCCAGCCGTTTGAGCCAGGACTTGGCCTGCGCGGCCACGTTCTTCGGCGCGGTGCCCCCAAAACTCGTGCGGCTTTTCACCGACGCGTCGACCGACAAGACCGAAAGCGCGTCTTTCGTGATCCTGGGTTCGATCGCCTGCATTGCCTTCAATGGCAATTCGGGCAGGGCGACGCCGTCGCTTGCCGCCTTTGCGACAATCCGCCCCGTGACATGATGGGCGTCGCGGAATGGCATTTTCAGCGTCCGCACCAGCCAGTCTGCGAGGTCCGTCGCCGTGGCGTAACCTTCACCGGCGGCGACCTTCATGCGCGCTTCGTCCGGCACCAGATCGAGCACCATGCCGGTCATCGCCCGGATCGCGAGCGACAGCGCGCCGAACGCTTCCATCGCGCCCTGCTTGTCTTCCTGCATGTCCTTTTGATAGGCGAGCGGAAGGCCCTTCATCACGATCAAAAGCGCGTTCAGCGCGCCAATCACCCGGCCGGTCTTCGCACGTACCAGTTCGGCCGCGTCGGGGTTGCGCTTCTGCGGCATGATCGACGAGCCGGTGGTGAACTTGTCCGATAGCCGCACCAGTCCCACCAGCGGTGAGGTCCAGATCACGATCTCCTCGGCAAAGCGCGACAGGTGCATCGAACAGATCGCCGCCGCCGACAAGGTTTCGATAACAAAGTCGCGGTCGGAGACCGCATCGAGCGAGTTGGCCATCGGCCGGTCAAAGCCAAGCGCCTTCGCCGTTGCCGCCCGATCGATCGGAAAGGATGTGCCGGCGAGCGCCGCTGCGCCGAGCGGCGATTCATTGAGGCGCATGCGTGCATCGGCAAACCGGCCGCGATCGCGCGCGGCCATCTCGACATAAGCGAGCAGATGATGCCCGAAGGTGACGGGCTGGGCGGTTTGCAGATGAGTGAAGCCCGGCATCACGGTCGCGGCATGCTCCAGCGCGCGGCTCGCCAGCGCCTCCTGGAACAAAGCCAGCGCGCGATCCGTCTCGTCGATGGTGTCGCGGACGAACAACCGAAAATCCGTCGCCACCTGATCATTGCGCGAACGCGCGGTATGCAGCCGCCCGGCGGCAGGCCCGATCAACTCGGCAAGCCTGCTCTCCACGTTCATATGGATATCTTCGAGCGCGCGCTTGAAATCGAACGATCCCTTGCCGATCTCTGACAAAATCGTGTCTAGACCCTTCGCGATATTTTTCGCATCGTTTGCCGTGATAATCCCTTGCGCGGCCAGCATGGCGGCATGGGCCTTGGACGCGGCGATGTCCTGGGCGTACATGTGCCGGTCGACGTCGATGGAGACGTTGATTTCCTCCATGATCGCGTCGGGACGCTCGGTGAACCGGCCGCCCCACATCTTGTTGCTCATGACCATCTAACCATATTCATTCGCCGCCGATGGCGGGCCTAACAATGCATCCAAATAGCCGTATCTGAAGTAGAATGACAAACGATATGCCTGAAAGCCCCTCGCCTGCCCCGGCGCCCACACGCCGTATCCCCTATGTGATCGGGACGGTCTTGATCGGCGCCTTGATCGGACTCGCCGGGGTATACGGGTTTGGCGGCCTCAAGCGCAACGCGTCAGGCGATTCCGCCTGTGCATCGGCGGTTAACCTCTCGCAAAGGATCGCGCCGCTCGCTCATGGCGAGGTGGCCGCGCTAACCATGGCGACTGCGCCGCTGAAGCTGCCTGACCTCACCTTTGACGACGCCGACGGCAAACCGAAGAAGCTGTCGGACTGGCGGGGGCACACAGTGCTCGTGAACCTCTGGGCGACCTGGTGCGTGCCGTGCCGCCGGGAAATGCCGGCGCTGGATCGCCTGCAAGGCAAGCTCGGCGGCAAGGATTTCCAGGTGGTGGCGATCAATATCGACACCCGCGATCCCGAGAAGCCGAAAAACTTCCTGAAAGAGGCCAAGCTGACCAATCTCGGCTATTTCAGCGACGAAAAAGCTAAGGTTTTTCAGGATCTTAAAGCGATAGGCCGGGCACTCGGCATGCCGACCTCGGTGCTGGTCGACGCAAAGGGCTGCGAGATCGCGACCATCGCAGGCCCCGCCGAATGGGACAGCGACGACGCGGTCAAGCTGATCCAGGCTGCGACCGCAACAGGCTCCTGACGGAGCCCGTTTGGGGTCCTTACGCCTCGTCGACGACGGTGTTGCGCAACAGGCCAATCCGGTCGATCTCGACCTCGACCACATCGCCCGGCTTCATCCACAAAGGCGGGGTGCGGCGGGAGCCGACGCCGCCTGGCGTGCCGGTGACGATCACGTCGCCCGGCTCGAGCCGCGTGAAGGCCGAGCAGTATTCGATCTGGCGCGGGATATCGAAAATCATCTGGCTGATGAGGGCATCCTGAACCACCTCGCCGTTGAGCCGGGTTTGCAGCCGGAGCGGTCCGAGCTCGCCGGCCTCGTCGGGGGTGACCATCCATGGGCCAAAGGCGCCAGTATCCGGAAAGTTCTTGCCCGGCGTGAACTGGTGGGTGTGGCGCTGATAATCGCGCACGCTGCCCTCGTTGTAACAGGCATATCCTGCGATATGGCCCCACGAATCCTTACGCGAGATGTAACGGCCAGCCTTGCCGATGACGACCGCGAGTTCGCCCTCGTAGTCGAGGTCGGTCGACACTTTCGGCCGGACGATGTTGGCAAGATGCCCGGTCTGGCTGTTGGCGAAGCGGCCGAACACGGTGGGATTGGCGACTTCGTCGCGGCCGGTCTCCTTGCGATGGGTCTCGTAGTTGAGGCCGATGCAGAGGATCTTGTCCGGGTTGGGGATCACCGGCAGCCAGGTGATGCTGTTGAGCGGATGCCGCGCAGCCTTGGCTGCGGCGCCGGCGGCTTCCTTGAGGGCATCAGCCGCAATGGCCGCTTTCAGATCGGCAAACCGGCCGCGCAAGGCGGCGCCGACATCGACCACGTCGTTGCCTTCGATGAGGCCCCAGCTGGTGGCGCCGTTGATCTTGAACGTTGCGAATTTCATTTGCTGTCCCTGCTGAAAGCGTGAGGCGGGCCTTTCGCTATCGCATGCGGCGATAGCGGGCAATGCCGCAAGCTCCGAGAAATCAGCGGATCAGGCCCGCTGGGACAGGCGTCAGGCCGAGATGTTGAGGTTACCGCCGATGCCCGCGCCGACATTGGCGAGAGAGGGCGAACCGCCGAGGAGGGTCAGAACCGAGTTTTTCTCGGCGTCGAGGTTCGATTTCAGGACGGAGGTTGCGATCTGCTGCTGGGTATTGCCCGCCTGCAGCGAAATCAGACTCAAAGCCAAGCTTGCAACGTCCATACGCGTCACTCCTGTCGGAGGGGACGCTATCTGGCAAGGGTTAACAAAAACTGGAGATCGTACCGAATCAGCGCGTCGGAACCGGCTTGTCGCCGCGATAATCGTAGAAGCCGCGTTGGGTTTTGCGCCCCAGCCAGCCGGCCTCGACGTATTTCACGAGCAGAGGGCATGGACGGTATTTCGAGTCGGCCAGGCCTTCGTGAAGGACTTGCATGATCGACAGGCAGGTATCGAGGCCGATGAAATCGGCGAGTTCCAGCGGTCCCATCGGATGATGGGCGCCGAGCTTCATCGCCGCATCGATCGCCTCGACGTTTCCGACGCCCTCATAGAGGGTGTAGATCGCCTCGTTGATCATCGGCAGCAGAATCCGATTGACGATGAAGGCTGGAAAATCTTCGGACACCGCCACCTGCTTGCCGAGCTTGGTGACGAATTCCCTGGCGGTATCGAAGGTCGCATCGTCCGTGGCAATGCCGCGGATCAATTCGACCAGTTCCATGAGCGGCACCGGATTCATGAAATGAATGCCGATGAAGCGCTCCGGCCGGTCGGTCGAGGCGGCGAGCCGCGTGATCGAAATCGAGGAGGTGTTGGAAGCGACGATGGCGCTGGGCTTCAAAAGCGTACAGACCTCCTGGAAGATCTTGCGCTTGACGTCTTCCTTTTCGACCGCGCTCTCGATGACGAGGTCGCAGTCGGCGAGGCTATCCATGGATTCCGAGGGGACGATGCGGTCCAGCGCCGCCTTGCGGGCGTCGTCAGTGATGGCCTTCTTGGCAACCTGGCGCGACAGGTTGCCGTTGATCGTCGCCATGCCCGACTTCAAGCGGTCGGAAGAAAGATCGTTCATCACCACGTCGAAGCCGGCCAATGCCGAGACGTGAGCGATGCCGTTGCCCATCTGGCCCGAACCGATCACGCCAATTTTTTTTATCATGACCGCCATCCCGACATCTCAATCAAGCGGCGCGCCCCGCCGCTATCGCATCTACTTTCCGAGCTTGCCGATCGCTTCGGTCAGCTCGGGAACCACCTGATACAAATCCGCGACCAGGCCGTAATCGGCAACCTGGAAGATCGGCGCATCCTCGTCCTTGTTGATCGCCACGATGACCTTGGAATCCTTCATACCGGCGAGATGCTGAATGGCGCCTGAAATGCCGATCGCGACATAAAGCTCCGGCGCCACGACCTTGCCGGTCTGGCCCACCTGCCAGTCGTTCGGCGCATAGCCGGCATCGACCGCGGCGCGCGAGGCACCGACGGCGGCACCGAGCTTGTCGGCCAGCGGCTCGATATATTTGGTAAAATTCTCGCGGCTCTGCATCGCCCGGCCACCGGACACGATGATCTTCGCCGAGGTCAGTTCAGGACGGTCGCTCTTGGCGACTTCCTCGCCGACGAAGCTGGAAAGAGCGGGATCGGCTGCGGCCGCCGCAGTCTCCACGGCAGCGCTGCCGCCATCGCCGGTGGCGGCAAAGGTCGAGGTCCGCACCGTGATGACCTTCTTGGCGTCCTTCGACTTGACGGTCTGGATGGCGTTGCCGGCATAGATCGGCCGCTCGAACGTATCGGGCGACACCACCTTGATGATTTCAGAGACCTGCATCACGTCGAGCAGTGCGGCAACGCGCGGCATCACGTTCTTGAAGCGCGAGGTCGCCGGCGCAACGAAGGCGTCATAGCCCCCCGCAACCGACACGATCAGCGCAGCAAGCGGCTCAGCGAGGTCATGCGCATAAGCCGCATTGTCGGCGAGCAGGACCTTCTTGACGCCGGAGAGCTTCGCTGCTGCATCCGCGGCCGCCTTGGCGTTCTCGCCGGCCACCAGCACATGCACGTCGCCGCCGAGGGCGAGCGCCGCGGTGAGCGCCTTGTGGGTTGCATCCTTGATCGATGCGTTGTCGTGTTCGGCCATCAAAAGCGTGGTCATTACAGCACCCCCGCTTCGGTCTTGAGCTTCGACACGAGTTCGGCGACGTCCTTGACCTTGACGCCACCCTTGCGGCCGGGCGGTTCGGACGTCTTGAGAATTTCGAGATGCGGCGTCAGGTCGACGCCGTAATCCGCCGCGCTCTTGTCGGCGATCGGCTTCTTCTTGGCCTTCATGATGTTCGGCAGGCTCGCATAGCGCGGCTCGTTCAGCCGCAGGTCGGTGGTAACGATGGCCGGGCCCTTGAGTTTCACGGTCTGGAGGCCGCCGTCGACCTCGCGCGTCACCTTGAAATCGGAACCGTCGACCTCGAGCTTGGAGGCGAAGGTCGCCTGCGACCAGCCGAGCAAGGCTGCGAGCATCTGTCCGGTCTGGTTACTGTCGTCGTCGATCGCCTGCTTGCCGAGAATCACAAGCCCCGGCTTCTCCTCGTCGGCCACGGCTTTCAGGATCTTGGCCACCGCCAGCGGTTCGACATTGCCCTCGGCCTTGACCAGGATGCCGCGGTCGGCGCCCATGGCGAGCCCGGTCCGGATGGTCTCGGCGGCCTGTGCCGGCCCGATCGAAACCACCACCACTTCGGTGGCCTTGCCAGCCTCTTTCAGGCGCAGGGCCTCTTCCACGGCGATCTCATCGAACGGATTCATCGACATCTTCACGTTGGCCAATTCAACGCCGGTTCCATCGCTTTTGACGCGGACTTTGACGTTGTAATCCACCACTCGCTTCACAGGCACCAGGACCTTCATCGACCCTCTTTCGCTGGAACATCAGTATTCAGGCTTAGGGCGCGGAACCTAAAGCGCCGGCCCACCCCGGTCAACGCTAGTGCCGCCTATTTGACGTTCCTAAAGTACAAGCGGCGAATGCGATCCAGGAACGTCAAATAGAAAAAGCGGCACTAGAATCATAAGTTTGCTAGTGCCCATGACTTTCCGAAGTTCATAAACCGTGGTTGCTGCGATGTAACACGAACTTCGGAAAGTGGGCACTAGTGCAAGTGGATTTGACATCCGCCAGCCGCCAGGGGCCGCCCACTTACCATTACCGGTTTTGGCCCGGCACCCACAACACGTCTCCGGCGCCATTGTGATTGGCCGTGCGGCTGGCAATGAACAGGAAGTCGGACAGGCGGTTCATATACTGGATGGCCGCGTCGCCGACAGGCTCGTCCGGCTGCGCCGCCAGTTCCACCATGATCCGTTCCGCCCGGCGGCAAATGGTGCGCGCCAGATGCAGGAAAGCGGCGGCCGGCGTGCCACCCGGCAGCACGAAGGAGTTCAACGGCTTCAGGTCGGCGTTCAGGCGATCGATATCGCGCTCGAGCCGTTCGACCTGGCTCGCGACCACGCGCAGCCGCTCCGCCTTGCCCTCGCGCTGTGGCACGGCAAGATCGGCGCCGAGATCGAACAAGTCGTTCTGAACGAGCCCCAACATCGCGTCGAGTTCCGGCGCATCGGCCAGATGCAGCCGGACAACGCCGATCGCGGCATTGGTCTCATCAACGGTGCCGTAGGCAGCGATGCGCAGATCGTATTTCGGACGGCGTTCGCCGCTGCCGAGCGCGGTGGTGCCGTCATCGCCGGTTCGCGTATAGATGCGGTTGAGGACGACCATGCCTTTAATCTCCCTCGCTGGCCTATCGCCCCATCGCCCAGACGGTGATCATGATGATGACGATAGCGACAAACTGAAGCAAAACCCGTAGTCGCATCAATTTCTGCGAACGGTTCGGCGAACCGCCCCGCATCATGTTGAGAAGACCGAGCAGCAGCACCAACGCAACCGCGGCCACCGCGATGGGCACGATAAAAGCAGCAAGAAACGAAGCCATTTTTCCTACATAACATCGTCGCCGCCTGTGCGCCATCGCCGGGCAGCACTGGCTTTTGCAGACATAATATCAGAAGGTGGCTTGGTTAACTTCACTGGGGTCCGCGGTGCGGCTCATTCGCTACATCTTTCACGTCAGCCTCGACGCCTTTTACACGTTTCTGGCCGATGACGGCTGGGCGATTGCGAGCCACATCGCCCTGTCAACCTTGATGGCGCTGTTTCCATTCCTGATCGTGCTGACGTCGGTGGCGGGCTTCTTCGGCTCGAAGGAGCTTGCCGACCAGGCGGCGGGGCTTCTGCTTCAGGTATGGCCGCGGCAGGTCGCCGACACGCTGTCGGGCGAAATCCACGACGTTCTGACCACGACCCGCGGCGACATCCTGACCATTGGCGCGGTGCTCGCGGTCTACTTTGCCTCCAACGGCGTCGAAGCGCTGCGCGTCGCGCTGAACCGCGCTTATTCGGTGATCGAGCCGCGGCGATGGTACTGGCTGCGGCTGGAGTCGATCGGCTATACGCTGGTCGCCGTTTTCACGTCGCTTGCGATGGCCTTCCTGATCGTGCTCGAGCCGCTGATCGTCGAGGCGGCGCGGCGTCACATTCCACTGATCGTCGAAAGCAACGAGAAGCTCCTCAACATCGCACGCTATGGCGTCACCATCCTGGCGCTGGTTGTCGCGCTGTTCGTCCTGCACGCCTGGCTTCCTGCGGGGCGCAGGGGCTTTTTGCAGATCCTGCCCGGCATCGTGTTTACCATGGTCGCTTCGCTGATATCGGGCACGGTGTTCGGACAATACCTGGCGCGTTTCGCCAACAACTATGTCACGATGTATGCGGGGCTCGCTTCGGTGATCATCGCGTTGGTGTTCCTTTATTTTATCGCGGCGATCTTCGTCTATGGCGGCGAGCTCAACGCGGCGATCATCAAGTCGCGGCTGCCGCGGGGCGTGTCACTTCAAGCAGCGCAATCGCTAAGGCCCTCGGAGAGACAGGCTTGACCAGGAAGGCGTCCGCGCCTGCCGCGCGCGCCGCCGCCTCGTCGTCGCTCCGGCCCGATACGCCGATGACGGCAATGCCACCAAACGGCGGCGCGAGCGCGCGAATCCGCCGGATCGCTTCGATGCCGTCGATGCCCGGCAGCACCATGTCCATCAGGACCGCATCAAAGCCGCCTTGCATGATGCGCTCGCCGGCATCTTCGCCGCGCCCGATGAACTCCACCTGATGGCCGAGCTCGGTCAGGACCGCATTGAGCACGACGCGGCCGAACGGATTGTCCTCGACGCTGAGAAGGCGCAAACCCCGCGCGTGACGCTGCGCACGATCGGCGCCCCGGCTGGAGGACGACAGCGGGGTCTCGGCGCGGCTCAGCATCACCGTCAGCGTGAAGGTCGCTCCGCCGCCGCGTCGCGGCGCGACCTCGATATCGCCGCCCATCGCGCGGGCGAGCTGTTTCACCGACGACAGGCCGAGCCCGGCGCCACCGAAGCGGGCGGCGATCTTCACATTGGCCTGCGAGAACGGACGGAACAGCCGCTTGATTTCGGCCACCGAGAGCCCGATGCCGCTGTCGGACACAGCAAAGGCGATGGCGATCCTGCCCTTCGCCTCGCCGGTCGGCCGCACGCTCAGGGCGACGCCGCCGTGTTCGGTGAACTTGGTGGCGTTGTCGATCAGGTTTTCCAGCGCCGCCCGCAGGCGAATGGGATCGCCGGTGACGAACCTCGGCAGCTTGTCGGAGATGTCGATCCGCGCCTGCAGGCCCTTGGCGGTCGCCCGGCCGGCCAGCGAATCGCCGATGCTTTGGGCGAGCGTCCGCAGATCGAAAAAATCCTGGCGGACGCCAAAACCGGAGCGTCCGCTGCGGGCGGCATCGACGAATAGCGTCGCAAGGCTCGCCAGGTGCTCGGCGCCGGCCTTGATGGTGTCGACCCAGCGCCGCTCCCGCTCGTCGAGGCCGGATGTCGCGAGCAGATCGCTGATGGCCAGAATGCCGGTTAGCGGCGTGCGAACCTCATGCGCGAAGGTAGCGAGCGCCGTCTCGACCATGCCGGGGGCGGCCTTCTTGCTGGCCGCGCTTGTAACGGCCCGGCGCGGCCTGCCGGCTGCCGCAGTTCTCTTACGCTTTTTCGGCCGGGTCTTTTTCAACCGCCGCTCACTGCGCTGAAGGCGCGAACTCGTTGCCATGATTCCCCCAATCCTGGCTGGTCTCAGCATGGCATGCCCGGGGCGACAGAGTCACGCCGAAGCGGAATTCGTCCCTAACAATGTGCGTAAAGCGTTCAGGCGAGACCGATCCGGCGGCGAATCTCGGCCGCCGTCACGCCCCTGGCCCTCAATTCGCGAAGGCCGGTGGCATCAGTCGATTTCGACAGCTTTTGCCCTGCCGCGTCGCGAATAAGGCGATGGTGCCGGAAGGTGGGCTGCGGCAAGGCGAGCAGCTCCTGCAACAGCCGGTGGACGCTGGTGGCCCAGAATAGGTCCTGTCCGCGCACAACCTCGGTGATGCCTTGCAGCGCATCGTCGACCACCACACTGAGGTGATAGCTGGTCGGCGTCTCCTTGCGCGCGATGATGACGTCGCCCCATGCGGCGGGATCGGCCGTGATCGTTCCTGCCTCGCCTGCGGGACCTTCACCGCGCTCGGTCCAGCAGAGCTTACCCACACGGGCGCACGCGGCCGCCATATCGAGCCGTAGCGCGAAAGGAGCGCCGGATTTCAACAATCGCTGCCGCTCCTCTGCCGAAAGCAAACGCGCCGATCCCGGATAAAGCGGTGCGCCATCGGGGTCGCGCGGCCATGGCGCCTCCTTCTCGCGCTCGGCGATGAGACGGGCGACCTCAGTGCGGCTTTCGAAGGACGGATAGACAAGCCCGAGTGCGGTGAGCTCCTCAAGGGCGGCGCGGTATTCCGCGAAATGTTCCGACTGGCGGCGGACCGGCTTCTCCCAGGACAGGCCGAGCCAGGCGAGGTCTTCGTCAATCGCGGTTTCGAATTCGGGGCGGCAGCGCGCGGGGTCGATATCCTCGATGCGCAGCAGGAAGCCGCCGCCGGACTCGCGCGCCAGATCGGCATTCAGCAGCGCCGAAAAGGCGTGACCGAGATGCAGATAGCCGTTCGGAGACGGCGCAAAACGGAAAACGGGTGGCGGCATTGATCTCTCGCACGTTGTCATTGCCGGGCTTGACCCGGCAATCCATCCCTAAAGGATACCTTTTTACGATATGAGATGGATGCGCGGGCACAGGCAAGCTGAAGCGACGCCGTTCTTCGAACGGCTATGCCCGCGCATGACGAACCGTGCGAGTTGACCAACAGAATGACCCTCCACCTCAACAGCCAGGCCGATCTCGAAGACGCAATCCACGCGCTTCTCAAACTTGACCCGCGCCTTCAGCCGGTCTTCGCCGTTGCCGGCATGCCGGCGCTGCGGCGGCGCGAGCCGGGCTTCGTCGGCCTTGCGCACATCGTCTGCGGCCAGCAGCTTTCGACCGCCAGCGCTTCAGCGATCTGGGCCCGTCTCACGAAAGCGTTCGATCCGTTCGACGACAACGCGGTTCGCCGCGCCCGCGCCGATCGCCTGGGCCGGCTCGGCCTGTCAGCGGCGAAAATCAAGACCTTGAAGAATCTCGCGCGCGAGATCGCGGCCGAACGCCTCAATCTCGATGTGCTCGCCAACGAGGACGCCGACGCCGCGCATCATACGTTGATCTCGCTGCACGGCATCGGCCCGTGGACCGCCGACGTGTATCTTTTATTCTGCCTCGGCCATGGCGATGCGTGGCCCGCCGGCGACCTCGCCGTGCAGGAGGCGGTGAAGATCGGACTCGGATTGAAGACGCGGCCGACGCCAAAGGAGATGATTCCCCTTGCGGAACCCTGGCGGCCGATGCGTGGCGCGGCGGCGCATTTGTGGTGGAGCTACTATCGCGCGCTCAAGAAACGCGAAGGCGTGATCGGGGAAGGCGAAACCTCGAACGCAGCTTCAAGCAATGTCCCTGTTGCCAAACGATCGTAGGTGGGCTGCAAAGGTCGCGCACACAACTGCCGAAGTCGGCGGCCGTGGGCCCGCGGCCGTTCGATTATCTCGACACAGTGAACGGGCGTATTCCGGCTACGCAGGGCCATATTCTGTCGCTTATTGGCTAAGCCGCTTTTGACCTGGTCCCAAACAGTATAGCCTTTGCGAGAGGAAACGCCGCACAGACGGCCGAGCCGAGGCCAACGCATGCTCGATCGAACCCAGGATATTTCAGCGTCAGTCGAAAACTGGCTGACGGAATTCGAGCGCGCGCTCGAACATCCCGATGACCGCGTGCTTCGACCGCTGCTCCATACCGACAGCTGTTGGCGCGACGTGCTGGCGCTGAGCTGGAATCTGCAAACGCTGAACGGCCTCGAAGCGATCTTGGACGAACTTCCCGTTCTCGCCGGTCGCACGGCGCCGCGCCACTTCAAGATCGATCCCGCGCGCGCCGCGCCGCGCCGCGTCAAGCGCGCGGGCACCGAGGCAATCGAAGCGATCTTTTCTTTTGAGACCAATGACGGCCGCGGCCACGGCATTGTCCGCCTGATTCCGGATGCCGATGAGGGCCATCGCCTGAAGGCGTGGACGCTGCTCACCGCGCTCGAGGAATTGAAGGGATTTGAGGAGGCGGTCGGCTCGGCGCGGCCGCGCGGCCAATCCTATTCGCGCGATTTTCGCGGACCCAACTGGCTCGACCAGCGCCAGGCATCGCTGGCCTACGAAGATCGCGAGCCGACCGTGCTCGTGGTCGGCGGCGGACAGGCCGGGCTTTCGATCGCAGCGCGCCTGAAGCAGCTCTCCATCGACGCGCTGATCGTCGACCGCGAGAACCGGATCGGCGACAACTGGCGCAAGCGCTACCACGCGCTGACGCTGCACAACCAGGTGCAGGTCAATCACCTGCCCTACATGCCGTTTCCGCCGAACTGGCCGGTCTATATCCCCAAGGACAAGCTCGCCAACTGGTTCGAAGCTTACGTCGACGCCATGGAGCTGAACTTCTGGACCGGCACTGCCCTGGAGAGCGGCGACTATGACGTGGCGGCCGGCCGCTGGTCGGTGGTGCTTCGGCGTTCCGACGGCAGCAAGCGCACGATGCACCCGCGCCATGTCGTGATGGCGACCGGCGTCAGCGGCATTCCGAACATCCCGGACATCCCGACGCTGAAGAATTTTGCCGGCTCGGTGCTGCATTCCAGCCGCTACGACGACGGCGAGAACTGGAAGGGCAAGCGCACCATCGTGATCGGCACCGGCAATAGCGGTCACGACATCGCGCAGGACCTTTATTCGAGCGGCGCAAACGTAACGCTGGTGCAGCGCAGCCCAACGCTGATTACCAATATCGAACCTTCGGCGCAGCTCGCTTATGCAGCCTATAACGAAGGCACGCTGGAGGATAACGACCTGATCGCGGCCTCGATGCCGCTGCGGCTTGCGAGAAAGTCGCACCAGATGATCACCGAGCAATCCAAGGCGTTCGACAAGGAATTGCTCGATGGGCTGAAGGCGGTCGGCTTCAAGCTCGACTACGGCGAGGATGATACCGGCTGGCAGTTCAAATATCTTACCCGTGGCGGCGGCTACTATTTCAACGTCGGCTGCTCGGATCTGGTCGCACGGCGCGAGATCGCGCTTCGACAGTTCGCTGACATTGACGCTTTCGTCTCCGAAGGCGCGCGGATGAAGAACGGCGATGTGCTTGCCGCCGACCTCATCATGCTCGCGACCGGCTACAAGCCGCAGGAAGTTCTGGTGAAGCAATTGTTCGGCGAGGAGATCGCCACGCGCGCCGGTCCAATCTGGGGTTTTGGCGACGGGCAGGAGCTGCGCAACATGTATACGCGCACCGGCCAGGATGGCCTCTGGTTCATCGCCGGCAGCCTCGCACAATGCCGCATCAACTCGAAATATCTCGCGCTGCAGATCAAGGCGATCGAGGAAGGCATTCTGCCGCGAGCATCGAGCTAGCTTTCTTCCCTTCTCCCCTTGCGGGAGAAGGTGGCAGCCGAAGGCTGCCGGATGAGGGGGCGCCTTTCTTCGATCAACAAGAAACCCCTCACCCGTCTCGAATGAGCTGCGCTCATTCGATCCACCCTCTCCCGCAGGGGGAGAGGGAAAGAAACGGAGAACTCTATGCCAGCCATCCTCGGCTCGGGTGAACATCGCTATCGCGTCGTGGAAAACTGGGCAAAGCTGCCGGACGGCTGGATGTTGTCAGATGTCGCCTCCGTGGCCGTCGACAGCAAGGATCGCGTCTATGTCTTCAATCGGGGCGCTCATCCGATGATCGTCTTCGATTCCACCGGCAACTTCGTCAGGAGCTGGGGCGAAGGTCTCTTTCACCGTCCCCATGGATTACACATCGACACCCAGGACAATCTCTATTGCACGGACGACGGCGACCACACCGTGCGCAAATGCACCACCGACGGCAAGGTGCTGCTGACCATCGGCATCCCGGAGAAGCCCGCGCCATTCATGAGCGGTGAGCCGTTCCATCGCTGCACGCACACGGCGCTCTCGCCCAAAGGCGACATCTACGTCTCCGATGGCTACGGCAATGCCCGCGTCCACAAATACACGCCCGACGGCCGACTGATCAAAAGCTGGGGCGAACCGGGCAGCGACCCCGGCCAGTTCAACATCGTCCACAATATTTCGACCGACGCCGACGGCTGGATCTATGTCGCCGACCGCGAGAACCACCGCGTGCAGGTGTTC
>NZ_DASREO010000101.1:0-4163 GCF_035652035.1 Bradyrhizobium sp.
TCTATAGCCGGTCTTGCGCGAGATGCCGAACTCTCGGCACAGAGGCGCCATCTATCTGCTCTCCGTCCAGCAGCCGCGCAATGAATTTTAGCCGTTCATCCATGGGTTTACACACCAGGGCACGCTTCTTGCGCTGGTGCCGTAGCGGGGGTGGTTGGAAAATGAAGGCGGCGTAATCTCCAGCTTGGACCAACAAGCGATTCCGGCGTTTCAGCGCCGGTGGAGATCACGCCATGACGAAGACTATCACGACGCCTTGCCTCCGCAGTCCGAAATCGCGACGACTGAGCGGCTTTTCGACAATTGGTTCGACCCGATTGAAGCTGGCCTTGGCCAGCGAACCCGGGAATTCCTGCAGGCGATGTTCGAAGCTGAGCTGGACGAGGTGCTGGCGCGCTCGCGCTACGCCCGCCGGGCGAGGCCGGCGAGCGGTGATTCGGAGGCCACGCCCGCCGCCACTGGTCACCGCCATGGGCATCGCTCGCGCTCACTGCTGGGCACATTCGGGAAAGTGGAGATCGCAATGCCGCGCGCCCGGTTGAATACGTCCGACGGCAAGACGACCGAGTGGAAAAGCGGCGCACTGCGGGCCTACCAACGTCGCACGCTGGCCGCCGACGCGCTGATCGCCGGCTGCTACCTGGCAGGCACCAACACCCGCCGTGTGCGCCGCGCGCTCTCTGCTCTGTTCGGCGGCGCGGTCGGCAAGGACACGGTGAGCCGGGTGTGGCGCAAAGTGAAGAGCGACTGGGATGCGTGGAATGGCCGCTCGCTGGCTGAGGAGCCGATCGTGCGGCTGATCCTCGACGGCACCGTGGTGCGGGTGCGGCTCGACCGCAAGGCCACATCGATCTCGCTGCTGGTTGTCATCGGCGTGCGCGCGGACGGCCAGAAGATCTTGCTCGCGGTCAAGGCCATGGGCAGCGAGAGCAACGAAGCCTGGCGGGCGGTGCTCGACGATCTCATCCGGCGCGGCCTGCGACGGCCCGGGTTCCTCATCGTGGACGGCGCGCCCGGGCTCGATAGCGCGATCGCCGCTGTGTGGGACGGCGTACCGGTGCAGCGCTGCACGGTTCACAAGCACCGCAACCTCTTGGCGCATGCGCCCGAGCGCCTGCACGAGGAGATCACTGCCGACTACAACGACATGATCTACGCGGCGACGCGCGAAGAGATCGAGGCGCGTCGCAAGGCCTTCATCCGCAAATGGCGGCTCAAGCATCGTGCGGTGGCCGACAGCCTGCAGGAAGCTGGCGACCGGCTCTTCACCTTCACCCGACTCCCACCGAGTCAGTGGAAGAGCGCGCGCACCACGGATGAGATGGACAAGGGTTATTTTGTGTCGAGCCCTGGAATCTTTCGAGTACGTTCTTTGGTTCGACCGCGCTGCTGGCGTTCTTCCGTCCCGACCGCCTCTTCACCGCCGCCGCGCGCAGGGCCGGTCAAGGCTGGCCGCGTCTTTACGCGGCCACCGTAAGGCTTGGCCTTGACCGGACCGAGCACGACGGCATGCTCGACCGGATCGGGATTGCAAGGCCGCGGAGCCGGCGGGACTGGAAATAGCCTGCACGGGCAGCTATTATCCTCGTGCGCGGGCGACCTCGTGGCGAAGAGCGGCGCGTCGGCTGCAAGCGTCGCCAGGCAGCCTCATTTTCGTCCTGCCGGTTTGAGGCGTCCGCGCGCCACATCTTTTGGGCGTCGAGGTTCCCACTGCGCTGTGAAGCGCTCGTAGCTTCGCTCGGCCTGGGTGGCGACCAACATCTCCTGGTTGCGCAGCGCCTTGACGTTATAGGCGTAGGCCGGCCCACGTCGGCTGCCCTTCTGTTGCGGATGGCCAGCCTGCAGTTCCATCCCGCGCGTCTTGCTGGCGACCAGCGCCGGACGAGCCCAGAGATAATCCTCGTCCTTGGTCAACAAGTGCCAGCAGAGCACGGCGAGCTTGCGGGCGACGGCCACAGCGGCGATCTGATGGCCGCGCCTGGCGCGAATGCGTACGAAGAAAGCGTGCAGCGGTCCGGGCGCTTTGGCCGCCGCCCACGCCGCCTCCACCAGCATGGCGCGAGCGTGACTGCGGCCGATCTTGCTGATGCGTCCGTGATGGGCCGCACCCAGGCCCGACTGCCGTACCCGTGGATTCAGCCCGAAATAGCTCACCAGCTTCTGAGGGCTTTTGAACCGACCGATCTCGCCGATCGCCGCGACCATGCCTGTTGCTACCGCGAGATTCACGCCCGTGATCGTGATCAATCTTTTGACTGCGGGATCGTCAATCGCGGCTTGTGCGATCTCGCGGTCGAGGACGGTCAGGTCCTCCGCCAGCCTATCCAGTTCGCGCACGTGCCGGTTCACGGCTGCGCGCTCGTCGTCGGGCAATGGCTGACGGGCAAGCCATGCCCTGCCACGCGCACTGAACAGATCGGCATGCGGGCACTTCGGGATTAGGTGCGCGTGCAAGATCGAATGGACCTCGTTCTTGATCCGTGTGCGATGCCTCACGACTTGGTACCGCCGCGCCGCCAGTCGACGCTTGCGTTCAGTGACGGCATCAGGCGTCCAAATCTGTGGCAAATACCCGGCCGCGTGTAAGCTGGCGAGCGTGCCAGCGTCGATCTTGTCGGTCTTTACGTGTGCCTGAGCGATCGCCTTCACCTGCAACGGATTTGCGATGATCACTCGCGTGACGAAAGGGGTCAGCACGCGCGAAACTGCCATGCTGTTGCCAGTCGCCTCGATCACCACTTCATCTGTCGATCGCAGACTCTTGCCCAATCCTTCAAGGGCGGTCCGGGTCATGTCGACCCGGCCGGCATGTCGAAGAATGCCGTCTTCCCAGATCACTACCTCGCCGAAGGTTCGGTGAAGATCAATACCGATCACGCGTCGCATCCGCATCTCCTTTCTGTTGTTCATAACAGGGAGCGGCGGGCGACACGACAACTACGGATTCGCGCTCACGGCGCAACCGGGCGAGTCGCAGAGGCGGCCAGCTACTAACACGAGCTCTCAGCTCATCGTACGCGTCGGCCTGCCCGCACCTTCGTGCTCCCGGTGCCTCCGTCCCGGATGGTCGCACCATATGCTACGATCTCCGCGAACGCAGCAGAACATCGGCACCAAGCATCTCATACCGGTTACCAACGTTATCGAGCGGCTACACGAGGAGTTCAAGCGACGAATCAAAACGCAGGCCGTGCTGCTGTCATCGGCAGAGACCGCGGCCATGTTGTTCTGGGCTTTGCTCGCTTCCGGCCAGATCAACATGCGCAAGGTCGATGGATGGAAAACGCTCGCCGCAAAGCGCTGACAGCCAGCAATGACCAAGCTTGGATTCAAACCCGCAACCCGACTGCGGTTCGATCGCTTTATCGCGATTCATTTGTGCGGTTACTGGTGGCGAAGCATCGTAAGCGCTACCGGATGATAGGCCAGTGTTGTCCCGAAGAGATGCCGCGGTGGCGCGGTTCGTCATCAAGCCGGCCATGCTCATCCCGCAGCTCCTCGATCTCGACCAGGCATGCTTCCGCCAATTGCGATTCGGCGTCCTTCGCCAAGGCAACTCCGAACAGCTCCCGGCGAAGGTCGGCGAGCGATACGCTGAACTCCTCATACGCGTTCGCGGTCCAGCCTCCGACCCAGCGCGGAATTGCGCAGGGCATGCGCAATTCCCCCGTCGTAAGGCCGGTGCTCGGCCGCGTAACCCTGAACCTGCGCGCGAATGAGCGCTGGGTTGGCTGATGGAAAGCGCTAGTCGGGCCTTCCACAACGCCGTCCGCAAATCGATGCGCCAGGTACGCACCGTCATTGGTGCGACTACGATCGATCCCAAACTGCTCACAGCCGCCGAGCAACTCCTATATGAGGGCTATCAGAATGATGCGCGAGGCCGTGCCAAACTGGTGCAGGTTGGTTGGTATCGAGAGGTCAAAAGTCAAAAGCGAGGAACCAGGTCCGCAGCTTGATGAAGGAATGTGGATTACTTTTCCCTCGCGCGATCGGCCAACAATTCCGCGACAAGATCACCGAACTCTTGGGCGTTGATCATTTACTTCTCAGCGTGATATCGCCGCTGCTCTCGATCGATGAGAGCGTCTGTCAACAACAGGGTAAGTTCGACAACGAGGTCCGCCGGTTGGCAAAGCCGGACGAGACGACGCGTCGCCTGA
>NZ_DASREO010000102.1:0-124367 GCF_035652035.1 Bradyrhizobium sp.
TATGTCGATAAATCTTCTAAAGCGGCGCCGCATTTACAGCTCGTTGCGCGCTACCGATAGTTCGTTGCGCGCGCATTAATACAAGCTGTGACCAGGGATCGAAGTCTTCTATGTGATTTATGGGAACACTCAGGTCATGCCACGCAAGATCATTGATCGCTAAACGACGTGTAAGCGGCTCAAACCAATCTGGGCTCTGAAATCGAATTATTCCAAGAATATTCGGTGGGTCATCGTTCGTTGCACAGACGAAGCATGCCAAGTCAGCATCTTGCCAAAGTTCTGGAAGATTTGGCAGGTTTGCACGCTCTCTTGTTGAGGCCATGCCGTCGGAATGGTTCTCAGCTTAGCAAAAAACGGCCGGGTCATCCCGACCCGGCCGCCACCAACTCAACTCACAGCTTACGCTACAGGACGCGACTGACGCGCCCCTGGCCCAACTCGTAAAAGCTAGCTCGCCTTCTTCTCAGGCTGAGCGCCGCCGACCTTCTTCTCGATCGCCCGCTTCAGCTCCAGCGCGCGCGGCGACAGCACCGTGGCGCGGGCCTTCAGGAGATACGCATCGAGGCCGCCATTGTGGTCGACGGTCTTGATCGCGTTGGTCGAGACGCGCAGCCGCACGTTCCGCCCCAGCGCGTCCGAGATGAAGGTGACGTTGCACAGGTTCGGCAGGAAACGCCGCTTGGTCTTGATGTTGGAGTGGCTGACCTTGTGGCCCGTCTGGGGGCCCTTGGCCGTCAGTTCGCAGCGCCGCGACATGTCGAAAATCCTCTTCTCGCCCCGGCAGCCCTAATTGGGCGCCTGAAGGGGTCCAAAACTCTGATCCGCTTGGGAGCGGGCGGACGTATAGGGGGAGGGGCTGCGCCCGTCAAGGTTTAAGCACCGCCGAAAGTTGCAGGAAATGCCGTTTTGGCAGGCGTTTCCGCACCTTAACCCACCACATAAAGGGCGCATTCCCCGCCGAAAAGCAGGTGTTCCCGCTCCCCGCCATTTGGCGCGTTGTTTGCCGGGTTTGTTTACTTGAATGAGATTTGGACTGCGCCGCTTGGCCAAGGACCAGCCTGTGCCCACCCGCCCCAAATTGCCGGCCCGATCGGTGCTATCAGCGGCCGCCGCCTGGCTCCTGCTGGCGCCGCAGCCGGCCGCGGCGCAGGGCCGGCTCGAGGCGCAGTATGAGGCGACGCTCGCCGGCATCTCGGTCGGCCGCGGCACCTGGGCGATCGAGATCGGCGACGACTCCTATTCCGCCGCCGCCCAGGGCGGCACCACGGGCCTGCTCAAATCCATCTCCAACGGCGCCGGCACCGGCGCTTCGCAAGGCCGCGTCGTGGGCGGCGCGCTGGTGCCGCAGGCCTATCAGGCCTCGACCACCACCTCGAAGAAATCCGAGTCCGTGCACATCACGCTTGCGAACGGCAACGTCAAGGAGTTCGGCATCGAGCCGGTGCCGCCGGTCGATCCGGACCGCATCGTCGTCACCGACGCGCACAAGAAGGGCGTGCTGGATCCGATGTCGTCGACGCTTGTGCGCGTGCCCGGCACCGGCGATCTGCTGACGCCGGAAGCCTGCAACGCCAGCGCCGCCGTGTTCGACGGCCGCCTGCGCTACGAGCTGAAGCTCGATTTCAAGCGCATGGAAACCGTCAAGGCGGAGAAGGGCTATTACGGCCCGGCCGTGGTCTGCGCGCTGTATTTCACGCCGATCGCGGGCTACATCCCCGACCGGCCCGTGATCAAATATCTCTCCGCCGCGCGCGGCATCGAGGTCGCGCTGGTGCCGATCGCGGGAACCCGCTATCTCGTGCCGTTCCGCACCGTGATCCCGACGCCGCTCGGCACCGCCGTGCTGGAGGCGACGCATTTCGTGACCCAGCCGATCGCGCCGCACATCGCGAAGACGCAGTAGGATTGCGAAAGCGCTATTTAGAAAGGTCGTCATGCCCGCGCTTGACGCGGGCATCCACGTCTTTTCCTTCCGGCTGATCCAAAGACGTGGATGGCCGGGTCAAGCCCGGCCATGACGAGCGGAGGAGGCTGCAGCGATGGCGCTCCGGGGCGCATGAATCCCGTTGACTCTTTCCCCATTCTGATTCGACTCGGAGGCGTCCAAAATTTAAGGAATCCGCACCTCGAACCGCCGCTTGCCGCGCCCTCCCAAACTTGATCTAGTGCTGTCCTGAGGAACCACGCGCGAGATGTTGCAGTGAACGAAGCAGGTTACCGGGAGGAGTCAGCGATTCGGCCCCATTTCGTTCCAGAGTCGTTCCGAACGTTGAAAGCGAACCCCATATCATCATCGACACGTCGCAATCTGGCACAGAATCGGGGCATTCGTCATTGCGAGGAGCGAAGAACCGTAGGGTGGGTTAGCCCGAGGGCGTAACCCACCTCTTCTGTTGCCGCTGAAAGAGAAGTGGTGGGTTACGCTTCGCTAACCCACCCTACCAAGCAGCGCTCCGCTCCTCGCAATGACGAGTGATCGTCGAAAGTAGAAACACCCTCCACACATGGCCTTCTCTCCTCTCTCTCACGAGCGCGCGCCCGGCGCGGGCGTCACCGCCGTGCTCGGGCCGACCAACACCGGCAAGACGCATCTCGCCATCGAGCGGCTGCTTGCGCATTCGTCAGGAATGATCGGCCTGCCGCTGCGGCTGCTCGCGCGCGAGGTCTATAACAAGATCGCCGCGCGCGCCGGCGTCGACTCGGTCGCGCTGATCACCGGCGAGGAGAAGATCAAGCCGAAGAACCCGCGGTTCTGGGTCTCCACCGTAGAAGCGATGCCGCGCGACATCGACGTGTCGTTCCTCGCCGTCGACGAGATCCAGATCGCGGCCGATCTCGAGCGCGGCCACGTCTTCACCGACCGCATCCTGCACCGGCGCGGCCGCGACGAGACCATGCTGCTCGGCGCGGCCACCATGCGTCCGATCATCGAGCGGCTGTTGCCGGGCGCCTCGATCGTCACGCGGCCGCGGCTGTCGCAACTGGAATTTGCCGGCGACCGCAAGATCACGCGGCAGCCGCGGCGCACCGCGATCGTCGCGTTCTCCGCCGACGAAGTCTACGCCATCGCCGAGCTGATCAAGCGCCAGCATGGCGGCGCCGCCGTCGTGCTGGGCTCGCTTAGCCCACGCACGCGCAACGCGCAGGTCGAGCTGTTCCAGAACGGCGACGTCGATTATCTCGTCGCCACCGACGCCGTCGGCATGGGCCTCAATCTCGACGTCGATCATGTGGCCTTTGCTTCCGACCGCAAATATGACGGCTATCAATTCCGCCGGCTCAATCCGGCCGAGTTCGCGCAGATCGCCGGCCGCGCCGGGCGCGCCACCCGCGACGGCACCTTCGGCACCACGGGCCGCTGCGCGCCGTTCGAGCCCGAGCTCGTCAACGCGCTGCAGAACCATTCTTTCGACAGCGTGAAGGTGCTGCAGTGGCGCAACGCGAAGCCGGATTTCTCCTCGCTCGGCAGCTTGCAGGTCTCGCTCTTGCAGCCGCCCGCGCATGAGACCCTGACCCGCGCGCCGGTCGCCGAGGACCAGCGCGTGCTCGATCATGCCGCGCGCGACGGCGAGGTGCGCGATTTCGCGCATGGCGCCGACGCCGTGGAACGGCTGTGGGAGGCTTGCCAGATACCGGACTACCGCAAATTGTCGCCGGCCGCGCATGCCGAGCTGGTGACCACGATTTACGCATTCCTGATGCGCAACGGAAAGGTGCCGGACGGCTGGTTCGCCGCCCAGGTCGACCAGGCCGACCGCACCACCGGCGATATCGACACCTTGTCGGGGCGGATTGCGCAAATCCGGACCTGGACCTTCGTGGCCAACCGGCCGGACTGGCTGTCCGATCCCGATCACTGGCAGGGCATCACCCGCGAGGTCGAAAATAAATTATCCGACGCGCTGCATGAACGGCTCACCGAGCGTTTCGTTGATCGCCGTACCAGTGTATTGATGCGCCGCCTGCGGGAGAACGTGGTTTTGAATACGGAAATTGGCAAGACCGGCGAAGTGATCGTGGAGGGCCATGTCATCGGCCGTCTGGATGGCTTCACCTTTGCGCCCGATGCGGCGGAGGCTGGCTCTGACGCGAAGGCGTTGCAGGCGACTGCGCAAAAGGCTTTGGCCGGCGAAATCGATGCCCGCGCCGAAAAGCTCGCAGCCGCCCCCGACGATCAGTTTGTGCTGACGTCGGAAGGAACCATCCGCTGGACCGGCGATGCGGTGGCGCGCCTGACCGCGGCCGACGATGCGCTGCATCCGCGCGTCCGCATCATTTCGGACGAGAGGCTCTCCGGCGCGCCGCGCGAAGCCGTGCAAACACGTCTTGATTTGTGGCTGAAGACGCATATCGAGAAACTGCTCGGGCCGCTGTTCGAATTGAGCAAGGCCGAGGACATCACGGGAATTGCGCGCGGCATCGCCTTCCAGTTGGTCGAGGCGATGGGCGTGCTCGAACGTTCGAAGATCGCCGCCGAGATGAAGGATCTCGATCAGCCGTCGCGGGCGACTTTGCGCAAATACGGCGTGCGGTTCGGCGCCTATCACATCTACGTTCCGGCTCTGCTCAAGCCGGCAGCGCGAGCACTGGCCTTGCTGCTCTGGGCCTCGAAGCAGGCCGACATCGATCTGTCGGCGCTGTCGGGCGCGCAGCATCTGGCGGCCTCTGGCCGCACCTCGTTTCCGGTCGACAAGGCGCTGCCGCGCGATGCCTATCGCGTGCTCGGCTATCGCCAGTGCGGCGAGCGGGCGGTCCGTGTCGATATTCTGGAGCGGCTGGCCGATCTCATTCGCCCGGCGCTCGCCTGGCGCGAAACCTCGCCCGGCGAAAAGCCGGCCGGCGCATTCGATGGCCGCGGCTTTGTGGTGACGCAGGCGATGACGTCGCTGACGGGATCGGCGGGCGAGGATTTCGCCTCGATCCTGCGTGCGCTCGGCTACCGCATGGATCGTCGGCCGCAGATCGCCCCCAAGCCGGCCGCGGTCGAGACGCCGGCCGCAAGCGAAGCTGCACCGGCGGAGACATCAGCCGAAACGCCGGCCGAGCCGGTTGCGGACGCCGGTGCGAGCGAAATCGCAACAGCGGTTGATGCGACGCCAGCCACTGAGCTTGCCGAGGCGCCGGCTGCGGATGCCGCGCCGACGACTGAGGTTGCCGAGGCGGCAGCGCCGGTCGTCGAAGCGACGGCGGCGGCGTCGTCGGCGCTGCTTCCGCAAGTCGACTTCGCGCAAACGAGAGACATCCTCGACGTCGCAACGACGTCAGTGGAAACGAAAGTGGCGGGCTCCGAAGCAGTCGAGGCTGCCGAAAAGCCGGCGGAAGCGGTCGCGCCCGCTGCCGCGGCGCCTGCCGAACCAGAACTGGTCGAGGTCTGGCGTCCCGGCGGACGCTCGGACGAGCGGCGTCCACAGCGTCACGATCGTAGAGGACATCGCCGCCACGAGGGCGCGGCTGCCGGCGCATCCGTGGCGGCAGGCGGCGAAGCGGCGAGCGGCGAACAGGGCGAAGGCGCCGGGCGCGAGCGCCATCGGCATGGACGGCGTGACCGTCATCGTGATTTTCGTAAAACTCGCCCCGATCAGCCGGCGGATGGCGCGCCAGCGGGTGCCGCGGATGCGGCACCGGCGACGGAAGCGCGCGGGGAGCGAAACGGCCGGCCGCGCGAGCGCTTCGACGGCAAGGGCCGCCAAGAAGACCGCAACCAGGATCGCAATCGAGGCAAGCCGCGCGAGCGCGACGATGCTGGGCGCGAGGGAGGCCGCGACAAGGGCCGTGATAAAGGCCGTGACCGGGGCGGGCGCGACCGCGATCGAAGCCGCGAAAGCGGCCCGTCGCACCGGCAATATGCGTCGAGCGCCTCCCCGCGCGATCGCGATCGTCCGGCCGATCCCAATTCGCCGTTCGCCAAGCTCGCCGCACTCAAGGAGCAGATGGCGGCAGGCCGGAAGGAATAACCTTCTCGCGTGAGGTGGTGTTGCAGCGCCAGCGTCTCGACAAGTGGCTGTGGCATGCGCGTCTGGTCAAAGCCCGCGCCAGCGCGGCCGCGCTGGTCGAGGCGGGCCATGTCCGCATCAACGGAGTGCGCGAGAAATCGCCGGGTCATGCAGTGAAAGCCGGCGACGTCGTCACCGTCGGGCTCGACCGCTCCGTGCGTGTGCTCAAGGTGATCGGATTTGCCGAGCGGCGGGGCGATGCGGCCTCGGCGCGCCTGCTTTATGAGGATTTGCAACGGCGCGATGAGGATTTGCAAGGGCGCGCGGAATAACTATCTGGTCTCTGTGAGGCCCGCTTTGGGTCACGGCTTCCCTTGCAGCGCAGGTGTTCCTGCGCTAGGCAACCCACACAAACCATTCAGAATTGACCTGTTCCGGAGCCCTGGATGACTTACGTCGTCACCGAAGCCTGCATCAAGTGCAAATATACCGACTGCGTCGAGGTCTGCCCCGTCGATTGCTTCTACGAGGGCGACAACATGCTGGTGATCCATCCGGACGAATGCATCGACTGCGGCGTGTGCGAGCCGGAATGTCCCGCCGACGCGATCAAGCCGGATACCGAGCCGGGGCTGGAAAAGTGGCTCGAGGTCAACGCCGAATACGCCAAGTCTTGGCCGAATATTACCCAAAAGAAGGAATCCCCGGCGGACGCGAAGGAGTTCGAGGGGGTCGAAGGCAAGTTCGAGAAATATTTTTCTCCGAATCCCGGCACCGGTGACTAGAGCCCGATTCCGAAGTTCGCAAGCTATTGCGGCACCTCTGATGCGAACTTCGGAATCAAAGGGGCTCTAGCAACTTATTGATGTTAGGGCGGCTTTGGATTTGAAGTTCCTTTCACGCACTTCCGGCAACATTGGCAGGAACTTCAAATTCGCCGCACTGGTCGGCCACACCGTAGTCTTCGCGTCTAGCCGCGCCCTCGCGGCGGTCATACGATCATCTCAAGCTTAACCCTGTTCCACATCTTTTGCCCGAAAACGCCATCGAAATGGCGCTAAGAGGGCATAAACCATTGATTTTTGCGGGAAATGTGCTATATTGGCCCATTAACTAGCCGAACCCGTCAGCCCGTTCGTCGGCCCCCATGGGTTCCCGTGAAAACATCGAACAGGGGCGTGGCAGTTCCGCGCGCAGGCTGTGTCACAGAAAACGCGTACAAAGAGTTCTTCAAAGGCTTCAAAAAAAGCCGCCGCGACCATTAGTCGGGGCGCATCCAAGGGCCGCGCCCAGGCTTCTGCAAAGAAGGCCAAGGCGTCGGCTGCCAAGCCCTCAAAAAACAAAAGAAGCTCAATGCCCAACAAGACTGCCAAAACTGCCGCGAAAGCGTCTGGTTCGAAGAACACCGCGTCGAAAGTTGCTGCTTCCAAGACTGCGTCCCACAAGGCTGCTGCGCCGAAGGCGCAGGCCGCTGCCAAGCCCGTGACCGCCGCGAAGCCCGTGGCGGCTGCGCCGCGCGTCGAAGACAAGAAGCCGCTGACCCAGCGCCAGGGCTTCAAGACCAACGAATTCGTCGTCTATCCGGCCCATGGCGTCGGCCAGATCCTCGCCATCGAGGAGCAGGAGATCGCGGGCGCCCGGCTTGAGCTGTTCGTGATCAACTTCATGAAGGACAAGATGACGCTGCGGGTACCGACGGCGAAGGTCGCCAATGTCGGCATGCGCAAGCTGTCGGAGCCGGCGCTGGTGAAGAAGGCGCTGGAGACGCTGAAGGGCCGCGCCCGCGTCAAGCGCACCATGTGGTCGCGCCGCGCCCAGGAATACGAAGCCAAGATCAATTCGGGCGACATCGTCGCGATCGCGGAGGTCGTGCGCGATCTCTATCGTTCGGAGTCGCAGCCCGAGCAGTCCTACAGCGAACGTCAGCTGTATGAAGCGGCCCTCGATCGCCTGTCGCGCGAGATCGCGGTGGTCCAGCATGTGACGGAAACGGAAGCTGTGAAGGAAATCGAGAGCCAGCTCGCCAAGAGCCCGCGCCGCGGCGCCAAGGCCGAGACCGACGCTGAGGCGGATGGCGAGGCTGACGGCGAGGAGTCGGATAACGACATCGACGGCGACGATACCGCCGTCGCGGACGAAGCTGCATAATTTTTTTAAGGCGATGAATTGAAAAAGCCCGGCTGCAAGGCCGGGCTTTTTGTTTTTGCCTGGAGAGCCGTCCTTTCACCGACGTTCGAAATCCAGAAAGGCGGCAGCCCGATCGCTCTCGTCGCAGCGATGACACTGGTCAAATAGGGTTGCCTTCTTGACGGCACGAATAACCATGTGAGTATCCGTCGAACCACCTACCGCAATCGGCGGCGCTCGGTCATTGAAGACGTGGCGATATGCAACATCAAAGAAGGCCTGTAGATCGACAAAAAATTTTGCATCTTCACCTTTGTCGAAGCGTCCCATAGCATCAAGCCGGTTTACCTGGCTGTGCAGGTCTGTGTGCGCGATGCGCTTGCTACGAGCTGGTTCTAGTTTGGCGCGAAACGCCTTGAGCAGGTTATTGAAGTGTGTCAGGCGGTCTTGAACATCGGCAGGCCACTGAAAGTTTTCCAAAATATAGTTTGTTGTTAGGTTGGCCTTTGAACCGCCGCCCGCCGGATCGGTAAGTCGGCAAACGTGGAGTACCAGCATTCGTGTGATGATGCGATTTACATCGTTAAAAAAATAGGGCGCGTAGTTCACGCAAAGCTCAGCGCTCCGAGGGTCATTCTCATATAGCGACCGATAAAGATCGAAGTCGCATCGTGCCTCGACACAAAGATTGTAAAATTCATTGAGAACGCTTTTGGGATCGATCATCGTTGTATCCGTCTGGAAGCCCGCCCCGATTGAACAGGCGAGCACGGTGATGAACCATGTGATATGGTGTGCTTTGGTCCGATTCCAACGCGCCAGAAAGGGCGATCTCGATGTCTGACCTCTATTCGGAGTTTAAGGAAGCGTGGGTTGACCGCGCGATTTTCGGTAGCGGCGTCGCCGCGCGATTAGCCAAGGCTCGTAGCGCGATGCGGGCGCAGCCGAACTACGACGACGCGAAGTATCTCGCTGCCGTATTTGCCGCAGAAGCCGAATGCCACGCGCTTTTGCGGCTCTGAGCTGCGGAGCGGCGAGGATACTGAATGTGCCTCTCCAGATCCCCGTTTCGCGCTAAGCGCGCCCGGGGATGACGCGCTTTTGCGCGTCAATCCACCACGATCTTGACGCGGTCGCGCGGCTTGACCTGGGCATGGGCCTCGAGCCCGTTGATGATGCGGAAGCGCTCCGCCGGCCGGTCGACGCCGGCCATGCGGTGCGACAGCGATTCCACGGTGTCGCCGGGCTGCACGTTGATCACCTTGATGCGCAACGGCCGCGCCGACTGGATTTCATCCAATGACAGGCGGCGGAACGAGTTGACGGTTTCCCGCGCGTTGCGCTCGCTTTCGGTCGTCTTCTGCTTGGTCGCGAAGATGAAGCGATAGACGTCGCTGCCGAAGCGGAGCGCATAGACCTTGAACGACCACTGATCGCCGCCGGCCGTCGCCGACGCCGCGGGGAAACCGTTGATGGTCAGGTCCTCCGTCGACGACTTGTCGACGTTTTCCATCCAGCCCGAATTGAGATAGTCGCCGAGCGACTGTTCGGCCGGCACCCGCACGACGTCGAAGCGCATCGCCTGCGCGCCGCCCTCGCGAACGCCGATCACGGCCTGCGCGGTGTTGTCGAGCGTGAAGTTCTCCGGGGCCGTGAAAGTGAAGCCGAGCTTGGGATGCAGGAAGCGCCGTCCGCGCACGAAACCTTCGCTCGGGTCCTCGCCGTAAACGATGTTGTCGATCGCGGCGAGGTAGGAATCGCGGTCGCGCTCGTTGGGTTCGGACGAGGTGAATTGCCGCGCGCTGTTCTGTGCGTTCGCGATGCGCTCCGGCGTCGCCGGATGCGACGACAGGAAATCCTGCGCGCGCGGATCGACCGCTGATGGCTTGCCCGCCTTGAGTTCGGCGTTGCGTTCCATCGCCGTCAGGAAGCGCGCCGCGCCGTAGGGGTCGAAATGCGCATCGGCCGAGATCTTCACGCCGACCTTGTCCGCCTCGAACTCCTGCAGGCGCGAGAAGGTCGCCATCGTCAGTTTGTTCTTTGCCAGCGCCATCGCGGTCGGATCCGGCTCGTTGCCCACGTCCGACACGACGCGGGTTGCGGCCTGTGCAGCTTGTTCGCGAGCGGCGATCTCGCGGCTGGCGGCGTGATTTTTCAGCACATGCGCCATCTCGTGGCTCAGCACCGAAGACAGTTCGGAGGTGTCGCAGGCGAGCGCGATCAGGCCGCGCGTCACGTAAAGCTGGCCGCCCGGCAGCGCAAAGGCGTTGACCGCGCCCGAGTTGAGGATGGTGACCTTGTAGCCCTGCTCGGGGCGGTCGGACGCCGCCACCAGGCGATCGACGGTCTTGCCGATCAGGGCCTCGAGCTTCGGATCGTCATACGCGCCGCCATATGTAGCCAGGATGCGCTCGTGCTCCTTTTCGGAAGCAGGAGTGCTTTGAACGGCCGTGCGGGTGACGGGTTTGGTCGTGCTCGGCGTCGAAGACGGCAACGCGGTCTGAAAGCGGCCGAGATCGCCGCAGCCGGCAAGCAGCAGCGATGCGCCCAAAACGATAGGCGCAGCCGGAAGCCGCAAGCCCAGCTTTGGGCTCATTGTCGCCTTGCGATGTCCCACACCATCCACCACGACCAGCGTTCTGGTCTCTTTGGCAGGTTATTTCCCGCCTACGAGTTCAATTTGTCCAGCCCGGAGCACCTCAATTCGCGGCCCGGTTCGCGCCTCAACAAATCCCCGCACACGAATGCGCTTGTTTTCCAGTGACTTAGGTTCAAGGCCCTGCGCCGCCAAATTGGCAAGCGCCCGCCTTGGAATAGTCACAGCAAAGTCCCGTGTCCAGTTACGTCCAAAATTCAGATAGGTGGTTGCCCCTGCCTGGCGGACGGACAAAACCTTGCCCTCGACCAGCATAAAACGCCCGTTCCCGGTCAAAATATCGCCCGGACTTTCGGTGTTTTTTATGACCGTGGGGTCGGCCCAAATGCCTCTTTTCGCGCCGCGCGCGGTTCCCTCGGCCTCCATCAGCGCCGCCGCGCAGTCCTTGTCGCCCACATCGGGCGACACCAGAGCCTCGCCCTGAGCCAGAAGTTCACGCTGCACGAGGATTTCGTCAGGTGTGAGCCACACGAAGGCGATCTCGCGGCCGTAACGGTCCGGCGCGTCATCGCCTCCGCTCAATCGAACGTCGCGCCCGACAAGCAGGGTGGCGAGCGCCTGCGTCTGTTTCTCAGGAGACGCCGGTTCAAGTCCGGCAAGGCGTACCTCGCGCCCATCGGCGAGACGAAAGCTGCGTCCATCGATCACAGCGCTGACGCGGCCCTCGCCCTGTTCTTCGAAAGCGCACGGCGCCGCGGAAGCCATGCTTGCGGTTATCGTGGCGATCGCACATGCGACACGCGCGATTGTCATCAGCAGCTGGAGTTCATTTGACATCATCGGGATTGATACCGTGGTGACCTCGTTCACTGTACCCGTTCCGCCCGACGGAAGGCGTAAGTCCTCCGGCTTGCCGCTGCAGCATGCTTGCGGCATGATCGCCATAATGGCAATTGCGGCTCTACCGCAATGCGACAAGATCGTGAGGGAGGGTTGCATGCGACGGGTTTTTTCCGGCTTTCTTGGCGTGATTTGTGCTGCGATTTCGACCGCGGCATTCGCGCAAGGCAAGCCTCCACTGAAGCTCGGCGGCATCCTCGATATGTCCGGGCTCTATGCCGATATCACAGGTCCCGGCTCGGAGACCGCCGCGAAAATGGCGGCGGAAGATTTCGGCGGCGAAGTGCTCGGCCGCAAGATCGAGATCCTCGCGGCCGACCATCTCAACAAGGCCGATCTTGCCGCCAACATCGCCCGCGACATGCTCGACAATCAGGGCGTCGAGATGATCTATGACGTTGCGGCTTCCGCAACGGCGCTCGCTGCCGGCGAGATCGCCAAGGCCCGCAACAAGATCATCATGTATTCCGGGCCCGGATCGATCCGCCTGTCCAACGAGGCCTGCGGCCCCTATACGGTCCACTACGTCTTCGACACCTACTCGCAAGCGAACGTCACCGGCCTTGCCGCGGTCAAACAGGGGCTCGACACCTGGTTCTTCATCACCGTCGATTACGCCTTCGGCCACGACCTCGAGAAGGACACGGTCAACGTCGTGAATAAGGCCGGCGGCAAGGTGCTGGGCGAGGTCAAGCATCCGCTCAACAATTCGGATTTTTCATCCTACCTGCTGCAGGCGCAGGCTTCCAAGGCCAAGGTGATCGGGCTTGCCAATGCAGGCGGCGACACCATCAACACGATCAAGCAGGCGGCCGAATTCGGCATCATGAAGGGCGGCCAGAAGATCTCGCCGCTGCTCGCCTTTATTACAGACATCGACGGCGTCGGACTCGAGACCGCGCAAGGCCTGTTGTTGACCGAAGCCTTCTACTGGGATCTCAACGACGACACCCGCGCCTTTACCAAGCGCTTCATGCAGCGGGTCGGGCGGCCGCCGAGCGGGGCGCAGGCCGGCGTCTATTCCTCGGTCACGCATTATCTGCAGGCGGTGAAGGCCGCGGGCACCACCGATGCGGCTCCAGTCATGAAGATCATGAAGGAAACCCCGATCAACGACATGTTCGCCAAGAACGGACGCATTCGTGAAGATGGCCGTATGGTGCACGACATGTATCTGTTCGAGGTCAAGAAGCCGTCTGAATCGAAAGGCCGTTGGGACGATTACAAGCTGGTAGCGACCATTCCCGGCGATCAGGCATTTCAGCCGCTCTCGGAGTCGCGCTGCCCGCTGGTGAAGAAATAAGGGCGACAGATTATCCTTCGTCATTGCGAGGAGCGTAAGCGACGAAGCAATCCATCTTTCTGAACTGCTGGATTGCTTCGCTTCGCTCGCAATGACGGTTCTGAAAGCCGAACCAAAAACAATAGAGGCATCAACTCATGAACACCGAAACCGTCCTGCAACATCTCGAATCCGGCTTGCTCACCATCACCATGAACCGGCCCGAGCGGCGCAACGCGCTCAACGTGGACATGACGCTCGGTCTCGTGTCGGCCGCCAAACGCGCCGCCGAAGATCACGAGGTTCGCGCTGTCTTGCTGAAGGGTGCGGGCGGGACGTTCTGTGTCGGCGGCGACGTCAAGTCGATGGCCGATGGCAGCCGGGCGCCAATGTCGTTTGAGAACCGCATGGTGAACTTAAGGCGCGGCATGGAGGTCTCCCGCATCCTGCACGAGATGTCCAAGCCCGTGGTGGCGCAGCTCGACGGCGCGGCGGCCGGCGCGGGCCTTTCGATCGCGCTCTCCTGCGATTTCCGCGTCGCTTCGAGTTCGGTGAAAATCACCACGGCCTTCGCCAAGGTCGGCCTGTCAGGCGACTATGGCGGGACTTATTTCCTGACGCAGATGCTCGGCAGCGCCAAGGCACGCGAACTTTATATGCTGTCACCGGTCTTGTCGGCGCAGGAAGCGCTCGCGCTCGGCATCGTCACGCGCATCGCTCCCGATGCGGAGATCGATGCCGCCGCACGCGAGCTTGCGATGTCGCTGGCCGAGGGGCCGACGATCACGCTCGGTTATATCAAGCGCAACATCAACAATGCGGAGCGGTTGCCGCTGGAAACCTGCTTCGACGCCGAGGCCTTCCACCATTCGCGCGCCAACGAGACCGCCGACCACAAGGAAGCGGCGAAAGCCTTTGTCGAAAAACGCAAGCCGCAGTTTCAGGGGCATTGAATCGAGCGACCGACCCTCTCCCCTTGCGGGAGAGGGTGTGTAGGCGGACATTGCCCGCCGTTCTCTTGGGTGGAACACCGATGCTTTGCATCGGCTATGGCGGAGCGAAGGCGGGTGAGGAGTCTTTTCCGGGATCTCGCGTGCTGTTCGCCATCAGCCTTGCGCAAACGCGATTGCACCGGTTGTCTCGATTGACTTGCATCAAGCGATCTCACCGGAAATGAGCTGACAAGTCTCTCTGCACCTTGCTCGAGGCGAAGTGCGTGTTTGAGGGAGTTTTGTCATGAACAAACGTCTTGTCGCTCTCCTATCCGCTTACGCTTGCCTGCTGATGACGGCAGCTGAGGCCCGTTCTCCTTATGACGGGCAGTGGGAGATTACCTTTATGACGCAAAGTGGAGACTGCAATCCAGTTTACAGCTATTCGGTCAATATCGAGAACGGTGTGATCACGTCGCCTGCCGTGCAGACTTTCGTGGGTAATGTCACGAATGCCGGGGCGGTTCGCGCCTCCGTAGCTGTGCAGGAAAAACGTGCATCCGGGTCCGGTAGGCTAACGGGCGTGGTCGGCCGGGGGACGTGGACAGGTTATTCAGGAAACCAGCGCTGCACGGGAGCCTGGAAGGCCCAACGAGCCTGGTAGACGCCTTGAGTTGGCTGCGGATTACCGCTGCTCGACCTGATCCGTCTCAGCCCGACGATGGGTTGATGATCTACGGCTGTCCGATCTTGAACAGGCTGGCACCGAACCTCCACCGATCCGATCCTCAACGCCCCCTGAAATTCGGCACCCGCCGCTCTTCGGTCGCCTTGACGCCTTCCTTGAAATCTTCGGTGGCGCGCAGCCGCGTCTGCTCTGCGAGTTCGTGATGGGTCGCGGCGAGCACGCGGTCGGCAAGGCCATTGCGCATCGTGGCGCGGGTCGACAAGAGGCCAAGCGGCGAGCACTCGGCGATTTCCTGCGCAAGCTTCATGGCGCGATCGCGGACCTGATCCTGCGGCACGCATTCGTTGGCAAGGCCCATGCGGGTGGCTTCCTCGCCGGTCACCCGGCGCGACGTATAGAAAATCAGCTCGGCATTGTTCTTGCCGACCAGTTCAGGAAGCGTCACGGTCAGGCCGAAGCCGGGATGAAAGCCCAGCCGGGTAAAGTTGGCGGCGAAGCGCGCTTCAGGGCAGGTGACGCGGAAGTCGGCCGACACCGCAAGGCCAAGCCCGCCGCCGATGGCCGCGCCATGCACGGCCGCGACGATCGGCTTCTGGCAGCGGAAAATGCGCACCGCCTGCACATAAAGATGCGCGATCGGACCGAGACCCGATGCGGGATCGGTCTTGGCGCGCTCTTCCTGCTCCTTCCGCGCCGGATCGTTGAAGTTGGCGCCGGCGCAAAACGCCTTGCCCTGCGAGGCCAGCACTGATGAGCGGATTTCGATGTCGCGATCGAATTCCTCCAGCGCATCCGCGATCTGGTTGATCAGCGAGATGTCGAAAAAGTTCAGTGGCGGCCGCCGGATCTCGATCAGGCCGACATGGCCGATCTTCTCGACGCCGATATCCTTGGTAGCGGTCATAATGGTCTCCGTAAATCACAAATGTTCCCGCGGCGGGGACACCCTTTCCCCTTGTGGGAGAGGGTGGCGAGAATGAGCGTAGCGAAATTCGAGCCGGGTGAGGGGTTCTCTCGATCGACCCCTCACTCGCCCTCGCTCTGCTCGGGCACCCTTTCCCACAAGGGGAGAGGGGAAAGAGAGCGCGCCACACGAAACAGGTGTCACCGAACTACCGCAAGCCCAGCCCGCGCGCGATGATGCCGCGCAGCACCTCGGTGGTGCCGCCCTGAATGGTGAGTTTTGGCGCGGTCTTCATCGCGAAAGCCAGCTGTTTCTCCAGCGTCTCGCGATTGGAGGCGGTCTCGTCGATGAAGGCGGCGAGGTCGCGCACCCGGTGCGGCAACTGCTGCTCCCAGATGGTACCGATGTCCTTGACGATGGAGGCTTCGACCACCGGCTCCTTGCCGGCCTGCAGCATGCCCGCCACCGAAACCGACATACGCCGCATGGTGTGCAATTGCGCCACCAGCCGTCCGATGCCTTCGGCGGCGCGGGTATCGGGCGCGGGGCCGATCGCACGCACGAGCTCGGTCAGCACGTAATAGGTTTCCAGGAACCGCTCGGGCCCCGAGCGCTCATAGGCAAGCTCGGATGTCGCCTGCTTCCAGGCGCCGTCGATTTCACCGAGCATGTGATCGTCGGGAATGAAGGCGTCGGTGAAGACCACTTCGTTGAATTCGAACTGTCCGGTGATCTGGCCGATCGGATTGACCTTGATGCCCGGCGTCTTCATGTCGACCAGGAACTGCGTCAGGCCGTGACGGCGGTTCTCCTTCGTCGGCGGCGACGTGCGGAAGATCGCGATCATGTAGTCGGCGATGTGCGCCGACGAGGTCCAGATCTTGGTGCCGTTGATCAAAAAGCCGCCGTCGGTCTTGGTCGCCTTGGTCTTCGCCGCGAACAGGTCCGAGCCGGAATTCGGTTCGCTCATGCCGATCGCAAAGCAGACCTCGCCGGCGCAGATGCGCGGCAGGATGTCCATCTTGATGCGCTCATTGGCATACTTCAGAAGCACCGGACCGCTCTGGCGGTCGGCGACGAAGAAGCGCCGCGTCGGCGCGTTGGCGACGCGCATCTCCTCGGTCACGACATAGCGTTCCAGATACGACCGCTCATGGCCGCCATATTTCTTGGGCCAGGTCATGCCGAGCCAGCCGCGTGCGCCGACGCGGCGGGAAAATTCCCGCGCGTCATTGTCCTCGCGGTTTGGCTTGAACGGGCTGAATGTGCCGGCGGCGATTTCCTCGGCGAGAAACGCGCGCACTTCCTGGCGCAGCTTGACGCATTCACTCGGCAGGCGGATCGGGTCGAAACGGAGGGCTGCGGTCATCTAGGGTTACTCGAATAGTTGGAATTAGCGCGAGGCCACCAGCGGCCACAGCTCGTCCGCGCCGTTCGCGGCGACGCGCCTGCCGAGTTCGACCGCCCAATGGCTTTCGGAGCCGAAGTCGTCGCGCCAGGCCAGCGCCCGCAGCGTATAGCGATGCAGGATATGCTCGCTGGTGAAGCCGATCGCGCCGTGAACCTGATGGGCGATGGCGGCGGCTTTCTCGGCCGCTTCCGAGCAGCGGATCTTTGCCGACGCGGCTTCCAGGTACAGAGCGTCCGCGGGCGCGCCGCTGCCAAACGCGTCGGCCGCCGAAGTCGCAGCCGCGAGCGCCGCCGCCGACTCGCCGGCGAGCTTCGCCAAATTGTGCTGCACCGCCTGGAATTTCGAAATCTTCTTTTCGAAGGCGACGCGCTCGTTGGAGTACTTCACGGAAATGTCGAGCATCGATTCAAGGCTGCCCGCAATTTGCAGGGAGCGCACCACGGCGCCCATCAGGAGCAGCGACGTGAGATCGAAACCTTGAGGCGCGGGCTTGATGGCCATGGGCCTGACGCGATCGAACGTCACGGTGTCGCTGTCATCGCCGCCAAGATTGAGGTTTTGCTCGATCCGGCATTTTGTTGCATCGACCAGCACAATCGATGTCTTTCCGTTATTGTCGTCAGCCAGCACCGCGAGGTGCTTCGCTTCGTGGGCGAAGGGAATGCCGCGCGCCCGCCCCGACAGCGTGCGGTCGGCATTGACCGTGACGCGATCCCTGGGGCCCGCAGGCGCGACCGTCATTTCGCCTTCGGGCGAAGCGATTTTCGCCTGCGACAGCAGCCAGCCGGCAAGCATGGTCTCGGCCAGCGGCACGGCAATCGCAAAGCGGCCCGCAGCGCCAAGAAGGGCAAAACCGTCGGCCAGTGACACGCCGGAACCGCCATGGTCCTCGGCAACCCAGGACAAAGGCAGGCCGGCTTCGCTCAGCGCCTGCCACAGCGGCGTCTTCCAGGCGCCTTTCTTGTCGCTGTTGATGGTTTGCGCGTCGGCGAGATCGGCAAAGATCTTTTCGGCCGTCGCGACGACAATGTTCTCGGCTTCCACTCGGCGTTCCTCTGGGGGCTTGTTTGCGGCCATGATGGGGAAAAGGTGTTGCCATGACAAGCGTTGGTGCCTGCAAAGCCCCCTGCGAGCGCGGAATGCAGCGGCGCGCTGGCAGACTGGCTTATTCCGCGTAATGGAGTTCCTCCATCTACGGCCATGTGCTAGATCGCCACAAAACAACTGAAAGCCAGACAGGGAAAATGCGATGTCGAAGGATGGTCTTTGCGCTGTTGTAACCGGCTCTGCCTCGGGTCTTGGCGCCGCGACCGCGGCCATTCTGGCCAGGGGCGGCGCGCGCATCGTCATCAACTATTCCTCGAGCCAGAAGGAAGCCGAACAGACCGCCGATCTCTGCCGCACCGCCGGCGGCGATGTGATCGTGGTTCAGGGCGACGTCTCGCGCGACGAGGATTGCCGCAAGATCGCGGCTGCGGCAGCCCCGTGGGGACGGCTCGATATTCTCGTCAACAATGCCGGCACCACCAAGCATGTCCCGCACGGCGATCTCGACGGCCTGTCGTCGGAGGATTTTCAGCGGCTGTTCGGCGTCAACACGATCGGACCGTTCCAGATGGTGCGCGCCGCGCGAGCGTTGCTGGAGGCCGGGGCGACAGCGTCAGGCCGCGCGTCGTCCGTCGTCAATGTGTCGTCCGTTGCGGGCATCAGCGGCATCGGCTCGTCAGTCGCCTATGCCGCAAGCAAGGGCGCGCTCAACACCATCACGATCTCGCTCGCCCGTGCGCTGGCGCCGCTGATCCGCGTCAATGCGGTGTGTCCAGGCTATATCGACACGCCATGGTTCACCAAGGGCCGCGGCGTCGAAGGGGCGGCGAAGGTCCGCGATTCCGTTGTCGCCAAGGTGCCGCTCAAGCGGGCGTCGTCAGCCGAGGATGTCGCCAATGTCGTCGCGTTTCTCGCGTTGCCGCAGTCAGGCAACATGACCGGCGAGATCGTCCGTATCGACGCCGGTGCGCATCTGATTACGTGAGGTTGATGGAGTCGTTCCGGGCTCGATGTTGACACGTGTTCCGGAATGACTTCGTCACCTGTTGAAGTCTTTCATCACGCCGCTCGCCACCAGGCGGTTCCAGATGAACAGGACCACGAGCGCGCCGATCGTTGCGGTGATGAAACCTGCGCCCTGGTCCGGGCCGTAATGGCCGATGGCCTGGCCGATGAAGGTGGCGAGAAACGCGCCGACAATGCCCAGCACGGTGGTGAAGATGAAGCCGCTCGGATTATTGGGGCCCGGCGAGAGCAACCGCGCGATGATGCCGGCGACAAAACCGACAATGATGATCCAGATGATGCCACTCATGACTGTCGTCCTCCTCAAAAAGCCAGATCAAAAAGATGCCGGCTCGTTTAGAGCCGGTTCGATAATTCGTCTCCTGTCGGCAGCCGTCCGTCCGGAGTGAGGTGATTGATGACGTCGGGCAATTGCTGGCTCAGGCCGTTCAGCAAATCCTCGCGCGACAGGCCGCTCTGCGACATCATGTGGTCGATCTGATCGGCGCCAAGCGCGTTCGCAAGATCGCCAGGGGAGATCTGCTTGTTCGATCCCTGGCCCACCCACGAATTGGCGGCCTCGCCATGGCCATTCTTTTGCAACTGGTTGAGCACGTCGCCCAATCCGCCGCTGAGGATGCTGCCTGCGGCGCCGCCGCCCAGCACGCCGCCGAGCAGACCACCGAGACCACCGAGGCCTCCACCACCAAGGCTGCCGCCAAGTCCACCACCGCCAGGAGCAGGCGAGGGTGCCGGGCTAGGCGCCGCCGTCGAGGCCGACGAACTGCCGCTGATGTGTTTGACGGCCTTGTAGGCAAGCAGCGCCAGGATTGCCATGGTCATCGGCGACATTCCGCCGCCGGATCCGGATTGAGCTGATGGCGTCGAGGGGCCGCGCGGACCGTTCTGCATTCCGTTCAAGACATCGAGTAAGCCCATGGTGCTCTCCTGCCGAGTGTGCGCCCCTCGATCAAGAGCTTATCGGCGCGGTATGACGGATACAAGGCAACACGCTCCACGGTTGCAGCTACCGGAACCATCGCCGCAAGATACGCTATCTGGTCGACGTTTTGACTGGAGCAACGAATGGCGCTGGTGGAGTGGATTTGACATTCGCGACCCGTCTGGCCGCATATCGAGAACGCGAATCAAATCCTAAGCTCCACCAGAAAATTGTATTTTCTAGTGGTCTTTTGATTCTAGCATTCGCAAAGGTATTCGTTGCGGCGGGAGGCGAATGTTAGAATCAGACCACTAGACCCGATCGTGGTGGCGGGCGCCGGGAGCATCGGTTGCTATGTCGGCGGCGTCCTCGCCCATGCCGGCCGCCGCGTCTCGCTGCTGGCGCGTCCGCGTGTGATCGCGGAGATCGAGCGGTTCGGCTTGACGCTGACGAGCCTCGAGGGCTCGTCCTGGCATGTGGCGTCTCAGCAAATAGCGCTGTCCCATGATCCCACAATTTTAGCCAATGCCGGCGCGGTGCTCGTCACCGTCAAGAGCGCCGACACGGCCGAGGTCGCGGAGACGATCGCGCGACATGCGCCGCCGGATGCGGTCATCGTCAGTTTGCAGAACGGCATCGCCAATGTGCCGCTGCTGCGTGAGCGCTTGCCGGGGCGAACCGTGCTTGCGGCGATGGTGCCGTTCAATGTGGTCGCGGCAGGCGACGGTCGATTTCACCGCGCCACTTCGGGCGACATCGTGATCGAGCGCGATGCGGCTGATACGGCGGCACGTCTCTCCACCGCCGAGCTTGCGATGCGCGCCAGCGACAACATTGCGGGCGTGCAATGGGGCAAGCTGCTCGTCAATCTGAACAACGCGATCAATGCGCTGTCGGGCTTGCCGCTGCGCGAGCAGCTCGGCAAGCGTGATTGGCGCGGATTGTTCGCCGACCAGATCACTGAAGGCCTGATCGCGGTGCGCGCGGAAGGCATCGCCACGGTATCGCCGACGCCGGTGCCACTGAGCTTCACGCCTCATCTCTTGCGCTTGCCGGACGCCCTGTTTCGGGTTGCGCTCGCGCCCGCCATGAAGATCGATCCGCAGGCGCGTTCGTCGATGTGGGAAGACCTGGAGCGCCGCCGCCGCACCGAGATCGACTATCTTCAAGGCGTGATCACGTCGATTGCTGACCGGCATGGGCTTAAGGCGCCGCTGTCCCGGCGCATCGTGACGCTGATCAGGGACGCCGAAGCCAAAGGCCAGGGCTCGCCGAAGTTGACGGTTCGGCAGATTCGCGCTGGCCTCGATAAGGATTAGCCGGAAAACCCCTGCTTGGGCCGCGCCGGCTTGCTCGACGGCGAACCGAACAAGGCCTTCTTCAGGTCACTGATGCTTTCGGAAAGGCGCGGCCACTCGCATGAGAACGAATCCCGGGGGCAAGTGGCGGGCTTGGCGCGCCGGGGGTCGCGCGCGGGGACTGGCGGCTTTGGAACGCTGGCCGTTGCAAGCGGCAGCGCCTTTTCAAGCGTGCTCTTCAGCGACGACTGCTGCTGCAATTGCTGCTGTTTGGCGGCAAAGGCCGCGGCGATGCTGTGACGCCGCTGGCTTTCCAGATAGGCGGCATATTGCTCGTCGATCTGCTTCTGCTCCTCAGCCGTCGGATTGGGGCCTGCGATATCAAAACTCCGATTCTGCATGAAATCGAAGTAGGTGTAGCCGCCGCCGGGCTTGCGGCGTCCGGCGAATTTCGCGTTGCAATCGGCAAGCGCCTTCGTGCGCGCGTCCTTGGCGGTGGTCTTCTCGGCGACGTCGGCACATTCCTCGAAATCGGCCGGCGCATGCGACCACCATTGCGCCCGCGCTTGCGATGACAAAACCGCAACGCAGCCGATCATCGCGGCCATCAGGACGGTCTGGTTACGCAATGCAAGCAACGGCGAGATCCGGCGACGGTGAATTTGGGGAAACACCGCAGATTGTCGCCATTATTCGCCGGCTTGTCGACCCCGAAACAACGGGTGCACAATTGGCCGAGCGGACTTGACATCCGCTCCTGCCCCTGAGTCGGTGATTTGGTGCGTCCGTCAGTTGCCGAAGACGTTGCCGCTCTGGATCGAACAGCTCTCGCCGCTGGCCTGAATAGAGTACATGTCGTAGGTGCCGCCCGTGACCATACTGTGGACGCGGGTGAACCCAGCGCCACCCGACTTGCCGGAGATCACGCGCGCGCTGCATCCCGCAAAGCCGGAGTCGAACGTCACCCTGACCATCAGCGCGCCAGCGTCGCCGCGCGGTGCGGTCACCGTCATCGAGTTGCCGCTGAAATTGACCGACCGCGCCGAGCCTTCGCCCTGGACAGCGTCGCGCTGGCCCGATGCGCTTCCGCGCCGGCCGCGATCCACAGTCATGGAGACGCGGCTGAAGGCGCGGCCCTTGTCGCTGACGTAAACCGACAACTGCGCCGAGGCCGTCTTCGACACCGGGGTGGCTGACCTGTCGGTGGTCTGCATCCGGTTCTCGGTCCAGCTCACGGTCACGGACTTGCCGTAGAGTTGCGCCGGGGCGGCGAATGCGCCCGATGATATTGCCGTCAGCCCCAGCAACGCCGCGCCAAGACCCAAAGCAAGGTTCAGGCTCGAATAGCTTGGATGAAATCTCATAGATGCCCCCATTTCCAAGATATGAACTTTCAGATTTGCGGCCCGATGTCGCAAAGCATTTTTATTCGCAGTAACTCCGGCCATTGAAGGAGAAGCATTTTCCTCCGCCTCCACCGCCGGCAGGCGCGGCGCGATGCCGGGGCTCCGGATCGCGTTCGACGGTGTGCGGTTTCGGTGCGGGTTCGGGGCGCTTCTCGCACGCGCCGCTCGAATTCAGGAAATAGCCGGTGCCGCAACTGATCTGCACGCAGCGGCCGCTATCCTCTTTCTGGCCCTTGGCGCAGATCAACGGGCAGACGCGGTCGGTCTTGCTGCGCACCATGTCCAGCGCGTCGAGGCTGGCGACCTTGACGTCGAACTTTGTGTTGGCGTTCTTGTTGAAGAGATCGAGGGCTTTTCGCGAACTGTCGTCCCAGGTGCCGTCGACATTGCCGGAGTTGCAGCCGACGCGCTTCAAATGCGCCTGGAGCAGCCGGTTGATATCGGTCTGATCGATCTGCGGCGACGGCGGCATTTTCGGCACGGTCTGGTCCGGCGTCAGGCTGACGAGCTTGTCGGCCTCTTCCTTGGACGCGCGTTTGGCCTGTTCGACCTGGCTCTGGGCATCGGCAATCGCCTGCTTCTTGGCTTCGTCGACCTGCTTGCGCGCGGCCTCCGCCTGTTGCTGCGCGAGCTCGACCTGCTTGCGCGCTTCGTCCAGTTCCTTCTTGGTCTGCTCGGCGGCCTGGCGACGCGCTTCCTCGATGTCTTTTTTCGCCTGCTCGGAAAGCTTCTGCTTGGCCTCCGCGGTCTGGCGCTGGCTTTGCTCCTCCAGTTGCTTGCGCAGCTCGGCCGCCTTGGCCGCCGCCTGCTCTTCGGCATCTCGCCGGGCATCGTCCGCCTTGGCGCGGGACTGCTGCGCCGCCGCCAGCTTGTTGTTCTGCGCCCGCGCCAGATTGGCATAGAGACCGGTTGGATGGCTGGCGAGGAAGGAATCCCACGCTTCCTTGGTGCCGATCTGGGCGGCGAGTTCATAGTCGACGCGCGCTTCGGCTTCCGGATCGGCCGGTTTCGCCGCGGCTGGGACGAGCGACATGGTCTGGCCGCCGAGTGAGCCGTACACAAACGGCTCCTGGCGGTAGCCGGTGGTTTTCAGCACGTCGTCGCGGACGCGGCCAAAGGCGATACGCAAGTCGAGCCCGGGCTCGGCGATGTATTTCACCAGTGCAGCCGCGAACGGACTGTTGGTGCCGTCGCCGTCGCTTGCCACCGCGCCGGCCTTGGCCGCGAAGGCAATCAGCGTATCCGACATGGTCGGCTCGACCTTGGCAAGGCCGCGGCCGATCGCGCGGCTCGCGACGGATCGCTTCATGGTGTTGGCGAACGGGTTGTCGCGGCAGGCATCGAGGATCACGAGCCGCAAACGCTTGGTGCCGTCGAGCGCCTTGAGCACCCGGTCCAGCGAGATGGTCTCGTCCTCGATGTCGAAGTCGCTGGCGAGTTTGGCGTCGGCCGGCACCAGATAGTTGGTGCCGTCGACCTCGATGCCGTGTCCGGCGTAGTAGACAACCGCGATATCGGCGTCGCGCGCAGTCTCGGAGAATTCCCGGATGACGCGGCGCAGTTCGACGATGCCGACGTCGCGCTGGTTGTTGATGACGTCAAATCCGGCCTGTTTGAACAAAGCGGCGACCGCGTCGGCGTCGCGTGCCGGATTGGTCAGCCGCGGCACCTGCTGATACTTGGACACGCCGATGACCAGCGCGACGCGCTTGTCGGCAAGCGCCGGCCCTGCCGAAAGACAGAGCAAACACCCGACCAAAATCAATAAGGACCGCATGCCCCAGCCCTCCCGTCCAGCCGGCCCATATTTGCCAATCGCGCTGCGGCCGACAAGTTCGAGGTTGTCGTCCGCACTGTTAGTTTGGCCTGCAGTAAACGTAAGTGACGCAGGTCACAATTGAAGGCAAGGGTTCCGGGGCCTGTTAACCTTTGTCGAGACGTCGTCCGCAAGAGGGGGAGCAAGGATGAGACGCTATTGGATATGGATATTTGCCGCCGCAAGCTGCCTCGCGACCGCGTCGGCCGCGCCGGAAGGTGGACCCAACGCCGGTCCGGTCTGTCTTTATGAGAGCAAGGCCTACAGTGAAGGGGCCTTCGTCTGCGTTCAGAAATCGCTGATGCAGACCTGCACCGCCGACGGTCCGCGCATGTCGTGGAAGCCGGTTCCCGACAAGGAGATCAACGACCGCTGCATCGCGCCGACGGTCCAGCATATTTCGCCGGAGCCACGCCTTCGCCCGCACAGGCACCATTACCTGGTCCGAAGAATTCACCCGCTCGCTGCCAGCCCGGCGAAGTGCTTCGTCTTCAACGGCAGGGAGTATTGCGAGTAGCCAATCCGGAGGGTTGGAATTATTGGCTGACGCGCCAGATCGTGCCGTTGCCGTCTTCCGAGACAAGCAACGCGCCGTCGCGCGTCACCGTCACGCCGACCGGACGTGCCCACACGTCGGAATCGTTGAGCACAAAGCCCGTCATGAAGTCTTCGTATTCGCCGGTCGGCACGCCGTCCTTCATGTGGATGCGGATCACCTTGTAACCGGTGCGCCGGGCTCGGTTCCAGGAGCCGTGTTCGGCAGCAAAGCCGTCGCCGCGATAGTCCGCCGGAAAGGCGTTGCCATCGTAGAAGGTGAGACCGAGCGAGGCCGAATGCGCCTGGATCAGCACATCGGGAACGGTGACCTTGTCTTTCAGGTCGGGCCGCTCGCCTGCATGATGCGGATCCTCGTGGCCACCGATGTAAAACCACGGCCACCCATAGAAGGCGCCTTCGCGCACGCGCGTGACATAGTCGGGAACGAGATTGTCACCCATCCCGTCGCGCTCATTGGTCGAGCAATAGGCGTCGCCGGTCGCGGGATGAATGGCCAGTCCCACACAGTTGCGAATGCCGGTGGCGAAGATTTTCGCGTCCGTTCCGTCCGGGGCGAAGGAAAGCACGTCGGCGCGGTGGCTCTCGTAGCCCGAGGTTGCGCCGAGCGCGGATTTTGCCCCGTCGGCCGGGCTGCTCCTCGTGCCTTCGGCGTCGTTGCTGCCCGAGCCGACGGACACCAGCATGCGCTTGTCTCTGGTGAAGACGATGTCCCTGGTCGAATGTCCCCCTGTCGGCAGTTCGGCGACCACGGCCTCGGGTTTGCCGTCGGCTTTCAGATCGCCGTCCTGGTAACGAAAGCGCACGACGCTGTCGGTGTTGGCGACGTAGACCCATTGCGGATGGTCGCTCGGAAAGAAGGCGATGCCAAAGGGACGCCTCAGTCCGCTGGCGTAGGTCTCGTTCTTCACGACGGTTGAGCCATCATCGGAGAGCCGCAGCAGGCGAACTCGCCCGGCGCGGGTCTCCGCGACAAAGATATCGCCGTTCGGCGCGGTCCGCATTTCGCGCGGTCCGCTCAACCCTTGCACGAGCGGCTCGACCTTGAAGCCTGCGGGAACCTGCGGCAGGGCCTCCAGGGGCCGGCGCACCACATGAGACACGTTGGCGGAGAAGGCGGTCGCTCCCGGTTTCGGCAAATCGGCCGGCGTGATGTGGCGGACAAGCCCCGGTCTGTCCTCGCGCCAGTCACCGAAAGCCGCGCTGCCGGTCAGGACGTTCGATTGGCTTGCGGCGAAAGCAATGCCTGCGCCTGCAACCAGCGCTGCAATTAGCAGCGCCATTCCGGCCACACGCTCCAAATTTCTCATCCCGTCGCTCATGCTTGCGTCTTGATCGTAGGGAACGGCAGCTGGCTCAGCCAGAGCAGGAGCGGCGTGTTGACGATGTTGTGTACGCGCGAACGCGGCTCTTTGGCCGCGACAGCAGTCGCAACTTGAACCAATTCCGGGTTCCCTCGTCATATTGAGCAGCAGCGCTCATCCGCTGCCAGCAGATCGAACGGAACCTTTCAAATGTGCGACGTATGCGGCCAGCTCGAAAAGAAGATCGCGCACTACAGCAGAGTCATGACGGCAATGACCGATCAGCTCACCATTGAAAGGATCGCGGCATTGGTCACTGAGATGGAAGCGCAGATGCTCGCGCTGCATCCCAAACAGCGCGTCGAGAAAGCATAGTTGCCTTCACAGTTTTCGACGCAGCATCACGCATCCTGTTCCTGCCTGAGGCGCTCGCGATAGGTGCGGGTCTTCTGCCGATTGCCGCAGAGCGTGGATTGGCACCAGCGCCGGGTTCCAGGCTTGGAGCGATCGAAAAAGACCCGTTTGCATTCGTCGGACGCGCACATCTTGAGCCGGTCCAGCGTGCCGTTCGCCGAACCGTTGTAGAGTTCGGCGACGATGGTTGAAAGGCCGGCGATTGCATCGCTTCCGAGCGGCGTCAGTTTCAATCCTTCCTTTCCAATAGATGTCACCCGCAGGGGGAACCGCTCCATCGCCCGGTCGAGGGCTTCTCTGATGGCGGCATCGCGCCGGCGATCGTCGGGATCGCGTTCGATGTAGTCGCGAAGGGCGCCCCGCAGCGCCAGTGCGGCTTCGAACGCCGCTTTGGAGGGGATCTTGCCCGCTTCGGTCAGCCTGCGATGCGCCATCCACGTCCCGAGCGCGGCCGCATCCTGCAATTCATCCGCCTGCGGGTGCTGCACGCCGTGATGCACAAAGTGCCGCAAATCCAGACTGTTGGCGAAATCGTAGGTGTTCGCCAATGCATCGGGGACCTGGAAGCGGCGGGATTCCTTCGACATGAGACCGAACTTATGTCCGCTCGGGGGTTGAAACAAGACACCAGTATAATAGTTTTACTGGTGTCTATCGGACAGAGCCTCTCGATCCCGAACCAAGGACACCGTAATGTTGCAGGTCAAACATCCCCCGATTTCCAGCGTGGAAGAGCACCGCTTGGACGCCTCACACCGGCCCCCGGCCGACGAGACCTCGATCCGTTACGACGGCTGGCGGATCGTCGCCGTCTGTTTTGTAGTCGCGACCTTCGGCTGGGCGTTCGGCTTCTACGGCCAGAGTATCTACCTCGCCGAACTGCATCGACAGCACGGCTGGGCGGCATCGCTGATCTCGGCCGCGACGACGTTCTTCTACCTGTTTGGCGCGCTGCTCGTCGTTTTCGTCGCCGAGGCCGTCAGGAAATTCGGCCCGCGAAACTGCCTGTTGGCCGGGACGGGCGCGATGGCGTTCGCAGTCGTCCTGATGGGGCAGGTCAACGCGCCCTGGCAGCTTTACCTCGCAGACATCGCGCTGGCTTTCGGCTGGGCGGGCACCAGCCTTGCGATGATCTCGACCACGCTCGGCCTCTGGTTCGATCAAAAGCGCGGCATGGCGATCAGCCTAGCGCTCAATGGTGCGAGCTTCGGCGGCATCGTCGGCGTTCCGCTATTGGTGATCGCGATCGGCCAGTTGGGATTTCCTCGCGCGATGACGGTGGCCGCCGGTGTCATGCTCGCCCTCGTCATCCCCGTCGTCCTGATATTTGTCGGGCGGCCGCCACGACAGTCGGGTGCGCCGGCCGTTGCCGGAGACGCGTCATCGTCCACGCACATCCGCGCGCGCGCCTTGCGCGACGTCGCCTTCCTGTCCGTATCGATCGCCTTCGCGCTGGTGCTGTTCGCCCAGGTGGGTTTCATCGTCCACCTGATCGCCTTCCTCGATCCCGTGATCGGCCGCCCCAGTGCGGCCATGGCGATGGCCGCGTTGACGGCAATGGCGGTCGTCGGGCGCGTTCTGTTCTCGACCGTGATCGACCGGCTCAATCAGCGGCTCGCCTCGGCGCTGTCCTTCGTCAGTCAGGCGCTGGCGCTTCTGGTCGTCATCAATTTCCACAACGAGACGCTGCTGATTGTCGCTTGCGCGGTGTTCGGCTTCTCGGTCGGCAACCTGATCACGCTGCCGTCGCTGATCGTGCAGCGAGAATTCGATGCGCGTTCGTTCGGGGTCCTGATCAGCCTGCTCACCGCGATCACGCAGGTGACCTACGCGTTTGGGCCAGGCGTGATCGGCGCGCTGCGCGATCTCTCGGGAGCCTACACGCTGCCGTTTTACGGCTGCATTGCTCTCGAATTGATCGCCGCCGTCCTGATCTTGATCCGCGGAAAATCGGCGGCGCCGGGGGTGTAGTTGCAGGGGACGGGCGCGTCGACCCGTCCCCCGCCACCGTCAAATCATGATAGGCTCAGGCTCCCAACGCGGCCATTTCGCCGATCTGCGGAGGTGAGCCAGATGTTACTCGTGTTTTTCCGTCACGGCAGTATCGCCGCGCTTGTGATCGGCGTCGTGATCGAGATGTTGGCGTTTTCATTGGGCTGGATCACGCCAAGGCCTATGATGATGCTGCTCGGCGCGCTGCTGTTTTACCTCACCGAATACGGCATGCACCGTTTCGCCTTTCATGCGCCTCCGCTGCCGTGGCCGATGCTGCGCAAAATGCAGCACCGCCTGCATTACGACCATCACGTCGAGCCGAACCGGCTCGATCTGCTATTTCTGCCGCTGTGGTTTCTGGCGCCGAACCTCGCCGTCACGACCGGATTGTTGGCTTTGATTTTTGGCGCAGAGGCTTCGGCCTCAGCCTTGTTCGGAATCATGCTGGCGATCTTGCACTATGAATGGGTGCACTATGTCGCCCACATTCCCTACCAGCCAAAAACCCGCTTTGGTCAGTGGATCAAGCAGTACCACCTGCGCCATCATTTCATCAGCGAAAAGCACTGGTTCGGCGTCAGCAACCCGACGCTCGATCACGTGTTCGGCACGTTCAGTGCGCCGGCCGACGTCGAAAAAAGCGGCACGACACGCAAGCTCTATTGATTGTCAGAGGCGGGCGTTCGCCTCCCGTTATGCCGGGCGCTTGAAGAACCGCTGCTGGCTGGTCCACTCGCCGATCTTGTTGTCCTTGATCCATTGCGCCAGTTCGTCATGACGAACGAGCCAGATGCCGGGAAAGCCGCGAATATATCTCAGGATGCGGTCGACCTGCGCGGCCATCAATGGCCTTCCGCCGAAATGGCAATGCACGGTGATGTTGAGATAAGCCGCCGGTTCGTTCGCGTAGAGATAATCGAACGTATCCTTGTAGACCTCGAACCAGTCGCGCGGGTTGGCGCGCAGCACGCGATGATCGGCGAAATCCGTGTGCGGGAGGGCCACCAGCATACCCTTCCTGGTGTCGACGCAAAACGGAAGATCGATGTTGTTGTAGTCGCCATACCAAAGGAAACCGGCTTCGGCGATGATTTCTTCGGTGTCGGCCGTGGGTGCCAGAACCGGGCTGAGCCATCCTTTCGGAGGAGCTCCGGTCAGCTTTTGAAAGACGGCGACGCATTTCTCGACCATGGCGCGCTCTTCGTCCGGCTTGAGATAAGCCATCAACGCATCCTGGGTGTAGGAGTGCGCCGCAATCTCATGCCCGGACTTCAAGATTTGATCGACCGCTTCAGGTGAGAATTCCATCGACTGCGCATTCGCAACAAAGGTCGAGGGTGCCTGATGTTCGTCGAGGATTTTCAGGAGGCGCCACACGCCATTGCGGGTGCCATAGGTGCCCCAGGTCATCGCCGCGCGATCATGCGTGCCGGGCTTCAGCGACGTGGTTTGCACCGAGAACGGCGGGCCCTTGTCGCCCGACCAGTTCTCCCACAGGCATGTCACCACAACCGCAATCCGCGCGCCGTTCGGCCAGTCAAATTCGCGAGCGGCGGCCTGTTTGGAAGAGTAAGGCGGCAAGGTCATTCCTGGGCTCCTAGTGGTCCGATTCTGACATTTGTATCTCTTCTCAGCAGGCACTTTTACAAATGTTAGAATCGAAGGACCACTAGCAAATATCGGTTTCTAGTGGAGCTTTGGATTTGACATTCGCTTGTCGAACGCGTGGCCAACGGGTAGCGAATGTCAAATCCGCTCCACCAGTTGGACCGCGTTCTTGAGCGCGCGGGGCACGCCTGGCCGAGATTTTTTTGCGCGGTCTCGATGTTTGCAGGAGTCGATATTGCCGTGCCGATGTCAATATCTTCGGCAGACGGATCTCGACGTCGCCCCATGCATCGACGCGTTCTCGACTCCGCGTTTTGAGACACGCTACCATGCAAGGAATTCAAATCCGGGAGGCAACGTGCCAGTTCGGCGAATAGACCGTCGGCACCTTATCCGAGGGAGCGCAGCGACACTTGCTGCGCAGCTCCTGCCGAAATCATACGCCATCGCGCAGACGAAATACCCGGCCAGTCCGATCCGACTCGTCGTTCCCTATGCGCCGGGCGGCGTCGTCGATGCCATGGGGCGCATCTGGGCCGACCGGATGAAGGCGTTCGGCACCATTGTCGTCGAGAACCAGGGTGGCGGTGGCGGCACGATCGGCGCAGCCAGCGTGGCTCATGCCAGGCCCGACGGCTACACGCTCCTGTTCGGCGATACCAGCTCGCAGATCATTGCGCCTTATCTGCTGCGGCATCCGCCTTATGACGGGCTCAAGGATTTTGTCGCCATATCGATGATCGCGACGTCGTCGACCGCGATTGTGGTCAATCCGAAAGTGCCTGCAGCCAATCTCGACGAATTCATCAAATATGCCCAAACCAACCAGGCCAGGCTGTCTTACGCTTCGGCCGGAACCGGTACGGTTACGCATCTCGCCGGAGAATTGTTCAAGCAGCTCACCAACACGCCCGGCATCCTGCATGTGCCCTATCGTGGGGCAGGGCCCGGATTGATCGACGTGATATCCGGTGTGGTGCCGATGATGACGCCCAACGTCACCAGCCAGGTGCTGGACTTTCATCGCGCGGGCAGCCTGCGCATTCTCGCCGTTTGTGCGTCGGCGCCGCTCAAGGCCGCGCCCGACATCCCGGCTGCAGCTGAAATTCTCCCCGGCCTCGTCGTAGGACTAACCTGCGGTGTGCTGGCGCCGGCCGCGACGGCGCCGTCGATCACCGATCAGCTTTCCGAGGCGACTGGGGCGATCGCCAGGCAGGGCGAATTCGCCGACGCATTGCGGGCATCCGGTCTCGAAGTCAGACCGGATGTGACGCAAGCGGCATCGCAAGCCTTTCTCGCCGCCGAGCGGGAGCGGCTGATCCCGATCATCCGGAAAGCGGGTCTGGAGCCGCAATAGATCGTCGCGATCGAGGGCTCGCCCTCAGGCCGCGCGGATGTTGGACAGGAATTTTCCGGTGACGTTCTTGAGCTCTTCGGATTGTGCGCTGAGCTGACCAGCCGCGTTGCGGACCAGCGCCGAGGCCGCACCAACCTGATCCGATGCTTCGCGCACACCGAAGATGTTCTGCAGCACGTCCTGTGTTCCCTGCGAGGCCTGTTGCACGCTTCTGGCGATCTCCTGCGTCGCCGCGCCCTGTTCTTCCACGGCAGCCGCAATCGCGTTGGTGATTTCGTTCATCTGGCCGATCGTATCGCCGATCTCGCGGATGGCGCTCGCGGTCGATCCCGTCGCGTCGCGGATGGCGCTGATCTGGTTTGTGATTTCCTCGGTCGCCTTGGCCGTCTGCGCCGACAGCGCCTTGACTTCGTTGGCGACGACGGCAAAGCCCTTGCCCGCTTCTCCCGCGCGCGCCGACTCGATCGTGGCATTGAGTGCGAGCAGGTTGGTTTGCCCCGCGATCGTCTGAATCAGGGCGATGACTTCGCCGATCTTCTGCGTGGCGTCCACCAGTTTCCCGACCATGGCTTCCGTTCGCGCCGCCTGGCCCACGGCGTCTTGCGAAATGGAGGCCGACTGGGTCACCTGCCGGCCGATCTCGCCGATCGATGAGGACAGCTCCTCGGCCGCCGATGCGACCGTTTGGACATTTGCTGCCGTCTGCTCGGCGGCGGAGGCGACTTTCGTTCCCTGGTCGGTGACGCCGTCGGCGATGGAGGTCATCGACGAGGCCGAGTTTTTCAGGTCGCCGGCAGCATGGGCCGTTCCGGTGACGACGCCGCCGACGTCGCGCTCGAACTCGTCGGCGATCTGCGCCAGCACGGCGCGGCGATCCTGCGCCGCGCGCGCCTTCGATTCCTCCTGTTCCGCACGAAGCTTCGTCGTTTCGGTCAGCTGGTCCTTGAAGATGTGAAGGCTCCGGGCGATCTGGCCGATTTCGTTCTTCCGGTCCGTGAACGGGATATCGAAGTCGAGATTGCCCTTGGTCAGTTCGTCCATGGCGTTGCATGTCCGCGCGAGCGGGACAACCACGCCCCGGCCGAGCCAGAAAGCCACCAATACGGCCACGGTCAGCCCGGCCAGTCCGCCGATGGCGGCCCACAGCGCGCGATGAAAGACCACCGCATCGATGTCATCGACATAGGCACCAGCCTGGATCGCGAGCTGCTTGTCGCCGCTTCCGTAGGAGGCGACGTAGGATAGCTTGCGAAGTTCCTGGCCGCCCGACGAGCGGGGCGCCATATATTCATCGAAGCCGCCTCCCGATCGGGCCGTTCGCACGATGTCCTGGATCACCGGCCGGCCGTGGCTATCCCTGTATTCCCATCGGTTCACGTTCACGTATTTCGGATTGCCGTGCACATAGGTGACGCCGGCATCTGCAGGTCCGGTGCCGTAGATGCCGACATAGTCCGAATATTCGCCCCAGCGCATCGCGCCGATCGAGGCGAATGCGATTTGGCGTGCCTGATCGGGCGAGATCTTGCCGGCTTTGGCTTCCTCGTCGTAATGGGCCAGAATCTTCTGCGCCACTTCCACGAGATCGCGTATCGTCGTTCGCCGCTCGTCGAGGACGCTGTCGCGCAAAATCATGATCTGCGCGACGGCGACGGCGAAGAACGCAATCGAAAGCACCGCGATGATCATCGCCAAACGCTGATAGACCGTAAGATGGCGCATCCGCTCGCCCCTTTGATTGCGAATCTCTCCCGTCTCTATCAATCGGGCGTTAATTCGCCGTTAGTACTGGGGAGACAGGCGACCGTTGCATCCCGGCCCGACGGAAAGCGGCGGGGCATCTGAAGAGCCACTGGCGATCCGGCGCCGGCTCTGATAGATGGAGGCCGAGATGACGCTTCCAAGAAAGCGAAACACTCCGGTCCCGTAGCTCAGCTGGATAGAGCGGCGGTTTCCTAAACCGCAGGTCGCATGTTCGAGTCATGCCGGGATCGCCAGTTTTTTTGATATCATCTCCTTGAAATTCCCTTCAAGGAGACCGCCCCGTGTCCACACTTGTCGAGCGTCTCGACTTTACCGCCGCATTGCCACGCGCGCGCTCCAGGCGCGACACGGAAGCCGAGACTGTCCAGTTTGCGCAGGCCACGCTCGCCGCGGCCAAGCAGGAGGGCCTCAAGCTCGCTGTACGGGCGCGCTATGTCGCTCTTGCCGTCATCGCTTGCCTGTTGCCAATTCTCTATCCGAGCTGGCAGCAGCTTTACTATGTGGCGCTGCTTGGTCTGTTCGCGCTGATCGGCTGGGCTCAGGTCAGGGTTGGGCGGCTCGGCGTATCAAGGCAAGAGCTTGCGCTGTTGTTCTGTGACCTCGCGCTGCTGACCTTCGTCGCGGTTGTACCGAACCCCTTCGGCTCCAATCAATGGCCGGTGGCGATGCAGTATCATTTCGGCAACTTCATCTATTTCTTCGTGCTGCTGTCTGTTGCGACCCTCGCCTATTCCTGGCGCACGGTCATCGCGGTTGGAACGTGGACCGCCGGACTCTGGATCATCGGCATCATCTGGGTGTGGTGGCAGCCCGATCGCGCTCCGGAACTGACCGCGCGCATCGCAGCCGCGGTGGGCGGCGACGAAAGGCTGTTCAACCTGATCTCGCCGAACTCGATCGTGCTCTCTTCGCGCATCCAGGAGATCGTCGTATTCATCATTGCGGCCGTGACGCTCGCCGTCGCGGTGCGTCGCGGCAACGATCTCCTGATCCGCCATGCCGCGGTGGAACGCGAGCGCGGCAATCTCGCGCGCTACTTCTCGCCCAATGTGGTGGAGGAATTGTCCAGGCACGACGAACCGCTGAAACAGGTGCGCACGCAGAACGTCGCCGTGCTGTTCGTCGATATCGTCGGCTTTACCGCCTTTGCCGACGCCCGCGCGCCGGAAGAAGTGGTGGGGACCTTGCGCGAATTCCACGCGTTGATGGAGCGGGAGGTTTTCGACCACAGCGGCACGCTGGACAAATATCTCGGCGACGGACTGATGGCGACCTTCGGCACGCCGTTCGCCGGTGCCGCCGATGCCAGCAACGCGCTGCGCTGTGCGCAGGCCATGATGATGGCGGTGGACCAGTGGAACGGCGAACGCAAAGCGGCCGGCGAAGCTCCAATGCGCGTCAGTTTCGGCTTGCACTACGGGCCGGTCGTGCTCGGCGACATCGGCGTGACCTGTCTCGAATTTGCGGTGATCGGTTCGACCGTCAACGCCGCAAGCCGGCTGGAGGCCTTGACCCGCGGGCTCGGCTGCGCGCTTGTCGTCAGCGATGATCTCGTCAAGTGCGCCAAGACCGAAATTGGCAGCGCAGATGCGGTGTTTCGGCCGCTGATCGCGCAAACACCGCAGACAATCCGCGGGCTTGAAAACCCGATCGCGATCTGGACGCAAGCGCAATGAAAAACGCGACACCGCAGAAGCTGACGATTGAGGTCGGGAAAGCGGGCGCCGTCTCGGCGCTGCTGCTGCACCCCGACGCGCCGCGCGCCTGTTACGTCTTTGCCCATGGCGCGGGCGCCGGCATGACGCATTCCTTCATGGAGGCATTTGCGGCGGGCTTGAGCGGGCGCGGCATTGCGAGCCTGCGCTATCAATTTTCCTATATGGAAAAGGGCAGCAAGCGGCCGGACCCGCCGGCGGTTGCGCAAGCTGCCGTGCGCGCAGCCGTGGCAAAGGCAGCCGAGATTTTTCCGAAGCTTGCTCTGGTCGCGGGCGGCAAATCCTTTGGTGGCCGCATGACCTCGCAGGCGCAGGCGGCCGTCGCCTTGCCAGGCGTACGTGGCCTCGCCTTTGTCGGTTTTCCCCTGCATCCCGCCGGAAAGCCGTCCACCGATCGCGCCGATCACCTTGGCAAGATTGATATTCCCATGCTGTTCCTGCAGGGAACGCGCGACACCCTTGCGGAAGTCGCGTTGATCGAGCCTGTGGTGCAGCGCTTGGGGCGGCGCGCGAGGCTGCATCTCGTGGACGGCGGCGATCATTCCTTCCACGTGCTGGCGCGCTCGGGCCGCAACGATCGCGAAGTGATGGCCGAAATTCTCGACGCGTTCGCGGCGTGGGTCGATTCCGTCATCGCCGTGTGAAACGCGGCGGCTCACGCCCGGCGACCGCGGATCGCTTGTCTCAGCTCAATCGGCGGAAGGTCGCTTTCGGGCTTTCGCCGAATTTGACGCGATAGGCGCTGGCCATCCGGCTGAGATGGGTGAAACCAAGATCGAAGGCGATGTCGATGATGCGCTCGTCCGGCCGCGCCGCCTTCAACCGTGTGTTGAGTTGCGCCAGGCGGATGTCGAGCAGCATGTCCGTAATCGTGGTGCCAAAGTGGCGGCGGAAGCCGATCTGCAATGCGCGAATGCCGCTGCCAGCGGCTTCGGCAAGCTCGACCACGTCGAGCGGTTCGGCCGCCCGCGCCTCCAGATAGGCACGCGCCCGTCGCAGGACGGCAGGTTGGGTTTCGGCGCGGCCTTTGAAGACGTCAATCGCCGAGCTCAAGCTATGATGCTGACCGTCGAGCAGCGCATCGAGACACGTCTCGCGCCACTCCGCGGCCGCGATCGCGGGCAGGCTCCGGTTCGGTCCGAGGCCCTCGGCGAGGGTGACGAGCTGCTTGATCTGCGCCTGCAGCCGCTCGCCAAGCGATCCGGCCAGGTGGACTTCGGGATCGAACTCGATGGGATGCACTGACCTGCCGGCCAGCGCCGCCGCACGCTGCTCGACCAGCTTGCGATCGAGCAGCAGGATCAGTTTCGCGCAGCTGTCGTGCCAGGTCATCTGCGTTGGAATGGTCGGCGACAGCAGCGACGCTATGCGCGCAGGCGCGGCCTCGACCTCGCGTGCCGCGGTGCGGATCGATGCCGATCCGGTCAGCGGGATTTGCAAGAGGAAGAAGCCGTCGAGGCAGCCGGGATCGATCGACACCGATCCGCCATAGGCGACGTAATTGACGGAGAAGCCATCGAACGCCGCGCAATTGTGCAGGGCGTAGAAATGCGCCTCCGACCGGTCCACCGGTTTCAGATCATGCGGACAAAAGATGCGGCCGATGGCGTCGGCGGCATCATCGACGCGCGCGGTCGCGACGCGGGAAAAACCGCCAAGGCGCGCCTTGCTCAAAGCCTCCGCATGGGTCGCCATCACGCCGGTCGTCCGGAGTTGTTTTAGGCTTAAACTTTTCGAAGACTAATGCATCCGCGGACCGGAGGGAACGCGATTTTTGAGGCTAGCGCGAAGGGCCGTTCGGGGCCCTGGGCGGGCGGGCGAGGGTTGGAGACGGCGGGATTCGTTTAACGGCTAGACAGTCCGGACGGCCGGCCGCAGGCTCCCTCCCGCAATGCGCATCCAAACCTTGGAGGGGTTCATATGGGCAAGCTCGAAAAAGGCATTACCCGAAACGGAACCGGCTATGCCGGCAAGACCTGGAACATCCTGGGCCAGGTCTATTACCCGAAGGCCGTGACCGACTCGACCTTTGCTTTCGAAACCAACAGCGACCCCGGCCAGTTCGTGCCGGTGCACATTCATCCGACCCAGGACGAATTCATCCTGGTTCAGGAAGGCGTGCTCGACCTCAAGCTCGACGGCGTCTGGGTGCAGGCCAAGGCCGGCGATCTCGTCCGCATGCCGAGGGGGATCCCCCACGGCTACTTCAACAAATCGGACAAGCCGGCGCGGGCGCTGTTCTGGGTCTCGCCGATGCAAAAGCTCGAGGCGCTGTTCGACAAATTGCACAATCTGCAGGACCCCGCCGAGGTGGTGCGGATCTCTGCGGAGCATGAGGTCGACTTTCTGCCGCCGGAAGCCAGCGAGTAGGCCGCAAGGCCAACCGTCACGTCGCGCGCGATACGCGGATTGCCGGAGGATGCCTCCGGCAATGACGGGGACGCGCGTGTTCTCAAAAATGGACGCATTCACTCAACGCGGAGTGGGATCATGGTCAAGCAGAAGCATGTGTGCATCATTGGTGCCGGCGTGTCGGGCATAGCCGCCGGGAAGGCGTTTTCCAGGCGCGGCCACAAGGTGACGATCATCGAGCGCAGCGGCGAGCTCGGCGGTGTCTGGGAGCCGGCGCGTTCCTATCCCGATGTCCAGACGCAAAGCCCAAAGGACCTCTATCGCTACACCGACAAGGCGATGCCGGACTCCTATCCGGAATGGCCGAAGGGGCCGCAGGTCCACGCTTACTTGCGCGATTATGCGCGCGACCATGGGCTCGACGGCGCGATGCGCTTCAACACCAAGGTCGTGGGCATGGCGCGCCGCGCCGACGGCAAGCCAGGCTGGACGCTGGAGCTTGGGGGCAGCGACGGCGTCACAGCTCGCGAGGATTTTGATTTTGTCGCCGTCTGCACCGGGCAATTCAACGAACCGCAGACGCTTCAGCTCGCCGGCGAGGATGGCTTCAAGGCGCAAGGCGGCCAGATCCTGCATTCTTCGCAATACGGTGACCCCGCCCTTGCGAAGGGACGCAAGGTGGTCGTGCTCGGCGGCTCGAAATCGGCGACGGACATCGCTGTGAACGCGGTCAACTCCGGCGCCAGCGAGGTCACGATCGTCTATCGCGAGCCGGTGTGGCGGATTCCGTATTTCGTCGGCGGCCTCGTCAACTTCAAGCGCATCCTCTATATCCGCGCGCAGGAGCAGATGTTTGCGAGCTGGGGCATCGGACCGACGGCGCGGCTGGCGCATGCGATCGCAAAGCCGCTGGTCTGGGCGAATTGGCGGGGGCTCGAGAGCATGCTGAAAATGCAGCTCAAGCTCAAGCAATGCGACATGGTGCCGAAAGAGCGGATCGAGGACGGCGTCAATTGCTCGGTGCCGATCGCAACCCCCGGCTTCTTCCCGATGGTCGCCGACGGCCGCATCAAGGCGATCCGCGGCACTTTCGATCACTATGACGGCAAGACGATCGTGATGAGCGGCGGCCAGCGGGTGGCGGCCGATGTTGCCGTGCTCGCGATCGGCTACAAGCTCGGCGTGCCGTTCCTGCCGGAAGCCTACCAGGCAAAACTGGTCGAGCGCGACGGGCAGTATCGGCTGTATCGCCTGATCGCCAATCCGGATCTGCCCGACATGGGCTTCGTCGGTTTCAATTCGAGCTTTTGCACGGTGCTATGCGCCGACATGGCCGCCAACTGGCTGGTGCGCTATGCCGACGGCCAGCTCGCCCGGCAGCCGAGCGCGGCCGAAATGAGCGAGAACATCGCCATGATGCTGCGCTTCAAGCGGGTCGAGCGTCCCGCCGCCGGCGTCTATGGGGGGCTCTGCGTCGCGCCGTACCATTTCAAGCATTTCGACGAGCTGCTTGCCGATATCGGCGCCACGTCACGCCGGCGCAATCCGCTCGCCGAGAAATTCACGCCGCCCAACGCCGACGCCTATGCCCGTTTCCTGGCTTCGGCTCCCGATTACAAAGCGGTGGCGTAGGCTTGCGGCTCGATTGCCGCGGCGAGGCGCTCAGCAGCCGCGGCAAATGCCGTGAATCTGGCGATCCAGCGACTGGTCCTCCAGCTTCATCTGCTCAAGCGCTTCCATCGTCGCGTCACGGCGCGGCTCAGCGAGCTTTCGTTTCGCGGCAAGGTCGGCCTCCTGCCGCTGATAGCACGCCTCGCGTTCGGTCTTGGCCTGGATGAAGCGGCATTGTTCCACCGCGGCAGCGGGGGCGCTGCCAAGCATCAGCGTCATCGTTAGTGCGAAGATAGTACGTCGGGTCCGGGCGGTGTTCATTGGCGGCTTTCGTGATTTGGCGCTGGCGCCGATCTGCGATAGCAAAGATTCCTGCCCAGAGGCATGATAATCGCCCAATCCACCGGAAAATCCGATTTGCCCTTTACATCGATCGAAAGGCCCCTCAGCCGTTTCAAAGGCTGGAAGAGGGTGGTTGAATGTCTTGCGCTTCTGCTGATGCTGGCGTTCACAGCGAATGCGCGCGCCGAAGACGCGAAAATCAAACTTGGCGTCTTGCGGCTGTCGTCGTCGGCACCGGTCTTCATCGCGCAGGACAAGGGCTATTTCCGCGACGCGGGCCTTAGCGTGGAACTGAAATTTTTCGACGCGGCGCAGCCGATTGCGGTCGCGACGACATCCGGCGACATCGATTTCGGTGTCACATCGCTGACGGCCGGTTTCTATAATCTCGCCGGCAAGGGCGCGCTGAAGGTGATCGGCGGCATGAGCCACGAGAGGTCCGGCTTTCCGCTGCAGGGCTATTTCGCCACCGCCAAGGCCTATGCGGCAGGGCTCAAGACGCCGAAAGATCTTGCCGGCAAGCGCATCGCGATGACGCAAGTCGGCTCGAGCTTCCATTATTCGCTGGGGCTGCTCGCCGACAAATACGGCCTCAAGCTTTCCGAGATGAAATTGCTGCCGATGCAGTCGCTGTCGAATGTTGCAGCTAGCCTGAAGGGCGAAACTGTCGACGCGGCGCTGCTGCCGATTTCGGCTGCGCGAAAACTGCTGGATGACGGCAGCGTCAAACTGCTCGGCTGGGTCGGCGACGAGACGCCGTGGCAGGTCGGCGCGGTGTTTGCCACGCCGAAGACGCTTGAGAAAATGGAGCTTGTCACGAAACTTCTCGGCGCAATCGATCGCGCCGACCGTGAATATCACGACGTCATCTTGACGGCCGTCACCGGCGGCGAGGCGCCGATCAACGACAAGACCCGGCCACTGCTCGAGATCATTGCCAAATACACCAACCTGCCGCTTGAACACGTGGTCGGCAACTGCGCCTATATCGATCCGGAGGGCAGGCTGGATGTGAAGGACGTCGCCAACCAGATCAGCTGGCTGCAGGGCCAGGGCTTCGTCGACAAGGGCGTCACCATTGATGCGATCATCGACAGGGATTTCGTGAAGCCATATTAGCTTTTCGTCATGGCCGGGCTTGACCCGGCCATCCATTGACGGTCTAGGCTGGATCCATGGACCTGATCGCCAACCACATTTCCCACCGCTTCGGCGCGCTCGAGGTGCTCGACGATGTGTCGTTCACGGTCGGTGCCGGCGAGGTGGTGGCGATCGTCGGTCCCTCTGGCTGCGGCAAGAGCACGCTGCTCTCAATCCTCGGCGGATTGCTCGAGCCCTCTGCCGGTGCCGCGGAATTACGCGGCAGCGCGCCGCCGGAAAGCCTCAACCCGCTGACCTTCGTGTTCCAGGATTTTGCGCTGCTGCCGTGGTCAACGGTTGCGGAAAACGTCGAATTCCCGCTGCTGCACGCGATGGCTGACGCGGCTGCGCGAAGCGCGGTGGTCGAGGATGTGCTTCGCCGCACGGGTCTATCGGATTTTCGCCGTGCCTATCCGAAACAGCTTTCCGGCGGCATGCGCCAGCGCGTCGGCATTGCGCGGGCGCTCGCGGTGAGGCCTGCGATCCTTTTGATGGACGAACCGTTGTCGGCGCTCGATTCGCAAACCCGCGAACTGCTGACGGAAGATTTCATCCGCCTGCTCGCTGAAGCCGCGGTGAGCGCTGTCTATGTCACCCACAATCTGGAAGAGGCCGTGCGGCTCGCCGATCGTGTCGTGGTCTTGTCGCGCCGTCCCGGCCGTGTCCGCGAGGTCGTCGCCATTCCGCTCGCGCGCGCCGAACGTGGCGAACTCCACGCCCGTGAAAAACTGCTCGCGCTGCAAAGCGAGTTATGGTCGCTGATCCGAAGCGAGGCCATCGATGCCGAACGCGAGGTCCAGCATGCTTGACCGCGCCGAGGAAAAAGCAACGGCGCAAGCGGCAGGCGAAACCTTGCGCAAAGTCGCATTTCGCGGCGCGGGGTTTGCGCCGAAAACCTCGCGCTATGCCGGCCTCCTTGCGCTTGCAGGACTGATCGCGCTTTGGCAACTCGCTGGCAGCTTCGCGCTGATCAACCCGGTGTTTCTCCCGACGCCGCTGTCGATCATGCGGGCGATGCTTCAACTGGCTTCATCAAGCGCGCTTTGGCAGCATCTGGCCTATTCGGTCATGCGCATCGGCAGCGGCTGGCTGCTCGGCACCGTGGCCGGAATCGCCGTCGGCTTTGCGATCGGGCTCTCGACGCTGGCGCGCAGCATCGGCATCACCTTCATCTCGGCGCTGTTTCCGATCCCGAAGATCGCGCTGCTGCCGCTTCTTATCCTGTGGCTTGGCATCGGCGAGGAGCCGAAGATCGCGACCATTGCGCTTGGTGTGTTCTTCTCCACCGCGATCTCGGTCTATGGCGGCGTCGACGCGGTGCCGCGCAATCTCATTCGCATGGCGCAAAGTTTCAACGTGCCTTTCCTTGCAATCGTTCGCCGCGTGATCTGGCCTGGCGCGTTGCCGTCGATCCTGGCGGGTTTTCGCATCACCGCTTCCGTCGCATTGCTGCTTGTCGTCAGCGCGGAGATGATCGGCGCCGAATACGGCATCGGCGCCTTCGTGCTGCAGGCCGGCAACCTGATGCAGACGGATCAGTTGCTCGCCGGCGTCGTCATCCTGTCGCTGTTTGGGCTATTGATCGGATGGCTGATCAGCCGGCTGGAACGGCGGCTTCTGCATTGGCGGTGATCACCGCCCGTCATTGCGAGCCAACGGGCCGCGCGAATGCGCGCCCGATGACAGGCTCCGCGAAGCAATCCAGTGTTTTCGCAGAAGGGCTCTGGATTGCTTCGTCGCTTGCGCTCCTCGCAATGACGATTGGCGGGACGACAACGTTACGCGTTGCCGCGATCCTCGCGGAACAAGTCGAGCTTCGTCTGCACCGGGCGGTCGGAGAACGAGAACAGCACCGAGTCCGTGTCGGCCTCATGGGTGACCCATTTCCAGCTCGGTACCACGAAGAGATCGCGCGGGCCCCATTCGAAAGTCTGGTCGCCGATCCGCGTGCGGCCCTTGCCTTCGATCGCCACGAACACGGTGGCATCGGTCGAACGATAACGCGCGGTCTTGAAACCCTTCGGCAATAGCTGAATGAAAGTGCCGATGGTCGGCATCGCGAAATCGCCTGTCTCAGGGTTGGAGAACTTCAGCTTCAAGCCGTGACAGGGATCCCACTCGTCGCGCCGCTTGGCGGCTTCCAGCGCTTCGCGGGTGTAGGAATAGGGATAGTTGAAGATCGGCGAGGTCTTGGACGCGCGCTTCTCGTCGACCGGCAACAGATTGTGGCCGTAGCGCGCAAAGCTGTCGCCGGCGGGGCGGGTGATCTTCTGCTGGTCCTGCTTTGACGGTTCGGCGAAGGACGCGTCGAAAAGCTGCACCATCGGAATGTCGAGGCCATCGAGCCAGAACATCGGCTCGGAGGTTTCGTTGGAGTGGTCGTGCCAGGTCCAGGCGGGCGTGATGACGAAATCGCCCGGCTCCATCGCCGTGCGTTCGCCGTCAACGGAGGTGTAGGCACCCTTGCCTTCGAGCACGAAACGCAGCGCCGACTGGCTGTGGCGGTGGGCAGGGGCGACATCGCCCGGCACCACCATCTGGACGCCGGCAAACAACGAGGTCGTGATCTTCGACTGGCCGCGCAATCCCGGATTTTCCAGCACCAGCACGCGCCGCTCGGCTTCCTTGGCGGTGATCAGCTTGCCCGCTTCGTTCATGTAGTCGCGAATGGAGTCGAACTTCCACAAGTGAGGCTGGCAGGCGCTCCTCGGCTCCGGCGTGACCAGATCGCCGAGCACGTTCCACAGCGCGGAAAGATTTTCGCCGTCGATCTTCTTGTAGAACGCTTCGCGTTCCGGCGTCTTCGCTACGGCTTCCATGGCCGATCTCCATTGTCGCGTTTCCTAATTGACAGTATACTGCCAAATTGGCTACCGTCAATCAGGCCCGGTCATGGGCCCATCGATAATAATAGGGGAGGTGAGCGATGAAGCTGCACGGCTATTTCCGCAGCAGCGCGTCCTATCGGGTCAGAATTGCATTGAACCTGAAAGGGTTAAGCGCGGAACACCTGAGCCATCATCTGCGCAAGGGCGAACAGCGCGCTCCCGATTATCTCGCGATCAACCCGCAAGGCCTCGTTCCGACGCTGCAAGGCGATGACGGCACGATTCTCATCCAATCGCTCGCCATTAGCGAATGGCTGGACGAAACCCATCCCACGCCGCCGCTATTGCCGAAGGATCCGCTGCGCCGCGCGCATGTGCGTGCCTTCGCGCAAGCGGTCGCCTGCGACATTCACCCGGTCCAGAACTTGAAAGTCCTGGCGCGGTTGCGCGAGCTTGGTCTTGGCGAAGAGAAGGTCGCGGAATGGGCGGCATGGGCCAATCGCGAAGGTCTTGCCGCGTGCGAGAAACTGATCGCCAATGAAGCCGGGCCGTTCTGTTTTGGCGATGTGCCAACCATCGCCGACCTCTGTCTGGTGCCGCAGCTTGCGAATGCGCGCCGCTTCGGCGTCGATGTTGCAGCGTTTCCCCGCTTGCTGAAAGCGGAGGCGGCCGCGAAGGCGCTCAAGGCGTTCGCTGACGCCGCACCGGAGCGACAACCTGATGCCGAGTAACAAGGATTCAATCACGATGGATGCGGTCTACACCGCTCCCGGCTATCTCTTCCGCCGGATGCAGCAGATTGCGGTCGCGATCTTCATCGAAGAGTGCAGGGATTTCGATCTGACGCCGGTGCAATACGCCGCGCTGATCGCGATCCGCACTCATCCCGGCATCGACGCCACGCGGCTCTCTGCCGTAATCGCCTTCGACCGCTCGACGCTGGGCAGCGTGATCGAGCGTCTGGAAACGAAAGAGTTTATCGAACGCCAGCCCGCGCCCGATGACAAGCGCGTCAAGCTCTTGTACCTGACCAAGGCCGGCAGCAATCTCTTGCGCGACATCATGCCGTCGGTCGATCGTGTCCAGGCGCGGATCCTGCAGCCGCTCAAGCCTGCCGATCGCAAGACGCTGCTCTCGCTCCTCGAACAACTGGTCGACCTCAACAACGAGGCTTCGCGTGTGCCCCTCCGCGCCGAAGATGCGCTCGAACATTTGAGTAAGGTCAGCTGATGGCCGGCGACACGCAGCCGGTCCTGATCGCTGGTGGCGGCATTGGCGGTCTCGCTGTCGCACTGGGTCTTGCGCGCAAGGGCATCCGCTCGATCCTGCTCGAAAAAGCGTCTGCCTTGGGCGAGATCGGCGCAGGCATCCAGCTCGGGCCGAATGCGTTTCACGCCTTCGATTATCTCGGCGTCGGCGAGGCCGCGCGCAACATGGCGGTCTATGTCGAGCGCCAGCGCCTGATGGATGCGATGACGGCCGAGGAAATCTGCCATGTCGACCTCGGCGAGGCCTTTCGCGCGCGTTTCGGTAATCCTTACGCCGTGGTGCATCGGGGCGACCTGCACGGCGTGTTCCTCAAAGCCTGCCGTGACACCAACCTGATCGATCTGCGCGTCAGCTCCGAAGTCGTCGGTTACGATCAGGATGGCTCGTCTGTTACTGCAAAACTTGCATCGGGCGGTCGGGTCACCGGGTCGCTGCTGATCGGCGCGGATGGCCTGTGGTCGAACGTCCGCAGACAGGTCGTCGGCGACGGCAAGCCGCGCGTTTCCGGCCATACCACCTATCGCTCGGTGATTCCGACCGAGCAGATGCCGGAAGATCTGCGCTGGAACGCAGCCACGCTGTGGGCCGGACCGAAATGCCATCTCGTGCATTATCCGCTCTCGGGCTGGAAAGTCTTCAACCTCGCCATCACGTGCCACAACGACGCGCCCGAGCCGGTTGCCGGCAAGCCGGTGTCGAAGGAAGAGGTCATGAAAGGGTTCGCGCACATTCACGAGCGCGCGCTCGAGATCATCCACCACGGCATCAACTGGAAGCTGTGGGTGCTTTGCGACCGCGATCCAACCGATCGTTGGGTCGACGGCCGTGTCGTGCTGCTCGGCGATGCCGCTCACCCGATGATGCAATATTTCGCGCAAGGCGCCTGCCAGGCGATGGAGGACGCGGTATGCCTGTCGCACATGATGGGGAGTCATCCCGGCGATCAGGCGAGCGCGCTTGAAAATTATCGCGCGCAACGTTTCCCGCGCACTGCGAAAGTGCAGATGCTCTCCCGCGCCATTGGCGAGCACATCTATCATCCCGATGGCGAACATGCGCGGCTGCGCAACGCCATCATGAGCGCGAAGTCGCAGGAGGAATGGTACAGCGATCTCGCCTGGCTCTATGGCGGCACGGGGTTGAAGGGCTAGTCTGCCCATCCTCAGGAAGTGGGCCAGTCGTAGGCGGGAAGAGACAGATTGTCGATGATATCTCTGCCGACTGCGAGCCTTGCCAATCCCGGGATGGCAAAAGCCTTGATGACGTAGTTGCGGAATTGCAAGCCCCATCTGGTTCTTGGCGCGAACATCCCTCCAAGACGCTCGGCGCCGCGCTGCTTGGCGCTGACGAAAGGCCGTAGCAAGGCTTCATATCTGGTAAACGCTTCGTCGTGTCGTCCGCCGGCGCGCATAAGTTCGCCTGCCAGCACATAGGCCGAAATCATGGCGAGCGCAGAGCCCTGACCGGCGAGCAGCGATACGCAAAAGGCGGCGTCTCCCGCAAGCGCAACACGGCCTCGCGACCAGTTTTCCATCCTGATCTGGCTGACACTGTCGAAATACAGCTCTTCAGTTTGATCGAGTTCGGTAAGGATGGCAGGCAACTCCCATTTGGCGCCGCGATATCTTTCGCGCAGCATGGCTTTCTGCTGGACTGGTTCTACTGGCAGCGCGCCCTCGCCGGTGGTAAAGAAGAAAAGGAACAAGGTCCGGTTAGCGCGCTGGGTGAAACGCCCAAGCATCTGGCCGGGCCGTCCATAGATGACGTACACGTCCTCATCGCGCGGTTGGTAGCCGTCGATCTCGAAGGCGGCGAAGGCATAGCCGAGCTTTTTCTCAAACCGGCTCCCCGGACCGAAGGCAAGCCGTCGAACGGCTGAGTGCAGGCCATCGGCGCCGATCAGAAGGTCAAACCGCCGTTCCCCGGCTTGTCTGAAGCGGACCTCAACGTGCTCGGCGTTCTGCCGAAGACCGACAATCTCGTCGCCAAAGATCGTTTCCGTCTTGTCTTTGATGGTATGGAACAACAATCGCGAAAGATCGCTTCGCGCCAGAGTTATGAAACGTCCACCGGTCAGCTCGGTGAACGTCCTGGTTCGAAAGCCAGCGATACGTGCGCCGCGATCGTCGACAATCCGCATTTCGCGAACGCGATATCCGACATGATCAATTTGATCGAGCAGGCCCATCCGCTCTGCGATGTCATAGCCAAGCCCCCAAAAGTCGACGATGTAGCCGCCACTGCGTAACCTCGGTGCAGTTTCGACAAGCGTTGGCGCAAAGCCTGCGGCTTTCAGCCAATAGGCGAGGGTCGGCCCCGCGATGCCCATGCCTGAAATCAAAATCGTCTTCATGTCAGAAGACGCCCTCGGACGCGGATTGGAATTCTACCGAACCAATCGACTCGCCCACGCTCAGGTTCCCCCACTTTCGATTGGCTTTACATCCGCATCACGGCCTGACGGTCGATCTTGCCGGTGCCGGTCTTCGGCAGCTCGCCGACAAATTTGATCTCGCGCGGATATTTGTAAGGCAAGAGCTTTGCCTTGACGAAATCCTGAAGCGCTTTGGTCGTGCCGCCCTCGTCGCTGGCCTCGCTGTTCATGACGACGACGGCTTTAAGCGTCATGCGCCGGTCCGGCAGTTCCGCGGCAAAGACCGCGCATTCGCGCACATCGGGGTGTTCGACGAGACACAGTTCGACCTCGAGCGGGTAGACCCACTGGCCGGAAATCTTGACCAGATCGTCGGCGCGGCCGCGGAAGAAATAAAATCCGTCGGCGTCGCGGATGAAGCGATCGCCGGTGTAGATCCATCCCTCCTCGCGGATGGTCTCGGCCGACTTGTCGGGCCGGTTCCAGTAGAGCGGCGTGTTGGAATCGCCGCGCACCCACAAGATGCCTTCGACGTTGTCACCGACTTCGTTGCCGTCGCTATCCCGGAGAGCGATTTCATAGCCGGGGACGCGAAGGCCGGCCGCGCCAAGCTTCGTCTTTCCCATTCGGTTGGAGAGATAAATGTGCAGCGCTTCGGTCGAGCCGAGACCTTCCATGATCTCAAGCCCGGTCAGCCGCTTCCAGCCGTTGAATACATCGGCCGACAGCACTTCCGCGGCCGACAGCGCCATCCGCAGCGACGTGAAATCGGCTTTGTCGGCGCCGTCCGCCTTGGTCAGCGTCGTATAGAGCGTCGGCAGGCCGAAAAACGCGGTCGGACGATAGCGGCCGATCGTCTCGAAAATCGCAGCTGGTTTGGGTTGTCCCGGCAGCAGCAGCGTTGTCGCGCCGACCGAGAATGGAAAGGTGACGGAATTGCCAAAGCCATAAGCAAAGAACATCTTTGGCACGGAGAAGCAGATGTCGTCTGCCGTGAGCTTCAGCACATTCCGCGCAAAGGATTGCTCGCTATAGGCCATGTCGTGTTGCAGGTGCACGATGCCTTTCGGCCGGCCTGTCGAGCCCGACGAATACATCCAGAACGCCATCTCGTTGCGATGCGTATCGGCCTCGGCCAGCTGGTCGGGAAAATTCGCGAGCCAGCCTTTGGCGATCACCGCTTTCGGCGCGGCATGGACGCCGGCCTCGCCGTTGACCACGATCAGCGTGTGCAGCGCCGTGTCCTTGCAGGCGACCGCATCGAACCGCGAGGAAAATTCGGCGTCGGCAACCGCGACGGTCGCGCAGGAATCTGCGAGATAGAATTGCAGAAGGTCCGGCGGCGTCAGCGTGTTGATGAGGAGCGGCACGAAGCCGGCCCGCGCCGCGCCAAAGAATGCCGCGGGGTACGCCGGCGTGTCGTCGAGGAACATCAGAATCCGATCGCCGCGCTTGAGACCAAGCGAGGCCAGGCCATGGCCCCAGCGCGAGGCTTGCGCGCAGAGTTCGGCATAGGTCACATCGCCAAGCGGTCCGGTCAGCGCGCGGCGACCGCCGTTTCCCTTAGCCAGATTGTCGAAGAGAATGCGGCTCGCATTGTAGGTTTCAGGAATCGAAAATCCGATCTCGCGGGCACCGGGATTATCGACAGGTACCTGATCGGCGATTTTCAGATCGGATGACGTCATGCCGCACCTCCTGCCAATCGTGGCCGCGAGGCTTCGTAACGCGCCATGAACGCGGGCGACATCGCGCGCAGCCGCGCATCGTCGATCCGGCCCGAGCGGGTGATGTAGCTATAGGCAAAATCCATCAGGTCGAGCTTCATGTGCTCGGCGAAGTTGGCATACCAGTCGGCGCTGGTGCGCGCAGCCGTCACGAGCTTCTTCACGATCGGTTTGCGGTCGGCCTCGTAGCGTGCAAGGGCAGTTGCGACATGCGCCTCCGACTCCAGCGCCTTGGCGAGCGCAATCGCGTCCTCGATCGCAAGCCGCGTTCCCGAGCCGATCGAGAAATGCGCCGAGTGCAGCGCATCGCCGATCAGCACCATGTTCTTGAAGTGCCAGCGTTCGTTCCAGACCCAGGGAAAATTCCGCCAGACGGATTTGTTGGAGATCAGCATGCCGCCGCCCAACGCCTCGGCAAACACCTCTTCGCAGATTGCCTTGGATTGGTCGGGGTCCTTGTAGGCGAAACCGTAATGATCCCAGGTCGCGAGGTCACACTCGACCAGGAACGTGCTCATGTTGGGGGCGTAACGATAATGGTGCGCATTGAAGCTGCCGCGATCGGTCGCCACAAAGGTCTGCGACAGCGTCTCGAACCGCTTGGTGGTGCCATACCAGGCGAACTTGTTGCTGGAATAGGACAGCGAGGTGCCGAAATCGCCCTCATAGGCGCGGCGTACCAGCGAGTTCAGACCGTCGGCGGCAACGATCAGATCGTAGCCGCTCAGTTGGTCGAGCGAGGCCTGTGTATCGAAATGCAACGCGACGCCAACGGAGGCGGCGCGGCCTTGCAGGATTTTCAGCAGGTCGAGCCGGCCGATCGATGAGAAGCCGACGCCGTCGATCTCGACGCTCTCGCCGTGCAGATTGAGCGTGATGTTCTTCCAGCTCTCCATTCTTGGCGCGATTGCGTCGACCGTGTCCGGGTCGTCAGCGCGCAGGAACTCAAGCGCAGAATCGGAAAACACCACGCCAAAGCCCCAGGTCGCGCCGGCCGGGTTCTGTTCGAACAAATCGACCTGCGCGTCGGGATGGCGCTTCTTCCAGAGATAACTGAAATAGAGGCCGCCGGGGCCTCCGCCGATGACGGCGATACGCACGTCGTTCCTCCCCTGATTGACAGTATACTTACAATTTCGGACGAATGTAGCGTCCGCGAGCCGCGAGCGCTACAGGAAATTTTCGGCTTTTGGCCCGATCAGCCCTAGTGGTCCGATTCTAACATTTGCATCCCGGCGCGGCAGGCAATTTTCGAATGCGCGGTTACGGGAGGCGAATGTCAAATCCAGTCCACTAGGTGCAGCGCCTCACCTTGACGCCGTTGACCCAGACCCACCTGCAAACGGGGACGGGTTTCCTGACCACGACCCCGCCGTTCGGTCCGGCGCAGCCTGCGCGATAGACTCCGTTGGCGCAGACGACAGCGTTGGCCGTGCTGGATTGGAGAATCATGAAAGCGGCAAAGGCGAGCAAAGTAGCGCAAGCAAGTAGCAATGAACGCATGTTGTCCTCCCTTGAAATAGTTGTTGTCGGCAATGTTCTGCGGATGAAAACCTATTTCTTTTCGGCCTCTGCCAGCACCTTCTGACAGGCTGGCGTCAGCTGGGCGCTGTGCTGGGCGAGGCAGGCGATGATCCGCCCGCCGCCGGGCGTGGTGCCCTTGCAGAATTTTCCAAAGTCGCCCGAGCAGGCGTCGCGCTGGGCTGCGGTCAGCTGCTGTGCCATGGCAGGCGAGGTGAGCAGCAAGGCTGCGGTAATGATGGTGACGCGTAGCATTGGTCGTTTCCTTTCCTGAAGTAGCCCCCGTGCCCAAACTGATCGGGTCTTCCGGCTTGCTTCGCGCCCAAAGACCCGTTGTATTGATCCCGGTTCGCCGATTTCGATTAACCGATCCCTTGCAAGGAGCAGTCATGGCAGCACCCGGGACCAATTGGCTTGCCTTCTATGGCGAGAAGATCGAGCCTGTTTTCAAAGAGATCGTTTCACACGTCGAAAAGATCATCATCGGAACGTTGATCGTATCGGCCGGTGCCCACGTCTCGAGCACCGCGCCGTCAATCCAGCTGTTTGGTTACCTGCGCCATAGCCTGGTCGGCCGCGGCGTCATGCTGATCGGCATCGTCATTCTGCTTCTGAATTTCATCGACGGCCTCTACAAGCTCGCGAAGGTGAACTGGCATTTGGCCTGGCAGATTGTGATGTCGGTGTTCTACATCGCGTTGTCGGTCCGCATGATTCAGCTCATCCTCGCATTTCGTGGCGAATGATCTGATCGGTGGCCGCAAAGGCGGCTACTGAGCGAGCTCAGCGTGCCGCGAACGGCGCGAGCACCTCTTTGCAGGCCGGGGACAAATCGGCTGCGCGACTGGAAATGCATTGTATGATGCGGCCGCCGCCGGGTGCGACACCGGCGCATAACGAGCGGATGTCGGCGCTGCAGGCCGAGCGCACGACGAACAGCTCTTCGCGCGGCAGCATCGGCCGCAGCACGATCACTTCCGGAGCAGCCGCAGGTGCCGCCGCGGCTGTCGCAGGAGCAGCGTTCGTGGTCGGCGCGGCCGTGCCGCCGCTTGCAGCCGCAAGCGCCGTGCCGCATCCCGCCGAAACCTTGGCCTTGTTCTTCTCAAGGCATTCGAGCGCTGGTGCGCCGCCGGTCGGAACGCCCCTGCAAACCCTCTGGTAATCGCCGCGGCAGGCGCTTCGGACCGCCGAGATCTGCGCGCTGGTCGGCTTCTTCGCCGCGGCCGTCGTCGCAGGTTTGGCCTCGCTCTTCGGCTGAGCCGCGGTCGTGGTCGTCTCGGTCTTCGGCGCGGCAGCAGGCGCGGCCGCGGTGCTGGCGGGTTCGCTCTTTGGCGCCGCGGAAGCTTCGACGGCTTGCACCGCACTCTGGCAACTCGGTGCGAGGCTCGACATGTTCTTGGCGAGACATTGCAGCGCCGCTTCGCCGCCCGGCGGTATGCTGGAGCAGTGTGCGATATAGTCGTTGCGGCAGGCCGACTTGACGGCCGCTTTTTGCGCCTCGCTCGGGCCTTGCGCGAAGGTTGGTGTTGCGACCGCCACAATTGCCGCAGTCAGAAGCGCACAAAGCGCCGTATTACGTCTCAAGGTGTCAAACATCTGAGCAAATCCTTTTGACTAAACGGGTTTGAGCAAATCCTTTCGCTTATCGCTGGAGCCGTGCGTGAACGCTTTCCGGCACTCAGATCTCAACAAACGCGTCTGTTCGCAGAACAACCTCTGCGAGCCATATCATTTTCGCTTTCCGGTTACACTACAAGCGGATTAATGCTATCAAGGCGCGACAGAACGCCCTTTCGATTGTTTTGAACCAAATTGCACTTCGATCGACGTCTCTAGTTTGAAACAGATTGCAATTGGGGCATCGGATGAGTTCTTCGCGTTTGCATAACGCCGCCATCCCCTCGCGCGTGGCGTTTGCCATCTTCACATTCGCGACGTTAAGCGCCTGCGAGCAAAACACTTTTGTGGCGCCGCCGCCACCGAAGGTGGATGTTGCGACGCCGGCGCAGAAAGCGATCACGCGCTATCTCGATGCAACCGGTAACACCGCGCCGATCAAGATGGTCGATCTGGTGGCGCGCGTGCAGGGCTTTCTGCAAGCGATCAACTACAAGGACGGTACCTTCGTAAAGGAGGGCACCACGCTGTTCACGATCGAGCCGGAGACCTACAAGCTCAAGCTCGAGCAGGCGCAGGCGGCGGAGGCGGGCTCTCAGGCTTCGCTGAAACAAGCGGATAACGATTACAAGCGCCAGGCTGAACTGGTGCAGAAACAGGCGGTCTCGCAATCGACACTGGATACGTCCACATCCAATCGCGACAATGCGCAAGCCAACCTGCAGCAGGCGCAGGTCAATACCAGAATCGCCGAGGTCAACTACGGCTACACCAATGTCACCGCGCCGTTTGACGGCGTCGTGACGGCGCATCTCGTCTCCGTCGGCGAACTCGTCGGCGTGGCGTCGCCGACGCAACTCGCCACCATCGTTGCGCTGGACCCGATCTACGTGAATTTCAACGTCAACGAACAAGATGTACTGAGAGTGCGCGAGGAAGCCCGTCGCCGCGGCATAACCGCCGACGACCTGCGCAAGCTTCCTATCGAGATCGGGCTGCAGACCGAGACTGGCTATCCGCACAAGGGCACGATCGATTACATCTCGCCCCAGATCAACCAGTCGACCGGCACGCTCGCTGTGCGCGGCCTGTTGCAAAATCCCGACCGCGTGCTCTTGCCCGGCTATTTCGTCCGCGTCCGCGTGCCGTTCGATCAGAAGGAGAACGCGCTGCTGGTTCCGGATGTCGCGCTCGGCAGCGATCAGGCCGGCCGCTATGTACTGGTCGTCAATGCGGAAAACCTCGTCGAGCAGCGCAAGGTGACGACCGGTCCACTCGAAGGTAGCCTGCGCGTCATCGAAAGCGGCTTGAAGGCGGACGATAAGGTCGTCGTCGCCGGGCTGCTCCGCGCGATCCCCGGCCAGAAGGTCGATCCGCAGCTGAAGAGCATTGAGTTCGGCGACGCGGCCGCGAAGTAGGAGCCGGTCATGATCTCGAAATTTTTCATCGAGCGCCCGGTCCTTTCCAACGTCATCGCGATCCTGATGATCCTGATCGGCGGCGTGGCGCTGTTCAATCTCGCGATTGCCCAATATCCCGACGTGGTGCCGCCGACCGTGCAGGTCACCACCCGCTATCCCGGCGCCAGCGCCAAGACCGTGGTCGACACCGTGGCGCTGCCCATCGAGCAGCAGGTCAACGGCGTCGAGGACATGCTCTACATGCAGTCCTATAGCGGCGCCGACGGCACCTATACGCTGACGGTGACGTTCAAGATCGGTACGGACCTCAACTTCGCGCAGGTGCTGGTGCAGAACCGGGTGTCGGCGGCGCTGTCGCAATTGCCGCAATCGGTGCAGAACCAGGGCGTCACGGTGCAGAAGAAGTCCACCGCGATCCTTCTGTTCGTGACGCTGACCTCGCCGAAGGCAACCTATGACAGCCTGTTCCTGAGCAACTACGCCACGATCAGTCTGCGCGACGAGCTCTCGCGCCTGCCGGGTGTCGGCAACGTCACGGTGTTCGGCGCCGGCCAATACTCGATGCGGGTCTGGCTCGATCCGAACAAGCTGCAGGTGCGCGGGCTGGTGCCGCAGGACGTTATTCAGGCGATCCAGCAGCAGAGCCAGCAGGTCACCGCAGGTCAGGTGGGCGCGCCTCCGACGCCGTCCGGACAGGCATTCCAGTACACGCTCAATATCGCAGGGCGCCTCGACGACAAGGCTCAGTTCGAGGACGTCATCCTCAAGACCGGCAGCAATGGCGAGGTCACGCGCGTGCGCGACGTCGGCAGCGTCGAGCTTGGCGCGCAGACCTACAGCCAGATCTTCTCGCTCAACAAGAAGCCTGCCGTCGGCATCGGCGTGTTCCAGTCGCCGGGCGCGAATGCGCTCGAGGTCGAGAAGGCGGTCGAAAAGAAGATGGCGGAGCTTGCCAAGGCCTTCCCGCAGGACATCTCTTACGACACCCCGTTCGACACCACCAAGTTCGTGCAGGCTTCCATCAACGAGGTCTACAAGACCCTGATCGAGGCAGGTCTCCTGGTGCTGATCGTGATCCTGGTGTTCTTGCAGGACTGGCGTGCGATGCTGGTGCCGGCGACCACCGTGCCGGTGACCATCATCGGCGCGTTCGCCGCGATGGCTGTGCTCGGCTTCACCGTCAATCTGTCGACGCTGTTTGCCATCGTGCTGGCGATCGGCATCGTCGTCGATGACGCGATCGTCGTGGTGGAGGGCGCCGCGCACAATATCGAGCAGGGCATGTCCGGCCACGATGCCGCGATCAAGGCGATGGATGCGCTGTTCGCGCCGATCGTCGGCATTACCCTGGTCTTGATCTCGGTGTTCCTGCCGGCCGCGTTCCTGCCGGGGCTCACGGGGCGAATGTATGCGCAATTTGCCCTCGTCATTGCCGCAACCGCGCTGTTGTCGGCGGTCAACGCGGCGACGCTGAAGCCGACGCAATGTGCATTGTGGTTGCGCCGGCCGGTGCCACCGGAGCGGCGCAACGTCTTCTATCGCGGCTTCAACGCGGTCTATGCGCGCATCGAGCGCGGCTATGCCTCGCTGATCGGCGGCCTCGTGCGGCACAGCGGCATTTCCGTGATCGCGGCGCTGATCCTGATCGCGGTTGGCGGTTACGGCCTGTCGCGCGTGCCGACCGGCTTCATCCCGATCGAGGACCAGGGCTACCTGCTCGCCGCCGTGCAATTGCCCGACGGCGCCGCGCTCGACCGCACCCAGAAGGTGATGGATCAGGTGCAGGAGCTCGCGAGCAAGCAGCCTGGCGTCGATCAGATCATGACGATCGCCGGTGTCTCGGCGCTCGACAACAGTTCGAGCCTCGCCAATGCCGGCGTCGCCTATATCGTGCTCAAGGACTGGAGCGAGCGCGGCAAGGGCGAGGATCTGCGCTCGCTGTTCGTCGGCCTGAACGCAAAGCTGTCGGCGATCGAGGAAGCGCGCATCCTGGTCATCCCGCCGCCGCCGATTCAGGGCATCGGCAACGCCGCTGGTTTCGCCATGCAGATCGAGCTGCGCGACGGCAATTCCGATTTCGGCAAACTGCAGGCCATCACCAACGCGATGGTGGCCAATGGACAGACGCAGAGCGCGCTGCAGCGCGTTTCGTCGTCGTTCCGCGCCATGGTGCCGCAATTCGATGTCGAGGTGGATCGCGTCAAGACGCAGACCCTGCAGGTCACGACAGACCAGATCTTCTCGACCCTATCGAGCTATATGGGTGCGTCCTACGTCAACCAGTTCAACAAATTCGGCCGTACCTTCCAGGTCTATACCCAGGCCGATTCGCGGTCCCGCCTGACCGCGCGCGATATCGAGAACATGATGGTGCGCAACTCGCAAGGCGACATGATCCCGATCGGCACTGTGACCAAGGTGACGCCGGCCGTCGGCCCCTCGCTGATCAGCCTGTACAATCTCTACCCGTCGTCGACCGTCATCGGCCTGCCGGCGCAGGGCTACAGTTCCGGCGAGTCGATGAAGCTGATGGAGGAGATCGCGGCCAAGACCCTGCCACGCGGCGCCGGCTACGAATGGACGGCAATGTCCTACCAGGAGAAGATCGTCGGCGGACAGATCTATCTCGTGTTCGGCCTCGCCATGCTGCTGGTCTACCTCGTGCTCGCCGGACAATATGAGAGCTGGTACGCGCCGATCTCCGTCATTCTCGCCGTGCCGTTGTCGCTGCTCGGCCCGATGTTGGTGCTGACGAGCCTGCGCATCGACAACAATCTCTACGCCCAGATCGGCTTGATCCTGCTGATTGCGCTGTCGGCCAAGAACGCCATCCTGATCGTCGAGGTCGCGCTCGAATTGCATGTCCGCGACGGCAAGCCGCTGCTGGAATCCGCGATCGAAGCGGCACGCGCCCGCTTCCGGCCGATCCTGATGACGTCCTTCGCCTTCATCCTCGGCGTCGTTCCGCTGGTGCTTGCGACCGGCGCGGGCGCGAGCGCCCGAAAATCGATCGGCATCATGGTGTTCTCTGGCATGATTGCCTCGACATGTCTTGCCGTGCTGTTCGTGCCGACATTCTTCGTCGTGATCCAGCGCTTCGAGAACTGGCTCGCCGAACGCAGAGGCAAGAAGGTCGCACTGCAGGCGGCCGGCGGGACGTCAGGCTCGAAATAAGCGCTGCTCGCGTTACACCTTGACCATCCGCTTTCCCCGGTTTTCGCCGGCGAGCAATCCGATCAACGCTTGCGGCGTATTCTCGAGCCCGTCGATCACGTCCTCTTGCACCTTGAGCGTGCCCGAGGCGACCCACGATTGCAGGTCGCGCAGCGCCTCGTTGCGCCGCTCCATGTAGTCCGTCACGATGAAGCCCTGCATGGTGAGGCGCTTGACGACGATCAGGCCGGGCACGCCGCGCGGGCCTGTCGCCGATGGCGCGCCATCATATTGCGAGATCGCGCCGCAGCAGGATATGCGGCCACGAATGTTCATCTGTGCCAGGCACGCTTCGAGAATATCGCCGCCGACATTGTCGAAATAAACGTCGATGCCGCTCGGCGCTGCGGCCTTGAGCGCCTTGAACACCGCGCCGTCTTTATAGTCGACCGCGGCGTCGAAGCCGAGCTCGGAGGTCAACCAGTGGCATTTGTCCTTTCCGCCGGCGATGCCGACGACGCGGCAGCCTTTGATCCTCGCAATCTGGCCGACGATCGAGCCGACCGAACCAGCCGCGGCCGACACAACCACCGTCTCGCCGACTTTGGGCTTGCCGACGTCGAGCAGCCCGAAATAGGCGGTGAGGCCAGCAATGCCGTAGACGCTGAGCAAATAGGTCATCGGCTCGATCTTCGGCATCTTGGTGAGATGCTTGGCCGAAACGGCCGCATAGTCCTGCCATCCGGTGTCGCCGAACACGATATCGCCCGGCGACAGTCCTGGTGCATTGGATGCCACGACTTCGGCAATGCCGCCGCCAGCCATCACCGTGTTCGCCTCGACCGCGGAGCGATAGGTCGCGCCGTGCATCCAGGCCCGGTTGGCGGCATCGAGCGAGATGTATCGGACCCGGAGCAAAGCCTCGCCATCGCGCGGCTCGGGAACAGTTCCGTTCCGCATGCTGAAATGCTCGCTGCCGAGTTTCCCGGCCGGTTTCTCCACCAAAAGGATCTGGCGATTGGTGCTGTCGCTCATAGCTTTCCCTCCCCGTAGTTATTCTTGATATGGCTGTTCTTGATGCAATGGGCGCGCAAGAAATGCGCAAGGGCCCGATTGTGCGTTGCGTAAGAGGCTAGTCCGACCACGGCCGTTCCACAATGGTCAGATCAGGACAACGGAAGCGTGTTGCGTCGGCTTTGAAATCTGCCAAACTCTCGATCAGGAGCCTACGGGGGAAAGACATGTCGAACAGGTTTACGCAATACATCCTGATCGCGATGGTGCTGGGCATCGTGATGGGGACGCTGATCTTCAACTATTTGCCCGACACTCGCGCCGATATCGCTTCCAGCGTCAACCTGATCGCCATGTTGTTCCTGCGCCTGATCAAGATGATCATCGCGCCGCTGGTGTTCGCCACGCTTGTCGGTGGCATCGCTCATATGGGCTCCGGCGCCAAGCTCGGCCGCATCTTTGCGAAAACCATGGGATGGTTCGTCAGCGCCTCCTTCGTCTCGCTGCTGCTTGGCCTCGTGATGGTCAACCTGCTGCAGCCGGGCGCCAACTTCCCCGGCACGCTGCCGGACAAGACGCAATCGACGGGACTGCCAGTGTCGGCATTCTCGATCGAGAAATTCCTGACCCACCTGATCCCGACCTCGATCGCGGATGCGATGGCGCAGAATGAGATCCTTCAGATCGTGGTGTTTGCGGTGTTTTTCTCGGTTGCGCTCGGCGCGATGCCGGAGCGCTCCAAGCAGATCATCTCGGTCATCGACGACCTCGCGCACATCATGCTGAAGGTGACGAGCTATGTGATGCTGTTTGCGCCGATTGCGGTGTGGGCGGCGATCACGGCGACCGTGGCCAAGAACGGCCTTTTGGTGTTGTGGAAGCTCGTCGTGTTCATGGGCGGCTTCTATCTCTCGCTGCTGCTGCTCTGGGGCATCCTTGTCATCGTCGGCTTCATCGTCATCGGACCGAGATACAGTCACCTGCTGCGGCTGATCCGCGAACCCCTGATGATCGCGTTCTCGACCGCAAGCTCGGAAGCCGCATATCCGAAGACGCTGGAGGGCCTGAACCGTTTCGGCGCGTCCGCGCGGATTTCGAGCTTCGTGCTGCCGCTCGGTTATTCCTTCAATCTCGACGGCACGATGATGTACTGCACTTTTGCCAGCATCTTCATCGCGCAGACATACCAGATACCAATGTCGCTCGGCACCCAGCTCGCGATGCTGGCAACCCTGATGATCACCTCGAAGGGCGTCGCCGGCGTTCCCCGCGCTTCGCTGGTGGTGATTGCATCCACGCTCAGCCAGTTCGGCATTCCCGAGGCCGGGCTGCTGATGATCATGGGCATCGATACCTTCCTCGACATGGGCCGCAGCGCCACCAATGTGATCGGCAACACGCTGGCGACCTCGGTGGTGGCGAAGTGGGAAGGCGAACTTGGGCCCGAACACGCGCTCAGCCCCGAGGATGTGGTGCCGCCGGGCATGGTTCCGGGCGAAGTCCCCGCGATGGGTCATTGATGGGGGCGGTCCATGCGCCAGACGCTGGGAAGATCGATCGGGGCTTGCGCCCTATTGCTTGCGGGCTGCGTGATAGCGACGTCCGCCGCCGCTCAAAGCGGCGGCGAGGGGCTTAGCCCGACGCTCGCCGCCATCAAGGGCCGGCACACCGTGCATCTCGGCTATCGCGAGAGTTCGCCGCCGTTCTCGTTCCTCGACCAGGCCAATCGGCCGATCGGCTATAGCCTCGAACTATGCCAGGCGGTCGTGGAAGACATCTCCGTTGCGGTCGACGATCCCGATCTCAAGATCGAATATGTGAAGGTCACGTCCGACGACCGCATTCCCGCGGTCGTGCAGGGCAAGATCGATCTGGAATGCGGCTCGACCACGGCCAATGCCGAGCGTGCCAAACAGGTGGCGTTCTCGCCGCTGATGTTCGTCGCCGGCACCAAGCTGATGGTGTCGAAGGATTCCACCATCGCCGCGCCAAAGGACCTGCAAGGCAAGACCGTTGTCGTCACCAAAGGCACGACCAACGAACAGGCCATGCATGGGCTGGACAAGAAGCTCAATCTCGGCCTGAAGATCGTGACGGCCGGTGATCACGAACAGTCCTATCAGATGCTGGTGGACGGCAAGGTCGATGCTTTCGCGACCGACGACATCCTGCTCTACGGCCTGATCGCGCGGCACAAGTCGCAGGACAAGTTCAAGGTCACCGGCGACTACCTGTCCTACGACCCCTACGGCATCATGTTCCGCAAGGGCGAGCCGCAACTCAAGGAGATCGTCGAGGGCACGTTCCGCAGGCTCGGCACCAATCACGATCTGGTGCCGCTCTACAACAAGTGGTTCGTCTCCCGCCTGCCAACCGGCGAGCGGATGAACGTCGCGATCTCGCCGCAACTCGAAGACGCTTTCAAGGCGCTCGACGATTCAGATGGCGTGAGCAATTGAGGATATTGCCCGCGGGCAGCATCTTGCTCGCGGGCGCGACTGCCAGAGCCGTCCAATCCTACTTGATATTGAAGAAGGACTTCGTGGCGTTGACCGCGTTGTTGACGGTCGCCTTGGTCTGGCCTGCGACCGTCGTGGCTTCGTAGGTCGCTCCCGAAGTGAAACCGGTCTTCGACCGCAGGCCCATTGTGACTTCGGTCCGGCGGAGAAGATTGCCAAACAACGACGAAGTGGGCGCCTCGGGTTGACTGATGTTGTTCGGCTTGCTGATCACAGCCGGTGCTGAAGTCGGAACGGGCAATATGCTGCTCATGGGGCTCTCCAGGGAAGCTCCGACCATCGGCCAGTTATGGTTAATGAATCCTTACCTGTCGCCAAAGCGGTCAGAAGAAAGACAATTTCGTCGCATCCAGCCCGCGCGCCACGGCGGCGTATTCGATCGCGGTGAATAATCCGCCGGCGACATAGATCCGCCGGTTCAGCGATCTCGCCAGCGCCACGCTCGCCTTGAAAGCCTGCTCGATGGTCGCGGCGATCTCGATCCGTGCGTGCGGGTTGATCTTGCGCATGATCGCGGCGAGCGCGGCCGGGTCGCCGCCTTTGTGATGCGCTGCCGTGCAAATGATGGTGTCGAAGGAGATCGCAAGCGCGGCCGCGATCTCCTCGGCTTTCTTGTCGCGGGAAACGCCGGCGACGAGAATCCAGTCCCGTTCGCCGTAAATTCGGCGCAGTGCGGCGAGCGATTGCCGGATGCCGTCGGGCGTGTGGCCGACGTCAATGACGGTCAGTGGATCCTGCGCGATCGTCTCCAGCCGGCCAGGCCAGCGTGCCTCTCGCAGCCCTTTCCGCACCGCCATCTCGATGACGGAATCGGGTTCGCCGGGCCGCGTACGCCTAAGCCACCGCGTGAACAACGCAGCCGCAATCGCGGCATTGTTGAGCTGGAAGCCGCCGGGCAAGGCAACATCCAGCGCTCGAAAATGATGATCGTCAAAGAGGAAATCGAAGCGTTGGCTTTGTGCCGCGATTGATTCGCCACCGATGGCGATCTCGTCGCGGACAAACAGGCTCTCGACATTGCGGTTGCGGTTATATTCGAGGATCTGCGGCCGCAAGGCGCGACAGTTCTCGCCATAGATGATCGTTCCGTCAGCGGCGCAGGCGTCGCTCTTGTCGGAGACGATCAATTCCAGCGAATTGCCGAGTAGCTCGACATGCTCGTAGTCGACCGACGTCACCACGGTCAGGCGGCTTCTCAGCAATCGCACCGGATCGTAGCGGCCGCCAATTCCGGCCTCGAATACCAGGAGCTCGCAATCGCTTTCCTGGAAGTAAAGACACGCCAGCGCGAACATGGCTTCGAACGCGCCGAATTGCTCGTTGCGCCTCTTTGAAACTGCGGCGATCGCAGATGTGACCCGGCCAGCCAACTCATCCAGCTCGTTGTCTGCAATTGGCACGCCATCGATCTGGTAACGCTCGTTGACGCGAAACAGATGCGGTGAGGTGAACAGGCCCGTGCACAGGCCATAGGAATGGCCGATGGAGGCGCAAAAGGCCGCGGTCGAGCCCTTGCCGTTCGAACCGGTTATCGCGACCGAGCGATCCTGCAAGCGGGCGCGGTCAACGCCGAGTACCTCGAGCAGTTCGGCCATTCGCGCAAGGCAAATGCCTTTGCCGTATTTCGGCAGGTCAAACATCTATGAGATCAACCGCCGAAAAGCTGCGGCGCCAGATCTTCAGGATCAAGTCGGGCCGGTCCAATTCCTCCAGCAAACGGATCGATGGATTGGAATTGACCTCGATGACCCGGATCGCGTCAGGATCGCCATCGACATCGGTAAACAGGTCAACCGCAGCTGCGCGCAATCCCAAGGCCTGTGCAGCTTGCTTTGCCATCGCCAGCGCGGTGTCGGCAGGCGTCTCGAACGCCATGCGGCCGCCGGCGCTCAGGTTCGTGCGGCCTTTGATTTGAAACAGGCCGCCTGCCGGCAGGACGTCGTCAAGTGATGACGCAATCACGTACGGATCGATCAGCGAAAGACCTCTCGCCTTCAAAAGCGCGTTGTGCGCTGAGAGAAGCTCGCGCAGACTTTGAGCGCCGTCGCCGACAAGCGTGGGCGAAAACTTGCGGGCGGAATAGACGACTTCTCCGTCGAGGAGAAAGATCCGATATTCCTGACCGGTCGTCACCGGCTGCACCAGCACCGCGTCGTAATGTTCCGCGACAACAAGAAGGTATCGGTAGAGCGCCTCCTCGCCGCGAATGACTTGCGCAAAATCTCCGCGCGATCCCGTCAGCGGCTTGACGAAGGCCTTTGAGCCGAGCTTTTCCAGATATTTGAAAGCGTCCTCACGCTCATGTCCTTCGGGGCGGAACGCGCGATGCCGGGCGTTCAAGAAAAAATAATCGCCGCCGAGTGTTGCGACGCCGGCTTCCTCAAGAATGCGGTTGGCAAAATATTTGTCGGACGCAAGCGTCGCTGCGGTCGCGTTGTTTTGCGGATACCAGGAGCAGCGCCCGGCGCCGAAATGCACCGCTTGGCCTTTCGAGGTGACGCGGAAGAGGAGCCCGGTGCCGCCCTCGATGTCCTCAAACCCAAGTCCGAGTTCGGCGCATGACCAGGCTGCGTAGACCGCCTGATCCGGATAAAAGGCGGGCTTTTCCGCGCGAAATTCGTCCAGCTTTCGCATGCAATATCGGGTGAGCTGCCATTCCCGCATTTTTGATGAACATCTCTAACGAATTTTTTGACCTCGGTGCGGCAATTAATCTCCCGAACGGACGGTTCTTTCTGCAAGTTCATTGCGCCGAAAGAGCCCCGTAGAGAAGGTTTTGGCCAGGGGGCCGTTTAGGCCGTCCGATCTGCAATTTTCGAGCGGTCATCCCGCACTGCAGCATCTTGACATCGGCCGAAATTTGGCTACTTGAACGGCCGTAATTCCTCAATCGCCACAGAGGCTTCCGCAGATTTGAGCGGCAAGTCTTGTTGGTCCCCCAGCCAAACGGAAGCGGATAAAGAGATGAGCGCGTTTCATCGAGAGAAGGTTCTTTCTGTTCAGCACTGGACCGATACGTTGTTCAGTTTCCGGGCCACCCGCAACACCGGCTTCCGCTTTCAGAACGGCCAGTTCGCGATGATCGGGCTCGAGGTCGACGGTCGTCCCCTGCTGCGCGCCTATTCGATGGCGAGCGCCAATCACGAGGAAGAACTCGAGTTCTTTTCGATCAAGGTCGCCGATGGTCCGCTGACGTCGCGCCTGCAAAAGATCAAGGAAGGCGACACCATCCTGGTTGGCCGCAAGGCCACCGGCACGCTGATCACTGACAACCTTCTTCCCGGCAATCGCCTGCTGCTTTTGTCGACCGGGACCGGGCTCGCGCCGTTCGCCAGCCTGATCAAGGATCCCGACGTCTACGACCGGTTCGAGCAGATCGTGCTCGTGCACGGCTGCCGCCAGGTCTCGGAGCTTGCCTATGGCGAGCAACTGGTTGCCAACCTGCAGCAAGACGAATTGTTCGGGCCGCTGCTGGCCGACAAGCTCACTTACTATCCGACTGTCACCCGCGAGCCTTTCCGCAACCGCGGCCGCATCACCGACCTCATCACCTCAAAGCAGATTTTCAACGATATCGGCCAGGAGCCGCTGAACATCGAAGGCGACCGTATCATGATGTGCGGCAGCCCGGCGATGCTGGAAGAGCTGCGCCAGATGTTCGACGAGCGCGGGTTCTCGGAAGGCAATCACTCAGAGCCCGGACACTTCGTGATCGAGAAAGCGTTTGTGGAACGCTAAGCTTCATTTGTCGTTCCGGGTTTCGTGCTGACGCACGCCCGGAATGACGATCAAAAAATCAGCACAACTCAATCGACGATAAAGAGCTTCGCACCCGTCTTGGTCGATGAGCGATGCGCGGCATCGCCGAAATCCGACACCTGATAGCTCATGCCGGGTCGCAGCGTAAAACTGCGGCCATCGCGCAATTCAGTGTGCAGTTCGCCCTCCAGCACATAAAGCACGTGGCCGCGATCACACCAGTGATCGGCGAGATAGCCTGCCGTGTACTCGACCATGCGGACGCGGATGTCGCCAATGTCGAGCGTGCGCCAGATCGCCTGACCGCTCTCACCGGGATGCGTCGTCGGTGCGACCTGGCTCCAGTTGGTGACCGTGAAGGGCAGGGTTGGAATCTTCATTGGCAATATCCGGAAAACTTGGGCGTTGCGCCGGACCATATCGATTGGCGCGTCAATGTCACGATTTTCTCATCGGAACATCACGAGCACTTAGCCATCAGGCCTCCTGGCAACACTTGTTCTTAATAATGCAGGGCGCAAACCCCTTTGCTATAGTTTCTCCAAAATGACACGGGCCTGATCAGGCGACGTGCTGACTTTCGGGGGGATGATCCTTGTCCGCGTCAACGCAGGACGACAGGGCGAAGACGGCGTTCGTCTTCGCGGGCGGCGGCAGTTTCGGTGCGATCCAGGTCGGGATGCTGCACGCGCTCGTCGCGAGCGGCGTTTCCGCCGACATGGTGGTCGGCTCGAGCGTTGGCGCCATCAACGGCGCCTACTATGCCGGGGCGCCCACGCTGAAAGGCGTTCTCGAGTTAGAGACGATCTGGCGCGGGCTAACGCGGCACGACGTATTCCCGATCACCTGGCGGACGCTTCTGGGATTTATCTGGCGCCGCGATTTCCTGATTTCCCATGACGGCCTTCGCAAGCTGCTCGAGGATCATCTGCCTTTTCGCAATCTGCAGGACGCTCGGCTTCCGATCCATATCGTCACCACCGACATCGTGTCAGGGGAAAGCGTCGTGCTTTCCGCTGGGCCAGCGGTGGAAGCGATCGTCGCCTCCACCTCCATACCCGGCGCCTTTGCACCCGTGCCGTATAAGGACCGTTACCTCGCCGACGGCGCCATCTCCGCCAATACGCCGGTCAAAGTCGCGGTCGAGAAGGGCGCGCGCCGTCTCATCATCCTGCCGACCGGTTATGCCTGTGCGGCCGACAAGCCGCCGGTCGGCGCCGTCGCCAATGCGCTGCACGCGCTGACGCTTCTGATCGCGCGGCAGCTGGTGAACGATCTGGAAGAGCTTCCACCCGACATCGAGTACGTGGTGGTGCCGCCTCTGTGCCCCTTGCTGGGGTCGCCCTACGATTTCTCGTTGACGTCGGAACATATCGAGCGGTCGATCCGCAGCACGGACCACTGGCTTGCCAATCATGGCCTGGAGAAAAAGCGCATTCCGGGCGAACTGCGAACGCACAGCCACTGAACGTCGAATTGATTGCTGATCCGGCCCCTGCGAAGGCGCCATCGCCAGGTCACTACGTTGCAGTGCAAAAGTGGCTGTTATGATACGAATGTCAGAACCGGGACACCGGTCCCGGTAGGGCGACGGATTGATCCGGCCGCACTTTATTCGGTAGCTTCCGGGAATTTCGTAAAGCCGGTACCTGTCATATCCGTGACTGTTGACCGCCGATATCGTGTTTCGATTGTTCGCGATAACAACCAGCTGACAAAGAACCTTAGAGGGCCCCATGGAAACGCTGATGCTGCCGTTCTCGCCACGCTTCATCATCCTGACGATCTGCTCGGTGGTGACAGCGCTGCTGCTCGGCATCGGCATCGTCGACCACAAGGCGTTCGACATCGTCCTCATTCCGCTGGTGATCTTTGGCGCGCTGACGCTGCTCGGCATTCGCGACCTGACGCAGAAGGGTCACGCGGTGCTGCGCAACTATCCGATTTCGGCGCACCTGCGTTTTCTGCTCGAAGAAATTCGGCCCGAGATGCGGCAATACTTTTTCGAGAGCGAGAAGGACGGCATGCCGTTCTCCCGCGATACGCGCGCCGTCGTCTACCAGCGGGCGAAGATGGTGCTCGACAAGCGGCCATTCGGCACGCAGGAGGATGTCTATCGCGAAGGCTACGAATGGATTCACCATTCGGTTGCGCCGAAGGTTCACGAGAATCAGAAATTCCGCATCACGATCGGCGGGCCGGACTGCGCCAAGCCCTATTCGGCATCCGTCTTCAACATATCCGCAATGAGTTTCGGTGCGCTGAGCCCCAACGCGGTGCGCGCGCTGAATGCAGGCGCAAAGAAAGGCAGCTTCGCGCACGACACCGGCGAGGGCGGCGTCAGTCCCTATCACCGCGAAATGGGCGGCGACCTGATCTGGGAAATCGGCTCGGGCTATTTCGGCTGTCGCCATCGCGACGGCACCTTCAACCCGGACGAATTTGCCCGCATCGCGACCGACGACCAGATCAAGATGGTCGAGCTCAAGGTGAGCCAGGGCGCCAAGCCCGGTCACGGCGGCGTGCTTCCTGCGGCCAAGGTCTCGGAGGAGATTTCGCGGATCCGGGGCGTCGCCATGAACGAGGATTGCATTTCGCCGGCGACGCACGGTGCGTTTTCGACGCCGCTCGAAATGATGGCCTTTATCGGCGAGATGCGCCGCCTGTCCGGCGGCAAGCCAGCCGGATTCAAGCTCTGTATCGGCCATCCCTGGGAGTTTCTGGCGATCTGCAAGGCGATGCTGGAAACCGGCATCTATCCCGACTTCATCGTGGTCGACGGCAACGAAGGCGGCACCGGCGCGGCGCCGCTCGAATTCATGGATCACCTGGGCATGCCGATGCGCGAAGGGGTCAATTTCGTCCACAACGCGCTGGTCGGCATCAACGCACGCAGCCGCATTCGCATCGGCGCATCGGGAAAAATCGCGACCGCTTTCGACATGGCGCGCGCGATGGCGATCGGCGCCGACTGGTGCAATTCGGCGCGGGGCTTCATGTTTGCGCTCGGCTGCATCCAGTCGCTGAGCTGCCACACCGACCGCTGCCCGACCGGGGTGACCACGCAGGATCCGACGCGCAATCGCGCTTTGTACGTGCCGCACAAGATCGAGCGGGTCTACAATTATCACCATGCCACGCTGCACGCGCTGGCGGAGCTTCTGGCTGCTGCGGGTCTCGATCACCCGCAGGATCTGCGGCCGATCCACTTCGCGCAGCGGACGTCGACGACCGAGGTGCGGACATTCGCAAAACTCTACCCTGCGCTTCGTCCGGGCGAATTGATCGACGGCACCAGCGATGCCCGCTTCGTCGACGCCTGGGCGATGGCGCGGCCGGACACTTTCGCGCCGGCGATCTAGAGAGAGTTACGTAGTCGTCCCTGCGAAAGCAGGACCCATAACCACCGGCGTTCGTTGCGTGACGAGCCGTCCGCCATCATGCCCAAAACACTGCTGCGTATGGGTCGCCCGCGTGCGCGGGGACGACAGCTGGAATTAGTGCGGATTTTCGAGACTGAATGTTTCCGATTGCTCGTCATAGGCGAACAGCTCCGCATAACGTCCCCATGACACGACCGTCTTGAGCGTTTCGTCGGCGGCCTGCTCGCTCATATAGTCTTCCAGCTCGTTGCGGAAACGTGCCTCGGGCGCGGTATGCGACGGCCGCTCGTCAAGCACCCGGCGGATCAGCCCGATGACCGGTACGTAGTTGGTCATGTGCTCGGCGAACAGCTTTTTGCGCGCGTCGGTCGCCATATTCGCAAACCGTTTCCCGGCATCGGTCAGCATCAGGTCGCCTTCGCTCAACTGGGCGAAACGCAAGAGTTGCAGCGATTCGCCGAGGTGGAAGATTTCATCGGCCTCGAGTTGCAGGTGGTTGGCCAGAACCGGCAAGTCCGCATGTCCGTTATAGGGCGGCGCAGCGAGCGTCTCGATCAGGCCCGACAGCACGTTGGAGGAGACGTGATTGAGGATCATGCCGACGCCGGTGCCCTGGATGCCTTCGAGTGCCGGCGCCTTCGGCTCGGGACGCTGCGTCATGCGCGCATAGATGCTGTCGACCAGCTGGCGGAAGGCCGGGTCGAGGCGATTGCGCGGATGCGGGAAGTCGACCTTGATCTCGGCGGCGACACGGCCAGGATTGGATGAAAACACCAGGATGCGGTCGCACATCAAGACCGCTTCCTCGATGTTGTGGGTCACCATCAAGACCGACTTGATCGGCAGGCGGCCTTCGATCCAGAGATCGATCAGGTCGGTGCGGAGCGTCTCAGCGGTCAATACGTCGAGCGCCGAGAACGGCTCGTCCATCAACAGCAGATCCGGGTGCACCACCAGTGCGCGGGCAAAGCCGACGCGCTGACGCATGCCGCCGGACAGTTCCTTCGGATAGGCGGATTCGAATCCGTCGAGGCCGATCAGGTCGATCGCGGCCAGCGCCCGCTTGCGGCGCTCGGCGGCATCGACGCCCAGCGCTTCCAGGCCGAGCTCGACGTTTTGCAGCACCGTCAGCCACGGAAACAACGCGAACGACTGAAACACCATGGAGACGCCGTTCGGCGGTCCTACGATGGTTTCGCCGCGGCATTTGGCATCGCCTGAGGTCGGCGCAACGAGGCCCGCGATGATGCGGAGCAGCGTCGACTTGCCGGATCCCGAGCGGCCGAGCAGCCCGACGATCTCGCCGGAACGGATGGTCAGGTCGACCTTTTCGAGCACCAGGATTTCCTCGCCGCTGCCTTTTGGAAAGGACCGGCAGACGCCGCGGATATCGAGCAGGTTGGCTTGTTTAGAGGTATCGAGCATGGGGATTTCCCTTAGCACATTATCCGAGGCGAAGACGGCGTTCTCCGAAAGCGTAGAGCGGTCTCCAGAGCAGGCGGTTGAACAGGGTGACGAGGACGCACATCACGACAATGCCGAGCACCACGCGGGGGAAATCTCCAGCTTCCGTCGCCTGCGCTATATAGGAACCGAGGCCGGTGGCTTTCAGGTGGGTGTCGCCCCAGCTCGCCACTTCCGCCACGATCGAAGCGTTCCAGGATCCGCCCGAGGCCGTGATGGCGCCGGTGATGTAATAGGGAAAGATTCCCGGCAGGATCACCTTGACCCACCAGCGCCAGCCGCGCAGATGGAAGCTGCCTGCCGCTTCGCGAAGGTCGGTGGGGAAGGCGCTGGCGCCCGCGATCACATTGAACAGGATGTACCACTGGGTGCCAAGGATCATCAGCGGGCTGAGCCAGATATTGGCGTTGAGCCCATAGCGCACGATGATCACCACGAACACCGGGAAGGCGAGGTTGGCCGGAAAGGCGGCCAGAAACTGCGCCAGCGGCTGCACGTGTTCGGCGAGTTTTGGGCGAAGCCCGATCCAGACGCCGATCGGTACCCAGATCAACGACGCCAGCGCGATCAGCACGACCACGCGCGCAAGCGTGATGAATCCATCCCGCACGGCCAAAAGAACGTCCGAGGGGCTCAGCGTCGTCGACATGAATTGATAGGCGCGCCAGCCGGCGTAACAGGTCGCGACCCCAATCAGCGCAAGCCAGAGCGCGTCGATCACGCGCGAGGATGACCGAGGCTTGAAAGGTATCCGTAACGTTTCCGGGAGCCTGACCTGCAGATTCGAAAAGATCTTGTTGGTGGCGGCGAACGGCACGGTCAGCGCGCGCAGCGCGCGCGTGCGGCGAAACAGATCGAGCATCCAGGACGTCGGCGGATTTTCCGACGCCGTCTGCTCGAAGCGGAATTTGTCGGCCCAGGCCACCACGGGACGGAACAGCAACTGGTCATAGGCAATGATGACGAGCAGCATGGTCAGGATGGCATAGCCGATCGCCGGCAGATTCTGCTTCTCGATGCCGAGCGCGACGTAGGAGCCGATACCGGGCAGGGTGACCGTGGTGTTTCCGACGGTGATCGCCTCGGATGCCACGACGAAGAACCATCCGCCGGACATCGACATCATCGTGTTCCAGATCAGGCCCGGCATGGCGAACGGCACGTCGAGCCGCCAGAACCGCTGCCATCCCGACAGGTGGAAACTTTGCGTGGCTTCGTCGAGGTCCTTCGGCACGTTGCGGATCGACTGGTACATGCTGAAGGTCATGTTCCAGGCCTGGCTCGTGAAGATCGCGAACACGCACGCGAGTTCAGCGCCGAACACCTGGCCCGGAAACAGATTCAGGAAAAAGGCCACGGTGAAGGTGAGGAAGCCCAGAATTGGCACCGATTGCAGGATATCAAGCAGCGGGATCAGCACCATCTCGGCCCGCCGGCTCTTGGCGGCCAGCGTGGCATAGCCAAGCGTGAAGATGATCGAGCAGACGATCGCGAGCAGCATGCGCATCGTCGTGCGCAGCGCATAGAGCGGCAAATGGATCGGATCGAGTGAAACAGGAGCAGCGTCCAGCGCCGAGAGCGGCAGCGTGGTCTGCTCGCCGCCATAGACGATCAGCACCATTGCGCCGGTCACGAGAATCAGCGCGACCACGTCCCAGACGTTCGGCCGCAGCGCCTGCCCCAGTCTCGGCGTGAAGATCTCGTTCAACGTCATGCGTGCTGCCTTGGTTGAGTGTCTGGCGAGAGGCTGCGTCTAGGATGGGATTTGCGTCGGGCGGAGGCCTGAAAGAGCATCGGATTTTCGCAATTGCAAGTCTTCGTCATGTGATCAGTCCAGAATGGGGCCGACGCTCCAGCTTGCGGCTGAGACGGTCGGCTCGAGGCTGAGCCGGCCGACGACCTGTTCGAGCACGGTATCGTTCTTGACCGGTGAGGTCAGCATGGCGTTGACCTCGACGCGTCCGCTTTCCTCGAGGTCGGTAGAGTCGAGCTGCCGCAGGCTGAGATGGCCGCTGCCGGCGCCTTGCAACAGCAAGGCGCGAACATGGGCTTCCTCGGGGCTTCGGCAGACCACGCGGACGCTGTAACGAAAATCGGTCTCGGCCTGCATGATCGGTTGTTGGTTGATGAGCCGGACCAGCGGCCGGAGGGTCAGGTTGACGAGCACGACGAACGCGGTTGCCGCCGCCGCATGCAGCGGATGGCCGCTGCCCGCGAGCAGTCCCACCGCCGCCGAACACCACAGGGTCGCCGCGGTGTTGAGGCCGGAGACCTGCAGTCCCTCGCGAAAGATGATGCCCGCGCCAAGAAAGCCGATGCCTGAGACGACCTGCGCGGCCACCCGGGTCGGGCTTGCCTCGCCAGGAAACAGGCTTTCGAAGACGACAAAGCTCGCCGCGCCAATTGCGACCAGCGTGTTGGTCCTAAGGCCCGCCATCCGCTGGCGCCATTGCCGCTCAAAGCCGATGCAGGCGCCGAGCAGCGTCGCCACGCCGAGGTTGAGCGCGGTCTGATCAATCGAGGCGATCATGACCGGATTCCCTTTTCGGCTTGCAGATGGCGGACATGGCGAACGCCCGCGCAAAACGGGGCCGACGAAAATTCTCTGCTGTTCTTGATGAACATCGCTCACGTCCACTTCCGCGATCAGCGCGGCAGGCCGGTGAGCGAACGGTCCTCTTAAGCGGAACCGCCAATCCTCACGCGGTCAAAGCGAGCGCGATCGATCTTTGATGTTGCCGGCTCCGTAAACCCGGTCATGACCGGGATGACGGTGCCGAAGGTGGTACTGCCCATGGCTGCTTGATACGGCTGCTTGTCAGGATTGAAGGATTTGTTTGACAGTAATGTAACAGGGATGTGCGGCACCTACGCCCGGTTCCATCAGCTGTCAACCGCAGATTTATCCGAGGCGCTGGACCTCGACGGTGACGTGCGACAGGTCGGCAAAGCGCGCCAGCCGCTGCCGATAATGTGCAGGCTCGCGCTGCGCCGACGTTGCGACCGAGACGATAGCGCCGAGATGCCCCGGTCCGAGCCGCCAGAGATGCAGGTCGGTGATCCGGTCGCCCTCGCTTTCGATTGTCCGCTTCACTTTGTCGGCCATGCCGGGGTCGGGCACGCGGTCGAGCAGAATGGCGCCAGTGTCGCGGATGAGTCCGACCGACCAGCTTGCGATCACGAGCGCACCGATCAGGCCGGCAAGCGGGTCCATCCAGAGCCAGCCGAAGGTGCGCGCCAGCAGTAGCCCGGCGATCACGAGCACCGAGACGGCGGCATCGGCAGCGACATGAATGACGGCGGCGCGCATGTTGTTGTCGCGGAGATGCCGCCGATCGTGATCTTCGTGTGAATGATGGTGATCGTCATCGTGCTCATGATCGTGCGGGTGATCATGGGCACGGGCATGGCCATGCGAATGGCCGTGGCCGTGAGAGTGACCATGTCCATGCTCGTGACCATGGTGATGGCCGCCGGCCAGCAGCCAGGCGCTGGCGATGTTGACCAGAAGCCCGAGCGCGGCGATCGGGATCGCCTCGTTGAAGGCGATCGGAACCGGATTGAGGAAGCGAAGCACCGCCTCATAGCCGATCAGAAGGGCGATCATCGCGAGCACGATCGCACTGGAATAGCCGGCGAGATCGCCGAACTTGCCGGTCCCGAAGGTGAAGTTGGGATCGGTCGCATATCTGCGCGCAAAGGTATAAGCGAGCGCCGCGAGCAGCAGCGCGCCCGCATGGGTCGACATGTGCAGGCCGTCGGCGATCAAGGCGAGCGAGCCGAACAGCGCGCCGCCGATGATCTCGGCCACCATCATGACGGTGCAGAGGACGATGACCGCCCATGTTCGCCGTTCGGCGCGGGCATGATCGTCGCCCAGAAAAACGTGGCTGTGCGGCGACGCCTGAAAGGCCGAGCCCTGGTCCGTCATGTTCCCCTCACTTCAGATAGGTGTGAACCACATCGATGAGCTGGTCGGCGGCCTCCCGATTGAGGGCGCCGGGATTCGTTTCCGGGTCAACCAGATGGGTGCGAATGTGATCCTCGACCACCTCGGCCATCAGCCCGGCCACACTGCCGCGGACGCCCGCAATCATGTGCATGATGCGCTCGCAGCCGGCTTCTTCGGCCAGCGCCCGCTCGATCGCCTCGACCTGGCCGCGGATCCGGCCGACGCGGGCGATCAGCTTCTTCTTTTCTTTGATGGTGTGGGACATGTTGCATTTATAGGGTACCCCCCTATGCTATGTCAATTCGGCGGAAGGACACGCCGTTGCGCTGGCCGGCCGCGCTCGGAACAGGCTCAGGTCTTTGGGCGGTTGGACAAAAGCTGCAGGTCGAAGTGGTCGACCTCGGCGAGCAATTCGCAAAAAGCGCGCGCGCCCTGATCGATCAGGCGCTCGCCTTTTTCGGCGGTGGCCTGAGTGGCATCGCCGACGGCGCCGCTCGGGTGAAGATCCTGGGTCTGCCACGCGAAGGGCGCCGGGCGCTGCGCGGAGAGCCAGCGGAAGTCCTTTTTCATGGCGACCGTGATGGGGCGAAAATTGGCGATTGCATCGCGCCGCACGCGTTCGCCATGGCGCGCCAGCATGATCGACGTCTCGACCGCGCCGCCATGAATGCCGTGCTCGATTTCCTCCGGCGGGAACAGTGTCTCCGGCGCCGAGAGCCGGCCCCATGACGTCGTCACGGCCAGCATCTTGTCGTGCGTGCGCAACTCCTGCGCCACCAGGCTCATCGCAGCGCTGTTGCCGCCGTGACTTGTGACTATCACGAGTTTCCTGATGCCGGCCTTCGCGACGGCCTTGCCGATCGTCATCCAGCTTTGAATGGCGACTTCGGGCGCGAGCGTCAGCGTGCCGGGGAAGTCGGTATGCTCGGAGGAAATCCCGATGCGCTCGATCGGAAGAAAAGTGACGGGCAAGACGTCAGCGACCAATTCGCGCACCCGCGCCAGATAGGCCTCAGCAATCAAGACGTCGGTTTCAAACGGCAGATGCGGCCCATGCTGCTCGGTTGCTGCCAGCGGTAAGACCGCAATCCAGCGCGCGCGATCGATACCGGCTGCTTCAGGCCGGCCAATGTCGGCGTAATCGCGGGGCGGGAGGGTTGAAGTCATGGCGCAAAGATAGTTTGTATGAGCCTTCTATCGTCCCATCATGCGGCCAAACGCCCTGCGGAGTCTAACCATGAAGTACCCCTTTTTGCCGCTGGCGTTAACGACGTTCCTGGTGGCCATGATGGCAGCCGCGTCCCCGGGGCGCGCCCAGACCACGCTGGACAAGGTGTCTTTCGGCACCAATTGGGTGGCCGAGGCCGAGCATGGCGGATTCTTTCAGGCGGTGGCCGACGGCACTTACAAGAAATACGGTCTCGACGTCACGATCGTGCCCGGCGGTCCGAACGAAAACAACCGCATGCTCCTGATTTCTGGCCGGCTCGATTTCTTCATGGCCGCCAACACGCTGATGTCGTTCGATGCGGTCACCAACAACGTGCCCGTCGTGACGGTGGCGGCGATCTTCCAGAAGGACCCGCAGGTGTTCTTGACGCATCCGGAGTCCAAGATCACCAAACTCGAAGAGCTCAAGCCGCTGACGCTGTTCGTCTCGAAGGAAGGCATCTCGAGCTATTTCCAGTGGCTGAAATCTGAATACGGATTTAGCGAAGACCGGGTCAAGCCCTACACGTTCAATCCGCAGCCGTTCCTGGCCGACAAGCACAGCGCCATGCAGGGCTATGTGACGTCCGAGCCTTATGCCGTCGAGAAGGCCGCCGGATTCAAGCCCGGGATCGTCCTGCTCGCCGATTATGGCTGGAACACCTATTCGACCCTGATCGAAACGCGCCGCGATGTGATCGACAAGAAGCCGGATCTGGTGCAGCGCTTCGTCAGCGCGTCGATGATCGGCTGGTACAACTACCTCTATGGCGACAATGCCGCCGCAAACGCGATGATCAAGAAGCTCAATCCGGAAATGACCGACGAGTTGCTCGCCTATTCGATCGGCAAGATGAAGGAATACGGCATCGTCGATTCCGGCGATGCATTGCACGACGGCATCGGCGCCATGAACGATGCGCGGATGGCGAGCTTCTTCGAGAAGATGGTGCGTGCGCACGTCGTCAAGCCCGATATGGACTATCGCAAATCCTACACGCTTCGTTTCATCAACAAGGGTGTCGGCGTCGATCTGCGGCCCAAGAATTGAACAAGAACTAGGCTTCCCTGATCATGGAGAATTCGCCGGCGTCGAGAGGAGCGGATATCGATCCCGCGGGACTTGCGGTCGATCTGCGCGGCGTCGTCAAAGCCTACGACAACGGCCTCGTCGCGCTTGGTCCGATCGATCTTGCCGTGCGCCGCGGTGAATTCGTATCGCTGCTCGGGCCGTCCGGCTGCGGAAAATCCACCGCGCTGCGCCTGATTGCCGCCCTGAGCGCTGCGACCTCGGGTACGGTTCGGGTGGCGCGTCCGGCCGTGACGGAAAATGGCCGCCATCCGATCGGCTTTGTGTTTCAGGAACCGACGCTAATGCCGTGGACAACGGTGCGCGAGAATGTTCGCCTGCCGCTGAAACTGGCGCGCGTGGCGTCTTCGCAAGCGAACGCGCGTGTAGACGAGGCATTGGCGCGCATTGGCCTATCCGAATTCGCCGACAGCTACCCCAGAGAATTGTCCGGCGGCATGAAGATGCGCGTCTCGCTGGCGCGCGCGCTGGTCACCGATCCGGATATCCTTCTGATGGACGAGCCGTTCGCGGCGCTCGATGAAATCACCCGCTTTCGTCTCAACAATGACTTGCTGGCGTTGTGGCGTTCGTTGCGCAAGACCGTCATCTTCGTCACGCATTCGGTGTTCGAGTCGGTCTACCTGTCGCAGCGCGTGCTGGTGATGACGCCGCGGCCCGGACGCATCGCCGCCGAAATCACCATCGAGACCAAGGAGCCGCGCAGCGAAGAGTTTCGCACCTCGGCCGACTATGCCGGTTACTGCCGCAGGGTATCGAGCGCACTGGCGCCTGCCTATTCGGGACAGTCGGCATGAGCGCGCCGGCACCTCACGGCAACGGCACGGCGCGGCTCGTTCGCCTCGTGCTGCCCATCGTCGTCCTCGCGGCGGGAATCGGCCTGTGGGAACTCGTGGTGCGGGTCAATGACATCCAGCCCTACGTGCTGCCGGCGCCGTCGGCGGTCTTTGCCACGCTGATCAGCGATTGGGGCGTGCTCTCGCAATCGCTTCTCACCACGCTTTTGACAACGTTCGAAGGCTTTGTGGCAGCGGCGGTCGGCGGCGTCGTCCTGGCGCTGTTGTTCAACATTTCGAAGTGGCTGGAATATTCGCTGTTTCCCTACGCGGTCGTGTTGCAGGTCACGCCTGTCATCGCGATCGCGCCGCTGCTGCTGATTTATCTGTCGCAATCGACCGCGGTGGTCGTTTGCGCGTTTATCGTCGCCTTCTTCCCCGTGTTGGCCAACACGACGCTCGGCCTGAACTCGGTGGACCGCAACCTCGCCGGCCTTTTCCAGCTTTACGGCGCCTCGAAGCTGCAAACCCTGTGGCTCCTGAAATTGCCCGCGGCTCTGCCGTTCATGCTGGGCGGTCTTCGTATTGCCGGCGGCCTGTCGTTGATCGGCGCGGTCGTGGCTGAAATTGCGGCAGGCTCGGCCGGCGCGGGATCGGGCCTTGCCTATCGAATTGCCGAGTCCGGATACCGGCTCAACATTCCCCGAATGTTCGCAGCCTTGCTGTTGCTCTCGGCCGCCGGAATTGTCATTTATGGGCTGCTGGCGCTAACCTCGCACCTCCTGCTGCGGCGTTGGCATGAGAGCGCGCTTGGAAAGGAAAACTAATAATGACGGGCGGAAATATTTCATCGGAGAAGATCGACCTTCTGGTCTACGGGCCGAACAAGCCGATCATCGACAAGGGCTTTTCCGATCAATTCGTGCTCCATCCCGTCGAGACGCGCGCCGATCTTGAGCGCGTCAATCCCGCGGTCGCGGCGAAAGTGCGTGGGCTCGCGGTGACCTACAGCACCGCCCGCTGCGACAGCGCTGTGATGGCGATGTTCCCGAAGCTCGAGATCGCCGCGTCGTTCGGCGTCGGCTACGACCACGTCGATGCCAAATATGCGAGCGAGCATAACATTATCGTGACAAATACGCCCGATGTGCTCACCGAAGAAGTCGCCGACATCGCGATGGGGCTTTTGATCGCGACCTTGCGCGAGTTCATCAAGGCCGATCGTTACCTGCGCTCGGGTCTCTGGACCACGCAGCAATATCCTTTGAGCGTCGGCTCGCTCCGAGACCGCAAGGTCGGCATCGTCGGCATGGGCCGGATCGGTCAGGCGATCGCGCGGCGCCTCGAGGCGTCGCTGGTGCCGGTCGTCTATCACACGCGCAACCCGGTCGCCGGCCTCAAGTACAAGCACTATCCCGACCTGATCGAGATGGCCAAGGCGGTGGACACGCTGGTCGTGATCGTGCCCGGCAGTCCCTCAACGGCCAAAATGATCAACGCCGAAGTTTTCAAGGCGCTCGGCCCGCGCGGCGTCATCGTCAATGTTGCGCGCGGCTCGGTGGTCGACGAAGAGGCGATGATCGCGGCGTTGAAGTCGGGCGCCATTCTGGCGGCGGGCCTCGACGTGTTCGCCAACGAGCCGGCCGTGCCGGATGAACTGAGGGCGATGCAGAATGTCGTGCTGTTGCCGCATATCGGCTCCGCATCCGTCGTCACCCGCAACGCGATGGATCAGCTCGTGGTCGACAACCTGAAGTCCTGGTTTGCCGGCAAGGGGCCGCTGACCCCGATTGCGGAAACGCCTGTCAAGAGCCGTTGATGCGAAAGTGGTCGCTGTTCGTTGCGTTGTTTGCGTTGACGCATTCCGCCACGGCGCAGGACGCGGCGAGCTTGCGCAAGGACATGATCGGCCAGTGGGAGCTCGCCACCACCGAGCGCAGCAAGACCTGTGTGGTTACGTTGAAAGGCGACGCCACGCCGCAAGGCTTCAAACTCGAGCTTGAGCCGGGCTGCGCCAAGGCGCTGCCGTTCTCCAAGGATATCGCGGCCTGGAGCGTCAAGGGGCTCGACATCGTGCGCTTGCAGGATGCGGCCGGCCAGCCGGTGATCGATTTCACCGAGGTCGAGAGCGGCATCTTTGAAGGCGTGCGCCAGGGCGAGGGCGTCTACATCCTGCAGAACCTCGCCGCCGCGCGTTCGCTCGCCAAGTCGATGGACCAGATGATCGGCGACTGGGCGATGGTGCGCGGCAGCGGCCAGATGATTTGCGGGCTGACGCTCACCAACACCGATGCGGGGCAGGATAACTTTCAGGTGTTCCTGAAGCCGAAATGCGATCCCGTGATCGCCGCGTTCGCGCCGACCCGCTGGCGGCTCGATCACGGCCAGATCCTGCTGATGTCCGACAAGGGGGAGACCTGGCAGTTCGAGGCCGACGATAATGCGCAGTGGCGGCTGGTCCCTGACAGCGCCGATCCGCTGCTCATGGTGCGGCAGTGACCGCCGCGGCCACGGCGACCGGATAAATAATTTAGGACTCGTGTCGATCTGCCGCTGGCTGGTTCGTCGAACCATCAGCGAGACCATTCGGGGGCATGGTGCCCACGGCTCGCTTCTCAAGGGAGTTCTGACATGCGCTTCATGTATCTCGTCACACATCCCGGCCCTCCGGGAAACCCAACGCCCGAACTGATGGAAGCGATGCACAAGCTCGCCGACCGTGAGATCAAGGCCGGCCGCATGCTCGATAACGGGGGTCTGATGCCGGTTGAGACGGGTGCGCAGGTGCGTATCAAGGACGGCAAGCTCAGTGTGATCGACGGCCCATTCGTCGAAGCCAAGGAAGTTGTCGGCGGCTACGCGGTTTTCGAGCTTCGCGACAAGGAGGAGGCGGTTGCGATGGCGCGCGAGTTCATGCAGCTCCATCTCGACCATATGCCCGGTTGGGAAGGAACGTGCGAGCTTCGTGCGTTCGCTGGCCCATGATGGACGGCTCGTGCCGACGGCTTCGTCTGTCGTGACGGGCGGCGATGTTCACCGCGCTATTCTGGCGGCCTGGCGGGTCGAGCAGCCCCGGCTCGTTACCAGCCTTTCGAGAATGCTGCGCGATGTGCCGCTGGCAGAGGAGCTGACGCAGGACGCGCTGCTGGCGGCGCTCGAGCATTGGCCCCTGAGCGGCATTCCGGACAGGCCGGGCGCGTGGCTGGCGACGACGGCCAAGCGGCGGGCGCTTGACCACCTGCGCCGTTCCCGCATGCTCGCGCGCAAGCATGAACTGGTTGCGCGCGAGCTGGAAGCGGAGCAGCAGGCGATGCCCGATCTGGTGGCTGCGCTGGATGATGATATCGGCGACGAGATGCTTCGGTTGATCTTCACGGCGTGCCATCCGCTGTTGTCGCGCGAGGCGCGCGTGGCGCTGGCGCTTCGGATGGTCTGTGGCCTCACAACCGAGGAAATCGCGCGAGCTTTTCTTGTCGCCGATGCCACCATTGCCCAGCGCATTGTTCGTGCAAAACGAACTCTTTCGGAGTCCGGGCTGATCTATGAGACCCCTTCTGGTGACGAGTTGTCGGAACGGCTCGCCGCCGTGCTCGAAGTCGTCTATCTGATCTTCAACGAGGGATACACCGCAGCAAGGGGCGAGGATTGGCTGCGTCCGCAACTTTGTCAGGAAGCGCTGCGTATAGGCCGTATTCTGACGTCGATCGCGCCTCATGAGCCCGAAGCTCACGGGCTGCTTGCGTTGATGGAGCTGAACGCTTCTCGCAACGCCGCACGCACCGATGCGGCGGGCGCGCCGGTGCTGATTCTCGAGCAGAATCGCGCGCTGTGGGATCTGCTGCAAATCCGGCGCGGATTGCAGGCGCTCGCCCGCGCGCGCGAACTTGGTGGCACGTTTGGATTCTATGCGCTTCAGGCGGCCATCGTCGCCTGTCACGCGCGGGCCGCAACAGCCGCGGAGACCAACTGGACGCGGATTGCGGCGCTTTATGCGGAACTGACGAAGCGCGTGGATTCGCCGGTGATCGAACTCAACCGCGCGGTCGCGGTCGGCATGGCCGAGGGGCCAGCGGCGGGGCTCGAGATCGCGAACCGGCTGGTTGGCGAGCCGGCGCTCAAGACCTATCATCTGCTCGAGAGCGTGCGCGGCGATCTGCTCTACAAGCTGCAGCATTTTGAGGCGGCCAGAGCGGCTTTCGCGGCGGCAGCGGAGCTTGCGGGCAACCAGCGCGAGCGCGATTTTTTGCAGCGTCGCGCCGTCGAGGCCGCGAATGCGGCTGTCCCTTGAATAGAGCCGTCGCGTTCAGATCAGCCACTTGCCCCTTGGGCTTCTACGCCCGCCTCCGGATCAATCGAACGGCACTCTGACTCGCAGTTCGTTGCGGGCCGACCTGTCGATTTCAGCTAGCTCCATCGCGATCCGCAGTTCATCGAGCCAGTCGAGAAATTTGTCGACCATGCGTCCTGGGCTCATCGAAAGAGCCGCGGCCCCCATCCGCTCTGCGAGCTGGTTCATTATCGATCCCCTCCATCGAGGATGAGCTACCCCCCTCTCATCCGATGAATCATTCTCACACGCATTCGCCAAAGCGCGAAGTAGAGAGTTAATAGATGGTAAATGCACCCTGCACTCAGATCAGTCTCATCCCCTTGAGGCTCGCATGGCCGTTCTTGCCAACGATGATGTGGTCGTGCAGGGAGATGCCGAGCGGGCTGGCAATGCCGATGATCGACTTCGTCATCTGGATGTCGGCCTGCGACGGCGAGGGATCGCCGGAGGGATGGTTGTGCACGAGGATGAGCGCGGTTGCGGATAGTTCAAGCGCCCGCTTGATCACCTCGCGCGGATAGACCGGTGTATGGTCCACCGTGCCGGTCTGCTGCACTTCGTCGGCAATCAGCTGGTTGCGCTTGTCGAGAAAGAGAATGCGAAACTGCTCCTTGTCGGCAAACGCCATGTCGCTGCGGCAATAGGCAATGACGTCGTTCCATGAGGCCAGCGCGACGTTGCGCTTGATCTCGCCCTTGGCGATGCGCCCCGCAGCGGCGGCGAGCAGCTTGAGCTGGGTAATCGAGGCGTCGCCGATGCCGTCGACCTCGCGCAGCAGCTTTTCCGGCGCGTGCACGACTTCGGCAAACGAGCCGAATTTCTTCAGCAGCGATTTGGCGAGCACTTTGGTATCGCGCCGCGGAATGGCGGCGAACAACGCCAGCTCCAACAGCTCGTAATCGCTGAGCGCGTCGGAGCCGGCCTCGTGGAAACGCGAGCGCAGCCGCTCGCGATGGCCGTGATAATGCGGCGGCTCCTCGCGAGCCGCCTTCGCCTCGACTGGATCGGTACTCTCGCTGCCCATCGGCTCCACTGTGCCGACGCGGGTGAATTTTGCAACCCAGGAAGTGCGGCCGGAGGCGGAAAGCGCGCGCTCATTTGCCGGCCTCGGCCCGCGTCAGACCGGCGTCCTGCGCTTGAGATGATATTCGCCGGTGAGGCGCCACGTCTTGCGTTCGTCGGTGGATTCGCGGGCAACCCAGTGAAAGGAATTGGCCGTGATCTCGAAGAAGCACCACTGGCAGATCGTGCCGTCGGCCTTGCGATATTCCTGGATGATGTCGGCGCCGGCTTGCCGGCCCGTCATCCGGTCGTATGTCTGCCGCACCGGATCGATGAACGTGATGTCCCAGCTGTCAGCCTTCGGATCGTAAACCCGCAAGGTCGTGCCATACATCCTGTCGGCTTCTCCGGGAGCTCGCCCATGGCGCGACGGCACGATCCAGACGTCCTGAATGATGCGGCCTTCCAACGCCCAGCCGAAATGGACTTCAGCACTTGAATCGAAGCGCTCGCCGTTCGCGCCGTACCTCGTGACAGTTCCGTCCCAGGCGCCGAGGAACTGTCCGTAAAGCATCATCTTGCCGGCGCGGTCATGCGCGGGGCCATCGGTGCCGCACAGCGCGTCGATAAATGAAGAGTGTTTCGCCATTGATGTTCTCCAGGAGTGTCTCGTTTTCTGCGGCGAGGTTCGCCGAAAACCGAGGTCATCGCTTGGAGAAAATTGCTGGCTTGCCGGCGTTTAGTTCGCGGCGCGGCGCCAGATCGAGTAAGCGATGGTTCCGTTGCCCGAGGCGCTGGCCGGGACGGCATAACTCAGCAAGCCACTCTGGTAGGTGAAGTCGCGCACTTGTCGCTTGCCCTCCCAGTTGGGGAAGGAGGCGCTCTCGACGTCGAAGATCAATTGATGCTTGGCCTGGTCGATCGCGACGTGGCCGAAATGCGTGCTGCTGCCGAGCGAAGCGGCGCTGTATTCGTCTGCCGTTCCGCGCGTCTTGTCGCCGCTCACGAAGAGCGGGCGTCCCGCCTTGAATATCTGCAAATTGTAGCGGCCGGCATGATCGATTGTGAGGAGGCCTTTGGGGTGCTCGCCATAATTGGTCGTGCGGGTTCCATCGGCGCGGATCTCGTAGGCCTGCTCCATGATCCAGCTTCCCTCAAGCGTGGAAAGCTCCTCTGCCTGCGCCGAGGCGATGCCGCCGGCAGTGAGGCCCGCGATCAAGATCAAACTGAACGGCGCGCGACATATCATTTGCGGTCTCCCCGGGTCATCCGGGCCTTTGTAACTAGCTTATCTAGTTACACGCACCCCCTTGCCACATCGTGTGAAACCTGTCAATCAGGTTACATGAACGTTGGTGACATGCCGGAAGACCGGGACGGCTTTCGCTTTCGCGGCGGCTGCAACGCGATCGATTTGCCGGCGACGCTGCAGGCGAGGCTCAGTGGGTCGCCGCGCGAACTTCTGAACTCGCCCGATGATCTGGCCCGCTGGCTGGTCTCGGCTGGGCTAGCCGGCAAGCCACCGAAGACAACGCCCAAAGACCTGGCCACCGTCCGGGCGCTGCGTGAGGCGATCTATGTCCTGGCGGGAGGGCGCCGTGGGGCAGAAGCCGACGCCGCGCGCAAGACGCTTAATCGCGTCGCCTCAGGTGCCGCGGCCGTGCCGCTGCTTCAGGCTGACGGATCGATGTGTCTAGAAGGAACGGCAAGCGCCCTCATCGTCACGTTGGCGCGGGAAGCCGTGCAATTGTTCAGCGATGCTGTCGACCTCATTCGGCAATGCCAGTCGCCGACCTGCACGATCTATTTTGTCGACACCTCGCGCCGGGGCGACCGGCGGTGGTGCTCGATGCTCGCCTGCGGCAACAAGGCGAAGGTGAGGGAATTTCGAAAACGCCAGCGCGAGAGCTAGCCCGCGACCGGCGTCGCTCTAGGTCCTGGAGAGGGCGCGCTTGACTGTTTGCTCCAGCCAGCCGACCACCGCCTTGATCCGAGCAAGATGCCTGATGTCGGGATGAACGAGCAGCCATAGTTCGCGCGTCAGCACGGGAGCCTTTCCGCTCAAGCGCGTGAGCGCCGGGTCGCGATCGGCGATGGCGCAGGGAAGGAGCGAGCGGCCAAGGCCGTTGCGGATCGAATGCAGCATGGCGTCCGCGTCATTCACCGTCAGAAGCGGCGGACCCCCCTCTTCCTGTTGTATGGCGCGCCTGATCCATGCGGCATTCGGAAGATGCGTCATCGCATCGTCGAAAGCGATCCATCCTTGCTTGAGGCGCCGCTTGTCGGCCGCTCCGTAGACCGCGAAAGGAAAATCGCCAATTCGCCGGGCGACGACCCGCTGCTCTCTGTTGGGCCGCCCCATACGAAGCGCAAGGTCGGCCTCCCGCTTTGTCAGGCTGAGATTTCGCGGTTCGGCGACGAGTTCGATCTGCAGAAGGGGGTGTGCAGCCCGTAATTCGGTAATCGCGGGAATGAGGAGACGGTTGACGAGCAAGGGATTGGCGGTGAGCCGCACCGATCCCGCCGCGCGCGAATCCGTTGCCGCCGCCCGCTCACCGAGCGTCTGGATTTCCGCGTCGATATGTTCGGCGTGCTGAATGACAATTTGTCCGGTCTCGGTCGGCAGCAGCTTGCCCCGTGTCCGATGAAATAGCTTCGATCCAAGTATGAGCTCCGCGCGGGCAATTCGGCGCGCGATTGTCGTCTCGTTCACGCGCAAGGTGCGCGCTGCTCCAGCAAGCGCTTCTTCACGCGCCACTGCGAGGACGTAGCGCAAGTCGTGCCAGTCCAACTCCTGCATTTTTGCAGGATATTGCGGCAAATCTTCATCTGGCAATACAAATCTGCAGGCCTTATCCGGAGGGGACCTGCAATTTGTGCTGCAACTGTTCAGAGAGGAGGGATGAGCGATGCGAGCATCAGCCAGCGTGGTAGCCCTGTCCCTGGCCATGGTTGCCGGTTTTGCCGGTACCGGGCGCGCAACGTCCGTCGCTGCTGCGCCGGCAGGGATATCGACCATGAGCCGGGTTCATTATCGTGAGGTCGACGTCGATGGAGTATCGATCTTCTTTCGCGAGGCCGGCCGCGCCGATGCGCCTACGCTGCTTCTGTTGCACGGCTTCCCGTCCTCGTCGCGGATGTTCGAACCTTTGTTGTCGCGCCTTGCAGACAGCTATCATCTGATCGCGCCGGATTATCCGGGTTTCGGTCATAGCGGCGCGCCGGACGCGAAGGCTTTCGAATATACATTTGATCATATTGCCAAGATCACGGACCGCTTTGTCGAGAAGCTCGGCATCAACCGCTATGTCCTCTACATGCAGGATTATGGCGGCCCGGTAGGATTTCGCCTTGCGCTGGCGCATCCGGAACGCGTCCAGGCGCTCATCATCCAGAACGCGGTCGCGCATGAAGACGGCCTTGGTCCGTTGTGGGAAAAGCGGCGCGCCTTCTGGAGAGACCGGGCGGCGAATGAATCAGGCTTGCGCGACAATCTGATGTCGCGGGCGGCGGCGCGGCAACGTCATGTTGGCACCAGCCCGAATGCTGAAAATTTTGATCCGGATCTGTGGGACGATGAATTCGCCTTCCTCAGCAAGCCCGGCCAAAGCGAAATTCAGAGCAATCTGTTCTACGACTACCGGACGAACGTCGCGTCTTACCCTGCATGGCAGGCCTGGATGAAGGAGCGTCAGCCGCCAACTCTCGTGGTATGGGGCAAATACGATCCGTCGTTTCTGGTCGCCGAAGCTGAAGCATACCGCCGGGACCTGCCTCACGCTGAGATCCATGTCATGGACGCCGGACACTTTGCGCTTGATGAAAAGCCCGGCGAAATCGCGGGGCTGATCAGGTCGTTCCTTGCCGGACAAGATTTGCCCGGATCGAAGGTGGAATGATCATGTGAGGTATGGCGGTCGTTCCGCAGGCGAGCCGCCGTCCGGCCACCCGGCGCGTCGGGTTGGAATTAGGCCACAGGCGGCTTCTCGTTATGCCGCTCGGACAGCGTGAACACCTCGAAGCCGGTCGCGGTCACGCCGACCGAATGCTCGAACTGCGCCGACAGCGAGCGGTCGCGCGTCACCGCGGTCCAGCCGTCGGACAGGATCTTCACATGCGGCTTGCCGAGATTGATCATCGGCTCGATGGTGAAGAACATGCCGGGCCGCAGCGGCACGCCTTCGCCCGGCCGGCCGACATGGATGATGTTCGGCTCATCATGGAACAGGCGGCCGAGCCCATGGCCACAGAAGTCGCGTACCACGCTCATACCCTGCGGCTCGACATAGCTCTGGATGGCATGGCCGATGTCGCCGGTGGTAGCGCCGGGCTTGACGGCCGCAATGCCGCGCATCATCGCCTCATAGGTGACCTCGATCAGTCGCTCGGCCTTTCGCGCGATCGGGGCAATGGCATACATCCGGCTGGAATCGCCATACCAGCCATCGAGAATGAAGGTGACGTCGATATTGACGATGTCACCTTCCTTCAGCGCCCGGTCTCCGGGCATGCCATGGCACACCACGTGGTTGATCGAGGTGCAGGTCGAATAACGGTAGCCGCGATACATCAGCGTCGCCGGAAAGGCGCCATGGCTGAAGGCGAATTCGCGCACGAAATCGTCGATTTTCGAGGTCGGCATGCCGGCCTTGACGATGTCGGTCAGTTCGTCGAGGCATTTCGCCACTAGCGCGCCCGCTTTGCGCATGCCGGCAAACGCGCTCGCACCGTGCAGCTTGATCTGCCCGGTCTTGCGCAGGGACGTATCTGAGGCCTCGACATAGCTCATGGATGGATCGTGTCTCGGTGGGGGCTGGTTAGCCAGCTAATTTAATGATTGGCGGCCGTAGTGCAAGCGATGCGCACGGGCGGAACCTCAGGTAGTAGCGTTAACTGGAGACCTCCACGGTGGTGTCGACCGGCAGCGCGCCGCCGCGAACGCGCAGTTCGCGGACGGGATAGGGCACCTTGATGCCCTCACGCTTGAAAGTCTCCCACAGCGACAGCATCACTTCGCTCCTCACGTTGTCCATGCCGTCGGGGTCTGCGATCCAGAAGGTCAGGGAAAACTTCATGCCGGTCTCGGCGAACTCGGTGAGGATGCAGTTCGGCGGCCTTGCCTTGATGGCGCGGGGCGCGGCGGCCGCATTCTCAATGGCGAGCTGGCACACCCGCCGCGGGTTGGAATCATAGTTGGTGGCGAACGTCACCTTCACCAGCGTGTTCTTGTCGGTGTAGGTCCAGTTGGTGACCTTTTGCGTCACCAGATCCTCATTCGGGATAAGGAATTCGCGGCCGTCGCCCGCGGCCACGGAAATATAACGGGTCTTCATCGCGCTGATACGCCCGGAGCTGTCGCCGATGGTGACGAGGTCGCCGGGTTTGACCGACTTGTCCGCCAGCAGGATGATCCCGCTGATGAAGTTGGCCACGATCTTTTGCAGGCCGATGCCGATGCCGACGCCGACCGCGCCGGAGAATACCGCGAGTGCCGACAGGTTGATGCCGACCGCGCCGAGCGCGATTGCGACCGCGACGACCATCAGCCCGATCCGGATCATCTTCACCAGTAGCACCTGGATCGATGGCGTCAGGTCGGCCGATCGATTGATCCGGCTTTCCGCAAAATTGCTGGCAATGTTGGTGAGCCAGAGTGTCACGATCAAAAGGAGGCAAGCCTTGATCACGAGCAGCGGCGTCAGCCGCAGTCCGCCCAGAACGATCGAGATCGAGTCGAGCGCATCGGCCGCCGGCTCGAGCTGATTGATGATGCTCAGTGCCGCGATCAGCCACGCCAAGAGCGAGATCATCGTGACCAGGAACGCGTTGCGGATGACCGAGGTGATGAGGCGGATGGCCAGCCACGCAAGCGCGAGCTTGGCGGCAACCACCAGCATGTAGCTGCGGCTCGGCCAGGTCGAATGGTACATGACGATCCGCGCCGCAATGACCAGGACGGCAAACACCACCGTGGAGAAGCTTTCCACCACCAGGACATAGGCGAGCCGCCTGAGCGGCAGCGGCCAGCGATTGGCGAGTGATCCTCTATCGATGCGCTTTTGAAGCGCGGCATTGGCGGTCAGAGCAATTCCGGCGGCAATCAGGATCAGGCCGAATTGCAGATAGAAAAACGGCGAGGACATTTCGGCGCCGACGGAGCGCGCTACCGTTCCCAGGTAATCGATGATGTCGTTCAAATCCATCGTCAAAATCTCGTCGCGGCCGAATTGTCGCAGGGGCGGGCTTGATTCGGGAGATTTTCACATAACCGCTTCACTAGCGCTATCGCCGCGACGCGGTTCGAAGCCGATTGGTGCGGACAATCGGGCCTTCGGCAAAAATGGGTTGGCCTCGAACTGTGACGACGATAAGGATGCTGGAGCAAGGATTTACGCAGAACCCATGGCATCTCTCGATCAGGTCAGCATAGCCATTCTGCTCGGCGCGGCGCTTGTCATGGCCGGCATTTTGTCGAGCCTTTTGGCGTTGCGCTTCGGCGCGCCCTTGCTCCTGGTGTTCCTCTTGATCGGCGTCATGGCCGGCGATGCCGGTCCCGGCCAGATCGAGTTCAGCGATCTGCGCTCGACCTATCTCGTGGGATCGGTCGCGCTGGCGCTGATCCTGTTCGACGGCGGCCTGCGCACGCGCTTTCAGAATATCAGCGCGGTGCTTGCGCCCTCGATGGTGCTTGCGACAGCGGGCGTGCTCCTGACCGCCCTGATCACGGCACCTGTCGCCAAATATGCTCTCGATCTCAACTGGACCGAAGCGCTTCTGGTCGGCGCGGTTGTCGCCTCGACCGACGCCGCGGCGGTGTTTCTGCTCGTGCATGCGCAAGGCTTGCGATTGCGCCCGCGTGTCGGCGCGACGCTGGAGGCGGAGTCCGGCACCAACGATCCGTTCGCGGTGTTTCTCACGCTCATGCTGGTCGAACTGATTTCCGCCGGGAGCAGTTCATTCGCCCATGTCGCGATGGAACTCGGCCGCGAGGCGGTGCTGGGCGCGGTCGCGGGCATCCTCGGCGGCAGAATTGTGGTGATCGCGCTCAATCGCGTCGCTCTGCCGCAGGGGCTGCATGCGCCGTTCGTGCTCACGAGTGCGCTTGTGATATTCGGCGCCGCGCAGATTGCGCATGCCTCGGGATTTCTGGCGGTCTATCTCGCCGGCATCATCATCGGCAACCGGCCGACGCGCGCGCATAATGCGGTGGTGACGTTCCTCGACGCAGCAACCTGGCTCGCCCAGATCGTGATGTTCGTGCTGCTCGGACTTCTGGTCTCGCCGCAGCGTCTGGTGACGAGCATTGGACCGGCCGTCATCGTTGCCCTGGTGCTGATGCTGGTGGCGCGGCCGCTCGCCGTATTTCTGTGCCTTGCGCCGTTTCGCTTCAACTGGCGGGAAAAGATCTTCATCGCCTGGACGGGCCTCCGCGGCGCGGTCGCGATCTTCCTCGCCTCGATCCCGATGCTGGTCGGGCTTTCGAAGGCCTATCTCTATTTCGACGTCGCCTTCGTCATCGTCGTGATCTCGCTGTTGCTGCAGGGCTGGACGTTGGCGGCGGCGGCGCGGCGATTGCATGTCGCGTTACCGCGCTCCGACCGCGGCCCTCGGCGGGTCGAGCTCGATCTTCCCGGCCAGCTCGAGCAGCAATTGGTAGGCTATCCGGTGCGGCCGAAAAGCCTGTTTTTCCGTCGCGGCCTTACGCCGTCCTGGTCGAAGCCGACGCTGGTGATCCGTGACGAGAACATCCTTTCGCCGATCGAAGCCGATCCCGTGCGCCCCGGCGACTACATCTATCTGCTCGCACCGCCGGAAAAGGCCGAAGCGCTCGATCGCTTCTTCGTCGACATGCCGCCAAGCTCGGCTCCGGACCCGCATCTGCTCGGCGATTTTACGGTGTCGGGCGAGCACACGCTCGGCGAACTCGCCGAGGTCTATGGCGTCAAGGTCAATCCTGACGAAACGACGCTGACGCTCGCCGACTACTTCGACATTCATCTCGACCATGCACCGAAGGAAGGCGCGACACTCGATCTCGACACCATCGTGCTGGTGGCGCGCAGCATCAGCGGAGGCAGGGTGAATGTGATCGGTCTTCGCCTGCCCGAAGACCCGGAAGAGGTGCCGCCGCCTCCGCCGCCGCTCGAATTGCTCAAGCAGAAACTGGCGAGCTTCTGGTCGTCGTTAGCCGGTATCTGAAAATAAAATGGCGTGAGCCTCTGCAGGTCCACGCCATCGATCAATTCCAACTTTGCGGGATCAGTAGCCGCAGGAACCGCAGCGCGGCATGACCGGTGCGTAGTAGGTGCGGGCGGGCGCGACCATCTCGACGCGCTCACGGGTGGCATACTGCGGCGGAACGCGCTCATACTGAACGCCTTCAGGCGCAACCATCACGGTCTGCGGGACCATCACGGTGCGATACTGCGCGGGCGTGCGGTGGGCGATGACGCGGCCGGGCTCGACCATGACAGTTTCCTGCACGGTGCGGTACTGCGGCGGAATGACCTGCGGCCGATAGCAGGTGACGCAGGGCGGCGGCGGCGCGTAGCAGCCGTAGCACTGGGCGGAAGCCGTGGTCGGAAGCGCGGCAAGGGAAAAAACTGAAGCAATCAATGCGGCATAAGCGCGAGACATTTGGATATGTGCCTTTGGGTTGCGATATCGGCAACTCAATAGGCCCGCGATATCAGCCGTCAACGACAACAGCGCGTTTACCTTTACGGAGATCATTAACGTTGGGCGCGACATTTCCGAAAGATGTACGCACTCTCGCGCGTCACGCGGGCGCGTGCGCCGCCGGCAATACCTCGCTGCCGCCAAAAGCCGTCACGCGGCCATTGCGGATGATCGCAATCTGCGTCGCCAGCTTTCGCATCTCGGATGGATCGTGGCTGACATAGACCATGGGGATGCCGGCCTCGTCGCGCAGGCGAACGAGGTAGGGGAGGATTTCTTCCTTGCGCTCGTCGTCAAGCGATCCCAGCGGCTCATCCAGCAGCAGCAATCGCGGCTGTGACAACAGCGCCCGCCCGAGCGCCACGCGCTGGCGTTCACCGCCAGACAGTTTTCCGGGACGGCGATCCAGGAGTTCGCCGATGTCGAGAAGTTCGGTGACCCGGTGCCAGAGCGCCGCATCCTCGACCAGGTGATTCATGCGCCGCCCGTAATCGAGATTCTTGCGGACATCGAGATGGGGAAACAGCCGCGCGTCCTGGAAGACGTAACCGATCCGCCGGCGGTGAACGGCGACGTGGGTTTGTGTGGATGTGTCATCCAGCGTCTCGCCATCGATCGAGATTGTGCCGCGGTCGGGCTGCAGCAGACCTGCGATCATATTGATCAGCGACGTCTTGCCCGCGCCGGAAGCGCCGAACAGGCCGGTGACGCGGCCTTCGCTCGCGAACGCGGCCTCGACCGCAAATTCACCCAGTCGCTTCGCGACGTCCACTCTCAGCATGACTAGTGGTCCGATTCTAATATTTGCATTCCGATGTGGCAGGCACGTTTGCAAATGTTAGAATCAAAGGACCACTAGCAAATATAGGTCTCTAGTGGAGCTTTAGATTTGACATTCGCATCGCGAATGCTCGGCTACAGGTAAGCGAATGTCAAATCTGCTCCACTAGTTTCCATGCAGGCGCGCCAGCGCGCGCCGGGCGAACCATTCAGAGGCCACAAGCGCCACCATCGATATCAGGACCGATACCACGACCAGCCGCATCGCTGCTGCATCACCATCGGGCGTCTGGATCAGTGCATAGATCGCCGACGAAATGGTCTGGGTCTCGCCGGGGATGTTCGACACAAACGTAATCGTCGCGCCGAATTCGCCGAGCGCCTTGGCAAAGCCGAGCACCATGCCGGCGAGCACGCCGGGCAATGCAAGCGGCAAGGTCACGGTCAGAAACACCTGCCAGGGCGCAGCACCGAGTGTCGCCGCCGCCTGCTCCAGCCGCCGGTCAACGGCCTCGATCGAGAGCCGGATCGGCCGCACTAGAAGCGGAAACGCCATGATTCCGCAGGCAAGCGCCGCGCCGGTCCAGCGAAAGGCAAAGACAAGGCCGAGATGTTCGGCAAGCCACGCTCCGACAACGCCGCGGCGGCCGAAGGTGAGCAGCAGCAGATAGCCGGTGACGACAGGCGGCAGCACCAGCGGCAGATGAATTGCCGCATCGAGCAGCGCCTTGCCCCAGAATTCCCGGCGCGCCAATAGCCAGGCGACCGCAATGCCGAGCGGCGTCGCGACAAGCGTTGCTACCGTCGCGACCCGTAGCGAGAGCAGGATCGCAGTCCATTCCGTGGGTGAGATGTCGAACACGCGAGGTTAAATGCGCTCAGGATGAAGGGCGAACCAGGAAAGTGAATCCGTATTTTTCGAAAATGGCTTTTGCGGCCTGCGTATGCAGAAAAGCAAGATAGTCGGTGGCGCCCGAGCCGGCGGACGTGGTCGCGGCGACGGTGTAGATGATCGGCGGATGGGAATCGGCGGGGAAGGTGCCGACGATTTTGACTTCCGGCTCGACCTTGGCGTCGGTCGCATAGACAATGCCGAGCACGGCCTCGCCACGCGCCACCAGCGTCAAGGCGGCGCGCACGCTTTCCGCCATTGCAAATTTCCGTGCGGCTGCGTCCCACGCGCCGAGCTTCTCCAGCGCGGCCTTGGCGTATTTGCCGACCGGCACCGAACTGACGTCGCCAGTGGCGATCCGCCCGGTGCCCGCGAGCTTTGCGAGATCAAAGCCCTGCGCGATGGTGACTTTGTCGATCTTGGAATCTTTCGGCGCGATCAGGACGATGCTGTTGCCGAGCAGGTTCATTCGCGTATCCGCCTTGATGGTTTTCTGCTTGGTCGCATAATCCATCCAGTCGATGTCAGCGGAGAGGAAAATATCGGCCGGCGCGCCCTGGTCGATCTGTTTCGCCAATACAGAGCTTGCGGCGTAACTCGCGATGACCTTGGCGCCGGTCTTGGCTGTATAGGCGGCGTTAACGTCATCGAGCGCGTTCTTCATCGACGCCGCGGCAAAGACGGTGAGGCCTCTTTCCTGGGCCGATGCAAGCGAGAGGGGCAGGGCCCAGACCACCGCAAGGGCGAATATAATTCTGAAGAGGCGATGCATAGGCGCTCCGTGCCTGAACGCGCGCCGCGGCACGCGAAATCAGGCCTCGATCCATCGTGAAGTGCGACAAGCGAAAGCGCCGTTTCGCAGGGGGCCCGCCGGCTTACGGCCAGCGGAAACATCGCATGCGCCGACAATAACAGGCTGATGGGTCAGGTCAAAGTGGCCAAACGCTGCCCGCGTCAGGCAGCGATGCCCTTATTCCGAGGGTTGGATCGCGATCGAGAGCGATTTCTCCCGGGCGCCAGAGATCTGAAGCACGAAGGGATTGGCCGAAAGATCGTATTTCATGGTCTTGCGGATGCCGTCGCAGTCGGTGGCGCCGCTGAACGCCCTGGGCTTGAGGAAATGCCCGTCCTGCACCACGTCGACCCATGCGCCGTTGGAAAGGCTGATCGTGTAACTGCCGGCCTTGGGCGGGGAGGTGATCTTCGTGAAGCCGGCAAAGGTGCCATCCTTCGGCGCCCGCTCCGGCGGCGTCGGCAATTTGGCATCGGCCGGCGCGACGAGAGCGATCGTCACGGCGGTCGCCGGCAGGCCGGCGATTTCGCCGCCCGAGTCGAGCTTCGCACGATCCGGCGCGCTCAGCGCTGCGCGTGCATGGCCGATATTCCATTTGAACTTGTCGCAGCCGCTCGGCTCCTCCGCGGCGAACGCGGGTGCGGCTGCAAGAAGGGTGAGGGCAACGAGGGAGGATTTTCGCACCTAGAGCTCCGATGTGACAAACTTGCCGCGATAGGACAGGAACTTCAAATTCGCCGTGCTAGTCCACCGCAATCATGACATCAGAAGCCTTGATCACCACGGTCACATGACCCTTCACCTTAATGCCAAGCTCGTCGACCGCTTCGTTGGTGATCGACGAGGTGACCACGTGCCCGTTGCCGATATCGACCCGAACATGGGAGGTTGTCGCACCTTTCTTGACGTCGAGAACGGTGCCCTTGATCTGGTTGCGTGCACTGAGGCGCATAATGGTCTCCATAGCCGCGCTCGATTAGCCGCCGGCATGACAGTCTTCTGATGGAAAAGAGGATGGGATCGTCGTCCCGGTTTGGCCGCCGTGCTTACGGCATCGGCGGCACGTGCAGTTTAGCGTAGCCCGGCCGAAGGCGATAGGCTCGCCACCCAAATGTTACGGCTTGGCGTTGGGAGCAGCCAGTACCTTGCGGCACTCGGCCGGGAGCTGCGCCAGCGTGAGCCCCGGCTTGGGCGTCGCCGGCTCGGCCGGCGGCTTGGGATGAAGCACCTCATCCTTGAACCAGTAAGCGAGGTCGGCTGCGCTGCAACCCTCGCCACCCTCCTGATCCTTTTGGCCCTCGCACGTCTTGCTGCCCGAGGGGCATCTCATGCGAATGTGGAAGTGATAGTCGTGACCCCACCACGGCCGAATCTTTGAGAGCCAGCTGCGGTCGCCCTTGGCCTCGCGGCACAGCGCCTTCTTGATCGCCGCATTGACGAATATGCGCTGGACGCTCGGCTCCTGCGCGGCATCGCGGATGACCAGCACGTGACCGGGCGTGAAGACCTTCGGGTCGATATCGAGCCGGTCGTCGCGCACCATCATCACGGCGGAGGTTTCCTCGCGCTCCTCGCGCGACAATTTGCGGTCAGGCATCGGCGTCAGCCAGATGTCGGCATCCAGCCCGATCTGATGGCTCGCATGGCCGGAGAGCGCCGGGCCGCCGCGCGGCTGGCCAATATCGCCGACAAGGATGCCGGACCAGCCGGCATCCTTGTGCGCCTTGGCCGCGAGGCGCTTCAGCAGCGCGATCATGTCGGGGTGGCCCCAATAGCGATTGCGTGACGGTCGCATCACCTGCCAGGTCTCGCCATTGAGCGGCATCTGCTCGGCGCCGGCAACGCAGCCCTTCGAGTACGAACCGATCGACTGCACCGGCAGCTTCGCCGGCAACACCTTGCGCGCGAACAGTTGCTTGGCGGCGAGCTTGGGGTCGTTCGGGTTGGCGAGCGGCGGCAAAGGTTTGGGATCGACGCTGCCTTTATCCTGCGCCAGCGCGGCCGAGTTGCCGGCAGCGAACAGGAGAACCAGAGATATCGGGATAAAAAACCGGCGGCGACTCATGACCGCAACTCTACCTGACGTGCCGCGGCCATGGAATTCACCAAACGGGGAAAATCACCTCCCGCGGTTTCGCTTGCTCGCATGATAGGTCAGCGCCAGCCCCACGCAGTGACCCAACGCTTCGCTCGGCAAGTCTTCGGCTGCATCGAGCAGGATGCATCGATTGCCGCCATAGGCGAGGTCCGGATAAAGCTCACGAAACGTCTCAACCAGGTTGGTTTGGCAATGAAAGTAGAGTGCATAGCGGTCGGGCTCCGACTTCACCTGATCGATTCGGATGGTGCTGCCGCTTTTACTTGTCGTGGTGAGGTAACTGATCTGGCCCCACTTGAGGGTCTCTTCCAGCGGGCCCACGCCATCGGTGGTTCGTGCGGTGTCGAAGATCAGCCGGCGAAGAGCGAGAAGTTTCGTCCGCACCCGCTTTGGATAGCTGCTGAAGGCTGCTGCCACTTTGGCGTCAGAAGATGCCGGCCGGCGGTTTCGTTTGGTTTTTGTCGCGCTCTTTCTGGAGAGGCCCGGCATCGCAGTCCGCACAATTGCAGCTGAATTTAATCTAGCGCGGACCGCGCGCGAGCCACAATGATTTTTGTCGCATCGACTAGGCGGCGTTGCGCAGGCCCGCAAGGAAGGTGTCGACGCTCTTGAACAGCGCGGACGCGTGCTGGCTGAGGTCGCCGGAAGCCGAGAGGACGGTGTCGGCCAGCGCGCGCGACTGATTTGCCGCGTTGCTCGCGCCGGCGACGTTGACGGCAACCTCACTTGTGCCGGCCGCGACCTGCTGCACGCTGTGCGCAATCTCGCGTGTTGCCGCGCCCTGTTGTTCGACGGCCGACGCGATGGTGGCGGCAATTGCGCTGATCTCGCGGATCGTGGTGCTGATGCCGCCGATGGCGCCGACGCACTCTTCCGTGGAGGCTTGAATTGCGGCGACCTGTCCGGCGATCTCTTCGGTCGCTTTCGCGGTCTGGCTCGCGAGTTCTTTCACCTCCGAGGCGACCACCGCAAATCCCTTGCCGGCTTCGCCGGCGCGCGCGGCCTCGATGGTGGCGTTCAAGGCGAGCAGATTGGTCTGGCCGGCAATCGCGCTGATCAGGCGCAGCACGTCGCCGATTTTCTCGCCGGCGGCGGCAAGTTCACTGACCATCTCGTTGGTCTTCGTTGCCTTGCCGACCGCGGCGTCGGCAACGTCGCTGGAATGGGTGACCTGGCGGCTGATCTCCGCGACGGACGAGGCGAGCTCTTCGGTCGCCGCCGCCACCGTGTTGATGCTGGAAGAGGCTTCCTCGGATGCGGCAGCGGCTGCGGCCGCCTGCGCGGAAGTGCCGTTGACGCTCGCGGTGATGTCGGCTGCGACGCGCTGCATGTCCTCGGTCGCGCGCGCCACCGCGCTGACGACGCTCTTGACGTCGGCCTCGAAACGATCGGCCATGCGCCGCTGCAACGCGCTCTTTTCGAGTTCGCTTTGCTTCTTGGCGGCTTCCTGCTCCTCGCGCAACAACCGCGACTCGATCATGTTGCGGCGGAACACGTCGACGGCGCCCGCCATGGTGCCGAGTTCGTCCTTGCGATCACCGCCGGGGATCGTGACATCGGTATCGCCACTGGAAAGGCGGTTCATCACGGCCGTAATCGCCGTCAGCGGGCGCGACATGCCGCGGCCAAGCAGGAAGGCCAGCAAGGCGGCAGCGGCCAGTATCGCGATCGTGCCAAAGATCATCGTGCGCTGCGAGCTGGCGGAAGCTGCTTCATAGGCGGTGGTATCCTTGACCAGTTCGAGCACTGCGACCGGCTGACCCACATAGTTCTTGATCTGCCCGAGGTAGAGCGCGACCGGATGGCCATCGAGCGTGGCCTCACGATGCAGCGTGCTTCCGCCGAGGACGCTCTTCAGCTCCTCCGGACTTGCCAGCGACTTTGCCGCGAAAGTCGATCCAATGTTGACGAACGTCTGATCCTTGTCGTCAAAGCGATGCACGGCGAGATCGACGCCAAATCGTTGCTTGACGCTGTCAACGAACTGCTTGCTGAAGGAGACGCCGATATCGGCGACGGCGATGCTCTTGCCGTCGCGCATGATCGGGGTCATTGCAAAGATGCTGAGCGAGTCCCGGCCGGGTTCGACGCCGACGATGGGCTTGCCCGTCTTGTTCGACTCCACCACCGTGTTGCGCCGTGCCGAGATGTCCTCCCCGAACTTGTCGGGAGCGTGAGCGCGGTAGAAGGCGGTTGCTGGCGGGGTGTGGAAGCTTATCAGCGGAATGCCCTGCGCCTTGATGGCCTCGAAGGGCGCTTTCAAGACCGACCCCAGCGCCTCGCGGTCACCCTTGGCGATTGCGTCCGCAACCGGCGGCAGATTGGCGAGCACGGCGCTGACCGCCAATCCCGCACGACCCTCATAGTCGAGGGTGGCAATGACGCTGTCGTATTGCAGCTTGAGCTGCTGATCGAGCGCAAGCCGCGTCAGCGCGCGCTGCTGCATCACCGAGAACGTGCCTAGGATTGCGCAGGCCGCCGCAACCGTGAGCGAGATCGCGAGAATGAGACGAGCCGCGATCGATCGGAGCTGGAACATGGAATTTCAGGGCCTCGCAAAGGTTACCGAAACTCCCAGAAACTGCTTAATAACTGATTGCTTTTAGGTTTTTGGCGCGCCCCGCTCGCGCGCTTCATCGGCGCGTTGACGCAATCGTGACGCGCTCCGGGTGAACACGGGCTCTCGCCGGATCTCAGCTAGATGGTCGGCCCGCGCGGGATCACGCTGTTGGAGAGAATCATCTTGCCGACGTCCTCAAAGTGATTGTCGCGAGCCTGGATCTGCTGCGCGATGGCGTGCATGTCGCGGAAGCGCCGCTCGAATGGATTCGATTTGAACACCGCGGTCGCGCCGGCCATGTGATAGGCGGTGTCGACCACCTCGGCCGCCTGGTGAATCGTATAGGTCGCGGACAGACGGATGGCGGCCCGGCCTTTCTCGGAGAGCCGTCCCGTCGAGAGCAGTTCCTGCCAGGCATCGTTCGCGGTGGAAAAATGATAGGCGCGTGCGGCGCGCAGTTTCGCTTCGGTGCGGCCGATCAGGCCCTGGACCGCGTTATTGTCCTTCATGGCGGCTATGCCGACCGAATGCTTCTTGCGCGCGAGATCAATGGCGGCGTCCAGCGTGGCGCGGGCGACGCCGAGCGAGACCGCGCCAAAGCCGAGGCCGAACATGCTGTAGGTCGTGATCCCGTAGAGCAGGCCCTTTTCGCGCAGCGCCGCGAAATCGTCGCGCAGCGCCGTAAACTTCTCCGGAATGAACAGCTTGTCGACCGAATAGGAATCGGTGCCGGTGCCGCACAGCCCGATCACGTTCCAGACGTCGTACGTGGTGGCGCTCGAGGTGGGAAAGAGGATGGTGCGGATTTCCGGCGTGCCATTGGATCTCATCCGCCGCGTGCCGTCGGCCTCCAGGACCTGCACGTGGGCTCCCAGCCAGTTGGCCTGGCGCATGCCGCTGGCAAAGTCCCAGCGTGCGCTGATGGTGTAGCCGCCGGGAACCGCCTGCACGTCGTGGGCGATCGCGCCCCAGGCGGCGATGTCGGTCGGCTTGCCGAACACCTGATGCGCCACGTCTGTGTCGAGATAGGCCGCCGTCATGGCGACCACCGAGCATTGGCCGACGCACCAGGCCGTGGAGGCATCCGCCTTGGCGATTTCTTCCAGCATTTCCATGAAAACCAGCGGCGGCGACTCAAACCCGCCGGTGCTTTTTGGCAAAAGCGATCGATAAAGCCCGTTTTCGACCAAGGCCGAGACCACTTTCGGGGTCAGCCGCCGCGTCCGCTCGATCTCGTCGGCCTCTGCCGCGATCAGCGGCGCAATCGCCTTGGCACGTTCGACCAGGCCCGAGGCAATGCTCGCGGCTTCAGGCTTGTTCATGGCGTTTCCTTAAGGCTCTTTATCGAGTGATCAATTACGGCCATGTTGATCCAACTCGCGCCCGGGATCAAGATGCACGCGCGCAACGCCAATGCAGAATTATCGGGTGAGGGAAGCGCTGGCCGCGGAGCCAGGAGTTCAGCTATCGACCTTCAGCGCGGCAATGAAGGCTTCCTGCGGAATGTCGACCTTGCCGAACTGCCGCATCTTCTTCTTGCCTTCCTTCTGCTTCTCCAGAAGTTTCCGTTTGCGCGTGACGTCGCCGCCGTAGCACTTGGCGGTGACGTCCTTGCGGAGCGCCCGCACGGTCTCGCGCGCGATCACCTTGCCGCCGATCGCCGCCTGGATCGGAATCTGGAACATGTGCGGCGGGATCAGTTCCTTCATCTTCTCGACCATAGCGCGGCCGCGGCCTTCGGCGCGGGTGCGATGCACCAGCATCGACAGCGCGTCAACCGGCTCGCTGTTGACCAGGATCTGCATCTTGACGAGATCGGCCGGCTTGTAATCGGTGAGGTGATAGTCGAACGAGGCATATCCCTTCGACACCGATTTCAGGCGATCGTAGAAGTCGAACACCACCTCGTTGAGCGGCAGGTCATATTTCACCATCGCGCGCGAGCCGACATAGGTCAGCTCCTTCTGCGCACCGCGGCGGTCCTGGCACAGCTTGAGCACGCTGCCGAGGTATTCGTCCGGCGTGAGAATTGTCGCCTCGATCCAGGGCTCGTCGATTTCGGCGATCTTGACCACGTCGGGCATGTCGACAGGATTGTGAATCTCGATCTCGCTGCCGTCGGTCAGCTTCATCTTGTAGATCACGCTCGGCGCCGTCGCGATCAGATTGAGATCGAACTCGCGGGAGAGCCGCTCCTGGATGATCTCCAGATGCAATAGTCCGAGGAAGCCACAACGGAAGCCGAAGCCGAGCGCCGCGGAGGTCTCCATCTCGTAGGAGAAGCTCGCATCGTTCAGGCGGAGCTTGCCCATCGCCGCGCGCAGCGTTTCGAAATCGTTGGCGTCGACCGGGAACAGGCCACAGAACACCACCGGAATGGCGGGCTTGAAGCCCGGCAGCATTTCCGTGACCGGCTTCCTGTCGTCGGTGATGGTGTCGCCGACGCGGGTGTCGGCGACTTCCTTGATCGCGGCGGTGATGAAGCCGATCTCGCCGGGGCCTAGCTCGTCGACCTGCTCCATCTTGGGCGTGAAGAAGCCGACGCGCTCGACGTCATAGGCCGCATTGGTCCCCATCATGCGGATGCGCTGGCCCTTCTTCATCGTGCCGTCGACGATCCGCACCAGCACGACGACGCCGAGATAGACGTCGTACCAGCTATCGACGAGCAGCGCCTTCAAGGTCGCGTCGCGGTCGCCCTTGGGCGGCGGCAGGCGCGTGACGATAGCCTCCAGCACGTCAGGTACGCCCTGGCCGGTCTTGGCCGAGATCATCACGGCGTCGGAGGCATCGATGCCGATCACGTCTTCGATCTGCTGCTTCACCTTCTCGGGCTCGGCGGCGGGCAGATCGACCTTGTTCAGCACCGGCACGATCTCGTGATTGTTGTCGAGCGCCTGGTAGACGTTGGCGAGCGTCTGCGCCTCGACGCCCTGGCTCGCATCGACCACCAGGAGCGATCCTTCGCAGGCCGCGAGCGAGCGCGAGACTTCGTAGGCGAAGTCGACATGGCCGGGCGTGTCCATCAGGTTGAACACGTAGTCCTTGCCGTCCTTCGCACGATAGTTCAGCCGGACGGTCTGCGCCTTGATGGTGATGCCGCGCTCACGCTCGATATCCATGGAATCGAGCACCTGTTCCTTGCCAGCCATTTCGCGGTCCGACAGGCCGCCGGTCATCTGGATCAGGCGGTCGGCCAGCGTCGATTTGCCATGGTCGATATGGGCGACAATGGAGAAGTTGCGGATGTTGGGAATGGGGGCGGAAGACATGGGGCGCGGGATAGCATTGGTGTTCCGGGGCGGCAACTATATTGCGGTATTTTAACGGGTATTCTTCACGCCAAGCTGATTTCACGACGCTGGAAAACGCGCTACGCACACGGGGACTGTTGAAGAGGTACCAAGCGCATGTCGCCGACGATGCTGTCATCCACGACCTTGCCGCGCCGCAGTTTGAGGCGGCGGCTGAGCCTGAGAAGGCTCATGGCCTGGGTCGCGGCCTCAGCGACGGATCGCTACAGCGCCTCCGCCTTCGTCTTTGCCTTTGCGATGATCCACGCATTGCTGTGGACCGTGATCCTGATCAATCTCAAGGCCGCGCAGGACGTCCACATGGACGTGGCGGAGGCCTTTGCCTGGGGTCAGAAGTTCCAGCTCGGCTACGGCAAGCATCCGCCGCTTGCGGGCTGGATTGCCGGTCTCTGGTTCAGGGCTTTCCCGGTCACCGATTGGGCCGCCTATCTGCTGGCGACGGCGACGGTGTCGTTGGGAATGGTGATCACCTGGCTGATTTCGCTGCGGGTCGTCGACTATCGCCGCGCGTTTTTCGTCGTGGTGATGCTCGCGATCTATCCGATCTTCAATTTCAAGGGCTTCAAATACAATCCGGACCTGCTGCAACTCGTCACGCTGCCGCTGCTGGTGCTGGCCTATCTCAATGCATTCGAGAAACGCAACGCGGCGTCCGGTGTCTTGCTCGGGCTCGCGGCGGCGCTGGCGCTGATGACGAAATACTGGGTGCTGACCATGATCGGCGCGGTCGGTCTCGCCGCGCTCATTCATCCCGAGCGGATGAATTTTCTGCGCTCGCCCGCGCCCTGGGTTGCGATGGTGGTCGGCGTTATTGCGATGATCCCGCATCTGCTGTGGCTGAAGGCGGACGACTTCGCGCCGCTGATCTATGCCGGCGACGTCTACGGGCATTTCACCCGTGCCGAGACCGCGATGCTGGCTCTCGGCTATGTCGAGCACAATCTCGCTTTGCTGGCGTTGCCGGTCGCGATCGCCGCGCTTGCGCTCGTTGGAATAAGCCTGCGGCGGCCGGCGGCCACGCTGGCGCGCGTCTGGTCGGCGGGTCCCAATTCCGGCGTGAACTATACGCAGGCGCTCAACGTCTGGCTCATCCAGATCATTGTCGCGGTCGGACCACCGCTCGGCGGATTGATTTTCTCGGTCTACATGAAGACCGATTGGGGTATCTCGCTGTTCTTTCTGACGCCGCTCGCGCTTGTCGCCATTCCGCGACTGCGGCTGCTGAATGCGGCCTTGTTCCGGATCGTGGCGACCTGGCTGGTGCTCACTTTGGTGACGCTCGCCGCGTCGCCGTATATCGCTATTCACGAGATGACCGATAAACCGAGCGCGGCCTTCAGCTACGGCGCGCGGTCGCAGCTCGCGCGCGAACTGACGCAGCTATGGCACAACCGCTTTTTCACGCGCTGGTCCGTCGTCGCTGGCACCACGGAAGTCGGCGAGCCCATGACGTTCTATAGCCCGGATCATCCGGCGCCGCTGACGCCGGGCGAAGTCTGGTCGTCAGACCTGACGTCATTGGAAGAAGCCAAGCGCCTCGGCTTCATCGGCGTCTGCGACACCACGGACAACCGCTTGCAGGAATGTGAGGCGTGGATGGCCAAGAACGGCAAGGACGCCGAGCAGGTGGCTATCACCACGCAGCGCTTCTTCAAGGGGCATCCGGGGCCGGCGACGACCTGGAAGGTCTACATCGTGCCGCCGGCCAAATAGGCGCGCGCGGCGCTCTTACAGATTCTCTTCGTTGAATTTGGCGGCGACCAGTTCGGTGATCGCATCGAGCGCGGCCTGCGCTTCGGGGCCGGCCGCCGAGACCACGATCGACGTGCCCGGGCCCGCCGACAGCATCATCAAACCCATGATCGAGGTGCCGCCGACCGTCTCGCCGCCCTTGGTCACCCAGACGTCGGCCTCAAAGCGCTCGACCATCTGGACGAATTTCGCGGAAGCGCGCGCGTGAAGTCCGCGCTTGTTGATGATCGGCAGTTCGCGGGAAATGGCGCCTTCCGGAATGCCCGGCGCGGAAGACGTATCGGGCGACGTACCGTCGTCGCTCATTTGCCGGCAAGCACCCGGCTTGCAATAGTCACATATTTGCGGCCGGCTTCCTGTGCCATCGCGATGGCGTCGGGAAGCGTTCGCTCTTCGCGGACCTTGGCAAGCTTGACCAGCATCGGAAGATTGATGCCTGCGAGCACTTCGACCTTCGGCCGGCTCATGCAGGAAATCGCGAGGTTCGAAGGCGTGCCACCGAACATGTCGGTGAGGATCGCAACTCCGTCCCCGCTGTCGACGCGATTCACCGCCTCGATAATATCGCTGCGGCACAGATCGGAATCATCCTCGGCCCCGATCGTGACGGCCTCGATTTGTTTTTGCGGACCCATGACGTGTTCAAGCGCCGCCTTGAATTCGTCGGCAAGGCGCCCATGGGTCACAAGCACTAGACCAATCATCGAAAACTCCTCGCGGGTGCCTTTGGTGCACCGCACGAACGCGCCACTTTGACCATCCGCAGCCCCCGCGCAAGAGGGGATCGCTGCAATTCTCCCGGAAAATAGGCGAAGGGAAAAACGGAGCGAGTGGGTCTATTCCGTGGCGATAGTGGGGGTGATATGGTTACCAAATTCCTTCGAGCAATCGCTCGAAGATGAATTCGCGGTCATTGTAAGGGCGGCGATGACCAGTGGAAGCCCGGCAAATCCCCGTTTGACCGGGATTCTTGGTATCAAAATACCATCTATCCGTGTCAGTAAAGCGTCAGGCCGCGGTAGACGCTCGGCGTCGTCGGCATCGAGATCCACCACCAGGCCGACCCTGGCCTCGCTAACGTAGTCGCAGCGGCGGATACCAAGGCCGCGTATCTCGATCAGGCCCGCAAGCGCGGGCGCGGGGCGCATCAGCAGTTCTCCGCCATGTTGCCAAACATGGACACGGTCGTCGCCCACCAGTCGGCTAGGGGCGATCTGGCCGGCGCGGCCGGCAAGGATGAGGTCGAAGGCGAGGCGCGATTTGCCGGAGCCCGATGGGCCACGAATGAGGACGGCGCGATCCCCCACCAGCACGGCGGAGGCATGGATGCTAGTGCTTGCCTCGCTCATTACGTTGGAAGCCGGACCACAAAGCGGGCGCCGGCCACGGTTGGCTCGCCGTCGGCGGCAACCGGACCCTTGCGATTCTCGGCCCAGATTCGCCCGCCATGCGCTTCCACGATCTGCTTCGAGATCGAAAGACCAAGTCCCGAATTTTGCCCAAAACCCTGATGCGGACGATCGGTGTAGAAGCGCTCGAAGATGCGCGAGAGCGCGTCGTCGCGGATGCCGGGCCCATCGTCATCGACAATGATTTCGATGTTGGAGCGGCGGTTGCGACAGGTGATCCGCACCTTGCTGCCTGCTTCCGAGAACGACTGCGCGTTCGACAGCAGATTGGAAACGACCTGGCCGAGCCGCGAATCATGGCCAGGCACCGAGAACGAATCGGACGGCCCCTTGCTTTCGAACCGCAGCTCGACGGTGACATTGTTGCCGCGCCGCGTTTCGTTGGCGACCGCAGCGAGCGCGGTGAGAAGACGGCGAAGATCGACAGGCGCCATGTCCTGGCGCTGCAACTCGGCATCGAGCCGGCTCGCGTCGGAAATGTCCGAGATCAGCCGGTCAAGCCGTTTGACGTCATGCTCGATCACGGCGAGCAGCCGCGCGCGGCTGTTCTCGCTGCGGGCAAGCGGCAGCGTTTCTACCGCCGAGCGCAAGGATGTGAGCGGATTCTTCAGCTCGTGGGCGACGTCGGCGGCGAACATTTCGATCGCCTCGATGCGGTTATAGAGCGCGCCGGTCATGTCGCGCAGCGCGCCGGAGAGATGGCCGATCTCGTCGCGGCGCCCGGTGAAGTCGGGAATTTCGACACGGGTGCGGATGCGGCGGCGAACGCGTTCGGCGCTATCGGCAAGCCGGCGCACCGGGCCTGCGATCGTGCTCGCCAGCGCCAGCGACAGCACGATCATGACGGCGGAGGCGACGCCGCCAACCTTGAGGATCGCGAGGCGCTCGGCCGTCACCATCTGGTCGATGTCGTCGCCTTGCGTTGAAAGCATCAGCGAGCCGTGGATCGCGCGGAAGCGCTGCACGGGCACTGCGACCGAAACGATCACCTCGCCGCGGTCATTGACGCGCACCATGCTGCTTTTCTGCCCGTTCAATGATTGCGCGACCTCCTGATAGCCGTTGCCGTTTTCAGGGCCGAGTTCGGTGTAGAGCGGCAGATCGCCACGATTGAGCCAGGTCCGGATCGCGATCATCGTGCGTTCGGGGAGCCCAGGCTTCTCCACCGAAGGCGGCGGCAGTTCGAAGCGCAACACGTCGCCGCGGCCGTAGAGGCTGCGGCTGTCCAGGATGAGCGAGCCTTCCCGATCGTAAATTCGCGCACGGGTCTTGGTCGGCGAAATCAGTTGGCGCAGCACTGGCGCCACCCGCTCCGGATTGATCGGAAAGCTCAGTCCTGAAAAATCATCCAGTGGCGGAGAAACTTCACCCAGTTTCAGTTCCGCCAAGCGGTCCGGGTCGATGGTGATGGCGTTGGTTTCGACAGTTGCCGAAGCTGCAATGGCGCCGGCGATGATCTCGGCCTGCACCAGCAGGCTTTGCGCGCGGGCGTCGATCAGGCCGGCGCGGAACTGCGAGAGGTAGAGAATGCTCGCCACCAGCGCGACCAGGCCCGCGATGTTCAGCGAAACGATGCGCCGGGTGAGGCTCGAGAAGCTGAGCGCAAAAATATACTGTCCGGCTCGCCGCAGCCAGTCGAGCGGCCGCCATGACCGCGCCGGCGGACTTTCGGCGGCAACGGCATCCATCACGACAGGCGTCGTGACGTCGTCGGCGTTCAGGCTTGCATCAGGCTGCGTTCGATCAAGCAATGGCCAAAACCGCCGGTTGTTTTCAGGGGCTTGCGATGCGGTCGTTATTCTACCACCGGCACAGCGGTGGTGTCAGTCGGCAAAACTACGCAAGGGGCGAAACGTCCCTCGGGTTTTCTTGCCTCAGGCTTCCTTGAAACGGTATCCGACCCCGTAGAGGGTTTCGATCATCTCGAATTCGTCGTCCACGACCTTGAACTTCTTGCGCAGCCGCTTGATGTGGCTGTCGATGGTGCGGTCGTCGACATAGACCTGGTCGTCATAGGCCGCATCCATCAACGCGTTGCGGCTCTTGACGACGCCGGGCCGCGTGGCGAGCGCCTGAAGAATCAGAAACTCGGTCACGGTGAGCGTCACCGGCTCGTTCTTCCAGGTGCAGGTGTGGCGTTCCGGATCCATGCGGAGCAGGCCGCGATCGAGCGCCTTGGCGTCGGTTTCCTTCGGCACGGCGGTTGGATCTTTCGGCGCCGAGCGGCGCAGCACCGCCTTGACGCGTTCGACCAGAAGCCGCTGCGAGAACGGCTTGCGGATGAAATCGTCGGCGCCCATTTTGAGGCCGAACAACTCGTCGATCTCCTCGTCCTTGGAGGTCAGGAAAATCACCGGCAGGTCGGATTTCTGCCGCAGCCGCCTCAAGGTTTCCATGCCGTCCATGCGCGGCATCTTGATGTCGAGGATGGCAAGGTCCGGCGGTGAAGTCCTGAAGCCGTCCAGTGCCGACGCCCCATCAGTATAGGTCATGATGCGATAGCCTTCGGCTTCAAGCGCAATCGAGACAGATGTGAGAATGTTGCGGTCGTCGTCGACCAAAGCAATTGTGGGCATGAGCCTGCTTTCAGATACTGTTGTCACGTTGCTGAAACGGCGTCTAATCGTCTGGTGCGCCGCATAATCGGGCTTCGAACGCGGTCAACGAGCAATGCAAGCTGGGCTGAAGTGTGACCGAGTTCCACGAAAGCGCCTTAAAGGTTTAGGCGCCTCGACCCTTGCGTACGTCGGTTTACCCGAAAAAAGGGCCAAATTGCAACAGGATGCGAGGAAATAATCGATGCAATTGACCGAGGATTTTAACCCTTCCAGGGCGGTCAAGTCGCTGCTCCGCCGCAGCCGCCAGGGCGCGCTGGCAACCTTGATGTCCGGCAGCGGCGACCCTTACTGCTCGCTGGTGAACGTTGCCAGCCACTCTGACGGTTCGCCGATTTTGTTGATCTCCCGTCTTGCCATTCACACCAGGAACCTGCTCGCGGACGCGCGCGTCTCGCTGATGCTGGACGAGCGCGTCGAAGGCGATCCGCTCGAGGGATCGCGCATCATGCTCTCAGGCCACGCCGAAGAAATCACGTCGAAGCGCGAAATCGCCCGCCAGCGCTATCTCAATGCTCATCCCACCGCGCAAGTTTTCGTGGACTTCAAGGATTTTTCGTTTTTCCGGATTCGGCCCAGCGGAACCCACCTCGTCGCTGGATTTGGACGCATTCTGGATCTGAAGCCGGAGGAGTTTCTGACCGATCTCTCCGATGCGGACGCGCTTGTCGAGGCCGCGCAGGGCGCGGTCGAGCACATGAACACCGATCATCAGGAAGCGCTTGGGCTCTATGCCACGCGGCTCTTGGGAGCAGCAGCGGCCGACTGGCGCTGCAGCGGCATCGATCCGGAAGGAATCGATCTGCAGGCGGACAACAGGACGCTGCGGCTCGACTTTCCGGAGCGGGTCATTGGGCCCGGCGAATTGCGAAAAATGCTGGTCCGTCTCGCCGACGAGGCGCGGGCCAAGACATAAGCCGCGATATAAGAAGGCATAAAAAAGCCCAAAGCCGTCGTTGAACGCAAGCAATCCTCGCAGCGACCTAATAGGCGCGCGGCATGCCGGTGACTGCCGTGCATAGGTCGAAGCGAGATTGCGTCATGAAACCAGGCTGTCGATCCGCCTTGACCATTGCGATCGGCCTCGTCGCAATGCTCTCCATGAGCGTGGTCGCATCGGCACAGAGCCCGATCGCGCAAAGCAACAGGGCTGCTGAACTCAGCCGTGCCGGGAAATATTCCGAAGCGCTTCCGCTGGCGGAAGCAGCAGCGGCTACCTTGGAAAAGACAAGCCCCAACAGCCGCGATCACGCGGGCGCTCTGAACAATCTGGCGCAGCTCTATGGAGACCTCGGCCGGGACGACAAGGCCGAGCCGCTCCTCGAGCGCGCGCTTGCCATCATGGAGCGGTCGGTCGGGATCGATTCATCCGCAATCGCGCCCGAAATGAACAACCTGGCCGCACTTTACGAACGGCAAGGCCGCTTTGCGGAGGCCGAACCGCTGTTCAAGCGGGCCTTGGCGAACTGCGAACGGTCGCTCGGGCCAAACCATGTGGATGTTGGCCGGCAGTTGAACAATCTCGCCACGCTTTACGAGCGTCAGGATCGTCATGGCGATTCCGAGCCCTTGTTCAGGCGCGCGCTTGCGATCTTCGAAAAGGCCGCAGGACCCGACAGTCCTGCGGTTGCGACGCTCCTTAGCAATCTCGGCCAGGTTTTGAAGGTTGAGGGACGCTACGGCGAAGCCGAGCCGATGATCAGCCGCTCGCTGGCGATCCGCGAAAAGGTGCAAGGGCGGGACCATCCCGACGTTGCAAGATCGCTGAACAATCTGGCCGATCTCGACCAGCGGCAGCAACGCTATGCCGACGCAGAGCCGTTGTTCAAACGCGCATTGTCGATCCGGGAGCGCGCGGTCGGCGCCGATCATCCCGACACCGCGGCCTCTGTCAACAATCTTGCCTCGTTCTATCTTGAAATGGCGCGGTTCTCTGATGCCTTGCCGCTGGTGGAACGGATGATCGCAGCCAAGCGCGCGCAGGCGCGTGTTGCGCTTCCAGAACTGTATGCGGCGGCCGATCAGCAACTGCTGACGCGCGCAAAGGCATTGGACCTGTCGCTTGACGTCATCCAGACCGGCTCCCAGTCCGCGGCGGCGACCGCGGTGAACAAGCTTGCGGTGCGGCTCGCCGCCGGCAGCGATGGTCTCGCCGAGCTTGTCCGCAAGGATCAGGATCTCGCCGCGGAAGCCGAGGGGCTCGACAAGGCGATCATTGTCGCGGTCTCGGGCGCGGCGGCAAAGCGCGACGCCGCGTCCGAAAACCGCAACAGGGCACGGCTTTCCGCCATAGCCGCCGAACGCGCGGGCTTGCAGAAAAAGCTTGCAGCCGAATTTCCCGACTATGCGGCGCTGTCGAATCCGCTGCCGGTCAAAACAGACGAAATCGAGACGCTGCTCGCAGCCGGCGAGGCGATTGTCGTGTTCTCGGTTCTCGACAAGCAGAGCTACGTCATCGCTGTCACGCGCGACGGCTTTGACTGGAAGCCGATCAGTATCGGGGCCGACGACATTGCAAAGAAAGTTGCGGCATTCCGCCGTGGGCTCGACGTCAACCGTGCTGCCGACGCAACCGGCAAGACCGGATTGTTCGACCTGGCGCTCGCGAACGAGCTCTATGCGACGCTGCTCGGTCCGGTGGACGCTTTGATCAAGGACAAGCGCAGCCTTCTCATCGTGCCTTCGGGCGCGCTCACCGCCCTGCCGTTTCATTTGCTGGTGACCGAGAAGCCCCCGGCGGCGATCCCGGCAACGCTTGGTGGTTATCGCGAGGCGGCCTGGTTGATCAAGCGCCAGGCGGTTTCGGTGGTGCCTTCGCTCGCAAGCCTGAAAGCGCTCCGCATTTTCGCCCGCAAGGATCACGGTGCAAAGCCGTTCACGGGGTTCGGCGATCCCTTGTTCGATCCGGCCCAGGGCAATGGCGATCGGCGCGCGGCTCGCCCGGTCGAAGCGGTGGCCGCACGCAGCCTCGCGACCGTGGCCTATACCGATTTCTGGCGAGGCGTCGGCGTTGATCGCGCGAGACTGCGGCGGCCTTGCCGCAGCTACCTGACACGGCCGACGAATTGAACGCGGTGGCCCGCGACCTCGGCGGGGCCGCGGCCGATATCCACCTCGGGGCGGATGCCAGCGAAACCAGCGTCAAGCGCGCGCCGCTTGCCGACTACGCCATCGTCTACTTCGCAACCCACGGCCTCGTGGCGGGCGACGTCAAGGGGATCGCCGAACCGTCGCTGGCGCTGAGCATTCCCAAGCAGCCATCGGAGCTGGATGATGGTCTGCTCACCGCGAGCGAGGTCGCGCAGTTGAAGCTCAACGCCGATTGGGTGGTGCTGTCCGCCTGCAATACGATCGCCGGCGACAAGCCGGGCGCAGAGGCGCTGTCGGGATTAGCGCGCGCGTTTTTCTATGCGGGCGCGAAAGCGCTGCTGGTGACGCATTGGGCCGTTGCTTCGGAGGCCGCGACGCGGCTGACTACATCAACTTTCGATCGTCTCAAGGCCGATTCACAGATGTCGCGTGCGGAAGCGTTGCGACAGGCGATGCTCGCCTATCTCAACGACACGTCGTCAGCCAGGAATGCCTACCCTGCTTTCTGGGGGCCGTTCATCGGCGATGGGGCGGCCGTCCGCTAGAATTCGAGAGCAGCCAGCATTGTGCGGCGCAAAATGGCTTGGCGCGACAATTCGCCGGAATTCGCGGCCGAATGCCGCTTCCGAAGCGCCCGCTGCGACGAAAGAGCTGAAAATACCATCATATGAAATTGAGCCGCATCAAAGGCCCCCTTATTGTGGCCTCCTCGAATAAACCAAAACGGTGGGATCGGCTTGGCAAGGTGAGCGTTCATCAATAATAGATCGCTGGAAAGTTTCGTTCGCCGGGCTCCGGCCCGGCGGCTATAGTCAATGGTCTAACCGCGACGGACGCGCGGTGTGCGGCATTCGCGCGATCGAGATACGCGGATACGAGGAGGAGTTTTTCGTGCAAGAGACGGGTAAGCGCAACGGCGCCTTTGGAGCCGACAAATTCGGCTTGAAGAATCTGAAAGGCGTGAATTGGAATCTCGGTGCGGCGCAGCTCTATCAGCATTCGCTGTCGGCAGGCGAGGCGATGCTCTCGGCCGATGGCGCCTTGTGTGCGGACACTGGTGACTTCACCGGCCGCAGCCCGAAGGACAAGTTCACGGTTCGTGATGCCACCACCGACAAGAACATGTGGTGGGCCGGCAACCAGTCGATCACCTCGGAGCAGTTCGAAGCGCTTTATGCCGACTTCCTCAAGCATGCCGAAGGCATGACGCTGTTCGCGCAGGACCTCTATGGCGGCGCCGATCCGACCTTCCGGATCAAGACCCGCGTCTTTACCGAGCTCGCCTGGCATTCGCTGTTCATTCGCACGCTTCTGATCCGCCCGGAGCAGTCCGAGCTGAATGACTTCGTGCCTGAACTCACCATTATCGACCTGCCGAGCTTCCGCGCCGATCCGAAACGTCACGGCGTGCGCTCGGAGAACGTCGTCGCGATCGATTTCGCCCGCAAGATCGTCCTGATCGGCGGGTCTTATTATGCCGGCGAGATGAAGAAGAGCGTGTTCACCACGCTCAATTACTATCTGCCCGCGCGCGGCGTGATGCCGATGCACTGCTCGGCCAATGTCGGCCCCGCCGGCGACAGCGCGATTTTCTTCGGCCTGTCCGGCACCGGAAAAACCACGCTTTCGGCCGATCCCAAGCGCACGCTGATCGGCGACGACGAGCATGGCTGGGGCAAGGACGGCATCTTCAATTTCGAAGGTGGCTGCTATGCCAAGTGCATCAAGCTGTCGCAGGAAGCCGAGCCGGAGATTTTTGCGGCAAGCAAGCGTTTCGGCGCGGTGCTCGAAAACGTCGTGCTCGACGAATACACTCGCGTTCCCGATTTCGACGATGGTTCGAAGACGGAAAATACGCGCTCGGCCTATCCTCTGGATTTCATCCCCAATGCCTCGCGCACCGGCCGCGCCGGCCAGCCGAAGAATGTCGTGATGCTGGCTGCGGATGCTTTCGGCGTGCTGCCGCCGATCGCAAAGCTCTCGCCGGCGCAGGCGATGTATCACTTCCTGTCCGGCTACACCGCCAAGGTCGCCGGAACCGAGCGTGGCCTCGGCAACGAGCCGCAGCCGGAATTCTCGACCTGCTTCGGCTCCCCCTTCCTGCCGCTCGACCCGTCGGTCTATGGCAACATGCTGCGCGAGCTGATCGCCAAGCACAATGTCGACTGCTGGCTGGTCAATACGGGATGGACCGGCGGCAAGTTCGGCACCGGCTCGCGAATGCCCATCAAGGTCACGCGCGCGCTTCTCACCGCCGCGCTCGACGGCTCCTTGCGCAATGTCGAATTCCGTACTGATAAGTATTTCGGCTTTGCGGTGCCGACCGCGCTGCCGGGCGTGCCGAGCGACATTCTCAACCCGGTCAACACCTGGAAGGACAAGGCCGAGTTCGACAAGACCGCGCGGGCTTTGGTCGGCATGTTCCAGAAGAACTTCGCCAAGTTCGAAGCCAAGGTCGATGCGGACGTTCGCGCCGCTGCACCCGAAGTGAAGCTCGCGGCCGAGTAACCGGCGACGGACAAGACGGATCGAAAGCGCGGCGGAAAATCCCGCCGCGTTTTTCTTTTGGCTAATGCGCCTCGTCCCAGTTGTTGGCGGCGCGGGCATCGACGTGCAACGGTAGCGACATAACCACCGCCGGGAACGGCGCGTCTTCCATCACACGCTGGACTACCGGCAGCGTCGCCGCGACCTCGTCCTCAGGCACCTCGAAGATCAGTTCGTCGTGCACCTGCAGCAGCATCTGCGCAGAGAGCTTCTTCTCGGTGAGCGCCTCTTCCATGCGGATCATGGCGCGGCGAATGATGTCGGCGGCCGTACCCTGAAGCCGCGCGTTGATCGCGGCGCGCTCGTTGAAGGAGCGGACCGAGGCATTGGACGCTTTGATGTCGGGGTAGTGGCACTTGCGGCCGAACAGCGTCTCGACATAGCCGTGGCTGCGGCAGAAATCACGCGTCGCATCCATGTAGGCGCGGATGCCCGGGAAGCGCTCGAAATACTTCTTGATGTAGGCGGAAGCTTCCTCGCGGGCGATGCCGAGCTGGTTGGCGAGGCCGAACGCCGAGATGCCGTAGATGATGCCGAAATTGATCGCTTTGGCGCGGCGGCGTACCTCGCCCGGCATGTCCTTGACGGGGACGCCGAACATTTCCGACGCCGTCATAGCGTGAATGTCGAGCCCGTCACGGAAAGCTTGTTTCAGTACGGGAATGTCGGCGATCTCGGACAAGAGCCGCAGCTCGATCTGCGAATAGTCCGCCGACACCAGCTTGTGGCCGGGAGAGGCGATGAACGCGCGGCGGATTTTCCTGCCGTCCTCGGTGCGCACCGGAATGTTCTGCAGGTTCGGCTCGTTCGACGACAGTCGCCCCGTGGTGGTCGCGGCCAGCGCGTAGGTCGTATGCACGCGATGGGTTTGCGGGTGGACATAGGTCGGCAGCGCGTCGGTATAGGTCGATTTCAGTTTCGAGACCTGACGCCACTCCAATATTTTCTTCGGAAACTCGTGACCCTGTTCGGCGAGATCATCGAGGATTTGCGCCGAGGTCGACCACGCGCCGGTCTTGGTCTTGGTGCCGCCGGCAATGCCCATCTTGCCGAAGATGATGTCTCCGATCTGCTTGGGGCTGCCGACATTGACCGGCTCGCCTGCGATCTCCTGAATCTCGGCCTCGACCCTTGCTGCGGTCTGTGCGAATTCGCCCGAAAGCCGCGATAGCACCTGCCGATCGATCGAGATGCCGCGCCGCTCCATCCGTGCGAGCACCGAAACCAGCGGCCGCTCCAGCGTCTCATAGACCACGTTCATGCGCTCGCCGACGAGGCGCGGCTTGAACAGGCGCCATAGCCGATAGATCTCGTCGGCGTCTTCGGCGGAATATTCGCTCGCCTTCTCGATCGGCACCTGATCGAAAGAGAGCTTGTTCTTGCCGCTGCCGATCAATTCGCCATGCGTGATCGTGGTGTGGCCGAGCCAGGACGCCGAAAGCTTGTCGAGGTCGTGCGAGCCGCGACCGGCGTCGAGCGCATAGCTCATCAGCTGCGCATCGTCGCAATTGCGAAGCGTGATCCCGGCCTGCGCCAGCATCACCGCGCCGAACTTGATGTTGAAGCCGATCTTGAGGATGCCGGGCGACTCCAGAAGCGGCTTGAGCGCGGCGAGCGCCTCAGTGACCTTGATCTGATCCGGCGCAAGGCCAGCGGCGAACAGCCCGCTGCCGTCGCCGGCCTGCTTGTGGGCGAGCGGAACGTAAGCTGCATCGTTGGGGGCGAGCGCCAATGCGATGCCGCAGATTTCGGCCTGCATCGGATCTTCTGAACTCGCCTTGGCCTCGAATGCGAACTGACCGGCTTCACGCGCGCGGGCGATCCAGGCCTTCAGATCGGCCATGTCGCGGATGGCCTTATATTTCTTGCGATCGACAGGCGTATTGCGGGCTTCCTCGGCGCGCGCGGCCGCAAGCGCCTGCGGCGTGCCCTTGAGGCTCGAGGCCTTGTCGTTTCGGTCGCCCGGCTTGCCGGCTGCTGCTGCCTTGCCCTTTGCAGGCGGTTTCTCGCCCGCGAACAGATCGCCACCCCGATCGCCTCCCGGCGCGTTGCCGGATTCATCGACCTTCTCGGCCAGCGGCAGCGGCGAGAACGCGCTCGCTTTGCCCTGGTCGGCCTGCACGTCGGCGGGGTCGACTTGCGAATATTCGGCGACGCGGCGGGTGAGGGTGGAAAATTCCATCGCCTTGAGGAACGCGATCAGCTTGCGCGCGTCGGGCTCATGCACGGCGAGGTCGTTGAGCGGCACGTCGAGCTTGACCTTGTCGTCAAGCAGCACCAGCTGCCGCGAGATCCGGGCCTTCTCGGCGTTCTCGATCAGCGCCTCGCGCCGCTTCGGTTGCTTGATCTCACCGGCGCGCTTCAAGAGCCCTTCGAGGTCGCCATATTCGACGATCAGTTGCGCCGCGGTCTTGATGCCGATGCCAGGCACGCCCGGCACATTGTCGGTGGAGTCGCCCGCGAGCGCCTGAACCTCGACCACTTTGTCGGGCGGAACGCCGAATTTCTCGATCACTTCGGGAACGCCGATGCGGCGGTCCTTCATGGTGTCGAACATCGTCACCTTTTCGTTGACCAGCTGCATCAGGTCCTTGTCCGACGACACGATGGTCGTGGTGGCGCCGCGCTCGCTCGCTTCCCGCGCATAGGTCGCGATCAGATCGTCGGCTTCGAAGCCGATCTGTTCCAGGCATGGCAGGTCGAACGCGCGCACGGCGTCGCGGATCAGCGCGAATTGTGGAATGAGATCGTCCGGCGCCGGCGGACGATGCGCTTTGTAATCCGGATAGAGCTTGTTGCGGAAGGTGACTTCCGACTTGTCGAACACGATGGCGAGATGTGTCGGCTGGCTGTCCGGCGGCATGTCGCGGAGCAGTTTCCACAGCATGTTGCAGAAGCCGAGCACGGCGTTGACCTGCAACCCGTCGGATTTGCGGTTCAGCGGCGGCAGCGCGTGATAGGCGCGAAAAATATAGGAGGAACCGTCGACCAGAAACACATGGTCGCCCTTGGCAAGGGCTTTGGCGGCGACGGGTTTGGGAGCGGCTTTCGGGGAGGGCTTTGGCATGGCTGCAATGTAGGGATTTTTGCTCCCATTGACACCCGGTTCAGCAATTTCGCGCACCGGATTTTTCGCTTGTCTTATTTTACGCAGCTCACCAGAAATTCCAGCACAGCGCGCACCGGTGGGACCTGACGCAAGTCGCGATGCACCGCAAGCCAGACGTCGCGGCTGACCGGCTTTTGCGTCACCACATGGCGTTGCAGGTGCGGGTCGCTATCGCCGAGATAGTGAGGCAATGCGGCAACGCCGAGGCCTGCGCGGGCCGCCGCGACCTGGGTCTCGAGATCGTTGGTGCGCAGCAGGACCTCGCGCTCGCCGACGATTCCGCGCAGCCAGATTTCCTGAGGCGAGGTCGCCATCGAGGCGTCATAGCCGATAAAGGCGAGCGCATGCGGCGGGGTCTTTTCCAGGTAACCTGGCGCGCCGTAGAGGCTGAAGCCGAAGCTGCCGATCTTGCGTACGAACAATCCGGCTTCCACGGGACGCATCAGCCGCAGCGCGATGTCGGCCTCGCGGCGGCTGAGCGAAGCCTGGCGCTTTTCCCCGATCAGTTTGATGCGGATGCCGGGATGTTGCTGCCGCAGCCGCACAAGTTGTGGCGCGATCACCGAGCTCGCGAAATTCGGCGGTGCGCTGATCGAGACCTCGCCATCGAGGCCGGGCTTTGCGGCCTGTGCCGCGCGCCCGACCGCGAACGCCGCTTCCTCCATGGGAGCCGCGACCGCCGCGATGCGCTTGCCGTCGTCCGTTAGCGTTGTGGCGCGCGCACGACGATCGACCAGTTTCAGTCCGGTCGACGCCTCCAGAGCCGCCACCCGCCGCGCCACGGTCGCGTGGTCGACACCAAGCGTGCGTGCGGCCGCCGACAGCGTGCCTTCGCGGGCGAGCGTCACGAAATGGTGGAGATCTTCCCAGTCTGCCATTGTGCAAAATCTCACATCAGGGGCGCAGATATGGGGAATTTCGCATATTCGCATCGCTCGCCATAGTCCGTTTCCAACAGATGATGAGGAAAAGCCATGACCACAGTCGTTCGCGTCAAGACACAGGGCACCGTCGAGCAATTCGAAGTCGCCGAGGTCGAACTGCCGCCGCCCGCCGCCGATGAGGTCCGCATTCGCCAGACCGCCATCGGCGTGAATTTCGTCGATATCTACCAGCGTTCGGGTCTGTACCCGATGCCGCCGGCCAACATCCCGGGCGTCGAAGGGGTCGGGGTGGTTGCGGCGCTCGGCGCCAGTGTCACGTCAGTCAAGGCCGGCGACCGTATCGCCTATGCCGGCGCGCCGGTCGGCGCCTATGCGGCCGAACGCAACCTTCCGGCGTGGCGGGCGGTCAAGCTGCCGGACTCTCTGTCCGACGAGGCCGTCGCGTCATCTTTCGTCAAGGCGATCACCGCGCACATGCTATTGTTCCGGGTCTACCCGGTGGCATCCGGCACGACGCTGCTCGTCCACAGCGCGGCCGGTGGCGTTGGGCAGTTGCTGACACGTTGGGCAAACCATCTCGGCGCAACCGTCATTGCAACCGTCGGTTCGGAAGCGAAGGCCGCCATCGCCCGTCAGGCCGGCGCGAGCCACGTCATTGTCGGGCGCGACGCGGATTTTGCGCAAGCCGTCGGCGACCTCACCGGCAAGCGCGGCGTCGATGTTGCCTATGACGGCGTCGGCGGTGCGACGCTTGCCAAAACGTTCGCGTGTGTGCGGCCGTTTGGCGTGGTGGCGAGCACAGGCCAGGCGGGTGGGCCGATTCCGCCCGTCGATGTCAGCGATCTCGGGCCGCGCCGCAGCCTCTCGCTCGCCCGGCCGAGCGTGATGGCCTACATGAACGAGACGGAGGCGTATCGTGCAGCGGCAGACGCAGCGCTGGCGGGAATTGCGAGCGGCATCCTCAAGGTCTCAGGCCAAGCCTATCCCTTGACTGACGCCGCACGGGCGCACGCCGATCTCGAAGCCGGCCGCACCTCCGGCGCGCTTTATCTCAAGCCATAGCGGAAGTGAGATTTACTCGGCCGCTTGTAGCGCCGGGCTTGCTTTCTTCGGCGCAATCCAGAACGCGTCGGGGCGTTCGAACAGGAAGTTCGCCCCGACATGAAGCGCGATCCGCCAGATCGCCAGTGCGCCGAAGACGCCGAACAGCGTCACTGTCAGCGAGATGGCGCCGATATCGTGGATCATGCCGGTGCGCAGAAGGATCGTCCGCGTCGCAGCCATCGGCAGGAAAAAGGCGAGATAGATCACGATCGAATGTTCGCCGCAGAAGCGGAGGAAATTCAACCAGCGCATGCGAGCCAAGAGCGTCCCGATGGTGATAATCGCGCACGCGCCGGCAAGTCCAAGCGCCAGTGAAACAAAAGGGCATTCGCTGACGCCAAGCTGCACGAGGCTCTCGTTGACGAGCGCCCACAGCGCCAGCGCGGCGAGCGCAAGCCATGGTTCGTTTCGTGCGCGATCCGACAGCGTGAACACGCGGCCAGCGAACAGATAGCCGGTGTAGAAATAGACAAAGCGCGCGCCGAATTCGTCGATCGCGGTCCAGCCGGTCGAAAAATGCATCATCTCAAGGAGTGCGGCGAGGCCCCAGATCAAAAGCGGCGGCCAACGTCGCGTCGCCTTCGTGACCACGAAGAAGACCGGCAGCAGATAGATGAACCACAGCGTGCCGAATGGCTCGATGAAGGATTCCAGATAAAGGTATCCGGCATGGGCCCAACTCGTTTCGGCCGCGAAAGCGGGCGCCTTGAAGCCGAATTGAATGGTGACCCAGAGCACGTAAAAATAGGCGAAATGCACCACTTTACGATCAAGGTAGGTGCGCCAGTCCCGATCGATGACAACCGGCAGGAACAGCCCGGAAATCAGGAAGAAATCCGGCATCCGGAACGGCTTGGCGAAGGCGACCAGCGGATGCATGAAGCCGGTCTGGCCGGACGCCAATTCCACGCCCAGCACCGAGTGCATCATCACCACCATAACGATGCAGATGCCTTTCGCGTAGTCGACCCAGTCGACCCGGCCGGGGCCGGTCTGGCTGGTAACGGTAACGGCAGATGTGCCGCTGGAAGTCATGGCTGTCCCTTTTTGGGGTGGCTTTGGCGCATCATCGGCCGTATCGGTTTCATTCTCCTTTATTCACGCAATTGACATGCCACTGTCATGTGTCCGTTCGGTTTTTGGTTTGTGACAGAATGCTCTAAGACGGATTCGACGAATCAGTCCCGTTAACCATTTTCGACAGGATTTCAGATGCATATCGCCATGATAGGCACGGGCTATGTGGGGCTGGTGTCAGGCGCCTGCTTTGCCGATTTCGGACACGACGTCACCTGCGTGGACAAGGATGAGGGCAAAATCGCAGCGCTGCACCGTGGCGAGATTCCGATCTTCGAACCCGGGCTCGACGCGCTCGTTGCCGCCAATGCGAAGGCTGGCCGGCTGAAATTCACCACCGATCTCACCGGGCCGGTCGCCGAAGCGGATGCCGTCTTCATCGCGGTCGGCACGCCGTCCCGCCGCGGCGATGGCCACGCCGATCTCAGCTACGTCTACGCCGCTGCGCGCGAGATCGCTGCTGCGGTGAAAGGCTTCACGGTCGTGATCACGAAGTCGACTGTGCCGGTCGGCACCGGCGACGAAGTCGAGCGGCTGATCCGCGAGGCCAATCCCTCGGCCGATGTCGCGGTTGCGTCCAATCCGGAATTTCTGCGCGAGGGTGCTGCGATCCGTGACTTCAAATTCCCCGACCGCATCGTGGTCGGCACTCTCGATGAGCGCGCCCGCAAAGTTCTGGCCGACATCTATCGGCCGTTGTCGCTCAACCAGGGTCCCCTGATGTTCACGGGCCGGCGCACGGCGGAGATGATCAAGTACGCCGCCAATGCCTTCCTCGCGACCAAGATCACCTTCATCAACGAGATGGCGGACTTGTCTGAAAAGGTCGGCGCCAATGTGCAGGAAGTGGCGCGCGGCATCGGGCTCGACAACCGCATCGGCACCAAGTTCCTGCACGCTGGCCCCGGCTTTGGCGGCTCGTGCTTTCCGAAGGACACCAAGGCGCTCGTCAAGATCGCGCTCGATCACGACGTGCAATTGCGCATTGTGGAAGCGGTGCTTGCGGTCAACGACAACCGCAAGCGCGCGATGGCGCGCAAGGTCTCCGGTGCCGTCGGTGGCAACCTTCGCGGCAAGACGGTCGCGGTGCTCGGTCTCACCTTCAAGCCCGACACCGATGACATGCGCGATGCGCCGTCGATTCCATTGGTGACCGGCCTGCTCGATATGGGCGCCAGGGTACGCGCGCATGATCCGGTCGGCATGGAAATGGCGCGGCGCGAACTGCCCGACATCGAATACAGCGACGATCCCTACGCTTGCGCCCGCGGCGCCGATGCGCTGGTGGTGGTCACCGAATGGGCGCAATACCGTGGACTTGATCTCGATCGCCTCAAGAGCGAACTCGCTCATCCCGTCGTTGTCGATCTTCGCAATGTCTTTCGTCCCGAGGACATGGCAGCGCGCGGCTTTACTTACGAAAGCGTCGGTCGCCCGCCCGAAGCCAAGGGGTGAGGCAAGGCCTCGTCTTTGCACCTCGTTTGGCTCTTTCTTTCCCTCTTCCCTTGTGGGAGAGGGTGGCTCGGATGAGCGACAGCGAAATTCGAGCCGGGTGAGAGGTCTTGTTTCTCCCGAAGACCTGAACCCCTCACCCGGTTTCTCGCTCACGCTCGAAACCACCCCTTCCCGCAAGGGGAGAGGGTTCAACCCGAGCCGGTAAAATTGCCCCGCAGCTTCGATACGCCGCTTCCCATCGATGTCGTCCTGGACGATCTGCCGCGCACGCTTGCCGGCCATAATGCCGCGGTGCTGGTTGCGCCGCCTGGCGCCGGCAAGACCACGCGCGTGCCGCTCGCACTGCTTGATGAGCCGTGGACCAAGGCCAAGAAGATCATCGTGCTGGAGCCTCGTCGGATAGCCGCGCGCGCCAGCGCCGAGCGGATGGCGCATACCCTTGGCGAGAAAGTTGGCGAAACCGTCGGCTACCGCGTCCGCTTCGGCTCCAAGGTTTCGCAAGCCACCCGCATCGAAGTGGTGACCGAAGGAATCTTCTCGCGTCAGATCCTCGACGATCCCGAACTGAATGGTATCGCCGCCGTGCTGTTCGACGAATTTCACGAACGCTCGCTCGATGCCGATCTGGGGCTGGCGCTGGCACGCGACGCACAAACCGGCCTGCGCGAGGACTTGCGCATCCTCGTGATGTCCGCGACGCTCGATGGCGCGCGGGTCGCCAAATTGCTGGGCGATGCGCCTGTTGTCGCGAGTGAAGGCCGGGCCTTTCCAGTCGAGACGCGCTATCTCGGCCGCAAGGCCGACGTACAGGTCGAGCGGCAGATGGCGGATGCGATCGCGACCGCACTGCGCGCCGACCCCGGATCGGTGCTGGCCTTTTTGCCCGGTGCTGCCGAAATCCGCCGCACGCAGAATTTCCTCAGCGAGCGCATCCACGACGCCTCGATTGAAATCGTGCCACTGTTCGGCGCGCTCGATGCGTCCGTGCAAGACCGCGCGATCGCGCCGGCGCCCAAAGGCCATCGCAAGGTCGTGCTCGCCACTTCAATTGCGGAGACGTCGCTCACCATCGAAGGCGTGCGGATCGTTGTCGATTCGGGCCTCGCGCGCGTGCCGCGCTACGAGCCGGATATCGGATTGACCCGGCTCGAAACTGTGCGGGCCTCGCGCGCGGCGGTCGATCAGCGTCGCGGTCGCGCCGGGCGCACCGAACCCGGCGTGTGTTACCGGCTCTGGGACGAGCCGCAGACGGCGTCGCTCGCGGCCTATACCCAACCGGAAATCCTGAGCGCGGATCTGTCGTCGCTGGTGCTCGATCTCGCGCAATGGGGCGTGAGCGACCCTGCAGGCCTGGCTTTTCTCGATTCCCCTCCCGCACCAGCCTTGAAGGAAGCGCGCGAATTGCTGCGCGAACTCGGCGCGCTCGATGTGGATGGGCGGATCACCGACGAGGGCCGCAGCCTGCGGGCGTTGGCGCTGCCGCCGCGGCTGGCGCGGATGATCGTGGATTCGCATCGTTTGGGTAGCGGCCGCGCTGCGGCCGAGATCGCCGCCGTTCTCACCGAGCGCGGACTCGGCGGCGACCATGTCGATCTGGATGTGCGCCTTGAGATGTTTCACCGCGATCGTTCGCAGCGGGCGGAAGCTGCGCGCGGCCAGGCGCAACGCTGGGCCGCGCAAGTGGCGGCCGGCGACCGGGCCAAACCAAAAGATGACGAGCTGCCTTCAACGGGCGTGATGCTGGCATTCGCCTTTCCCGATCGTGTTGCCAGAAATCGCGGCAACGGCAGCTTTGTGCTGGCCAATGGGCGTGGCGCCGCGATCGAGCCGACGACTGCGCTGTCGCGCGCGCCCTATATTGCGGTGGCCGAACTGACGGGTACGGCCATGCAGGGCCGCATCCTGCTGGCCGCACCGATCACGATGGAAGAGATCGAAGCGCGTTTCCCCGACCAGATCGAAAATGCGGATGAAATCTCCTTCGATCGCGGTGCGATGGCTCTGCGGGCGCGGCGCCGGAAGTCCTTGCATGCGATCACGTTGTCGGAGACGCCGTTGGCGCTTGAGCCTTCGGAAGAAACGGCGCGGATATTCGCCGATGGGTTGATCGCGGCAGGTCTCGACCGTCTGCCATGGTCGAAGCCGATCAAGCAATGGCGCGATCGCGTGATGTATCTCCGTGGCGCCGAGAGTGCGTCATCCGACAATCCATGGCCGGATTTGTCGGATGATGCGCTCAAAGCCCAGCGCGAGACCTGGCTGGTGCCGGCTCTGCTCGACAAGACCTCGTTGAAGGCATTTTCGGCCGGCGATCTGTTGGAAGCCTTGCAGACTCTTTTGCCGTGGTCTCTACGCGCGCGGCTGGATAAGGAAGCGCCGACGCATTTCGAGGCGCCGACGGGAACGCAACTCGCGATCGACTACGAGGCCGAGCAGGGGCCCACCATCGCGGTGCGCTTGCAGGAGTTGTTCGGGCTGACCAGCCATCCCTCGATCGCACGCGGCGCCATTCCGCTGGTGCTGGAATTGCTGTCACCGGCGCACCGCCCGGTGCAGGTGACACGCGATCTGCCAGGTTTCTGGCGCGGCAGCTACGCGGCGGTGCGCTCCGATTTGCGCGGTCGATATCCCCGCCATCCCTGGCCGGAGGATCCGGCGAGCGCGATGCCGACCCGCCGCGTCAAGCCCAAAGGCACCTAAAAGGGCATGTGAGAAAAGGACCGCGGGCACGCGCTCCCGCGCGTGATGAATTCGTTAACCCTTCGCTCATCCTTTTCGCCAAAATTGCCGCTCTGATGGTTTGCCGCCGGTCGCGGTTTTGTCGCGCGCGTGTTGAAATTGGCAAATCCGCGCGTAGTCGAGAGTGGCGTCATGCGTAACATTATGATTTTTGCCGCGATCATGATCGGCCTCGGCACCTTCATGGCGCAGGTCGCCGACAAGATGGCACCAGCCTCCGCGACGCCGTCGGCGCACTTGGTCGTCACTCCGGCAGGTCAGGCCGGTACGCGCAGCCTCAGCATCCCCCGCGACGGGCGTGGCCATTTCGCGACCGAAGGACGGATCGACGGCCAGCGCATTGCCTTTATGGTCGACACTGGCGCTTCCGTCGTCGCCTTGAACGAAAGCTCGGCGGCGCGGTTCGGGCTGCGCCCGTCGCGCAACGACTACCGGGCGACGGTGACGACGGCGAATGGCACCGTGAAGGCCGCGCCGGCACGGCTGGCGATGGTCGAGGTCGGCGGTCTGATCGTGCGCGATGTTGATGCAATGGTGCTGCCTGACGAAGCGCTGTCGGAAAACCTGCTCGGGCTATCGTTCCTGTCGAAGCTGAGGCGGTTCGAATACGCCACCGCCAACGGCAAGATGGTATTGGAGCAGTGACGATCATTGCCGGCGGCGCGCCTTAGCCTTTCTCGAATTCGCCCCAATTAACTCGATAAAGCGGCCTTCCATCGGGCCAGCGCATTCGCTATGGCTTCGGCCATATCGTTGTATGTCACCATAGGCCGCCGAATGTTTCCAAAGCCAAAGCCCGTCCTGGTTCCCAATACCTACGCGTTCGAGTCGGAGCCGATGGTGAAGGCCACCGGCTTTCGCGAGTACGACGCGCGCTGGCTGTTCGGCAAGGAAATCAACCTGATGGGCGTGCAGGCGCTCGGCATGGGGCTGGGCGCGCTGATTGCCGAGCTCGGCGTCAAGCAGGAAGTCGTGACCGGCCACGATTTTCGCGGCTATTCGGCCTCGATCAAATACGCGTTGCTCTCGGGGCTGCAGGCCGCCGGTTGCCGGGTTCACGACATCGGGCTTGCGATGACGCCGATGGCATATTTTGCGCAGTTCGAGCTCGACGTGCCCTGCGTCGCGATGGTGACGGCCTCGCACAACGACAATGGCTGGACCGGCGTCAAGATGGGCGCCAACCGGCCACTCACCTTCGGCCCCGACGAAATGACCCGCTTGAAGGACATCGTGCTCAACGCCGAGTTCAAGAACAAGGTCGGCGGTTCCTATCAGTTTCACGAGAATTTTCCGGCGCGCTACATCGCCGACCTCACCAAGCGCCCAAAACTCAAGCGCAAGCTGAAAGCCGTCGTCGCCTGCGGCAACGGCACGGCGGGCGCCTTCGCGCCGCAGGTGATGGAAGCGATCGGTTGCGAGGTCGTTCCGCTCGACACCGAGCTCGACCATACTTTTCCGAAATACAATCCCAATCCGGAAGACATGGAAATGCTGCACGCGATCCGCGATGCCGTTTTGAAGCACAAGGCCGATGTCGGCCTGGGCTTTGACGGCGACGGCGACCGCTGCGGTGTGGTCGACAATACCGGCGAAGAGATCTTTGCCGACAAGGTCGGCGTCATGCTGGCGCGCGACATGTCGGCGATTCACAAGGACGCGCAGTTCGTGGTCGATGTGAAATCGACCGGGCTTTTTGTCACCGATCCCGTGTTGCAGAAGCAGGGCGCGAAAGTTGCTTACTGGAAGACCGGCCATTCCTACATGAAGCGCCGCACCAACGAGATGGGCGCGCTCGCGGGCTTCGAGAAATCCGGCCACTTCTTCTTCAACAAGCCATTCGGTCGCGGCTATGACGACGGGCTTGTGTCGGCCATTGCCGTCTGCGAGATGCTGGATCGCGCTCCCGGCAAGTCGATGGCCGACCTGAAGAACGCTCTGCCGAAGACATGGTCATCGCCGACCATGTCGCCACACTGCGCCGACGAGGCCAAGTACGGCGTCGTCGATCAGGTGGTGAAGCACTTTGAAGGGCTGCAAAAACGCGGCGAGAAGGTCGCGGGCCAGAAAGTCCGCGACCTCGTCACCGTCAACGGCGTGCGCGTCACCGTCGAGGACGGCAGCTGGGGACTGGTGCGCGCGTCCTCCAACAAGCCGGAGCTTGTAGTGGTGGTCGAGAGCCCGGTCTCGGAACAGCGGATGCGCGACATGTTCGAGGCGATGGATTCGGTGCTGCGCACGCACGGCGAAGTCGGCGAATACAATCAGAAGATCTAGTTCGCCGGCACTGGAAGCGACGTCACCGATTTGATCTTTTCCATCGCAAAGCGCGACGTCACGTTCTTCAGCGGCACCGACGCGATCAGCCGCTTGTAGAATCCGTCATAGCCCTGGATGTCCGGCACGATTACGCGCAGCATGTAATCGACATCGCCGGCCATGCGGTAGAATTCCATCACTTCCGGCATGGCGCCCACCACCTCGGCGAAGCGGCCGAGCCATTCCTGCGAATGGTCGCCGGTCTCCACCGAGACGAAGACGGTGATGCCGAGCCCGATCTTGTCCTGGTCGATCAATGCCACGCGCTTGAGGATGACGCCGTCGGCCTCCAGCC